>NZ_AOMO01000045.1 GCF_000338875.1 Vibrio mimicus CAIM 602 | reverse complement strand
TGGCCACACAGGTACACAATCTTCTTCTTCGGTATTGAGCATTACGCAGCCGTGTTCGTCTTTTAAAATCCACACTTGCTGATTGGCTACAATCTCTTTCAAGCAGTAGTTGAATCGTTGCTCTTGGTCATATTGGTTGATGAGCGCCATTTGCTCTGCAGTTAATGGATTGGACATTTTCTTTCCCCATAGGAATTAGCGGCTCTTTTTGAGCGATGGAATTGCAGGACAATACCTACAACCAGAGATAAAAAACGCCCACGGCATACTGACGTGAGCGTTGCTTAAGGAGAATGTTAACCGCGAAGTGGCGATCAAGCCAGTTCCGTTTGCAGCCAAGGCCAACCTTGTTTCTTACGGCTGAGGGTATTTTCCATCATCAGTACGCCGTCTTTTTCATGCTTAGCCAGTTTTTCTGACCATTCACCTTTAAACAGCAGACGAGTTTGTGCTGTGGTGATGTCAGTCAGCATCAGCGCCGCTAACGCGAGTGACTCTTCATCACAACGACGTTGCAGATCAGCTTCGAGAGCATCAATCATATCCGCAACTTGCTCTAATGTGGCAAGTTCAACCTGACCGACTACCAAATCACGACCATTGAATGGGTAAGCTTTCAGATCTTTTTCAACCAGTTGTGCTGCGCTTAAACCTTCAATGTCGGTTTTCGCAATCAACAGCGCTTTGATAAAGCCTTCAAGATCGGTGATACCCGCCAATACTGCTAGCTCAGCAACGGCGTCTCTGTCTTTTTGAGTACAAGTTGGTGATGCAAAGCCAACGGTGTCAGACAGAATGGCTGAAATCATCAGTAGCGCTAGTGGGCGAGTGATTTCTGCGTTTTCCATCTTAAAGAGATTGAACAGAATCGTGCTGGTACAACCCACAGGCCAAATCCACGCTTCCAGTGGATTCACCGTCATCACATCACCTAAACGGTGGTGATCGACAATACCGAGGATCTCAGCTTGGTTTAGGTCATCCGGTGCTTGCGCTAAATCGGTGTAATCCACTAACCACACTTGCTCGCCTGCAACGCTGGTACGTAATTCAGGTTGCTCAACACCTGCAACATTCAGAATGTGTTGAGTTTCACGATTAATCTCGCCTTGGCGTACTGCTTTTGCTTCCAGACCACGCGCTTTTAAAAGTTCAGCGGCGACTAGAGCGCTACAAATACTGTCACTGTCTGGGTTTTTATGACCAACAACTAAAATCATTCTATTACCTATTTTTTCTCTTTTGACATTTTTACCTTTCCTACTTGAGGTGGCAGCGTGTTTTGCTGTCATTTCATGCAGTTTGGCTTCGAAGGCGTAAACAAAGGGTGCACTCTACTCAATTTAATATTTTCTTCATGGTGCTAAATCAAAAAAACCTTTTTCTTCCAATAACTCGCTTGCAGATGAGAACCAATCTCAACTATATTATCGATAATAGTTCTCATTTAATCATTCGGTACTTCTATGAACTCGATAAAATGGCCTTTATCAGAAAAACATCGCGTCATCGCGTCGCAGTTTAACCTGAAATATAAGCGGCTGATTCTACCTATTGCGCTCTTGATGTTGCTGATGAGTGATAACACTCGCCATGTCACCGTACAGACCTTGTCCGATTCCTTTTGGGCAGTCTCTACCTATGTTGCTCTTACATTAGCCATTTATCACGCAGTCTCTCGTTGGTTAGACGGCACACATGCTTTAGTCAGTGCCTATCATAACTCACGTAACCTACAGGTTGGGATAGCGGCATTATTAGGGGCGCTCCCCGGTTGTGGTGGCGCGATTGTCGTTACCACTCAGTTTGTCAGCGGTAAAGTCGGATTCGGTGCTTTAGTGGCAGTATTAACGGCAACCATGGGTGATGCTGCCTTTCTATTACTGGCCAGTCAGCCTGTGACTGGACTGAAGGTGATCGCAATTGGCGTGGTGACAGGTTGTATTACCGGTTTGGTGATTAATGCACTGCATCGCGATGATTTTATGCGCCCAGCAATCACTCAACTCAGCATACAACTTCGCGCCTCTTGTTGCTCAGAAAGAAATGAAATGTCATCCAAAGCCATTAATCTGCAAGGTCAGTTTTGGAAATATCTGTTATTGCCTGCTTCCGTCGTCGCGGCCGCATCCTCACTGCAAATCGACTTAAATCAGGTGTTAAATCTACCAGCAATGACCATTGAATGGCTTGGAGCCATGCTAGCCGTAAGCAGCATGCTGCTGTGGGCGTTGACCAAAGAGATCCAAGATTACCAATCAACCGTGAGTGAGGACGATAAAATCCGCTCATCACACCCCATGCAGAAAGCCGCTCAAGATACCAACTTTGTCAGTGCTTGGGTGATTATGGCGTTTCTCGCCTTTGAACTAACGCTGCACTTCACCGGATTTGAGATTGGAGCCGATTGGGGCAAGTGGGGGGGCTTGGCTACCCGCATTCGGTATTGTGATTGGACTTTTACCTGGCTGTGGGCCGCAAATTCTCGTCACCAGTTTGTATCTCTCTGGCGCGTTACCCTTCTCAGCACAGCTCTCCAATGCCATTTCCAATGATGGTGATGCCCTCTTCCCTGCCATTGCTTTAGCACCAAAAGCCGCATTGATGGCAACACTGTACTCTTCTATTCCAGCCGCTATTGTTGGATATGGTTACTTTTGGCTATTTGAGATGTAAAAAACAGGAATCAGAGGACGTAGAGTCCTCTAATCTCATGTGACTTTGCTATCGAAAGTAGCATCCGACTTTGCTCTTTTGGGCATACAACGTATACTCACGCAGTTTCTATCACTAACTGGAGGAATTCTGATGATTGTAACTAACCAAATTCAAAGGGCATGGTTGGGTTAACGGAAAGTCCGTTTTCAATTCTTTTATCGCAATACGCGACTTTTCCCTTCCCTTCTCAATTTGCCCGGTCAAACCGGGGTAATTCTATTTAATCAACGAATTAAACCCTGAAGCTATTACTTAGTGGGTGCTTTCGCGCGCCGGGAAAATTCGCAATGAACAACAAAATGACTTCTTCTCAGCCTTACACATTGACGCAACTTGGCTGGAAACCATTTTTTCAACAACAACTGACACTCGAAGATTACGAGAATACGCAAATCTGCCGAATCGTCGCTCATCATCGCAGTGGTTATCAGCTTTGCAGTGAACAAGGTCGTTTTCATCTCGCTATTCATCATGCTCAACCGAAAATGACGGTGGGTGATTGGATTTTGCTGGATGAAAAACAACAGTTTAAGCGCCTGCTTGAACGCCAAAGTGAACTGACTCGAAAGGCCGCTGGCAGTAAAGTGGCGGAGCAGTTGATCGCCACCAATGTCGATACACTGTTTATCGTCTGCTCACTCAATGATGACTTTAACCTCAGCCGTATTGAGCGCTATCTCAGCATCGCCAAAGAAGCGCAAATCGAACCTGTGGTGGTACTGACCAAAGCTGATTTATCTGAACAAGCTGACCAAAACATCGCGCAAGTTCAACAACTCAGTGCAACGTTATTGGTGGAAGCAGTGAATGCACTCGAACCTTCCAGCGTAGAGGCACTGCGGCCTTGGTGTGCTAAAGGTAGAACGGTCGCGTTTATTGGTTCTTCCGGCGTCGGTAAATCTACACTGACCAATACCTTGCTTGGTGCAGAAACCCAAGAAACAGGTGGGATTCGTGAAGATGACAGCAAAGGCCGCCATACGACCACAGCGCGCTCCGTTCACATGATCCCTGATGGTGCGCTGATCATCGATACACCGGGAATGCGTGAACTCCAACTTGCCGACTGCGGCGAAGGGGTTAGCGAGACGTTTTCAGAAATAGAAAGCTTAGCGCAGCATTGCCGTTTTAAAGATTGCCAGCACCAGCAAGAGCCGGGGTGTGCAGTTCAACAAGCGATCGACAATGGCACCTTGGAAGCAAGGCGCTTACAAAACTATTTTAAGTTACAGCGAGAGCAGGCTTATAACTCCGCCACACTGGCTGAGCAAAGAAATAGAATGAAGCAATTTGGGAAAATGTGCCGTCATGTGCAAAGTGACAAACAAAAACTCAAAACCAGCTATTAACCTCAACGATACCCAAACGACTTGGAGTTGCAGCTTTAAGTAGGAAGGATATAAAAGCAACCTTTGCATACCCAAATGGATATTCACTCCCTTCGGGTATGCAAAATTGCTGTTTTATCCAATCTTTAGTTTGGCTTCATGATCACTAACCCACAGTGAAAATTGCTCGGCTTTGTAACCCCTTCGCCAGATTAACAATCAACAGCTTGGTAGGTTCAGGGCTGAGTTGCTCGCCACTCCAATAGTCATACCACTGCACCGGATGATTAGCGACCAAGGTAAACTCTTGCTCTTTGCCCTGAAAATTAAACAGACAATGCAGATCATTTTTATCGGTCAGCGGTAAGAAGGCATGGCGCATACTCAATGAAGTGATCTTGGCAGCCTTCTGGCTGTATTGAAAACGCTTGAGTAACCGTTTAAGGCTCTGCTTCGCAAACGGTGTCAGCTTCGGAAGTGGGTCACCCGACAGCAGTAAGCCACCACTGGCTAACAGCAAATTACGATGAAACTCATAACTGGAACGATCGGCACTTTGGTTTGGTAACGGAGTGAGAGTTAAGCAATCCGGGTCAATTTGCCACAGTTGCCTGTGCTGCCAACTGCGCATTAACGTTTCACGGGCAATTTGGCAAAAGCGATCAGCATTGCGCTCAACATCGTCAGACACCCGCATCGCGTCGACCAATCCAAGTGATGGCCACATAGGCGCATTACAACCCAGTAGCCAAGCATCTCCTGCCCCTTCGGCTATCGCTTGCATGCCCATTCGATACGCTTCTACACCCGTAATGCCAGATTGAAAACGCTGACCTTGCAAGGTTCCCCAATAGTTCGCATCAAGCTTAAATAGCTCAACACCCCATTCCTCACGCAGGGTTTTGACCACTTGAGTGAGGTGCTCTTGTACATCAGGATGTGAACCATCCAACACGTACCAAGGCGTACGGCGCCAACCCCCATAAGTGATTTCTTCTGCTTTTAGCGGCTGACCTGCGGCATTTTTCACAAACCAATCAGGATGCTGACGAAAAACCGCTGAATTCGCTTCAGCGATAAAAGGTGCAAGCCAAATGGCTGGCTTTTTGCCTTGCGCACGAATATCGGCAATCACTTGCTGAATACCACAGGGAAACTTTTGTGATGGCGTGAGCCAATCACCCATAAACGCTTGGTAGCCGTCATCCAATAGCACCCATTCCAGCTCAGGGTGACGCTCTGCCAATACCGCCACGTTATCTTTGATGTCTTGTTCGGTGACTTCTGCATAGTAGGCATACCAAGAACACCAACCCATAGGTGCGGGGTCATTAAGGTGTGGTCTTGGCGGATGATGACGAGCAATCGCCTGTGCATACGCATGGTAAAGTTCCGACATTGATTCGCCTTCTAAGCAAATCACTGATTCCAACTGATTGGTGACCCAGTCTTGCGGACGCGTTTCCTCACCATCAATAAAAGCACTTAAGACCCAATGTTGGGGATGACGGTGCACTTCAAAAAAGCCCGCAAAACGCTGACAAGAGGTGAAACCAAACAGCAGATAGCGACCAGCGGCCTCAATCATCAGAGTGTTGTAAAAACGCTTCGGTGCATCATGCGGGTAGATTCGGTAGCTGAGGTTGTTATCCGGACAACGCCCAACTTCTTGGACTTGGTTTAATGTCCCAGATGCTTGTGACAGCATCTGAAAACCATCACCGACCAAGCGCGCATCAGACTCCACATCCAGTAAGGTGCTGAACAGTGGATAACGGCGCTCAAAAGGGCGATTGTGCAACCCGATATACTGCGCGGAAAGCTCATTGCCTGCGATATCCAGCTCAATATCCGTTTGCTGCACGAGGATCTCTCGACCGTTGGCTAATCTTAGGCTACTCATTGACTCTCTCCTCTTTACCCTGAGTGTCTGACCAATCGCTTACGCATTACGTTAGTCGGTTCACGTTTTGCGTTATCCAACAGTGTCCACCTGTTTGATTGGCGACAGATTAATCGGATTCGCAAGAAAAAGAGAAGAAAAAAGCCAGCGACGAGCGCTGGCTTGAGGGTTAACACGCAAATTGTGTTATGAGAAATCTCTTAGTGATTAGATCACTTCGATCGGGCCACCGAATGATGTCACAGGTGGAACTTCACCACGGAATTTCTCGAAATCCACGATACAGGTGTTTGCAGAAGTCGCTTGCGCCAGCTCTGAAGTACCCAGATCCAGTGTTAGTGTGTTTGGATCACCGTAAGTACAGATTGCACCCACTTTCTCGCTCAGAGGACCATACCAAGCACCCTCTTCGATACGAATCACGCCGCGTGGGTAGCTTTCACTCAGCACTGCACCCGCTAATAACTGACCACGGTCGTTGAATACGCGCACCAAGTCACCATCTTTGATGCCTTTCGCTTTTGCATCAATTGGGTTGATGTAAACAGGCTCACGACCTTGTACCGCGTAAGTGGCACGGAACGCTTCAGCTTCACACATTTGTGAGTGCAGACGCTTATCCGGGTGACATGATTGCAACCAGAACGGATATTTCTCAGAGCCTGGACCACCGTGTGAACGTTCAGTTTTCTCGAACCACATTGGGTGTTCTTGGCAGTGTTCATAACCGTAACGACCGATCTTACGTGAGGTAATTTCGATAAAGCCAGAAGGTGTACCCAGTGCATTGATCTCAGGATCTTGACGGAAATCGGCATGGCGAACCCAAGGAGTACCTGTACCGAAATCAAGGAAGCCTTTCTCCCAGAACTCTTCGAATTCTGGCATTTCAAACTTACCTTCGTTGGCTTTCTTACATTCGTCATACAGTGAGCGAACCCACATCATCTCATCCATATCACGGGTGTACTCTTTTTCACGGCCGAAGCGACGAGTCAGCTCAGTCATAATTTCAAAGTCAGTACGTGACTGGAACAATGGGTCAACCAGACGATGCATCGCAATCAGGCCTTTACCCGAGTATGAACCGTAAGAGTCGATGTCGTTACGTTCCCACTGAGTACAAGCTGGCAGTACGATGTCAGAGAAGCGACAAGTTGCCGTCCAGCTGAAATCGATAGTCACAACGGTCTCCAGTTTCTGGAACGCACGCTTCATCTTGTTGCGGTCTTGATGGTGGTGCCAAGGGTTACAACCCGAAATCACCATCATCTTGAAGCCCGGTAGAGTCACCGTGTTACCATTGTGGTTGATCTTCTTACCCGGTTCCATGATGGCATCAATCCAACGAGCTACCGGAATAGTACGGCTGTAACCGTTGAAGTCATTGTTGTCCCACTTTGGTTTCGCACCTTGATCTAGGTTACGCGGGAAACCACCAGGGCCAGCAAAACCGGTTGAAGGCACGCCGATACCTGAATAGTGGTGACCGTAAGAGATACCACCGCCCGGCAAACCGATTTGACCGATCATCGCCGCCAGTACCGCACCCATCCAGTAAGGTTGCTCACCGTGTTCTTGACGTTGGATACACCAACCGAACAGCAGCTGAGTACGGCCATTCACCAGCATACGGGCGAAATCACGAATCGCCTCTGGCTTCACGCCACAGATTTTCGCTGCCCACTCAGGGGTTTTCTCAACTTTGTCTTTGGTCTTGCCTTGTACGTACTGAATAAAGTCTTCAAAGCCCAGACAGTAAGTTTCAATAAACTTCTTGTCATAGAGGTTTTCTGTGTACAGCACATGAGCAACAGCCAGCATGAACGCCACGTCAGTTTGTGGGTTGATGTACAGGTGATCATTTTGCAAGAAACGCTGAGTTTTGTTCTTCACAGGGTCAACAGAAACAACGTTGATCTCGCCTTTAGCCACTTTCTCTTTCAGTTGATCCAGATAGCCGAAAGACTGGTGCGTTTCACAGTTCCAACCTACTTGCAGGTTTTTCACTGGGTCGTTCGCCCACAGAATGATGTTGTCAGAGTTTTCTAAGATCTCAGTCCAAGAAGTACCTTGTGCGTAAACTTCGGTAGAACCCAGTACGTAAGGCATGATGGTTTGACCAGCACCCGTAGAGTAATCCCCTACTTTGGTGATGTAGTTACCATGCATACCCACTGCACGTTGCATCATTGCAGTACAGTTGTGGAAAGCACCTGTTTGGTTCCAACCGGTTTGGCCAGCATGCAGTGCCCAAGGGCCATACTGCTTTTGAACTCGCTCTAACTCACGGTAGAACAGGTCAATCGCTTCATCCCAAGTCACGCGGATAAAACGGTTGTTACCGCGCGTTTCAGCGCTGTATTTGTGCTTTTTCAGCCAGTCCAGACGTACCATTGGGTAACGCACGCGAGATGGGCTGTACAGAATACCTTGAATACCGTTCAACATTTCCGTTGGGTGGGTATCCAGCTCCAACGCTTTAAGTTCTTGAACCTTACCGCCGTAGATGTGGGCGCGGAATGCGCCCCAGTGAGAACCGGATACTTTCCAAGTTCCAGTAGTTTCTGCCGCTTGGGCAGAAACTGAGGTCAGTAAGCTTGGGCCAATAATCGACGCCGCACTGGTGGTTGCGACACCTTTCAGAAAACTTCTTCGTGTAATCGCCATGTTATGACTCCGTATGACGTTGCTTAGTGATGGCCTTCAGCGAAATCTGAAGAGTGTTTTTGCAGGTACTTCAATACCAGCGCTTCACTGTCGGTATCGAAGTTGACGAATGCCAACATACCGTCGAACATGCCAGGCCAAGTGTTCGCATCAAAGTGCGCTTCATCAGGTTGGGTGTGACATACAGAACAGTTGGTTTTGTACGCTTCACGTGCTTTTTCCCAAACTGGGTTGATGTCGTTCAGCATGGCTTCTTTTTTCATCCACACTTTCGCGCTAACTTGCTCCCATGGCAAACCAGTCAAATCATCAACCTTCTGCTCACCTGTAGTCACAATCGCATCAGACATTGCTGCATCTTTTAGAAGCGACGCCACTGCGATGTTCATACCGAAGTCTTCTTGAATCACACGACCGAAACCTTTCGATTTACGCCAGCCGTTGATCTCCACTTGCATCATGTCGCCTTTTTCAGCCAGCACTTTCACTTCAGAGGCTGGATTGAGCAGACCTGCTTCAACTTTGCCTTGTTCATCTTCATACACAGGTAGGAAACGAACGCTGACCAGAGTTTCACCGTTGGAGTATTTGGTGTTCGACGCCATACCTTCCAGTTCACCAATCAAGCCGCTTGAGCTATCCATATTTTTCGGCAAGTTATGCGCAATGCCTTTGTGACAATCGATACAGCTTTGATCGCGCTCTGCCGCTTGCTTCATTTGAATGCGTGCAGTCGCAGACATTTGATCAAAGTCCATCGAGTCGTAGTTGTGACAGTTTTTACACTCAAGGGATTTATTGGCAGCGAAGCGATCCCACTCATGTTTAGCCAGCTCAATACGACGCTCTTCAAACTTCTCAGGCGTTCCTAAATCACCAAAGATTTGGGCAAACACTTCTTTAGATGCCTGCATCTTACGTGCGATTTTCGCCGTCCACTCATGTGGAACGTGACAATCAGGACAAGTAGCACGCACGCCTGAATGGTTTTTCCAGTGCACTGTGGTTTGAAGTTCTTGGTACACGTTGTCACGCATGGTGTGACAACTGATACAGAACTCTTCGGTATTGGTTGCTTCCAAAGCCGTGTTAAAACCACCCCAGAAAATCACCCCGGCAATAAAACCACCGAGAGTCAGTACACCCAAGCTAATGTGTACCGCGGGACGCGTCATGGTGCGCCACATTTTCAGAATTAAAGATTTCATACTTTCTTCTCTTAACTATGTCATTCAACAGTAGAAACGGATGTGGTTAAAAACCGCCATGTACGCCCGGAGGACCGAATACAAACATCTGCAGCATCCACACAATGAATCCATATCCACCAACGAAAGCCACGCTTAAGATGGGAAAGAGAACCACAGTGATGAAGAGGAATGACTTCCACTCCAGAGAGCGTTTTTCACCGCTTTCGACTTTATTAACATCACTCATACATTTGCCTACTATAATTGCCGGATTTTTCGCTAACCCTGTTCCCCAGAGTCACCACAAATCAAGTTTAATTAAGACAAATGTTAGACCATACAATTAATAGGGTTCAATCGAAATACGCATTACAACCCTTGTTATCCAACACTTTTTTGAGTTAGAACGGAGATGTGTCTGATTAAAAAATCAGATGAAAAAATATGAACAGTTATGACAAATTAATATTGTTTTTAGAGTGTTAAAATAAAACAATTTATAAACAAATATCCATTTTAGTGATGAGAACATTTTCCATTCAGCAATAAAACGGCCCACGAAATGTTAATGACTGGCAGGAGTAATTGATCGCACTTTGTAAACGAGTTGATATGCATTGTTTTTTGACTCAAAGCACACTTGCACATTCCAACTCATTATCTTTATGTGGATTTTCTTAACGGTGAAACAGATCCATAAGTGTTGCATTTCAGCGTTTTGAACTGTTCCAAAAACACGCAAGCTGCACAATAAACGTGCACCAATCATCAAACAATTCAATCTGATAAGGTTACACACGGCGTTTGCTCTGAGTTATCCACAGAAAATGTGGATAAGGCTATGACGATCCAAAAACCACTGCACCAGTAATGAGAGCCCCTTCGCTCTATGCTGGCTAATGAAAAAGAGGGATAAAAAAATCCCCGAGCAAAGCTCAGGGATGATTGGAAATCTTAGATTGGTCAGTTTGTGTTATTACCCATTAATCTTTGAGGTAGATAAGCCAGTACCACATTCCCACAAACACGCCACCGCCAACAATATTACCGAGAGTCACAGGGATCAGGTTATTGACGATAAAGTTGACGAAATTGAGATCGGCATAGCTGGCAATATCAGCGCCAGTCATCGCCCAAAAGCTTTCTGGAGCAAAATACTTGATGCCAATCGCCATCGGCACCTGAAACATGTTAGCAATGCAGTGCTCGAAGCCTGAAGAGACAAACATAGCAACGGGCAGAATCAACACCATGACTTTGTCTGTTAATGAACGAGCGCTAAAGGTCATCCATACAGCCAAGCAAACCAGAATGTTACACATCAAACCCAATGCAAAAGCCTGAATAAAGGTGTGATGCAGCTTATGTTGCGAAATCGCCATCGCATTCAAACCAAGCTGGCCACCATCTTCCATAAACTGACGTGTGGCGAGCATGATGAATACCAAGATGATCGAGCCACAGAGGTTACCGAAGTAAACCACTGTCCAGTTTCGTACCAACTCTCTCCACGAGATCTTGCCACTCGCTTTCGCAACCAGGATCAAAACCGAACTGGTAAACAGTTCACCGCCTGTGATGACGACCAGAATCAAGCCTAAGCTGAACGCCAAGCCACCGAGCAGTTTCGTCACCCCGTAAGGCATATCATGCCCACCTGTGGTTACTACGGTATAGAAAACAAACGCAATACCAATTTGAATGCCTGCTGAAATCGCAAGCAAGAAAGATTTGTACGCGGCTTTTTTGGCTTTGCCCTCACCCGTAATCGCAGCACGTTCTGCCATTTGTGGAGGGAGTAAAGAATCGAATTGGTTATGATCCATGAGTTTGTTACATTTTGACACACAACGGAAGAGGTGGCGGATAATCGCTCTATTTCCTCTTTAGTTCAAGGGCTATTTGTCATGTTCACGAAAAATGTTTATAGCGCGAGCAAGAACCCATCCTCCTTCGATTTAAGCGCTTTCACTTAAACATTTTTGTCACCTTTGCGCTGAAAAAAGCACCAGATCGGGTGAAGCTAACAGTTCTGCTCGCATAACGTTGCTTGTTGTATCGGCACAGCTATTGTTGCGACAACAATAGCTTAAAAAGGTAATGGCCATGAAATTCACTCAACAACATATTGATGAGCTTAATTTACTGCTGCAATTTGATTTGAGCAGCGCAGCCACAGGAATCAAAGTGCGCCACGATGCATCAGAAGCCGTGCAAGCTGCAGTGACCCGCTTGTATAACAAAGGCTTATGTACACAACCCGATGGCGGTTACCTCACCGATGAAGCATCGAAATCGCCGAACACGCAGACCGCGTACTGCGCGTATTAAACGCTTAACCCTCCTTTCAATGAGCGCTTTTCAGCGCTCATTGCATTTCTACCCCTAGTTTAACTGTGTTACGGTAGCAGTCCTCAATCGCTCTTATATTGAATAAAGGATGGATCGATGAAAAGAGTCGCTGTGATTGGTGCAGGATGGCTAGGCTTACCACTGGCACAATGGCTTAAACAACAAGGCCATGTTGTGTACACGACGCGCACTACCCTTGAGGGTACCAAATCGGTTCAGGCGCAAGGGTTAGAAAGCTTTGTTTGCCAACTGGATCAACCGGAAGGTTTAAGTGATGCGTTACTTGAGCGGCAATGCGATACCTTGATTGGTTGCTTCCCACCGGGATTTCGCCAAGGTGCAGGTGAGCAATACGCTAAACACTGGCAATCTCTAGCTCATCAGGCTAAGCAAGCCAACATTAATAAACTGATTATGATCAGCTCTACCTCGGTTTATCCTGACATTGCCAAGCCGATGAATGAAAAGGATGCTTCTTTAGCACTCGCTCTCGATAACTCGGCGTTTGATGCAAAAGCTCGCACCTTGCTGAAAGCGGAACAACATGTCATCACTTCCGGTATCGATTACACCATAGTGCGTTGCAGTGGTTTGATTGGCCCCAAGCGCCATCCGGCACGTTTTGTCAGCAAGATGTCGCAAGTCAGCCGACTCGCTCCTGCCAATATGCTTCATCTTTATGATGCCATCGGCATTGTGAACTTTGCTCTGGATCACCTCTCCTGCTCGATTGTGAATGCCACAACGCCAAACACCGTAAGCAAAGCAGAATTTTATCAGGCCGCACTGGATGCCGTAGGCAGTGAGGTATCACTCCCCGCAGTTTGTGATATCGAAGACAAACGCATTTTATGCGACAAATTATTGGCATCGGGTTATCGCTTTCACTTCACTCATACATTAGAGGCTCTGCACGGCGATGAGTAAGCGCTTATATCAACATATTGAAACCCTGTGGCACTACTTGCAGCTCCATCAGCAACCTGAATCGGCGGATGTGATTTTAGTATTGGGAAGCAATGATGTGCGCGTGGCAGAACATGCGGCAAAACTCTACCACCAAGGCATAGCGTCTTGTGTGCTGTTCTCTGGCGGGCTTGGGCGCTTTACTCAAGGCGTATTCCAGCATACTGAGGCGGAGACTTTTGCCGCTATCGCTAAAGAAGCGGGCGTACCTGAACAGGCGATTTTGCTTGAGACACAATCCACCAACAGTGGTGAAAATGTACGTTTCAGCCACCAACTGCTAGCGCAAAAAGCTCAACCAATCAAACGGATCCTACTGGTACAAAAACCTTACATGGAGCGTCGCGCTTATGCGACTTTTATGAAACAGTGGCCAGATTCAATCGAAAGTGTGCAGATCACCTCACCCGCTAGTAGTTTTTTTGACTATTTAACATCGGAACTTACTAGTGATTTTGTATTGAATGCCATGTTGGGTGATTTTGAACGTATCCGGGATTATCCCGCGTTAGGCTTTCAAATCGCTCAGCCGATTCCTGAACAAGTCACGCAAGCGTATCAAGCATTACAGTCATTCAAAATCGATCCTGAAATGTGATTGCTTTGGCATCAAATTTGCTTATTCATCAGGGTTGGAGTGACCTCCGTTTTCCCATTTGCAAGATAGGAGTCTGATTATGGAATTGCAACGTCACCACTGCTACGACCTAATTCACATTGGTATGCGTGAATTACTTGAAGATCGTATGGGCTACTACTCTGCACTCGATTATCAGCAGACCTTATATGGTATGACAGGGAAATCCAGTTGCTTAACCATGTCGGATGATGAACTAACTTCAACTTTAGAGGCATTAAAAAACGAAGGATACTTAGTCGATTTAGGCACTTAATTGCTGCGTTGATTAGACTTTTTTCGAAACACCATCCCCATATTGATAGGCGTTCGTGGGAAGAACCAGTGATGGTTGAGCTATTTTTATTCAACACCTTAAGGTGCATTTCAATTCGTCATCTATAATCAAGACTATCACTAACGCCGTTAGTGAAAAAACAAGAATTGAATAACCCAAAGGTGGAACAAAATCTATGCCGCCTATCAATACTCAATTGATTGATGTCCCTCAGAATATGTTGGACTCTTGGCAAGAGATCGTCGACCTCATTGCCGACATTACTCAATGCCCTGCTTCTCTTATCATGCGAATTCATGAACATGATATTGAGGTCTTTACTAGCAGCCGTTCTGCTGGAAACCCATACCCCCCAAAGGCAAGAGACAATTTAGGCCACGGTTTATATTGCGAAACGGTGGTCAGAGAGAGGCGTATGTTGGATGTGCCTAACGCGCTTGCCGATCCAGATTGGGATCACAACCCAGACATAAAACTAGGAATGATTTGCTACTGCGGTCTGCCCGTGTTTTGGCCGGATGATTCCGCCTTTGGCACCATTTGTATTCTGGATAGCAAAGAAAGGCACTTTGACGACAGAGTTCACTCACTGCTTTCGCGTTTTCAATCGGCAATAGAAGGACAACTCGAAACACTGTATCACAAAGCAGAATTACGCAAGCTTAATCAAGAGCTGGAACAAAAAGTTGTCGAACGTACTCAGACTCTTGCAGATTTGAGTACCAAATTGCTCAAAGAGATTGAGCAACGTACCGTGGCGGAAGACTATCTGGATTTTCACCGCCATTATGACCCGCTGACTAAACTCCCCAACCGAGTAACCCTGAGTGAACGCCTGCAACCGGAGTTGAAGAAAATTTCCGATGACCAACAAATCACGTTGATTTACTTCAGCCTGCGGAACTTTAAATCCGTTAACGACAGTTATGGCTATCAAGTTGGTGACCAAATTTTATCCGCCTTATGCCAACGTTTAAGCCATAACTTGCCCGAAAACTGGCTATTAGCTCGAATCGTGGGCTCTGAGTTTGTTTTAGTGGCTCGCCATAAACGCAACCAAGCAGAAACGAAAAAAGTCATCTCTCGAGTGGTTCAGGCTTGTACTCTGCCTTTCAACACCAACAACTTGAACATTACGCTGCAATGCCATTTGGGCATAGCTTTGGCCCCCATGGATGCGACCGATTCACTAAGCTTCATTCAGCGTGCCAGTTCCGCAATGAGCTTGGCGAAAAAAGAAGGCATTCAAGTCTCCTTCTTCAATCTGGCGGCACAAAAAGCAACGGAAGAACGCTTACAGCTGGAATCACACTTGCTACACGCACTGCGTCTGGGTGAGCTTGCCGTCCACTTCCAACCGATCATCGACTTAAAACAAAATGGCAAAGTGATTGGAGCGGAAGCGCTATTGCGCTGGCACAATCCACAGCTTGGGAATATTCCGCCAGATCATTTTATTCCTTTAGCCGAAAGTAATGGCCAAATTATTGAGATTGGTTATTTCGTTCTTCATCAAGCACTTAAGAATGCCTCCGAATGGTGTAAATTGACCACCAGCCCGTTCAAAATTGCGATTAACATTTCACCAATCCAATTTCGTGAACACCGCTTCGTTGAGTACCTGAAAGACTTAATGACCCTGTACCAATTACCTCCCGGTGCTATTGAGCTTGAGCTGACTGAAGGCATCTTGCTACAAGATGAACACTATGCACAGGGCGCATTAGCCCAGCTACGCCAGCAAGGCATCAGCATTTCACTGGATGATTTTGGTACCGGCTATTCGTCACTGAGTTATCTGCAAAAGTACTCATTCGACACCTTAAAAATTGACCGTAGTTTCATCAATCAGTTGGAGTATAACGAGCAAAACCGAGAGTTAACTCGTGCGATTATTGCCATGGCGCATAAACTCAACATGGCAGTGATTGCCGAAGGCGTCGAAAAAACCTATCAAGAGGACTTTGTAAGGACTGAAGGATGTAACTTCGCGCAAGGCTTCTTATATGGTAAAGCGATGCCTGTCGATGAGTTTACCAAGTTGCTAACCTAAACTTCATAGCGCCACAAAATGGGATCGTAAAAGGTAGAGTTAATTGCTTCCCGAAATGTTATGTCTATTCAGCTATGACAACTTTGGTTAGACTGTCGCCACTCATTTGACTGGACGTAACAAAATGAAACAACTGCTCGACTTTATTCCGCTGATCATCTTTTTTGCCTTATATAAGTTTTACAACATCTATGTGGCAACAGGTGCCTTGATTGTGGCCACAGCAGTACAAGTGGTCGTCACTTATGCCATGTACAAGAAAGTGGAAAAAATGCAGCTCATCACCTTTGTCATGGTGGCTCTGTTTGGTGGTATGACATTAGCGCTGCACGACGACAACTTCATCAAATGGAAAGTCACGATCGTCTACATCGTTTTTGCTCTGGGCTTAACCATCAGCCATATCATGGGCAAATCAGCCATTAAAAGCATGTTGGGCAAAGAGTTGACGTTACCCGAAGCGGTATGGTCGACAATAAACTGGGCATGGGTTGGGTTTTTCAGTTTCTGCGCTGCACTAAACCTCTACATCGCATACCGCCTCCCTCTCGATGTGTGGGTTAACTTTAAAGTGTTTGGCCTGCTTGCTGCGACACTGCTCTTTACTCTGCTAACAGGCGCGTACATCTACAAACACCTTCCAAAAGAACAAAAAGAGAAAAACCAGTAAATTCCACTGGTTGCAAAGGGGTGATCCTCGGTTCAATTTTTGGTTATAATCCGCCCCCTAATCCACAGCGACCGTATTTGGTCGCTGTTTCGTTTGCTGTGGATCCTAAATGACTCAGACCGTTAATTCCCCTAAAGGCCAGCTTCTGCTGCGCACTCTCGCTATGCCCGCTGATACCAACGCCAACGGCGATATTTTCGGGGGCTGGATCATGTCACAACTTGACTTAGCTGGTGGCATCCTTGCCAAAGAGATTTCCTGCGGACGGATTGTTACCGTTTCCGTGTCCAGTATCACTTTTAAAAAACCAGTCAAAGTGGGCGATGTGGTATGTTGCTACGGCGAATGCACCAAGATCGGCCGAACCTCAATGTCCATTAATCTTGAAGTTTGGGTAAAGCCGGTCAAAGAAGATGGTGTTGGTGATCGCTTCCAAGTCTGCGAAGCGACGTTTAACTATGTGGCGATTGATACCAATGGCCGCCCAAGAGCGATAAGCTTAAGCAACGGATCACAGAAATCATCTTGATAAGCTGTGTTTACTCACCGACTTGCGTAGAGTATTGGCTTTGCTTTTCGTCAGTTGATAAGGAATAAAGTGTTATGTGGTATGTAATTTTTGCGCAGGATGTCGAAAACTCACTAGAAAAGCGCCTCAGCGTGCGCCCACAACATCTTGAGCGTTTGCAACAATTGCAAGATGAAGGCCGCCTGCTCACCGCGGGACCGATGCCAGCGATTGATTCAGATAATCCAGGACAAGCAGGCTTCACTGGCTCAACTGTGATTGCCGATTTTGCATCACTCGCCGAAGCACAAGCATGGGCAGAAGCCGATCCTTATGTGGCAGCAGGTGTTTATGCCAACGTGATTATTAAACCTTTCAAAAAAGTATTCTGATATGAAAAAAATTGTCCTGAGCAGCTTGATTGCATCGATGCTTCTTATCGTCGGTTGTAGCTCTGGCTCGGCAGAAAAGCAGCGCAATTTAGAGCTGTTGGCAGGCAACCGAGCCAGCCTACTTTCCACTGAACTGCCACTAGAGTTTGGCCCGCTGAATATCTTACGTGCAACGGCACAAGGCGCGAGCATTGAATTAATGATGGTGTACAACACCGATTCGCAAAATGCCAAACCGACCGAACAGGTACTACAAAGCGCGGTTAAGAGCTTCTGCACCAATAAAGACATTCGTTCGAATCTGGATGTTGGGATCAGCTACCGCATCAAAATGCGCAATACACGAGGCCAATTGATGGTTGATCAGTTGGTAACAAAAGAGACTTGTACCAAGGGCTAAGTTCCTCATCGCACAAAGTGTACGCGTAAAAATAAAGGCCTCTTGATGAGGCCTTTATTGTTTTCAATGAAAACGAGATTACGCTTGCCACTCGTTACGCAGAGTTTTCGCCGCGTTCACCATGTTGGTCAGTGCTGCTTCCACTTCTGGCCAGTTACGTGTTTTCAGACCACAGTCAGGGTTCACCCACAAACGCTGTGCTGGAATTTTCTCTGCTGCTTTGCGAAGCAGATCTTCAATCCATGCTTGCGCGGGAATGTTAGGCGAGTGAATGTCGTACACACCTGGGCCAATTTCGTTCGGGTAATTAAACTCTTCAAACGCCTTGAGCAGTTCCATGTTTGAACGTGACGTTTCAATCGTGATCACGTCTGCATCCAATGCCGCAACGGATTCGATAATCTCGTTGAATTCGCTGTAACACATATGAGTGTGGATTTGCGTTTCAGGGCGCGCGCTACCGGCGGAAATCTTAAACGCTTGTACAGCCCAATCTAAGTAAATTTGGTGATCGCGTTTTTTCAGTGGTAAACCTTCACGAATCGCTGGTTCATCGATCTGGATGATATTGATGCCGGCATCTTGCAGATCCGCCACTTCATCACGCAGTGCCAACGCCAATTGCTGAGCAATCTCTTGGCGGCTGATGTCTTCACGTGGGAAGGTCCAGCACAGAATGGTCACAGGCCCCGTCAACATCCCTTTCATCTGCTTAGAGGTCAGAGATTGCGCGTAAGTTGACCACTCCACCGTGATTGGTTTTTCACGTTCGATATCTGCCACCACAATCGCAGGTTTTACACAGCGTGAACCATAGCTCTGTACCCAACCAAATTGGGTGGTTTGGAAACCTGCGAGGTTCTCAGCAAAGTATTCCACCATGTCGTTACGTTCCGCTTCACCGTGTACCAGCACATCTAGCCCTAACGCTTCTTGGCGTTTCACCGCATCCGCAATGTGGCCTTTCAAGGCTTGCACATAATCTTGCTCGCTCAGTTTGCCTTGGCGATACGCGCTACGCTCAGTACGGATCTCACCAGTTTGTGGGAAAGAGCCGATGGTTGTGGTCGGTAAGAAAGGCAGACCCAACACTTCCGCTTGGTGATGAGCACGCTCAATGTAAGGGGCACTACGCTCTGCCAACACAGCAGTAATATTGTTGATGCGCGTTTGTACTGATGCCTTGTTCACGATGTGAGAAGACTCACGCGCAACTATTGGCTGACTATAGGTATCACAAGCCAAAATCGCCGCCGCATCCCCTTCCAATGCACGTCCCAGCAAGGCAACTTCCGTCACTTTCTGCTTAGCAAATGCAAACCAGCTGCGTGTTTCTGCACTCAGATCGCCTTCCAGATCCAGATCGACTGGGCTGTGCAGCAGTGAACATGAGCTCGCCACCCACAGGCGCTCACCTAATAAGGTTTTCACTGGCTGTAGACGAGCCAGAATGGAACTCAAATCTGCACGCCATACGTTACGGCCATTGATCACACCCGCAGAAAGCACCCAATCAGACGGCAAGCGGTTAACTATGGTATCTAGCTGTGCAGGTGCAGCAGAGACATCTACATGCAGGCCATCAACCGGTAGTTCAACGATCTTATCGAGAGTGTCTAGCACTGAATCAAAGTAAGTGGTCAGCAGCAGTTTTACGTCACCACGAATCACTTGATAAGCCAGTTTAAATGAATCTTGCCAACGTGGTTCTAATTCTAAGGCCAGAACAGGCTCATCAATTTGTACCCACTTCACGCCTTGCTTCGCCAGCTTGCTCAGAATCGCTTGGTAAGCGGTCAATAGACGTGGCAACAGAGTTAAACGATCAAACCCTTCTTCCACTTCTTTACCTAAATACAGGTAACTGATTGGGCCAAGCAGCACAGGTTTTACATCGTGACCCGCTTGCAGAGCTTCATTCACCTCTTCAAACAATTGTGGCCAACTCACATTAAACGTGTCGTTAGAGCTGAACTCAGGCACGATGTAGTGATAGTTAGTATTAAACCACTTGGTCATATCAGAAGCCGCACTACCCGTTCCACAACCACAAGCATTTTGTGACTGACCACGACCGACACGGAACAACGTATCTAAATCAGGAAAACCGTGACTGTGACGTTTAGGCACATGACCCAATAATAGTGTGGTGGTGAGGACATGGTCGTACCAAGCGAAGTCACCAGCGGTCACAAAATCCAGTCCTGCTTCTTTTTGCAGTGCCCAGTTTTGCTGGCGAATTTGGCTACCAACTTGTTTTAAAGCAGCCTGATCAATGTCACCACGCCAGTATTTTTCAAGGGCGAATTTGAGTTCTCGTTTTTCACCAATACGTGGGTAGCCAAGAATGTGAGTCGTTGTCATGTGAAAATCCTTTGTCTGTTCTTAATAGGTCGTACAAGTTCTGAAGCCGATTCAGTACATCTCAAGATGTCTGGATGGCTAAACTATCTCGTTGTACGTCGATAAGAACAAGGTTCATTTATTCAACTTGTTTATTAGTAATTTTCATGTTGGTACTGGCGATTATCAATTTACCTTTACTATTTATAACCAAACTGCTTGGAGTTGCAGGTAGGCGGCAAGTGAGTTCATCCCCATGAACATAGACACACAATGTGATTGGGGTGAGCGAACGTAGCCAACACCGCTGCGGCTTCAAGCAGGAAGGTTATAGCCTTCTAGATGTTTACAGCTCCGTAAAATCGGCGTAACTTAGCTAAAAATTCATGTTGGCTTAGGGATAAGTGAGGAGAGCTCATGATAGAGCTGAAACATTTGAAAACGCTGATCTCGCTACGCGATACAGGTTCACTGACCGCAACCGCGACTTCATTGCATCTCACCCAGTCTGCGCTCTCGCATCAGATTAAAGACTTGGAAGCTCGAATTGGCGGGCAGCTTTTTTTACGCAAAACTCGCCCTGTGCGTTTTACCGCAGAAGGCGAAATTCTATTGCGTTTAGCTGACGATATTTTGCCTAAGATGGCGCGAGCAGAAAATGAACTGGCAAGCTTGAAGGAAGATGTGAATGGACGTCTGCACATGGCAATTGAGTGCCACTCCTGCTTTCAATGGTTGATGCCGGCCTTGCGTGAATATCAGGTCGGCTGGCCAAGTGTGGCGCTGGATTTTTCTTCTGGTTTTGGCTTTGAACCTCTGCCCGCACTATTAGCGGGAGAACTGGATTTGGTGATTACCTCCGATATTTTGCCGCGCTCAGAAGTGCATTATGAGCCACTGTTTGATTTTGAAATGCGCCTTATCACCGCCACCAATCACCCATTGGCAGAAAAAGCCTTCATTGAGCCGCAAGATTTAGCCGATCAAACCATGCTCACCTATCCGGTGCAAAAGCAAAGGCTGGATGTGGTAAAACACTTTTTGCACCCCGCAGGTGTCGAACCCGCGCGTTGGAAGCAAGCCGACAATACGTTAATGCTTGTGCAAATGGTGTCTGCAGGATTAGGTGTTGCGGCTCTACCGAATTGGGCAATCAGCGAGTTTTCACGCCAAGGATTAATTACCAGTAAACCGTTAGGCAAAGGCTTATGGCGTAGACTGTTTGCGGCAACTCGTCACAGTGAAAAGGATAAACGCTACCTGCAAGCCTTTTTCGCTACCGCACGCCAACAATGCAAAAGCCACCTTGATGGGATCAAGATGGCTTCGCTTTAGAAATCATTAACGTGCATAAGCTTTGAATTGATTGGTAAGGGGATCGTATTGGTAACCCAGCACATCCAACTTACCGATCAAATGTTCGATATCCATCTCATACGTGCTGATCAATTCATCCAAACTGTCACATTCCAAACGCAGTTTTTCATTGACGATGCCCAGCAAAATGACGCTATCGATATTTCGTACGTTGCTCAGATCCATCACATCACTCCTGATTGAATGTCCACCTGCAGCATTTGCTGCCCCATTCCACCAAGCATAGTCGCTATTTGGGTAACGAAAAGTGATCTGCGCGACGCACTTCACCTTCGCTACGTTAGAGCGGAATGTGATAAAGGCCGTGGAAACCCACTGCTGATGCGAGAACCAAAAGTCCTGCCACCACCAATTGCCATTTGTTCACGGTTTTAGCGGAGATCAAATGCCAGCACCACACCACAACACCCGCAATCAGCAAACCAAAGCTAATCACAATAGGCATAAGCAGTGTTTGAAGTTGCTCGTCACTCAAGCCTGAAACATAAGGCAAGAGACACAATGCGGTGAGCATGGCAGACACAATACCTACCACAGGCAAGATTCGATGAAATGCTTGTAAGCGTGAGCGAGCCAGTGTAAGTAACAAATGCCCGAACATCGCACCAATCAGGAAAATCGCCGCAAAAATAGTGAGCGACGCTGGCCATGCTGGCGCTTCGCTGATCAAGATCCCGACATACGCCAAAGCCAAACCATTGGCTAAATACAACACCCACAATGGGCCTTCGTCACGAGTCTTTTTGGTCTGTACCTGTGAATAAAAGTAAAACAGAGCGAACACCACCAGAAACGCTTCAATTTTGATCGAAGCGACGGCCAGCCACAACACTGCCAGCGCTGGCAGCACCTTATGGATGCGTCCACGCTGTCCTGGGCATATTTCGCCCTTGACCAGCACCAGAGTCAAAATGATTTGCGCGCCCAACAACATGGGAGCGAATACAGAAATCAGAGAATAAAGCATAGTTTGCCAAATCAAAGAGCTATAGAAGGCGCCGATAATAGCAAACCTATGCCAAGAACCCCAAGCGCACACATCATGATTTCACTGAGCAAAGGATGAAGAGAGCAAAGAGCCTCACACTGAACTCTGACCAGATCGCAAAATGGCCAAAAGTTCAACAAGCAAGACAAATGATGGACGACAAAATATCACAATGAGTTATAGTTAAATCCTAACTATAATCAGAGGCTTATATGAAGAATAAATATTCCGTCGGTATTTTATGCGTTTTGTTGGCCGGTTGTGCAGCACAGCAAACCAATCGCCCATTACAGCCAGATCAACGTTGGGTGACCCAAACCTTGCCTAATGGCCTGACTTATCACCTCTATCCAGACAGTGAACAAGAGGTGTCGATACGCTTGTATATTCATGCTGGCTCAATGCAAGAAACCGCACAACAAGCGGGTTACGCTCACTTCGTCGAGCACATGGCTTTTAACGGTACACGCAATTATCAACACAATGATGTGATCCGCATGTTTGAACAAAGCGGAGCGCAGTTCGGCGCAGATTTCAACGCTTTTACAGGCTACGATCGCACCATCTACCAACTCGATCTGCCCAACCCACAAAACATTGATAAAGCACTGCTCTGGTTCTCTGATATTGCCGATGGTTTGAATTTCGGCGCCGATGAAGTAGAAAAAGAGAAAGGCGTGATTTTGGGTGAGTTTCGCGCTTCACGCTCTGACAACCTCAATATCAATCAGCAGTTTTATCAACACATGATACAAGGCACGTCTTATGCCAACCGTGATCCACTAGGCACTCGTGAAATCGTACAAGCCGCAAACTCGATGAGCTTAAATGCTTTCCATGAACAGTGGTATCAACCGCAATTAGCCGAGTTGGTGATTACGGGTAATTTTACCCTTGAGCAAGGACAACAGTGGGTAGAAAAGTATTTCTCCGCATGGGAAAAAGGTAACACTGCGCGCCCTGCTTCCATTCATAATCAACAGCAAAACCAACAGGACTTAGTCACACCTATCATTGCGGGTGAATCGCCAAGCTTAACCTTAGTGTTTCCACAAGGTTCTGCGGCCATTACAGATTTAGTCAGCCAGCAGGAATTCTGGCGGGATGATGTGGTAGAGCAGCTGTTACAAGCACGCCTGAATGCAGCATTCAGTGATGCAGCTCAACCAACTGCCGGAATATACTCAACACGATATTCGGTTGAAGATCAGCGCTACAGCATTGTCAGTGTCGGCTTTGCCACCGAGCAACGAGACAAAGTGCAAGCGTTGTTGCTACAAACTCTCGCATCATTTCGTGATTATGGTGTCACTCAAACAGAACTCGACATCATTTTGCGTAGCTACCGCGAACACTTGACCTTCTTACAAGACAATCGCGAATCAATGACTCCGGTCGAACATGCCAATCAAAAAGTGTTTGCCATCGCTGTCAATGAGCCTATTCAGTCAACGCTCGATAATCTCGCGAGCTTGAGCGAATTTTTGAGCACTGCCGATCTCGATAGCATCAATCGACATATCAATAAGCAGCTTCGTCAGAAGCCTCTATTGATTGTGGGTGCGGCAGCAACTGAAGAAGTTTCGGTTCTAAAAGGTGCTCTTCCACAATTGCGTAAAGACTTGACGCAGAAAGGCATTGAGCCTATTGACCCACAAGTGAATAGCCCATTTAAACTACAAACTGCTGCTGGCGATATCATCGAACAACTCGATATGAATGAAGAGCCTCAGGTGACATATTGGCAATTAAGCAACGGGATTGATGTTTATTACCTGCGTAACCCAGAAGCAAAAGAACAGGTGTATGTACAGTATTCGAGCGCAGGTGGCCAAGCCGCCTTACCTTCTCACCTATTACCTGCCGCTGAAATTGCACCGTATGTGGTGATGCGCAGTGGGGTTGAAGGACTAAACGGTTCTCAGTTTGACCAATACCTACGCCAAAAAGACATCGGTTTCTTCAGTTATATCAACGCGACCAGTCACGGCATTGAAGGAGTCAGTAAAATTCAAGAGTTACCAGAACTGCTTGAAGTACTGCATATGCTGGTCACTACTGTAACGGTGAATCCTGAGCAGTTGAATGCAGCCAAAACCGAGTTCATCCAAAATCGTACCGCTTACTTTGAATCTCCAATCGGGGCGTTCTTCCGAGCTGTGACTGATCAAAGCTTTATTGAAGGCAGTCGCTATCGCTTGCGCTCACCTGAGCAAATCACACAAGTGAATGCACAGCAAATTGAGCAGGTTCATCAAATTCTGTTTGGTAAAAAACGCAATAATACACTCGTCATTGTCGGTAACGTCGCCAGTTCACAAATCAGCCCGATGTTGCGTCAGTACGTGGCGAACTTACCACTGGCTCAAAGCTCATTACCTTTGATGACGAACCAGTTGATCAAGCCTGTAGCACCACGTTTAGAGCTGGCATTAAACAATGAAAATGCAACCGAATACTCGCTACGCATGTTGTCAGAGACTTCTGCGCACACCGCAAAAACAGTCTTTATTGATGATATTTTGCAGCGAATCGCCACTCAACGCATGCTCGCAGAAGTACGTGAACACCAGAGTTTAGACTACACACCACAAGTGCGTTATTACAGTGTGGACGGTGAAAACCTCAATGATTGGGTGCTCTCAGCGTTAGTGGATCCGAAAGACCAAGAGAAAATCGCGCAGGTGACTCATGAAGTGGCGCGTGAACTGGCTAAGGGTGTAACTCAACAAGAGCTGGATGTCGTGAAACAGAAGTTCCTTATCGACATGAAACCGCTCTACAAATCGCCTGCTCAACAAGCGTTTTTCATGCAGCGCTACGCGATTCATCAATACGGAATTGAAGCGACGTATAAGATTGAGGAGATGACACAATCCATCACACTCAATGATGTGAATCAACGTGCTCAAGCGCTTTTTGGCCAGCAAGCGATTCAACAAGAAGTGATTTTTAAACCCAAAGCGAAATAACCTGCATCACTTTCTATTCGTTTACCAAAATCAACAAAGCCCGAACATCGGGCTTTGTTTTTTCTACTGATTGGCTAAATACGCCAACAGCCGCTGTGAAGTAATAATGCCTTTGTAGGTTTTACCCGACACCAGCACCCAAGGCGGTGGTGAATGAGTTTTTAGCAGTGAAGGTAATAACCGAAGATCCGTATCATGCGGGATCTTAACCCACTGATGCTGCATAACTTGATTCACAGGCTTGCGCCACATCGCAGCTTCGCGCGCGGTTTCCAACTCTGTGCCCATTGTAGGGGTGAGATGTAAATTCAGTGCTGCCTTATCCACTAATCCAACACACTCTCCTTTTTCCACCACAGGTAACACTTCTGCCTCCGTTGCGTTGAAATACTCGGATGCCAGCGAAATGGGATCGCCGGGATCAAGTCGATATTGGGTAAACGTCGCTAAGCTTTGTAATGTCGTCAGCTCTTTTTGAACTTTTTCTTCCTCACGCGTTGTTAGCCTGAAGTTTTTTCGGTAATCCAACGCATGGATAAGCTGGCTCATCGGTAAAGGTTTAGCAAAGAAAAACCCTTGCAGTAAATCCACACCCAAGGATTTGAGTACATGCACCTCGTACTCAGTTTCCACCCCTTCTGCGACCACTTTTACTCCGAGCGTGTGCGCTAAGTCGGTCATCATTTTAACTATCGCGTAGCGCCGAGAACCCGCTTCGATACCGGAAATAAATTCACGATCAATTTTCAAATAATCAAACTGACACTCGGTTAAATAAGAGAAAGAAGAAAAGCCCGTCCCGAAATCATCAATCGCAATCGTCACGCCACTCTCACGCAAGGTTTGTAATATCCGGCAACCATGGAACTGTGAATTGAAGTACGCACTTTCCGTCAGTTCAACCGTGACATTTTTAGCTTGTTCGGGATGTTCCGCGATAAGTGCAGAAGCATTTAACAGGATCTGCTCAGCATTCAGGCCACTGTTTAATGAACGATTAAAGGTAATACCGATATGGTGACCAAACAGCGCCTGAATTTTCGAGAGATCATTGAGCGCCTTGCGCCCAACTAACGCATCCAACTGGTCAATTAAACCGAGTTCTTCTGCAATGGTAATAAGCTCTTGAGTCGAGGCATGTAGCACCTCAGGTGCATGAAAACGACACAAGGCTTCAAATTTAACCACTGACCATGTTTGACCATCAACAATCGGTTGATAGAAAACTTCAACATCTCCATTTTCTATCCACTTTTGTACCCATTTCTCCAGCGTTTTGCGGCGCTCAATTTGTTGATGAATGGCGCGATCATAAAAGTTGATATGGCGAGTTTCGCCCGCATGGTGCTCCAACATCGCTTGTAGCGCATGCGGAACTAAGCGATCCAACCTATCCGTATCACCACCCAATACCGAGACACCAAGCCGTCCTTTAGCAATCGCTTGATGAATTGCCTGACCACCGCATTGATGTAATTCCGCAAAGAACTGGCGCAGTGTCCGTTGCAAACCATTGAGAGATTGATTCCCAGCCACATTCTCCGCATCCAATTGGCATAGGAAAATCCCTTCACCATGATAAGCGCATAACTTCACCTGTCGGTTTTGCGCCAAACAACCTGCTAATTGCCGAATTTGGGCGTAGTGTTTATCACTACTGAATTGTGGCTGTATGGCAATGACAAAACATGTTGTCGCAGTCGAAGAGGTCGTTTGACTTTTTAACTGTTCAGAAAATTTCGCCAACGTCGGTAACTGCGTCAGCAGCTCAACATCTCCCGCTTGTTTATCAATCACACGTTCCAGATGTTGAGCAAGGTCGGTGGTAAAACCGATATAGAAAGTTTGGTCTTTTTGTGGATTCAGCCGTTTAACCGCTAAATCTTGCGGCCAAATTTCGCCAGAAGCGCGTTGAGAGAGAATAGTGCCATTCCACCAACCTTGTTCCTGTAGCTGACGCCACATATCAATATAGAAATGCTGGGAATGCTTACCAGAGTTAAACATGCTGGTTTTTAAACCCAGCAGTTCACTTTGCTGATAGCCCGTCTGCTGCTCGAAATAGCGATTACAGGCCAAAATTCGAGTTTTATCGTCGGTAATCACCACCCCATGGTGATCATTGTCGAACAAGGCATCAAATGCGAAAGCTGATTCCATACCAGAATGAAAAATTAGCAGTGGCGTTATGTTGCCTCTGATCATTTGGCTATTCACTTCTTCAACCGCGAAGGCGACTAAGGCGACCAATTTTTCCGCGCTGAGCAGCAAGCTGTTCACGGTTTGCTTTTGCGTGGTTGCAGTGCTTAAAAACTGCAACACCTGTTCACCTTGAGTCAGTGGCAGGTATTCAAGAAACTCATCCGGCTTGTGAATTGAACGCGTATCACCAACCAATGACTGCCACATGGCCGCATCATAATCCATTTGCTGACTGGCGATCTCATAACGCCACTCCAATGCCGCATAACGGGTTTGTGAGCCAGAAGCCTGAGGTTCTACGGTTAATACATTCACACTCATCCTGCATCCCTAAACTGATGACGTACGTTTTATCCTATGCTCACCATAAAACAGCTTGCTTCTTCATACCATGAGCTCTAACGCAGAACCTTGGCTAAACCCTAACTAAAGTATTATTTGGATAAAATAATGCTGCCAGTTTTCTCTATCATGTCGAAACTGCGAAAGAAAATGCCTACATACGCATCCTGCTAAGATAGAAATAAATCCCTAACAATTTCGGGGCGATGTTGCGGTAGATACTGAACTTGCAAGCCGCTATAATGCCGCCCTCTTAATCTTGAGGCTCCAATATGCACAGCGAAGTTACCCCCATCCACCACTATAAAAAATACTGGGCTGAATGTTTCGGCACAGCACCATTTTTACCGACCAGTCGTGAGGAAATGGATCAATTAGGCTGGGATAGCTGTGACGTTATTATTGTGACAGGTGATGCTTATGTCGATCACCCAAGCTTTGGTATGGCAATCATCGGTCGTCTATTAGAAGCACAAGGCTTCCGTGTCGGTATCATTGCGCAGCCAGAATGGCAGACCAAAGATGCATTCATGTCATTAGGCAAGCCTAACCTGTTTTTCGGTGTGACCGCCGGTAACATGGACTCAATGATCAACCGCTACACTGCGGATAAAAAAATTCGTCACGATGATGCATACACGCCAAACAACAAAGGCGGTATGCGTCCTGATCGTTGTTCATTGGTTTACTCACAACGTTGTCGTGAAGCCTATAAAGATGTGCCGATTGTGCTTGGCGGTATTGAAGCCAGCCTGCGTCGTGTCGCGCATTACGATTACTGGTCAGACAAAGTTCGTCGTTCCATCCTGCTGGATGCGAAAGCCGATATTTTGCTGTTTGGTAACGCAGAGCGCGCGCTGGTTGAAGTGGCTCACCGCTTAGCCAATGGCGAATCGATAAATAAGATGATTGATGTACGCGGTACAGCAGTGAATCTGGCTCAGGTTCCTGAGCACTTTAAAGTGATCGATTCAACCCGAATTGATCAGCCAAACAAACCGTTTGTGCCAAGCAACCCGTATGAAGTGGAAACGCAGTGCGCGACCAAAGGTGATGAAAAAGAAGAAGCCAAACCCATCACTATTCGTCCATCACGCCACGATGCGAAAACCACTGCAGTGCGTCTACCTTCGTTTGAAAAGCTGGTCAATGACCGTATTTTGTACGCGCACGCCAGCCGCGTATTGCACTTAGAAACCAACCCTTATTCTGGTCGTGCGCTGGTTCAGCGTCATGGTGACCGTGAACTGTGGGTAAACCAAGCGCCGATTCCACTCACGACTGAAGAGATGGATTTCGTGTTTGGCCTGTACTACGCCCGTGTACCGCACCCTAAATATGGCGATGCGAAAATTCCGGCGTACGACATGATCAAAACTTCGGTCAACATCATGCGTGGCTGTTTTGGTGGCTGTTCATTCTGTTCTATCACTGAGCACGAAGGACGCATCATCCAAAACCGTTCGCAAGAGTCGATCATTAATGAACTGAAAGAAATCCGCGACAAAGTCCCGGGCTTCACTGGTGTGATTTCGGACTTGGGCGGCCCAACAGCGAACATGTACCGCCTCGGCTGTTCAGATCCAAAAGCCGAAGCGAACTGCCGTCGCCCAAGCTGTGTATTCCCGGGCATCTGTCATAAGCTCAATACCGACCACAAACACACGATCGATCTGTATCGTGCAGCACGTGATGTGGATGGTATTAAGAAAGTGGTGATCGCTTCTGGCGTACGTTACGACTTGGCGATTGAATCGCCTGAGTACGTGCGTGAACTGGTTACCCACCACGTTGGTGGCTATTTGAAGATTGCTCCTGAGCATACTGAAAAAGGCCCACTGAGCATGATGATGAAACCAGGTATGGGGACTTATGATCGCTTTAAAGAGCTGTTTGAAAAATACAGCGCTGAAGCAGGCAAAAAACAGTATCTGATCCCTTACTTCATCGCCGCTCACCCGGGTACTGAAGATGAAGACATGGTCAACCTCGCGTTGTGGCTGAAATCCAACAACTACCGTTGTGACCAAGTACAAAACTTCTACCCATCGCCAATGTGTAATGCTACCGCGATGTATCACGCAGAAGTGAACCCACTGAAACGCGTGAAATACAAGAAACCTGAAAAAGTGCCAGTGGCGAAAGGTGAAGCGCAACGTCGCTTGCATAAAGCACTGCTACGCTACCATGATCCTGCCAACTGGCCGATGATTCGCGAAGCACTGATTGCGATGGGCAAACGTCATCTGATTGGCGATCGCCCTGAGTGTCTGATCCCAGAAAAAGATTCAGACCTAGTCACCCCAGCACAAAGCCGCAAATCAGGTCGTCATGGCGCGAATCGTTTTGCGACCAAGCATACTCATAGCCAACCGGGCTTTGATGCGCTGCGTGGTAACAAATCTGGCGGCCAAGGTCGTCCGAACAGCGGCAATAAATCGAATCAGGGCAAACCAGCTGGTGGTAAGCCAACGGCGAACAAGCCTGCGAGCAACCAACCTGCTCGCGGTGAACAAAACCGTGGTCAGCAAGGTCAACGCGGTTCAGCCACAGGCGGTAAACCACAAGGTTCTGGCCGTCCTGCTAGCCGTGGAAATACTCAACGTCAGCCGCAACGCGCACGTTAAGTTTATACCTCTTTCAGCCTCCCATTTGGGAGGCTGAACTCCCCTCAGAGCATCGGTACCACCGAAAGCAGTAACAATCCCCCCATCGCTCCATTAAACCAGCGCACATAATTGGGATGATTCATCCAGTAGCTCAGTTGCTTGCCTGCGGCAGTCCACACACTGACTGAAGGTAAATTCACTAACGCAAACACCAACGCAATCAAACCGAGCTGTAGCCAACTCGCATTCGGGTTAAATACACTCACCGCCGTCAACGCCATTGACCAACCTTTTGGGTTCACCCACTGAAACAGCGCTGCTGCCACAAAAGACATCGGCTGATACTCTTCGCCCATCTTTGGATGGTCGGCTCAGAGCAATTTTGATCGCCAGATACACTAAATACAAAGTGCAGAGAATTTGTAGCCCTTGCTGGATGAGCGGATAGCGCTGAAACAGTTCCGTCAAGCCCACTCCCACCAGCAAAACCATGATGCTAAAACCAAACGTAATCCCCAACATGTGCGGGATGGTGCGCAGAAAGCCGACATTGGCTCCCGATGTCATTAGCATGATGTTGTTTGGGCCCGGCGAAAAGGTAGAAACAAAAGCAAATGCCAACAGCGGCCCGAATAAGGTGTAATCCATAACGATGTTCTCGATTAATGTCAGATGCAAAAATATTAATCGCTCCCTGACGCAATTTTGTGTTTATATGAGCGAACAAAACACTGAATGCATAACAAAAGAGAATCATGGATAGGTTTGACGAAAGAATATTGCAAGAGCTGCAACTCGATGGCCGAGTTTCCAATGTGGAGTTGGCCGAGCGCGTGGGGTTATCGCCCTCCGCCACCCTGCGTCGAGTGCAAGATTTAGAGCGTAAGAAAATTATCAAAGGCTATCGTGCGGTATTGGATAAAAACCAGCTTGAGGTGGGTTTTATCGCGTATGTGGCGATTGGCTTAAACAGCCATACCAAGCAGTCACAGCTCAGTTTTGAACAGCACGTACGCTTTGCCAAAGAAGTAGTGGAATGCCACAACATTACCGGCATGAACGAATACTTACTGCGCGTGGAAACCAAAGATTTGGTGGCTTACAAACGCTTCCATGCCGATGTGCTTGGCGAATGTGCGGTAGTCAAATCCATTACCACCATGGTGGTGATGGATTCGCCCAAAGATGAGCGACAGTAAACTCACCTACAAGCACAGCTGCAAAAAGAAACGCCTTCCACATGGAAGGCGTTTCTACATCAATCACAGATTAATCTGTTAGCTCACCAGTCAATTCTTCGGCGAACTTCTGCTCAGCCGTTTTTGGCTTTTCAGTTTGCGCAAAACCGCGTAGCCCCACAACATGCACGTGTTCGTGATCTTTAAATACTTTACGTACCAGTTTGTAAGTGGTGCCCTTCTCTGGGCTGATGTTCTCTGGCGCAGCAATCAGTAACTGCATATCCAGACGCTCACACAGCTCAAACAAGGTGGCGATGGATTTGGCATCCAGGCGCGCGGCTTCATCGAGGAACAACAGGCGACACGGCACAATATCTTTACTGCGCAGACGACGCGACTCTTCTTCCCAGCTCTGCACCACCATCAGCAGGATTGACTGACCGGTACCGATCGCTTCACCAGTCGATAATGCGCCCGATTCCGCTTGCAGCCAACCATCCGAACCACGGTTTACTTCAACACTCAGCTCTAGGTAGTTACGGTAATCCAGCAGCTCTTCACCCAGCACTTGTGGTGAACGTTGACCCATATCGATGTGTGGGTTCACACGTTGGAACAGCTTGGCCATCGCTTCTGAGAAGGTGTAACGCGCACTTTCAAAGAGATCTTTGTGTTGCGCTTGCTGCTCAGACAATCCTGCTAAAAGGATTTCATGGCTTTCACGCACTTTCACATTCAGGCGCACGCCATTCACCTGACCAAAGGAGATGTTCGACAGCCCTTGGTTGAGCATGCGAATTCGGTTCTGCTCACGCTGAATGGTTTTGCGGATGATGCTGGCTACAGAATCCGAACTGATCGCCAAACGCTGTTCACGTTGAGTCAACTCTTCGGTCAAACGAGCCAGTTCCACTTCCATCTCTTCAATCGCTTCGACCGGATCGTCGGTGCGAATGATGTCTTGACGAATACGCTCACGCAGATGCTGATACACCGCAATGTAGAACAACACTTTACGCTCAGGACGCGAGTTATCTTCCGACTGGCGCAGTGCATCACGCAGATCTTCATTGTTGGCGACCGCTAGACGCAGCGCACCCAAGGATTTATCCGACATTGAACGCAGTTCATCGGCAGACAGGTAAGCCAGCTCACGCTTGTGCAGACGACGCTCAACATCATTTTGGCGCGCAAGGCGCAGTACCGAGCACCAACCCGCTTTCGCGTTCACCACGAAAGTGCGCAGATCTTGATAATCTTTCTCGACTTTCTTCATGCGCTTGACCAGCGCTTTCATTTCCAGCTCGGTGGAGGTAATAGTGCGTTCGTATTCACTCTTACGGCTGCGTGAGGTGTGTAGACGTTCTTGCAGCTCATCGCGACGACGCTGAGCACGTTCAATCGCACCTTCGTCGGCATGCACGCCAAACTCTTGCAGCTCTTGTTTAAACTCTTGTACCGTTTCCAGCTTAGCTTGGTGTGAACTTTTCAGTGACGCCAATAGCTGATTGTATTGGCTGAGCTGAGCTTGCGCCTGTTTCAGCTCTTCACGGCTGCGGGTACGTTCACTTTCCGCCTGCACCAATTTCGCTTTGAGCTGTTCACTCAGCTCACTGCTTTGGTTAAGCAGATCCACCGAGTCGGAATAGGCGAAGTGGTGACGACGTTCAAGCAGATCCGACAGTGCAAAAATTTGCGCTTTGAGTTGCTGCAGTGCTTGGTCAGCTTGCTGGTATTGCTGCTCCAGCGCATCAAACTGCTCTGGGTCGGCATCGAGTACCGCCGCCACTTTTTCCAGCTCGCTGATGGTGCGGCCATGCGCAGCGATAAAGGCTTTTGCCTCACTCAGCTGTTGCAGTTTCTCTTCAAGCTCGTGGTAACGCGCTTCTAGTGACTCTTCGTCAAGTAGACCCATTTGCGGCGCAAGTTTGTCCAACAAAGCTAAAGCTTGCTTGCTCGCTTGCAACTGGCTACGCAGTTGCTGTTCTTGCGCTTCAAATTCTCTGATGGAACGCAGCAGTTGATTACGCTTATCGCGCGCATTCGCTAAGGCTTGCTCAGGATCGGCATCAAACGCCACTTGCAAGTGCATCGCCACAAACTGGTTGAAGCTGGCGTACAGACGTTGCAGCTTTTGCGAATCGAACGAAGCTTTGGCGTGTTGCTCAACCACGTCATCACGCTCTTCACGCAGCAGCTCTAAACGCTGCTCACGCGCCGCGCGGCCAAACAGTGGAATGGCCGGGAAGCGCGAGTAGCGCATTTGGCGCTGGTTAAGCTGAACGCACACCGCACCTTCCAGCTCTTCGGCATTGAATGAGCTGTCATCAAACGCATCTACATCGCCTTCGATGAGGTAGAGATCTTCCGGACAGTCATCCAATTCAACCAGTTTTTCTTTAATGCCAGAGAGATCCGACACCACAATCGCGTGACGCGCAGGACCGTACATCGCGCTGAAATACGGCGCATCATCAATGGTGATGTCGTCATAGATTTCCGACAGCAGCACACCGCCTAGCGTATCCGCCAAACCTTTCAGACGCGGATCGTTAGAGCCACCTGGAGAAGCTAAACGCTCAATTTCGCTATCGAGTTTAGTACGACGCTCGGCGAGCTTATCTTTCGCCATGGATTGGGCTTTTTCCAGCTCCAACACTTGCTGCATGTGCGCCATGACAGACTGACTATCCGCCAGTTCTGCACCACTTTGCTCGCGTAGCGTTTCTAATGCATCGTTGGCTTTGATCCATGCTGGCGCAATCGACTCAAAACGGGCGATTTGCGTTTGCAGTTCTTGCTCTTGATGGCGCAGCTGACCACGCTGTTCACGGCAGTTTTCCTGCTCGGTTTCCAGCTCTTCCAACAGCGCGGAGTGGCGTTCACGCTCTAGCTCGACTGTCGCAGCATCATCCAACGCCACCATATGTTGTTTGTGGTATTGGGTTGCCAGCTCACGCACGCTGCGTTGCTGCTCAAGCTGACGCTCAAGGTCACGTTGTTGAGCTTGCCACTGCGCTTCGTTTTGCACCACATGTTGAGCTTCACGCGCTTGGCGGATCACTTGCTGTGCTTGATGAGGTGCTTCACTGCGTGCTACCTCACCCAGTACGCGTTTCACCAGTTCAAACGCATGGTTGAACTGCTGCGCCGCTGCCGAAGACATATCCAGCTTGTGCTTGAGTGCCAACAGTTCGCTGGTGCGAGTTTCCTGCTCCGCTTTAAGCTGAGTGGCCAACGCTTGCGCACTTTCCGCACTGAGTTCTGGCTTATCCAGTAAGCGACGCGCTTTATCGAGCGCTTGCACCGCTTGTTGATATTGCAGTGCACGGGTTTGCTGCACATCGAGGGCTTGCTGATAATCGGCCAATTGCGATTTGAGGCTGTCGACTTCCTCTTCACTGATGGTGGCGCGCTCTTCGGCCATCATCACTCGCTCATTGGCTTCTTCCACCACCATCATCTGTTCTTCGAGGCGGAAATTCAGCTCTTCGAGATCTTCTTGATAGCGTTCAATTTTTTCCTGCTGACGCAGCGCGTTTTGCACTAATTGCAGGTGGTCAGACGCACCTTGGTAATCTTGCTCCAGCGCAGACTCTTGCTCAACCAGCAGTTCTAGCTCTTCATGAACACGGTTCAGCAAGCTGTTTTGCTCAATCAGGGTTTCACGAGAAGAGAACAACTCACCGCGCAGAACCAAAGTTTGTCCCACTTTGTTGCGACGATCATTGGCGTGGCGCATGTAGTCCGCAGCCACATAATTGGTCGATTCGGTGATCAGGTGTTTGAACAGATCTCGATCCGCTTGCGTGGTCTTGATCGCTTCCAGCGTCATGCGGTTTTCACGCAGCGCGGATTCCATATCTTGGAACGCTTTCTTCACGCCGCCATTTTGTGGCAGCAGGTAATCACGCAGTGAACGGGTGATCGCACTGGAAATACCGCCGTAAAGCGAAGCTTCAATCAAACGGTAGAATTTTGAACGGTCTGAACTGTTACGCAGTTTTTTCGGGATCACGCCAAATTCAAACATCTGCGCGTGGTAATCGACAATCGACGGGAAAGATTTGAAGTGTGCGCCTTCAATTTGACCCACGGCATCTTTCACTTCATTGATTTGGCGAACACGTGCGTGTTTGTCGGACACGGTTTCAATCAGCACATCCGTCGGCTTAATGTGACTAGGCAGACCTTGGATCAAGAAAGGTTTGATATCCACTTTCTTATCACGTCCCGCCACTTGTTGCAGCTTAACCGCAAACAGTAAACGTTGGTTACGTGAGTTCACGACATCCAACGCCGCGTAACAAGCACCCGCTTGCAGCTTACCGTACAAACCTTTATCACGAGAAGCTTGCGAGCTCCCCGCTTCGGTGGTGTTACGGAAATGGAGCAGGCTTTGGTCTGGGATCAAAGCGGTGATAAACGCCGCCATGGTGGTAGATTTACCAGCACCGTTACCACCGGATAAGGTGGTCACTAAATTATCAATGTCAAAGGTACGCGCAAAGAAGCCGTTCCAGTTGATCATGGTTAGCGATTGATATTTACCTCGTTCAATCATGCTTCATCTTCCCACTCGGTTTGCTCTTCGTCGTACTCGGTTGCTGGGTTTTCCAACAGGCTTTGCTGGCTTGGTTCTGGGGTATGCACCACTGCTTCACCATCACGGATTAGGCGCAGTTGCGCTTCACGCACATCACCACCCAAACGCACATCCGCACCAAAACGGAATACCGCTTCAGTGATACGGAATTTGCCCGTATCACCAATGGTGATCACCATACCGAGGCGACGTAAACGACGTAGTGAGGTTCGTACTTTTTCAAACAGCTTTTCGCGATCCAGATCCGAGCCGCTTGCGCGGTTGGTCACCAGCTTCATCAGCTTCTTCTCTTCCACCAACGTCAATAGCTCATCGTACAGCTCTTGGTTGGTAAAAATGCCTTCGTGCGCTAAACGCTCAGGGCTTAAATAGAGGAAACAGAGGACTTTACCCACCAGCATATCCAGCTCAGAGAGCACACTGCGGTTGATAAGCGAAGTGGAACGTGGACGCAGATAGAAGAAGCCTTCCGGCGCGCGTACTAGTTCGGTGTGGTAGCGTTGATAAAACAGCGCCAAATCCGGTTCAAAATCCGACAGGAAGGCGTGGTTATCCAAATCGTCACTGGAAACATGACGACCTGCGCGCAGCAAACTGTCTAGCGCTGGGAATAGCGGGTTCGCAATCGCTTTGGCCAGATTCTCTGGCATGTATTCATTAATATCGGTCGATGACATTCGCTTGTACCTTTGCGCCAAAATCGTTGATCGCCGTCCAGTCAGGCTGGATAGCGCGGTAGTCGGACTCGGAGTAACCCAGTCTTACCGCTTGGTCGACAACCATTCGGGCTAAATCGAAATGATGGGTTCGTGGATGGCTAGCTAGGTAATCACGCAGCACAAGTGCTAAATCAATCGCTGCGCCCTGCTCTTTATGCACTTTCAGCATGTCGCCAATCCGCTGCGCAAGTTCATCATTCACTTGTTGCAGCTCTTCGTATTCCACTTCCGTCGGTACCTGACCGGTGACTTCTTCGTCACGCAGGGTCAAAGTTTCATCACGCAGATCGGATAGACGTTCTGCATCGGCGAAAGTGAGATACCAAGGTTGTTCAAAATAGTCGTTCATTGACTGACGCAGACGTTGGCTGAACGCGCGGTTCTGGTCCATATCAATCGCGGTACGAATAAACTTGTGGACGTGGCGGTCGTAACCGATCCAAAGATCAATCGACTGCTGACCCCAACTCGTAATGCGGTCGAGCTTCATTTGCAGCGCAAACAGCGTCTCTTCGATGAAATCCAATTCCAGATCGCCATACACGCACTCCTGAATATCGAGGATTTGCGTTTGCAACTCATCGCCTGCCGCTTGCAAGGTATCTTGCAGCTCACGCAGTGTGGCGGAAGTTTCGGACAGCAACGCTTCACAGTTGTTGATCGCATCGCGCCAATCTTTATTCAGCAGGTCCGCAATCTGTTCTTTGACCGATTGTTGCTGCTCATCCATCACACGCTGGTTGAGATCGATGCGGTCAAAGATTTCACTGACCGAATATTTGAGCACGCCAAACACGTTTTTGCGCCAATGAGCGACACTGCCACCCTGCTGCGCAGATTCCACGGCTTTCGCCATCTCATCCGCGACCATAGAGAGTTGGATGGATAGTTTGAGTTTGGAAAATTCGCGATGACGAACGTAGTAATCGGTAATGCCGATCGCTAAAGGAGTCAGACGGTAGATGCTGGCACCTTCCGTCATTTCGCTGGTAAAGCGGCTTAGTAAGCGCTGCTTGACCAGATCATTAATCGCATTGTTAGCCCGAAAGGCTGAGGCTTCTCCCGATTCTGCAAACAAGCGCGTGACTATCGCGAATGCATCGTGAAGTTCCCCTTCTCCGAGCTCTTCATCAAATCTTTCATTGCTGAGCACAGCAATTGCCAACAAAAATGCCAGCCGCTCAGTAGGCAGATTCAATGAGAAGTCATACTGTTTTACCCAAGTGACGAGTTCGTCGATAGGCTTTTGCACAGTATCCTGAGTAAACTCACTCATTGTGTTTCCTGTTATTGTTTTTTCTTAGCCCATACATGAATGTATCGGCCCAATGAGAGGTAAGGCTCTTGGCGGCAGAATTTGCGCTCCAGAGCCACCAAATCCTCATACTGGTATTCGCCCATGTTTTTCATGTTTCCGATGTAATCACTGAAACAACGAATACCGGATTTTCCGCAGATCTCAAAACCTGATTCTTCGATCCATTGGTAGACCTCTTCAGGTAACAAGCCTTTCTGCGGTTGTAATTTAAACCGTTTGCGATGCGGCATATCTTCTAGCACGTGCGGAATGTTGCCACACACGGCGTTTTTGTAAACCAAACCGTGGTAGTTGTAAAACATCACCGACACCATGCCACCGGGTCTGACTTGCGCCAGCAAATTTTGCAAAGCAGGTTTTGGCTCCGCCAGCCACTCCATGACTGCATGAAACAGTACCAGGTCAACGGGCTCATCAAGGTGTTCTTGAATCGTCTGCACTGGAGAATGAACCAGGCGATACTGCTCAAGCAGGCCATTGTTTGCAATATCCTGCTCGGCCAATTGCAACATTTCCGAAGAAAGATCACACAGCGTAACCCGGTGCCCAAGGCGAGCGATTTTTTGCGACATTTGCGCCAATCCCCCTCCAGCATCGAGTACATGCAAGGGAACTTTTTGCGTGTCTAATTGACTGAGAAGCTGCTCCAAATCTTCCCAAACAATGACTTGGCGGATCTCACCTTTGTCAGAACCGTATATATTTTTTGCAAATTTGTGGGCAATATCGTCGAAATTGCGATCTTCTGTCACAGTAGCTTGAGTTATGATAACGAACCGTGCCCGCTATTCTGTCATAGGAATGGCAGGAATAAAGAGGCTTCGACTCTTTTTGTACTCAAGTGCTGTTTTTTCGGACTGTTTTCTCTATGTTTGAGCTGAAAAAAATTTTTTCTTCACTGTTGATGCCTCTGCCAGCGTTGCTGATCATTGGTTTCGTGGGCCTGATGCTGATCATGTTCACGGCAAAACGTAAAACTGGATGCCTTGTGGTTTTGTTTTCTCTCACAGGCCTCTCCCTAGTTTCCTTTCAACCCGTGGCGACTCGTTTACTCATGCCACTTGAACGAACCTACACGGCTTTTTTACCTGTAGAAGGCACCGTCGATTACGTTATGGTGCTGGGGAATGGACACGTCGTTGATGACGATATTCCACCAACATCGGAGCTTAGTCGTGCTGCCTTAATGCGCCTTACTGAGGGGATTCGTATCAGCCGTATGTATCCGGGTTCTAAAATGATCCTTTCCGGTTATGCCGGAGGAAGTGAATTTAGTCATGCCAGAATGATGGCGCGTGTTGCACTCGCATTAGGCGTGCCTAAATCCGACATTATTTTGCTGGAAACCGCGAAAGATACATGGGAAGAAGCGCGCCAAGCTGCAGCGTTTGTGCAGCAAAAACGTATGGTGTTAGTGACATCCGCTAGCCACATGAAGCGTGCAATGCGCGAGTTTGAATCGGCTGGCTTAACCCCAATCCCAGCTCCAACCAACTACTTGGGTCACCTCAACATTGCTCAGCCTTGGGATAAGTACATTCCAAAGGCACGCTATCTTGAGCAGACAGAACAGTATTGGCACGAAACCTTGGGGTTATTGTGGCAAAAGCTGCGTGATACGGTAGCGGGTGATGTTAATACAGCGCCGGCCGACCCAGTCATTAATGTGCCTGAGGTTGAAGAGGCTGCTCCGGTCACACCTTAAGCTTTCCACAAGCGATAAAAAACCGGCAAACTGCCTGTCTCTTATACACAAATCCCCCGTCAAGTACGGGGGATTTTTTTGAACTCTGTTTGATGTGGTCGATCTGATCTTCATTACAACATCAGGCAAGCACTATGAACTTTATATCAAACTCTGCACAATGGGCTAAACATGTCTTTCAACATGCCAACTTAGGTGATAGCCGACGCGTTAACCGCTTGATTAAACTCTCGGCAACTCTGGCAGCTCATTCGGGGAAAATC
>NZ_AOMO01000044.1 GCF_000338875.1 Vibrio mimicus CAIM 602 | reverse complement strand
TCTGGAACATCAACCACTGGAGAACACGTGAACGAGCTTTGGTTTCTTGAGGCAGGAATTTCCCTGTCTTCTCTGCGAGATAGAGCAGAATCGCGCCAGACTCAAATACAGCGAAATCCTCATTCTCTCGATCGACGATCGCTGGAATACGTCCGTTCGGATTGATCGCCGTAAAAGCAGGCTGTTTTTGCTCATTGCTGGAAAGATTTAGCGCATGAGTTGTGTATTCCAACCCCATCTCTTCAAGAGCAATGGCAATTTTATGGCCATTCGGCGTTGCAGCAGTATAAAAGTCAATCATATAAAGATTCCTTATTGAAATGCTGGTCGTTGTGCAATCTGCTCATACCAGCGGGTGATGTGCGGATAGTGTTCAGCCACAGGCAATTCCAACGCCTTTTCGGCAAAGCCAATGAAAATGTAGGCGGTAATATCAACAATAGTGAAACGATCGCTAGCAATAAAAGTAGACTGCGCTAAACGCTGTTCGAGTTGAGGTAAAAATTCTGCCACACGAGCTTTGCTCTCTTCACCCCAAGCATAGACACAATTTTCACGATCTTTGTAAATACCACTCAAATTACGGAATGCTTGAAAACCAGCATACAACCCTTGGAATTCAACCACACGATGCCACATCTCAACTTGAGCTTTCTCTAAAGCCGTATTGCCAAATAGATGGTGTGAATTTGGGTATGCCTGATCAAAATAACGGCAAATCGCAACGCTCTCACAAAGTGTTGTACCATCTTCAAGCTCTAGCAATGGCACCTTGCCGTTTAGGCTTTTGCTTTTAAATGCATCGGATAAATTCTCTCCGCCTCGAACATCAACCTGTACACGCTCAACATCCAATCCTAATTCCTTAAGAAAGATCGAGACTCTGCGGCTGCTTGGGGTCATGGCGGTTTCATATAATTTCATTCTAATTTCCTTAATTTTCTTTTTCTGAACGATCGTTCTGGATATACTCTACTCAGTTTCTGAACGTTCAGTCAAGAATATATTTACCGCAGAGTTTCCGATGGCAAGAAAATCCAATTTTGATCGAGAAGAGAAATTGCGTGAGGCAATGGCACTGTTTTGGCAGAAAGGCTATGCCAATACGGCGATTTCAGATCTGGTCGATCACTTAAAAATCAACCGCTTCAGCCTGTACAATGCGTTTGGTGATAAACAAAAACTCTATTATGAAGCGCTGGATCGTTATCTCACATTGATCAGCTTCCCTGCTCTCACCGATTTAGAAGATGAGCAAGCTAGCTGGCCTGAGCTGAAGGCTTTTTTAGAAGATTTTGCCGTTTTGCAAAGAGAGGCAAAGAGTGGCTGCTTTATTCAAAATGCACTCGTCGAACATGCCGATACGGATAGCGAAGTACTCGCCAAAGGCCATGCATTGTTTGACCTGCTGCTGAATTTAATTACTCGCGCACTCAACAACGCCATGCAACAAGGTCAAATTCCATCTCGAGTTCCTGCTGATTTACTGGCTAAATTGGTGCTCACTCAAATGCAAGGAATGCGAGTGTTGGGCAAAGCTCAGCGCCATGCAGATCTTGAGCAAGGCTTAATCGCTTTAACGGGTTTAATTGAAGGGCAAGCATGATCAAACTGATTGCGGTGCGCTTAACTCAAGGTGACGATTTAAAACAACGGATTGCGCAGTTAGTTCAAAAGCATGAGATTCATGCGGGGTCGATTGCCTCATGTGTCGGTTGTCTGTCACAGCTCAACATCCGTCTTGCCGATAGTGTTTCGACCCTGCAAGTGGCGGCGCCGTTTGAAATTCTCTCTCTCAGCGGTACATTAACTAACGAACATTGTCATCTGCATATTGCGGTGGCAGATGCACAAGGCCAAGTTTGGGGCGGTCATTTGCTGGATGGCAACCTTATCAACACAACGGCTGAACTCATGATTCATCACTACCCACAACATCATTTCACTCGTCAGTATGATCCGAATACCGGATATAGCGAACTCATCGTGAAACCGTAGTGTTGTCTCAGTCACGAGACTAACAGTTAAACTAATGAATTAGGATTGACACATGTGACTGGGAAATAGAAAATCGCGCCCGTTTAATTTGTCGCCAGTCTCAGTTCCCACACTGCACTTGTCAGTGTCGCCTACCTCGATATCCGGGCTCTACCAAGCGGAACACGGAAGTTGTCTGCGATGAATGTAAACACATTCACGTTCTTGTGTGATCTTGGCATCCTATCGAGAGGATTTTGCATTGCATCCTTTAAAATCTGTTGTTCGTACTTTAAGTCTTACTTTGTGCTGTTCAAGCCTACTACTCGCCCCTGCTATTCAAGCTCAATCAGCTGATCAATGGTGGTTTGAGCGCAGCGATTTACAGCTTCCTCGCCAAACCTCTGCAGGGGTATTGGAAAATGGCTTGCACTACGTGCTTTTACCTATGCCGAATACACAACATAACGTTGCCATACGCATGGTAATGGGTGGCGGGCTTCTTCAGGAACAAGGCGGTCAATCTGGCAGTGCAATGTACACCGCCGCACAAATGCTGGGTCAACTCACTGTTCCAGCTCAAGCGCAGTTAGATCTCAACCAGACTGTGGTTAGCCTACACACCACAACGCAAGAGCAAATGTCCCAAGCATTCAGTGAGTTGTCGAATGCTCTGCGTAACGATGCCCTACCTGCACCAGATATGTTGAACAAATCTGTAGAACAGATTGCGGTTGATGGACGTTTGCTTGCTCCTGCTCTGAACTATGCCCAGCAGCAACAGGTTCAGCGTAGCTTTGATGCGCTACAGAGCCGATTGAGTCAAATCAATGGTGCGCAAGCGATGGAATTTAAACAGCGCTTTTATGCACCAAAAAACATGACATTGATTGTGGTTGGCGATTTTAACAAACGCCATTTAGAGCAGTTAATTGATCAGCAGTTTAGCGATTGGCACAAAAACTCTGCCACTCTTCAAAGCGCGATGGTGATACCAAACTTGCAAGCTCAAATGCAAGATGTGGCAAAACAGAACATCAGCTTGAACACTCTTGTACCGTCCCCTGTTAGCAATGATAGTAAGCAACAACGCCGCCAAACCATGTTGGTTCAAGTGGCGAACATTGCGTTGCAAAACCGGATCAACCAAGTCCTTCAGCCGTATAATTTGTCCGCTCAAACTCAAGTTGAGTGGATGATGAACCGCTCACTTTGGTCGAACCTTACCATTCCAGGCGTCTCACAAGAGGAGAGCCAGAAAGTTCAGCAACAAGTGAAAGCGGAAATTGAACGCGCTTTATCAAATGGCTTTAGCAAAGCAGAATTTGAGCTGGCGGTTGCTACTCAGCGCGCTCATTTACAAGCACAAACAGAACTAAACCAAGCTGACGACATTCGCAATCAGGCAGATCGTTTGGTTGCTGCTATGGCGCAGCGCAAAGTCTACGTTACGCCATCTTCCGAATTAGCACTGTTTGATCTCTTTATGGCACATGCTTATGAAGGCGATTTGACACCAGCGTTAAAACAGAGCTGGTCAAATACGCCAACACTGTATGTTACGCCATCAGCATCTTAAGCTGGTCAGTGCAGCCGCCCTCAACAAGAGGGCGGTTTGCTATCTGCAACATCGATTAACTCAGACGTATCAAATCAGTGATAGTCGGACCAACTCCTGTGTATAGGGGTGAGTTGGATTTTCAAACAGAGCCTGAGTTTCTCCTTGCTCCACGATCTCGCCGGCTTTCATGACGATGGTGTGATGACACAAAGCACGGATCACTGCCAAATCGTGGCTGATAAACAGATAAGTTAAGTGATATTTCTGCTGTAGATCTTTCAGTAAGTCCAAAACTTGTGCCTGAACAGTACGATCTAAAGAAGATGTCGGCTCATCCAACAAAATAAACTCGGGTTTTAGAACCAAAGCGCGCGCAATCGCGATACGTTGCCTTTGTCCACCGGAAAATTCATTGGGATAACGATGCCGCGTCGTGATATCCAACCCCACCTCTTCCATCACTTCACAAATCGCCTGATCAATTTGTTCATCATCCATTTGGCTATACACTCGTAACCCCTCACCGATAACTTGAGCAACGGACATTCGAGGATTGAGCGCAGAATAAGGATCTTGGAAGACCACTTGCATTTTGCTTCGGTATGGCAGCATGTCATGTCGTTTGAGCGTTTGCAGATCTTGCCCAGAGAAACGAATCACACCCTGCGAAGCTAAAAGCTTTAGAATCGCCATGCCAGTGGTGGATTTACCAGAACCACTCTCACCCACAAGGCCCAGTGACTGACCTTTAGCGAGACTGAAATTCATATCCGTTACAGCCTTGATATAGGCTTGAGTACGGCGAAATAGCCCGCCCTTGATAGGAAACCAGACCTTCAAATTTTCCGTTTGCAACAGAGTTGGAGCATTGGCCTCAATCGGCACAGGCAAACCGCGCGGATCGGCATTGATCAACTGTTGAGTGTAAGGATGTTGTGGTGCATTAAACAAAGCTTGGCATTCATTGGTTTCCACCAACCGCCCACGTTGCATCACGGCCACTCGGTCAGCAATTCGGCGTACTATGCTCAAATCATGAGTAATAAACAGCATGGTCATACCCAACTCTTGTTGCAGTGATTTGAGTAAATCGAGAATTTGTGCCTGAACGGACACATCCAGAGCCGTAGTAGGCTCATCGGCAATCAATAATTCGGGTTCATTCATCAATGCCATGGCAATCATTACCCTCTGGCGTTCACCACCAGAAAGTTCATGTGGATACGCGTTGATCTTCATTTCCGGATGGCGGATTCCGACTTTGCCTAGCCACTCTATGGCTTTCTGTTCTGCGACCGTTGAACGCAAACCACGGTGGATGGCCAAAGCCTCCACCAACTGTTTACCAATTTTATGGAGTGGGTTGAGCGACACCATCGGTTCTTGAAAAATCATCCCAATCCGTCCGCCTCGAATGCCACGTAACGCACGTTCCGAACAGCGCAGCGTATCTAAACCTGAAAATTGGATACTGCCATTCAAATAGTACGAAGAACCTTTAGGTAGCAGGCGTAAAATCGCATTGGCCGTCACCGATTTGCCCGAACCACTTTCCCCCACCAAGGCTAACGTTTCTCCTCGCGCTATTTGCAAGCTGACATCTTCAGTCACCGCCTGCGCACTTCCATTTACACCAAACCCGACGGATAGGTTATCTATCTTTAATACCCAATCGCTCATGAGCTTCTCCGTTGCAGATGAGGATCAAACGCATCACGAACTGCTTCACCAATAAACACCAACAAGGTCAACATGACCGAAAGCACCACAAAAGCTGAAATACCCAGCCAAGGAGCCTGTAAATTGGCTTTACCTTGCGCCAATAGTTCACCAAGTGAAGGTGACCCAGCAGGCAAACCAAACCCAAGAAAATCCAATGAGGTGAGAGTGGTGACTGAGCCAGAGAGGATGAATGGCATCATAGTTAACGAAGCGACCATGGCATTGGGCAGCATATGGCGGAGCATGATTCGCATATCACTGACCCCCATCGCCTGCGCCGCACGCACATAATCAAAATTTCGGCAGCGTAGAAACTCGGCGCGCACGACTCCCACCAAACTCATCCAGCTAAAGAGCACCATAATGCCAAGCAACCACCAAAAGTTAGGCTCAACAAAGCTAGAGAGAATGATCAGTAAGAACAATGTCGGCATTCCAGACCAAACTTCGATAAAACGCTGACCAAAGAGATCGAGCCAACCACCGTAGTAGCCTTGAGTTGCGCCCACCAGCACACCAATCAATGATGAGATTAGCGTTAACACAAACCCAAATAGCACTGAAATCCGAAAGCCATAGATAATCCGTGCAAGAACATCACGACCTTTATCATCCGTACCCAACCAATTCACTGAATCCGGTGGCGATGGCACACTGCCTGTTATACTGAAATTGATGGTGTCGTAATGAAAACGGATTAGCGGCCAGATAATCTGCCCTTTCTCTTCAATCAACCCGACAACGTACGGGTCGGTATAATCAGCTTCCGTATCAAATTCACCACCAAATTGTGTTTCGCTGTATCGCTGCACAATCGGCGTATACCAATTACCGTCATAGTGAATGAGTAGCGGTTTATCATTAGCAATCAGTTCTGCAAACAAACTGATCACAAACAGCAGTAGAAAAATCCAGAGTGACCAGAAGCCACGACGATTGGCTTTAAATCTTACCCAACGCGCCTCAGTTAAAGGATTCGGCGCGCGTTTTGTTCTTTGCAACAGCTTCATCAGCGAGCCTCAAAATCAATGCGGGGATCAACCCACATATAAGTCAAATCCGACACAATGCTCAGTAACAATCCCAATAACGTCATGATGTAGAGTGAACTAAAAACCAACGGATAATCGCGCTGGATCGTTGCTTCAAAGCCGAGTAGTCCTATCCCCTCCAATGAGAACATCACTTCAATCAGCATTGCTCCTGTGAAGAAGATACTGATAAAGGCGCTCGGGAATCCGGCAATGATGATCAACATGGCGTTTCGAAATACGTGTTTGTAGAGGATTCGACGCTCATCCAACCCTTTGGCACGCGCGGTAACGACATACTGTTTATTGATCTCGTCCAGAAACGAGTTTTTCGTCAACATACTTAATGTGGCGAATCCACCAATCACCATCGCTAGTGTTGGCAAAGTGAGATGCCAAAAGTAATCAAGAACTTGCTCATACCAAGGCAACGCTGAAAAGTTATCTGAAACCAGACCACGCAACGGGAACCAACTGAAATAGTTACCGCTGGCAAATAGGATGATCAAAATTATCGCAAACAAAAATCCGGGAATCGCATAACCGATAATGACTACCGCACTCGACCACACATCAAATCTCGAACCATGATGAATGGCTTTACTGATGCCTAATGGGATGGAAATCAGGTAAATCAGCAACGTGCTCCATAACCCAAGTGAAATGGAAACAGGTAACCGTTCGACAATCAGATCGATCACATTACCGCCGCGAAACAGGCTTTCACCAAAATTAAAGGTGGCGTAGTCTTTAAGCATTTGAAAATAACGCTCATGCAATGGCTTATCAAAACCAAAGCGACGAGTGATCTCTTCTACCACTTGAGGATCAAGCCCACGGGAACCTTTGTAGCCTGAGGTTGGCGCTTCCGTCGGTGCTGCAACTTCTTGACCACCACCAGAAAAACGCTCCATAAGTCCAGAAGTGTTGCCTTCCAGTTGCGCTATGGCCTGTTCAACCGGGCCACCCGGTGCAATCTGAATAATGAAAAAGTTAATGGTAATAATGGCCCACAAAGTGGGCACCACCAGTAACAAACGGCGCAAAATATAACTGAGCATTGCAACTCCTAACGCCGTTTTTCAGGGAGCCGAGCAGCTTTATCTTTGTCTACCCACCAAGTGTCTAATCCGAGAGAGTATTTAGGTAATACACTTGGGCGGCTGAATTTATCCCACATCGCAACGCGGTACATACTCAAATGCCATTGCGGAATGATGTAGAAATTCCATTGCAGTACACGATCTAACGCGCGGCCAAGAGCTTGTAGCTTTTCAGTATCCTGCTGGCTTTTGGCAATCTGCTCGGTAAGCGCATCAATAACAGGATCATTCGCCCCTGCGGAGTTGTACGTAGAATCCATATAGTGCGAATTCCACACAATTAACAGATTAGGGCTAGGATAAGGGTTTGCACTGTAACCGTGCGAAATCATATCAAAATCACGATCTCGCAGCCGTTTGGTGTATTGCGTGGTATCCACGGTACGGATCTTCATTTCAATCCCCATCAACTGCAGATTTTTTTGCAATGGAATAGCAATACGCTCCGTGGTTGGACTGTAGATCAAGAATTCAAAGCTGAACGACTCACCCGTTTTAACGTTGGTCATCACTTTATTCTTGAGCTCCCAGCCCGCCGCTTTCAATAAGGCAAAAGCTTCACGCATTTGGTTACGAATGCGCCCACTGCCATCGGTTACTGAAGGCTGATAAGACTCAGTGAAAACACGCTCTGGCAATTGGTCTTTGAATGGCGATAGCACCGCAAGTTCAGCAGCATCGGGCAACCCTTGTGCTTCATATTCGGTATTTTGAAAATAGCTGCGAGTACGCTTGTATTGATCGTAAAACAGGTTCTTATTCATCCATTCAAAATCCAGCGCATAGTTCAATGCCTCGCGTACACGGACATCCTGAAACACGGGACGTTGAGTATTAAAGATGAAACCTTGAGTCGTGGCAGGAGCCTGATGAGCAATCTCTTCTTTCTTAATAAAACCCTGATCAAAATTGCTGCCGGTGTAAGACGTCGCCCAGAATTTGGCTTGGTTCTCTTGGCGAATATCAAACTCCCCGGCTTTAAATGCCTCAAGCATGACGGTGTCATCCCGATAGTAATCGTATTGAACTTGCACAAAGTTATTTCGTCCGACGTTTACGGGTAAATCTTTGGCCCAGTAATCGGCATTCAATTTGTAAGTAACACTTTGACCGGGTTTAAAATCCGTAATCTGGTAAGCGCTGCTGCCAACAGGAGGTTGACTGAGTGGCTCTGCAAGGTTTTTGTCTTGCCAAAAGTGTTTAGGCAAAACTCGAGTTGACTGCGCGAGGCTAAACAATTGTTCACGATTAGGCTGTTTCATCTCGATACGCACAGTCAGATCAGAAATTGCTTTAACCGAACCTACATCTTTGTAGTAGACCCGATATTGCGGTACACCTTCTGCCATGAACTTGCCAAAAGTAAATTCAACATCGTGCGCGGTGATCGGCTTACCATCGTGAAAACGTGCTTTAGGATTGAGATCGATTTCAAGCCAAGTGTAGTCATCTGAATAACGGACTTTACTGGCAATCAACGGATAGTAGGAATCGATTTCATCGGCAGGTGAGAACATCAACGAGTCATAAAGTTCTTCTGTATTCGCTGCTGAAACGCCACGTGAAGCAAAGCGGTTAAAGTTGTCGTAAGTACCTAGTTCACCAAAAGTGACTTTTCCATATTTGGGGGCTTGAGGATTCACATAATCAAAATGGGTAAAGTTTTCCGGGTATTTAGCTTCGCCAAACCCGACTAAACGGGTAGTTTCAATTACGGCCCCCCAGCTTACCTGACTCGATAAAGCGAGCGTGATCCCCAATGCGATAGGCTTCCATCTGCGCATAGTTCTCTCCATTACTATTCTTACCATCAATGGTTTAACGCGTTAATCATTCCCCCTTTCTTGGGATGATGATCGAACAACACAAACTATTAGTAATTCAGTTACTTGGATAAGTATAGGTAAATTTGGAAAGTAGGGAGATTAGGGGAAGTAACTTCCCCCAAAGACGTGATCAATGAAGGGTTTTAGCGATTAAACGTAGCAAATAAGTTTCACGCTCAATGCTCATTCCTTTGCATGAATCATCACGTAGCGTTTGTTCGTTATGGGCAATAGCTTCATGAATATTGACCCAAACCGGTTTCATGCCATTACGCTGTTCATAACTTTCGAGTTGAGTTTGACCAAGCTGATCATCAACTTCACAGCGATAACAGTAGGAAACCATGTGGATCACATCGGCTTCCTGCTGTTTATGCCAAGGACGAAATTCTTGGTACAAACCAAACGGCTCAATATTGCGAATATTTTGCGCCCCAGTCTCTTCTTGAAGCTCACGGATCATGCCCATCAAGACATCTTCATTGGCTTCAAGTCCGCCACCAGGCAGTGAATAGTCATGGTAACGTTCGGTATAGAGCAGCAAAATACGCTCACCACGCATAGCAATCGCTCGTGCGGCTTTACGTTGCACAATACGCTGCTGATTCAATGGTTTAATATCAGGGTGTACAGCAATATGTAGAGGTTTCATCGGCTCTCCTTTTCCAACGGTTTTGGGCGATACTAACACATCAGAAAATAGAAGACCCTGATAAATCAGGGTCTATTTGCTCTGAATCAATTTTAACCATCTGCGGTGATCTGCGTGATCAATTCTTTTTCAACGCGATCCGCGTCTTCAACAGCAATCTGACAAGTCCCTGCAGCCGCATGGCCACCACCGCCATATTTGAGCATCAACTCACCAATATTGGTTTGAGAACTGCGATCAAAAATCGATTTTCCGGTTGCGAACACAATGTTCTGTTTTTGAAAGCCCCACATTTTATGAATGGAAATATTGCACTGCGGATAGAGCGCGTAAATGATAAAGCGATTACCCGCATAGATGATCTCTTCTTCCGTAAGATCGAGCAAAACCAAATTGTCATACACTTTGCCGCAACGTTGAATCTGTTCTTTGAACAGGGTTTCATGCTCACGGTACAGTTCTACCCGCTCTTTCACATCAGGGAGTTGTAAAATCTCGTCAATCGAAGCATGGCTGCAATGATCAATGAGCGCCATCATCAAGTTGTAATTGGAAATCCGGAAATTACGAAAACGCCCTAGCCCTGTACGGGCGTCCATTAAAAAATTCAGCAAGTTCCAGCCTGTAGAATCGAGTACTTCATCACGGCTAAATTGGGCCGCATCTCCTTTATCTACCGCCGCCATCATTTCTAGCCACTCGGAAGGAAATGTTTTTGCACCGCCATAATATTCCCACACCACCCGAGCTGCAGAAGGTGCATTGGGGTCAATGATATGGTTAGGACGTTCGCCTTTGTTTCTTAGTGTTTCTGATAGGTGATGGTCAAACACAAGGTGGGCATTCGCAACATAGGGCAAGTTGGTAACTATGTCGCGATCAGTAATCGGTATTTTGCCATCTTGCATGTCTTTAGGATGGACAAACTGAATGTCATCAATCAGCTCGATACTTTTGAGCAAGATCGCACACACCAAACCGTCAAAATCACTGCGTGTCACTAATCGATACTTAACTGATGACATGCTATCCCCCTTAACAGGCCAGACCCTAAAACTAGAAACAGACGAATATGTCGTTATTTGAGCATTTTCTTAATTGTAGACAGCATCAATCTTTTGACAAATCTGACATATACCAAAAAACAAATTTTGTAGAATACTGATATGCAACCCGTAACAAAAAATGGAGAGAGCATGAATAAAACAACCCTATTCCTCGCAAGCGCAGTTGGTGCAGTGATTCTCACTGGATGTGCTCGTCAAGAAAATGAGTACACCGTGAAGGAATACACTTCTATGGCTAACCCGGCATCGGTTTACTGTGTTGAACAAGGCGGTGAGTTGGAAATGGTGACGGAAGATGCGCAGCGTGTAACTTACTGTGTGACCAAACAAGGCGATAAAATTGAGCAGTGGGAATATTTTCGCCAAAACCACGATACTCAACAGTAATAGAGAAAGGCAGCTTAGCTGCCTTTCTGATTTCTATATGATTAACGCTTCCACCAACGACCCGTTCGCTCCAATTCAGGGTCACACAATCGATTGAGTAACGTAAGCTGAGTATCGAGTATCGCCAACTCTTCACGCACTTTTTCTTCATATTTCAGATAAGCCGACGACTCTACAATCGCTTCAATCAAGGCCAACATAGAGAGCATGACCGAATCTTGGTGCATGAGTTGGCGGAGTTGCGTCAGTGCGGTTTTCGCAATGTGATAAGGCTGATAGTGAACGTCCGGTAAAGGCCTTTGAAAAGTTCCTGCCACCACACCTTCCAAGAAAACTCGATAAGTAGTCAGCTCATCCACCCATAAAAATCGCATCCCTTGCTCGCAGCTATACGGGTATGACACACAAACATGAGCATTGAGATCGCGTGAAATGTCCAACTTTACACCGACTTGTAGAAAACGCTCATCGAGAGTACGCAAAAGGCCTTGTTCATCCATCAAATCTTGGATTTCAAAAATCCGTTTGAGGTGATAATCACTAGAAACTAAGGTCAGAGTGAGTATTTCACCGGCATGAAGTCGCTGACTAGCGAGTAAGACATGTGCTAGGTGCTCAATATTCTCTACCGTGCTGGTGGATTGTTGCTCCAACAAAACATCTACGTGTTGTAACACCAAACCTTTTTGCTGAACTTGCTGCTGAAAATATTCATGCATTCGCTGCGCTTCAGAAACTGTTTGTCCAGCCGTAACGCCACCACAGAAAACAATCAATGCTGATGAATTTTCATGACACTGTAACGCCGAAAGTAACCCATCGACTCGGCTTTTGCCTTCTACAGTGAGCGCATCGCTATTTAAACGTTTACCAAGTACAACCCATATCGGGCAAGCTGCTGACATCACACAATCCTCTTCATCCATCTCTAAGAGACTAACTCAAACAGAATTCCATACTTTTGAATGAGATGTAAAGCGAGCCTGAATTATGCACACATAGATTTTCTTCATGCAGGCAGAAAATGAGTGCATCGTTGGTTTTTTCTGCCATAATCGCGCCCTTATTTTATTAGATGCTGCTGCATTAGAAATATCTAGATATATGCACTAGCGATAAACACGATAGCAGACCGATATGTGGAATAAACTCAACAAATCAATGATGTTCTGCCAAATGATGTTTGGCCTTTCTTTCTACGGTGTCATGGTAATCCTGACCCGCTTCTTCCTTGAAGATCTTAATTACAGCGAAGCGGATACCATGATGGTCGTCGGCGCATTCTCTTCGATTGGCCCTCTCTTTGCTATTGCCGGGGGCTTTATTGCTGATAAATTTCTCGGTGCGTACCGTTCACTGGCAATTTCCTACCTGACGTTTGCCGTGGGCTATCTGCTGCTCGTGCTCGGTGCTTCATCCACTAACGTTCCTTTGAGCTTGGTTGGCATTGCACTGGCTAGCTACGCACGTGGTTTGATGTCTCCATCCTATCCAAGTCTGTACAAGCGTACTTTCGCCAGTGAAGAAGACTTTAATAATGGCTATCCGGTCAACTATTCGGTCAACAACGTAGGCGCACTTTTGGGGCAATATTTGTTCCCAATGCTGGTGTTACTTCTGGGTTTTCATGGCAGCTTTGCGCTTTCCGCATTAATGGCAACACTAGCTACGATCACCATAGTGGTAATGCGTCGTCCGTTGGTTGAAGTGGCGAGTCATAAAGATCAACAACCTGTCAGCGTAGGGAATTGGGTAGCGTTCGCTTTGCTTTCAATGGCGATGGTGGGACTGGTTTTCTTCATGTTCTCCAACATGGCAATTGGTCAAAACATTGTGTACGCCATTGGTTTGGCAGCGATTTTCTACTTCATCAGCTTGATGTTTAAAGCCAGCCGCGCGGAAGCGTTGAAGATGGGCACGATCTTAATTGTGACTGTGCTAACAACCTGTTTCTTTGTGTATTACGGGCAAATGATGACCTCGATGACCATGGTCACCATCAACACCATGCGCGGCGATCTCTTCGGCATCATCCCGATTGCACCAGAAGCTTCAATGGCAATGAACCCGCTGTGGTGTATTGTGGCTGGCCCAGCCATTTCTTACCTGTTTTCGAACTTGGAAAAGCGTGGCATTACCTTCTCTACTGCGACCAAAATTGCATTTGCGTTTGTACTGACCGCGATTTCATTCGGCATTCTGACGTTTGCGGTTTCGACTGTCGGTGAAGATGCGATTATCCGCCCTGAAGTATTCTTGGTGATCCACTTCTTCCAAGCCTTTGCTGAGGTTGTGGTGGGTAGCTTAGTGGTCGCGTTTATTTTGTCTGTCGCGCCAAAACAGATCGAGAACTTCTCAGTGAGTCTGTTCTATATTGCGATGGCGCTGAGTGGCATCATCGGTGCGGTATTCTCAACTTCAATCGCGTTGGAAAAAGGCCAAGCTATCACGCAACAAATTGTGCAGATCGTTTATGGCGATTACTTCAAACTGTTGACCATTCTGGCCGTCGTAATGGTTGGTGTGGCGTTATTCGCTTCCGTCGTGATCCGCAAAATGCTGGATGCGGCAGAGCAAAATACGCCAGTAGCGATGGAATCCAACGCTTAAACAGCATTCAATACCTTTATGAGAGATGGCCTACGGGCCATTTTTTATGCTTGGAGGAAACTAAGCAAACGCCACAATAAGTCCTGCGATAATCGCGCTAATCCCTAAAAGACGAGTGACATACCAGCGCTCTCCCAGAAAAGCGATGCCCATAAACAGCCCAAATACGATGCTAGTTTGGCGTAGCGCCACAATAAAGCTCACATTTTCCGTCAAAGTCATCGCATACAGCACCAAACTGTAGGTGCCTCCCATCATCAGGCCCGCAAGGATCGCGGTATAACGGATTCGCCACGCCTCAATGAAAGGGGCGCGTTGCCCAGTCAATAAGTACCAAATGGTCAGCGGCAAACACATCGCCCAAAACTGAATCCCTAAATAAAGTACGGCAGAGTAACTGGCTGGCATCAGTAAGCCCACGGTCTGTTCAATGATCGCAAGTGCTTCTTTATCTATGATGGAATACCCAGCGGTGCCCACCGCAGCCACTAACGCCCATACAATCCCGATGTTGGCATAATCCGTAAAGCGAAATTGGCGGAATTTTTGGAGCGGGATCATCAAGCAGCCAAGTGTGATCAATCCAAATCCCAGCCATTGATTAAGGTGCAAATCGTAGCCCAGCAATACCGTACCTGCCCCCACTAACAGCACGGGTAGCCCACGTGCTAAAGGATAAGCAATCCCGATATCCACTTTGCTGTAAGCAAGAGCGAGCCCAAGCATGTACACCATCTGGCTAATCCCACTGATGATCAGCAGCACCCAAAACTGGGTTGGCAATGTTGACCAGCCAATTTGCGCGAAGTACCACAAGATGTAAGGTGTGAGAAGCAATGATGTGGCTGCCGTCGCCGCCAAGAAGAAAGATGCCCCCGAGCTTTGGTAGCGTTTGCCGATGATGTTCCAACCGGCGTGCAGCAATGCAGAAAATAAGACGATGATGATAGGCACAAAAGACATACGACAACCTTGTCAAAAAGCCCTGTCATTCCGACAGGGCAAGCAATCTGCCTCTTTCGTGAGGAAGGGTTAACGTTTTAACTCTGCGATGGATTCAATGGTAATGGCATCGTGACGCCAGTATTCAATGTCACAATCAATCAGCTCGCCTTCTTGATTGTAATTAACTCGCTCTACCACCATAGCCGGCGTACCCGATGTAGCGCGTAACGCTTGTGCCATTTCACCCAGTAACGAGCTGGTTGAAATACGGTAGTGGATCGTCTGGTATTGTGTCGAATAATGCTCGCGATACAGATCGGTCAACGATTGCGACAAATCAAAATTGAGCAGGTTCGGAAACAGCTCTGGGCGAACGTAGTTGGTGACATACACCACAGGTCGATTGTCCAGATAACGCACGCGATCCACTCGGTAAACATCGGAAAACGGTTTGAGCTTGAGCAGACGTGTGGCCTGTTTGTTGGCGATCACCGCCTTGGCTGCAATCAGTTCCGTTTTTGGTTGGCGATTTTGTGACAGCGCCATATTGGTGAAATTGAGTGTTTGAGTGGGGTCATAGCGCAAAGGTGCCGGCGAAATAAACCAACCGCGGCGATCTTCGCGATAAATCTTCCCTTCCGCTTCAAGCAGTGAAAGCGCCTCACGCAAGGTGACTCGCGTAGTATCAAATGATTCGGCTAATTTGCGCTCCGCAGGCAGCTTTTGACGTGGCATCAGCATACCCGCATCAATCTGCTCTACGATGGCATCTTTAATTTTTACGTATTGCATTGCTATCCTATTGCTTCTTTCCACTAACGCTTGCGCCATGCTTGCATGCGACCAAACAATCCAAATTCCAACCCGACATGCAGCAGCTTCATCAAACCAGCCGTGAGCATAATCATCACAGCCATCGCCGCGGCCGAACCTGTCTGACCTGCGTCATCCATATTCAGTACCGCAACCGATGCGGGAATGGTATCCGTTGAGTAGAGGAATACTACCGCAGAAGTGGTGGTTAATGCATTAATAAACAGATAGCTAGCGATGTCTAATACCGCAGGCAAGGATACGGGTAATGTCACTTTCCACAGTAAGCGATATTGCGGCAGCTTGATGGAGGCCGCAGTGGCTTCCAGCTCAGGCGGTAACTGCTTGAGTGCGGTAACTGCTGTCATATGCCCTACAGTGTAGTAATGCACTACGGTGTTGATCACCAAAAGCAGCATGCCGCCATATAGGCCATTGAGCGGATTACTGGCGTGGTTGAAAAAGAAGATATACCCCAACCCCAGTACCAATCCCGGCACTGCCATCGGAATCATGCTCAGCATCTGCATCACCTGACGCAGCGGGGCTAAAATTCGCCCTTTTTCGATACTGTAAGCACCAAGGAAGATCAGCACAGTGCCACACAACGCCGTTAAGCTAGCCAAAGTCAATGAATTGAAATATGGACTCCAACCGTAAGTGCTGGTTTCAGCAAACTGATAGTTTTTGAGTGTCAGTGCCGTATTCCACGGCCAAAAAGTGACGAGCGAGCCATACACCGCCGTTGCCAATACTGCGATTATTGCCACGCAAACCAGTACACAGTAAAGCAAACACAGCCCATCACGCAGTTTATGCGGAGTGGGTTGGTAAACCACGGAACGGGTATCAAACAAGCTTTGCTGCTTTTTCTGCACCCAGCGATCCGCAACAAAGGCCAGTACCGCAGGCAGTAAAAGTACAATACTGGTCACCGCCCCCATGGCAAAGTTTTGCTGCCCAACCACTTGTTTGAAAATGTCGGTTGCTAACACGTTATAGCTGCCACCAATCACTTTCGGCACCCCGAAATCACACACCACCAAAGTAAATACAACGATCAAGGCGCTGATCAATCCGTACTTTGCGGCGGGAAGTGTCACGATAAAGAAGGTTTTGATTGGGGAAGTTTTCAGCGCCCTCGCCGCTTCATACAAACGAGCATCCGAAGTGCTGAGCGAGATGGTGAGAATCATCAACGCATGTGGGAACGTCCAAAAAACCAAACCCAGAGCAATGCCTAATCCTCCATAAATGGACTCTCCGCCTAACCACGTTTTGAGCATGCCTTGATTACCAAACAAAAAGATAAGACTGATAGCAGGTAACAGCGAAGGCGCCAAAATCGGTGCACTTCCTAGCACTCGGAACAAACTTTTCCCCGGCATGCAGGAACGCGTTAACGCATAGGCGTAACCAAAAGCCAGTAAACCAACCACAGCGGTCACACCGATGCCCAACACCAAGGTATTACGCATCGATTGCCAGAGCGCAGTGGAAGCAAAATATTGAGCGAAGTAAGTCAGCCCGACAAATTCACCCTGCGCGTTTTGCACGCTTTTCGCCAACATAGCGACTAAAGGCGCGACAATAAACACCAACATCAGCGATAACAGCACCAGCAAAGTGGCAAACAGAATCAGGCTATCACGGCTCCAGCGTGGCAACATTCGCACCGGAAGAGTACGGGTGAGATTCAGCATGTTCCTCTCCTTACGCGGCATACGCGCATGCTGTTGTGATAGCTTGCGTCGTAGACATGACCTTGCGACGGTACGCACGAAGCTGCCCTTCACGCAGTGCCAAATATCGAACATCGCCTGCTTTTAAATTCATGGCTTGCACCTGCGTGATCGGTAAATCGACATAAACGGGAGGAGCCAAACGCTCGTCTTGAAACACACATTCGACTCGATAAAACGCGCCAAGAAACTCCAAATGGCGAATGACGACTGGAATAGCATCGTTGTAGCGCGTGACCAGTTCTAGATTTTCTGGGCGAACGGCCAGATCAAATTGCTCACCTTGAGTAGGCGTCAAGTTTTCTATCTTAGGCAGCGCAATCAGTGATTCTGCAATGCGCAACTGATGGGAGGTTGCCATAGATACGGGAATGAAATTCATGGTGCCGACAAACTCCGCCACAAAACGACTCGCGGGTTTTTGGTAAATGTCTTGGGGCGTGCCGACTTGCTCAATGACGCCGTGATTCATGACCACGATACGATCCGCCATGGTCAATGCTTCTTCCTGATCGTGGGTCACCATGATGGTGGTTATTCCCAACTTACGCTGCAATTGGCAAATCTCATCACGCAAGTGAGTTCGCACTTTGGCATCCAATGCTGACAGTGGCTCATCAAGCAGCAATAGCCCAGGAGATAACGCCAAAGCGCGCGCTAATGCCACCCGCTGCTGTTGGCCGCCTGAAAGCTGGCTTGGGTATTTTTGTGCCGAAGTGGCGAGACCAATGAGTTCCAACCACTGTTCAACTTTTTCTAAGGCATCACGTACTGACATGCCTTGATTCCGCAGACCGATGGCGATGTTTTCTTCCACCGTTAAATTAGGAAATAGAGCATAGGATTGGAAAACAATGCCGAAATCGCGTTTCTCCGGCGGCAGAAAAGTAATGGCCTGTTGGTTTTGATGAATGGTGCCAGAGGTGGGCAGATCTAACCCCGCAATGGCGCGCAATAAAGTGGTTTTACCGCAACCCGACGGGCCAAGAAAGCAGACAAATTCGCCTTGTTCGATCGACAAGCTGATCTCTTTCAAAGCGGTAAATGCGCCAAACTGTTTCACGACATGACGAATATCTAGGTAGCTTTTCTCTGGAAACTGATGTCCAAGGTGTTGTTTTTCAGGGTATTGGGCTTCAAGGTTTTTCTGTTCACGAGGGTTCTGCGTGGTCATAAAAGTCATCCTTAAATTTGGTATAGTCCAAAAATAACGAAACTTTATTGCAGAGCAGTGACAGTTTTATCGCTAAAGTGTGACCATCTGATGACAGATGAGATACCTATAACAATGGTTGGCGGTGTAAGGGATGCTGAATTCAGAGGATGAATAAAAACAAAGGAGGCCGCCGCCTCCTCAGATGATTTGCTCTTAAGATTTCGGTTCAGATTTTGAATCAAACTTCTCAGACCACGCTTTCAACACACGGGCACGATCACTGCCCATCTGGTTGAAATCCATCTTCGCCATCACTTTTTCCACATTCGGATAGTTGGCGACTTGTTTGCTGACATCTTGATGGCCAACCACAGGATAGCTTTCAATGTAAAGTTCATTGGCGGCTTTAGAGACAGACCAATCCACCACGCGTTTCGCGGCGTCACTCTCTTTCACTAAACCCACAGCATCCGATTCCCAACCAATGCCATTAGGCACAATCACATCCAAAGGTGCGCCTTGGGTTTTGAGTTTAGCACCGCGAGTGGCCATAGAGATCCCAATCGCCACCTCTCCCATGCCCGCTTGTACACAAGGTTTCGAGCCGGAATGGGTATAGTGCGCCATGTTTTGATCAAGGCGCTGCATATAATCCCACGCTTGCTCTTCCCCCATATTTTGCAACCATGCGGAAACTTGCATGTAGCCAGTACCTGAAGAAGCAGGGTTTGGCATGGCAATATGCCCCTTATAAATCGGCTTGGTTAAATCTTCCCAGCTTTGGGGTTTGGGCAAGTTCAGCTGTTTGGCTACCGCTTCATTAAAACAGAGCGCATTAAAGAAGGCATAGTTACCATACCAAGCCGGTTGCGATTGCGGATCTTTCATATTGCTGCGTAGTTCATCGGCACCTTTAGGCGTATAGGGTTTGAGAATACCTTGCTCTTTAAGAAGCGCCATGGATGAACCGGCTAGCCCCCACACCACTTCTGCGCGTGGGTTATTCTTTTCGGCTAACAGCTTCGCCGTCATGATCCCCGTTGAGTCACGTACCCATTTGATCTCAATATCTGGGTTAGCTTTTTCAAATACGTTTTTGTATTTCGCCAACAGATCGGTTTCTAGTGCGGTATAAACCGTGACTTCCTGCGCAGCAAACGCATGAGTCGCCATCAACGTTGCGATTAGGGTAAGTGTTCCTTTCAACATGCCTTTGTTCATCATCATCTCCAATTTAGTTAATTTGGTATGTACCAGAATTATTATTTACCCTAGCGATCCTGTATGACGTTTCGATGAACAAAAATTGGCAATTTGACTAAGTTTGATTCCCTTCTATTACCTATTTTCTGCACGGCTAAGTTATGAAACTTTTGTGAAATTACTCGATGGAGGGTTTACCCGTGGCTTTTCTCGTTGTTAGATAATATCAATTTATTGGTATAGTCCAAATGGAGTAATAAATGAAGAACGCGTATCTGTTGCTTACCCCGGGTCCCCTTTCTACGTCTGAGTCGGTACGTGAAGCCATGCTGAAGGATTGGTGCACTTGGGATGATGATTACAATCTCGAAATTGTCGAAGTGATTCGCCGCAAACTCGTAACTCTTGCCACAACACAATCCGGATACACCTCAGTATTGATGCAAGGCAGCGGCACCGCTTCCGTAGAAGCAACGATTGGAACCGTGATGTTGCCGACGGATAAGCTGCTCGTGATCGATAATGGTGCTTATGGGGCGCGTATTGCGCAAATCGCGGAATATCTCAACATTGCTTGCCATGTCATTTCCCCCGGAGAAACCGCGCAGCCCAATCTTGAAGAGATCGCTCAAGTTCTAACCTCAGATTCCGCAATCACACACGTTGCCGTGGTGCACTGTGAAACCACCACCGGCATGCTCAATCCGATTGCGGAAATCGCCAAACTGGCTAAACAGCATGGTAAACGGGTGATTCTCGATGCCATGTCGAGCTTTGGCGGTATTCCGATGGATATTGGTGAAATGGACATCGATTTTATGATCAGCTCGGCCAACAAATGCATTCAAGGTGTGCCCGGCTTTGGCTTTGTGATTGCCAAACGTTCTGAACTTGAGCAATGCCAAGGTCGAGCACGCTCACTCACGCTTGATCTCTATGACCAATGGCAGTGTATGGAAAAAAATCGTGGCAAGTGGCGTTTTACCTCCCCAACCCATACGGTTCGTGCTTTCTACCAAGCCTTGTTGGAGTTGGAGAGCGAAGGTGGCATCGCGGCGCGCTATCAGCGTTATCACACCAATCAGCAAAAATTGGTTAACGGTATGCGCACACTCGGCTTTACTCCGCTGCTACCGGAACATCTGCACTCTCCCGTCATCACTTCTTTTTATTCACCCACGGATTCTGATTATCAGTTTGGTGAGTTTTATCAGCGCTTAAAACAGCAAGGCTTTGTGATTTATCCCGGCAAAGTAAGCAACGCAGACTGCTTTCGCATTGGCAACATTGGCGAAGTGTATCCGCAAGATATTGATCGCCTACTCAGCGCGATGCAGCAAGCCATGTACTGGAATCCAGCGTAACGGATCAGGAAAACGTAATGAAACCACTCGATAATCCGTCACCACACAACCCCACGCACTGGCGCAGTGAAGGCGATATCAACACTACCGAAGCACGACAAGCATGGTTGGCACAATTGGATGATGAAGCGACACAAAAGTTGTTACAACGTGACGCTGAAATATTCCTTCATCAAGCCATGTCCACACCTTGCCTAGATGCGTTAGTCAGTGCGGAAGGCTGTTATTTGCAAGATGTGTCAGGACAACGCTACCTCGATTTTCATGGCAATAATGTGCATCAACTCGGTCATGGTCATCCGCAGGTTATCGAAAAAATCACCGAACAAATGCAGATGCTACCTTTCGCACCGCGCCGCTTTACCCATGAAACCGCGGTTCGCTGCGCGGAGAAACTCACAGACATTGCCGGTGGCGAACTCAAACGCGTACTGTTTGCTCCCGGCGGTACTTCCGTCATTGGTATGGCGCTCAAATTAGCGCGCCATGTGACGCAGAATTTTAAAGTGGTCAGTCTGTGGGATGCCTTTCATGGCGCGTCTTTGGATGCCATTTCTGTCGGTGGCGAAGCCTGCTTTCGACAAGGAATGGGGCCACTTATGGCAGGCGTGGAGCGTATTCCTCCAGCCATTACCTACCGCGGTGCATTTCCCCGTGAAGACGGCAGCGATGTGCACTACGCCGATTACTTGGAGTACGTGATCGAAAAAGAAGGCGGTATCGGCGCATTCATCGCAGAAGCGGTCCGCAATACCGATGTACAAGTACCTAGCCGCACCTATTGGCAACGCGTAAGGGAAATCTGCGATAAACACAATGTGCTGTTGATTATTGATGACATTCCCAACGGCATGGGGCGCAGCGGCGAGTGGTTTACTCACCAAGCGTTTGGCATAGAGCCTGATATTTTGTGTATCGGCAAAGGTTTGGGGGCTGGACTTATCCCCATCGCGGCCCTCCTCACCAAAGAAAAATACAACACTGCCGCGCAGGTTTCTTTGGGTCACTACACCCATGAAAAAAGTCCACTCGGCTGCGCTGCGGCATTAGCCAGCATTGAAGTGATTGAGCAGCAAAATTTACTCGCCAAAGTTCAGGCAGATAGCGTTTATATGCGCCAACGTCTCAATCAAATGCAGCAGCAATTTTCACTGATTGGCGATGTACGCGGTATCGGTTTGCTTTGGGGGATCGAACTAGTAACCGATCGCCACACAAAACAGCGCGCTCACGATGAAGCCGAAGCTGTGCTCTACCACTGTTTACGTCATGGGCTGAGCTTTAAAGTCTCACAAGGCAATGTGATTCAACTCAGTCCGTCTCTAATTATTTCGCGCCAAGAACTGGATCAAGCACTCGATATTTTGCACTCCGCTTTGCTCGCCATCAGCCAGCAAATGGGTTACTCACATTAAGGAAAAGTTATGAATTCACCGATTCAAGCCGTTATTTTTGATTGGGCTGGCACCATTGTTGATTTTGGATCGTTCGCGCCGACCTCTATTTTTGTCGAAGCTTTCAAGCAAGGTTTTGATTTTGATATCAGTCTTGCCGAGGCTCGCGAGCCGATGGGACTGGGCAAATGGCAACACATTGAAGCCGTAGGTAAGCTTCCCAGTGTAGCGCAGCGTTGGCAGAAGCAATTTGGACGCCCGATGAAAGCCAGCGATATCGATGCGATTTACGCCGCCTTTATGCCGCTGCAAATCGCCAAAGTGGCCGATCACGCTGAGCCTATTCCACATGCGCTTGAAGTGGTTGAACAGATCCGTTCGCGCGGGATCAAAATCGGATCTTGCTCTGGTTATCCACGACAAGTCATGGATGTTTTGATCGCTGCTGCTGCAGATTACGGTTATCGTCCTGATTATGTGGTTGCTACTGATGATTTACCGAAAGGGGGTCGTCCAGCCCCATTTATGGCACTCAAAAATGTAATTGAACTTGGTGTGACCAATGTACGTGCTTGCGTGAAAGTGGATGACGCGCTTCCCGGTATCGAAGAAGGCCACAATGCCGGCATGTGGACGGTCGGTTTACTGCTGTCTGGCAACGAAGCGGGCTTAACGCTCGAAGAGTATCAGAATGCTGATGCAGCAACGCTACAAGCCGCACGCGAACACGCACAAGCCAAACTGCAACAGGGAAAACCACACTATTTGATCGATACAATTGCCGATCTCCCTGCTGTTCTGGCTGATATTGAGCATCGACTGTTAGCGGGTGAAAAGCCTTAACTGACTGATCCTTCATTCATTAGCGCTCGAGCACAAAACGAAAATCTGGCTGTACTATGGGGGTTGAAATCCGCTGCAGTGCAAGCTATGGTAAGGCCGACAATTTAACAAAACTGATTGATACCGCCCTGTTTTCAGGGCGGTATTTATTTTGGAGAAATATGATGTCTGAACTCAATACTATCGTGGTTTCAACACTCGATATGGACAGAATCAGCCAGTTGATGGATAACCTAGCCACCTTGTCGCCAGAGTTAGAAAAACTGGAAGAAGAATTGGATCGCGCGACTGTGCTCGAACCTGAAGAGATGCCAGAGAATGTTGTCACCATGAATTCTACGGTGCGCTTTAAATTCTCAGGCAGCGATGAAGTGATGGAAAAAACGTTGGTTTACCCAAACGATGTGAAAAGCAGCGCTGACGTATCGATTTTTGCCCCTGTGGGTAGCGCGTTACTTGGCCTTGCAGTGGGTCAACAACTGGCTTGGCCTATGCCGGGCGGCACATTGAAAACCCTCGAAATCATCGACATAGTCTATCAACCTGAACGCGCTGGCGAATTCCACCGTTAATCAGGTATCCGGTGCAAAGTGATTCACTTTGCACCAGGAGCGCCTTGCCTTCCTTCTCATGGCATTACGCCAATAAGATCTCTCTCAGCTCATGCAGTGAAGCCACTTCATAATGTGGAATGATCCCTTCAGGTTGCGGATGCTGATGTACGTTTAACCAGCAAGTCTCAATTCCAAAGTTCAAGCCACCTAAAATATCGGAATGTGGATTATCACCTACCATCAGTACTCGGCTCTTTGTCGGGTTCCCCATTCGCTCCAATGCATGGGCAAAAATGCCAGCATCAGGTTTAGCAATCCCGACTTCCTCGGAAATCACAATGTGATCAAAAAAGTCTGTCATGCCTGTTTTGGCCAATCTTACATCTTGTAGCTCAGTAAAACCGTTAGTGATAATGCCCAAGCGCGCTTTACCGTGTAGCGCCTGCATCAGCTCCATTGCTCCCGGTAGCAAGGTGCAAATATCCGCCATGGCTTGCAAAAATGCACTGTTGAGCTCTGCCGTTGTGGTATCCAGCTTTTCTGCCCAACCAGCAAAGCGCGTATGCTTCAACTGCGCGGCGGTAATATCGCCGTTTTGGTAATCCACCCACAGCGGTTTATTCACTTCTTGGTATTGGTGAAAATCTTGTTCGGTAAACTCCACGCCTTTGCGCGCGAACATCAGCTGCATCCCTTTAAAAGCATCGAAATGAAACAAGGTCTCGTCAGCGTCAAATAAGATCCAATCGTACTTCATGATGATCTCCTTAAAATCAGGCTGATAGTGTAGATTGTTTTTCAATTGATGATAATCTCCAGCCATGGAAACTTTTTGTTTATCTTGATTCAACAATACTGATGCTGACTACTTTTCCTTCTATTCCTGTGTTTGTTGCCGTTGTCGAATGTGGCAGCTTTTCGCTTGCTGCCAAGAAACTCAAGATCACTAAGTCCGCAGTCAGTAAACGGCTTTCTCAGCTTGAAGATGATTTAGGCATTCGATTGATCAACCGAACAACACGGAAACTAAGCTTAACGGAAGCAGGTGAACGTTATTACTACCATGTGTCACAAGCACTTAGTTATGCTCAACAAGGGATGGATGCAGTCACCGAATTACAAGGTGAACCGCAAGGCAAATTAAAAATTACCGCGCCTATGTCTTTTGGGGTGCTGCATATTGCGCCCATCATTGCCGATTTCATTTCTATTTACCCTAAAGTCGAGATTGATTTGCAACTAGAAGACCAAATGGTCGATCTGATTGAAGGTGGCTTTGATCTTGCCATTCGGATAGGACACCTCCCAACATCCAACCTTGTTGCGAAACGCCTTGTAACTTGCCAGAGCGTCCTTTGTGCTTCACCGGAATATCTAACCCGTCACGGAGAACCTGAGAAACCTGCGGATCTTCTTGAACACAACTGCCTTGTCTATTCCTATTTTCGCGGTGGCAGCGAATGGACCTTTCACAATCAACAACAAGAGGTCAAAGTCATCCCGAAAGGTAACCTGACGGTCAACAACAGTGAAGCGATTCGCCGAGCCTTGCTCGCTGGATTGGGTATCGCTCAACTGCCTACCTTTCTCGTCAGTAAAGATCTGGCTCGCGGAACGCTGAAATCGGTAATGACGCAATATTCTTTACCAGTCCACGCTGTCTATGCTGTTTTTCCAGAACGCAAACACCTGCCCTATAAAGTTCGAGCTTTCATCGATTTCTTGCAGCAGAAGTTAGGGAATGACCAACCGTATTGGGATCGCTTTGTGTGATGCTGAAGCCAAAATACCAAACTCGAACTATAAATAGATTGATTCGGTGACTTAGCGCAAAAAGTAATCCGACATTTCTTTTTATAAAGGGCCGTGAAGCGATACATTGAACGGCACAAGGAGTGGTTATGAAGCGTTTTTTTCCGTCGTCAGTCATGTTGATCCCATTTGTGGTAAAGCATTATCCCGATCAGGAAGAGTTTTCTTCTGATGAAGTGAAGGTTTCATCTCACGCTCAATCGCCGATGGTGCAAAACCATCTAACCGACACGCCGAAGGCGCAAGAGAAATCTGTGGAGGGATAACGTCATGAAAAAAGTCGCGGTCATTCTCAGTGGCTGTGGAGTATTCGATGGAGCAGAAATCCATGAATCGATACTCGCACTGCATGCCATTGAGAAACAAGGCGCAAGCTGGCACTGCTTTGCACCGAATGTGGAACAGATGCATGTGATTAACCACCTAACGGGTGAAGAGATGCCAGAAACACGTAATGTGTTGGTGGAATCCGCCCGCATTGCGCGCGGTAAAATCCAAGATGTCGCCACACTCGACGTAAATGAATTTGATGCTCTCCTATTACCGGGCGGTTTTGGCGCAGCGAAAAATCTCACCGACTTTGCGGTTAAAGGCGCCCAATGCAGTATCAACCCCGATGTCGAAGCTGCCTGTCTCGCTTTTGCCGATGCCCATAAGCCTGCCGGTTATATCTGTATTGCGCCCGCCATCATCCCCATGATTTATGGTGAAGCCGCTCAAGGCACGATTGGTAATGATCACCACACGGCGGCGGCATTTAATCAGCTTGGCGGACAGCATGTGGATTGCCCAGTGGAAGGCATCGTATTTGATGAAAGGCACAAAGTACTTTCCACCCCCGCCTACATGCTGGCGGAGAATATTTCCCAAGCCGCTTGCGGAATAGAAAAACTCGTTGAACGTCTGCTACAACTGGCTTAGCGTTTTGCTAATTCAATCGACAACAATGCCCACTTTAAGTGGGCATTTGTCTTTTCATCAGACCATGTTTTAGAAAACAGTGGGTTTATCGATTGCCTTCAAAAAACCAAAACCTTTCAATATTAATCAGTTACGTATTCGATGAATGAATTTGTTTGAGATTATGCACAGATTCAAAAACATAATCAACGTGCTTCAGTGAAGGTTGTTCTATATCAATATATGTGATTATTTTTTCCATCACCTTAATTGCGTTAAAACAATAACTCATGGAGTAAATTCAATGACGAGTGCATTTTTCATCCCTACTGTAAACCTAATGGGTGCTGGCTGCCTAAAGGACGCTGCCGATGCCATTCAATCCAAAGGATTTAAAAGAGGTCTCATCGTTACCGATGTCATCCTTAATAAAATTGGCGTGGTGAAAAAGGTTCAAACTCTGTTGAATCAAAGATCTGTCGAATCAGTCGTTTTTGATGGTACAAAACCCAATCCAACCATTCGCAATGTCAATGATGGTCTTGCATTACTGAAAGAACATGACTGTGACTTTGTGATCTCACTGGGTGGTGGCTCTCCTCACGATTGCGCGAAGGGCATTGCACTACTGGCCACCAACGGCGGTACAATTTCTGATTATGAAGGCGTTGATCGCTCAGCCAAATCTATGCTGCCACTGGTCGCGATTAACACTACGGCGGGTACCGCTTCTGAAATGACGCGTTTTTGCATCATCACTGATGAAGAACGTCATATCAAAATGGCGATTGTGGATAAACACACCACCCCACTCATTTCGGTCAATGACCCTGAACTGATGCTGGCCAAACCTGCTTCACTGACAGCTGCAACGGGAATGGATGCACTGACACACGCGGTTGAAGCTTATGTTTCCATTGCTGCAACACCAATTACTGATGCAGTGGCAATCAAAGCGATCGAGCTGATCCAAGCAAACTTACGCACTGCGGTCAGTAATGGCGATGATATTCACGCCCGTGAACAAATGGCCTACGCACAATTTATGGCGGGCATGGCGTTTAACAACGCCTCATTGGGTTATGTACACGCGATGGCTCACCAGCTCGGCGGTTTTTATGATCTGCCACACGGCGTATGTAATGCTGTGCTGCTGCCACATGTACAACGCTACAACGCACAAGTGTGCCCAGAGCGTTTACGCGATGTCGCTAAAGCGATGGGCGTGGATGTGTCAGCAATGACAGCGGAACAAGGCGCAGCGGCAGCCATTGAAGCGATTCAGCAACTCTCTAAAGATGTGGGTATTCCTGCTGGCTTACGTGAACTTGGCGCACAAGAGCAAGATATCCCAACACTGGCAGACAACGCTCTGAAAGATGCTTGTGGATTCACTAACCCGAAACAAGCAACACACGCTGAAATTTCTGCAATTTTTGCTGAAGCGATGTAGTTCACTCGTTAAGTAGCCATAGGCGCTCGATTGAGCGCCTTTTTCAATCATAACCAGCCAAATTTCCGCGTTCTTTATCCCCTTACTACTTGTAGCTGCAGCGGTATGGGCTGCAACTCCAAGGGGTATAGCGATTTGTCCAATAAATGAAACGGCCGCATCAATAATGCTAGGTATATAAAATTTCTGGATGACGAGATTGCGAACAACCAAACAGCGCTATACCCTTGGTAACGTAATCGGTAGCAGAAAACCGTTAGCTTCTCCTGATACCGCTGTCACCTTCAATTCAACAATTTATTCAGTTTGGAGAAAACCCAATGAGCTTACTCAAAGAGTTCAAGGCTTTTGCATCTCGTGGCAATGTGATCGACATGGCAGTCGGTATCATCATTGGTGCGGCGTTTGGCAAAATAGTGTCGTCATTTGTGGCCGATATCATTATGCCGCCAATCGGTATTATTTTAGGCGGTGTGAATTTTAGCGATCTGAGTTTCGTATTACTTGCAGCGCAAGGTGATGCCCCTGCCGTAGTGATTGCCTACGGTAAATTTATCCAAACCGTGGTCGATTTTATGATTATCGCATTCGCCATTTTCATGGGTTTAAAAGCGATCAATAGCTTAAAACGCAAGGAAGAAGAAGCGCCTAAAGCCCCACCTGCGCCAACCAAAGATCAAGAACTGCTTTCTGAAATCCGTGATTTGTTAAAAGCACAACAAGATAAATAACTCTGGATTATTCACCCTTCTAAGGCGCTCAAGTGAGCGCCTTTTTCAATCACAACGAGTCAAAATGCTGTGAAAACAGCGTGCTTCAATTGATCAAAATCAGCAATCCGCTAAAATTCCAATCGCTCGCAGAATTCACTCCATAAGAATCTTTACAAGCCACAATTTATCGCTATGATTTGCGCGCAAACGTTTGCCTCACCATTTTAACCACTTCCGATGAGGGTTTTATGCTGCCAGATATTGAAATTTGCCGCGCTACATCACTAGCGCCTATCGATGCCATTGCTCAGAAAGCAGGATTACACGCTGACGAGTATGAAAGCCACGGCCTGCATAAAGCCAAAGTGTCACTGCATTGCCTAGAGAGATTGGCCAGTAAGCCTAAAGGCAAATTCATTCTTGTCACCGCAATTACTCCAACACCACTGGGCGAAGGAAAAACCGTCACCACTATTGGCTTAGCGCAAGGATTAGCCAAACTTAATCACTCGGTCATGGCGTGTATTCGCCAGCCCTCTATGGGGCCTATTTTTGGTGTAAAAGGCGGCGCTGCAGGTGGTGGTTATTCGCAGGTCGCACCAATGGAAGAACTCAACCTGCATTTAACCGGTGATATTCATGCCGTCACTGCGGCGCATAACCTTGCTGCGGCAGCGATTGATGCGCGGATTTATCACGAACAACGCCTCGGATATGACGATTTTGAGCGCCGCACTGGCATGCAAGCGCTGCGCATTGACCCCAAACAGGTCGTTTGGAAACGAGTGATGGATCATAACGATCGCGCGCTGCGCATGGTGACTGTCGGCCGCAATGAACCCGGAAAAAATATTAATGGTTATGAGCGCGAAGATGGTTTTGATATCTCTGCCGCATCCGAATTGATGGCCATTCTTGCTCTCGCCTCAGATCTGCGTGATTTGCGTCGCCGCATCGGTAATGTGGTGCTGGCTTATGATTTGGACGGTAATCCGGTCACTACAGAAGATCTGAAAGTGGCAGGTGCAATGGCCGTGAGCATGAAGGAAGCGATTGAACCGACCTTGATGCAAACCTTGGAAGGCGTACCAACGCTGATTCATGCTGGTCCGTTTGCAAATATCGCGCACGGTAACTCATCGATTATTGCCGATGAAATCGCCACCCGTTTGGCTGACTACACCGTTACCGAAGGCGGTTTTGGCTCCGATATGGGGTTTGAGAAAGCCTGTAACATCAAAGCGAAAGCTTCTGGTAAAACGCCAGATTGTGCCGTGATTGTCGCAACCTTACGTGGCTTGAAAGCCAATTCCGGGCTTTATGATTTGCGCCCCGGTCAAGCCGTACCGGATGCCCTCTTCGCTCCTGACAGCGCCGCCTTGCAAGCCGGTTTTGAAAACCTGAAATGGCATATTGATAACGTAAACCAGTATGGTGTGCCTGCTGTGGTAGCGATCAACCGCTTCCCACAAGATTGCACCGAAGAGCTGGATCAACTGGTTAAGCTGATTGAATCCCTCCCCAACCGTGTATCCGTGGCAATTTCTGAAGGCTTTGCACAAGGTGGCGAAGGCACAAAATTGCTTGCAGAAAAAGTCGTTAAGCAGTGCCAAAACCATTCTCAGTTTACACCGCTCTACCATTCAGACATGCCATTGGATGAAAAACTCAAAGCGGTGGCCATGAAAGGCTATGGCGCGGCAGAGATTTCCCTGAGTGATAAAGCCGCGCAACAATTGGCAAAACTGCAAGCTCAAGGCTTTGATCATCTTGCAGTCTGTTTGGCCAAAACACCGCTTTCTATTTCCACCGATCCTGCGATTAAAGGGGCTCCACGAGATTTTATCGTACCGATCCGTGAACTGCGTTTATGTGCAGGTGCAGAATTTGTCTACGCCTTGTGTGGCAGCGTAATGACCATGCCAGGACTGCCTGAAAAGCCTTCTTTTATGTCACTCGATATCGATCAAGACGGCAATATTGTCGGCCTAAGTTAACCACGTTTGTTATCTACGCCGTGTTGTCACTTGATGCACGGCATTATCCTCAAGATAAAAAGTCCCCTCCAACGCTGAAATTTCTGATCCTGTTTGCCGTTCTTTTTCTATAACTTTGTAAAGAACCAAAAGGAAATGCTCATGAAACGACTCTTTGCTTGGGGAGCTCCACTATTCGCTTTGGTTGCGCTTACCCTCTCTCTGTTTAGTCAAGCCGATACAAAACCAGGTGCGATGCCACCAACTACAGACGGTTATCAACAAGCCACACTCGCTGGTGGCTGCTTCTGGTGTACAGAATCCGATATGGAGAAGCTGCCCGGTGTAGTGGACGTGGTTTCTGGCTACGCGGGTGGACACGTGGATAACCCTACTTACAAGCAAGTCTCTTCTGGTAAAACGGGACACATTGAAGTGATCCAAGTGACTTTTGACCCGAAGATCGTCAGTTATGAACAAGTGCTGGATCAGTTTTTCCGTCATATTGACCCAACCGATGACCAAGGCTCGTTTGTCGATCGCGGTTCACAATATCGCCCCGCTATTTTCTATCACAACGCAGAGCAACTTGACGTGGCTAAGCGCTTTATGATGGAAATTGACCAACTCGGTATTTTCAAGAAACCACTCAAAACTGAATTAATCGAGTTCAAAAAATTCTGGCCTGCCGAAGATTACCATCAGGACTATTACAAAAAGAGCAAAGTTCGCTACAACTACTATCGCTATGCTTCTGGCCGCGATCAGTATTTGGATGAAATTTTCGGTGCCGACCGAAATGAAAAACCGAAAACCCTTCGCCAGTTGATTGATGAAAAAAATGGGCAAGCTAACGTCAAAACTTATGTGCGTCCATCAGATGATCAGATCCGCGCTAAACTGACCAGCTTACAATACAAGGTGACTCAGCACGAAGGCACAGAACGTCCATTCGATAATGAATATTGGGACAATAAAGAAGAAGGCATTTACGTTGATATTGTGTCGGGTGAACCGCTGTTTTCTTCTACCGACAAATACAAATCAGGAACCGGTTGGCCGAGTTTCACCAAGCCAATCGATTCAAGTTACATTGTCACCAAAGATGACACTAAACTCTTTTACACCCGCACAGAAGTCCGTAGCCGCTTCGCCGATTCACACCTTGGACATGTGTTTGATGATGGCCCTGCCCCAACTGGCTTACGTTACTGCATGAACTCCGCCGCGATGCGTTTCATCCCTAAACAAGAGATGGCAGCGCAAGGCTACGGCGAATATCTAGCACTGTTCAAATAACGTCTTAATTAGTCCTATCCCCGAAAAGCAATCAGCCCTCAAATTGAGGGCTGATTAATATTCACTTTTAAGATAATGAATTAACGCAAACCATGTAGGAATTCGGCACGCGTCGCTGGGTTAGATTTGAAAATACCCCCCAACGCCGTTGTTGTGGTCACGCTAGTTGCATCCATCACACCGCGGGATTTTACGCAGTAATGCGTAGCATCAATCGTTACCGCCACATCATCGGACTCAAGCAGCGCTTGTAGCGCGACTAAGATTTGTTGCGTCATACGCTCTTGCACCTGCGGGCGTTGCGCAAAAAAGCGCACAATGCGGTTAATTTTCGATAAGCCGATAATTTTGCCGCGTGGAATATAGGCCACGGCGGCTGTCCCATCGATGGTGACTAAGTGGTGCTCACAAGTACTGGTCAGCGTGATGTCTTTGACTTTGACCATCTCGCTCACTTTCATTTTGTTTTCGATAACAGTGATCTTGGGGAAGTTGGCGTAATCCAATCCCGAGAAAATCTCATCCACATACATTTTTGCAATGCGTTGTGGTGTCTCTTCCAAACTGTCATCAGTAAGGTCCAGTCCGAGCAGGTTGAGGATCTCACGCATGTGATGTTCGATTTTATCCTTTTTCTCTGCTGGGCTCGCCAAGCTAGGTTGCATTGGAGTTTCCAACCCACGGCGCTCTAGCGCATCTTTCACCAACTTCGCGGATTCGCTAAGACCTGACATTCCTCTACCTCTTAAATACCCCTTTCGGATGGCTGACAAGAATACTCGGATTTAGCGACAATTACACCCCAAAATTCACGTGGATTCTGCATCGCAGAAGGATTCTGTGCTACAGTTTGCCGCAAAAGAACAACAACATAGGACATTCCCGATGGGCTGTTGCGATGCTCCCGGCTTAATGCCGATTGAAGATGCGCTTGAGAAAATGCTGTCACGTATTCAACCCGTGCAAACCACTTTACGTTTGCCTCTGCCTGAGGCGCTCGGCTATGTGCTCGCCGAGGCGATCTTATCGCCCATTCATGTGCCACCGTTTGATAACTCAGCGATGGATGGTTATGCCGTACGACGCGCAGAATTGGCACAACAAAAACCGCTGCCCGTAGCGGGAAAATCTTTTGCGGGTCAGCCTTTTGACGCTGAATGGCCACCGATGACTTGCGTGCGCATCATGACTGGGGCACAAATTCCCGCCGGTTGTGATGCCGTGATCATGCAAGAGCAAGCGACCATCACTGAAGAGGGTGTGGTGTTCTGCCAGCATGAGGTCAAACTCAATGACAACATCCGCCCGACGGGTGACGACATCCGCCAAAACGATGTGGTGCTGGAACGCGGCGCGCGCTTAACCGCACGTGATATTCCGATGATTGCGACTCTCGCATTAGCCATGTCACCGTCTATCGCAAACCGAAAGTCGCGTTTTTCTCCACCGGAGATGAGCTCAAACCACTCGGTGAACCGCTGCAAGCCGGACAAATTTACGACAGCAACCGCTACGGCATTAAACCGCTGATTGAAAACTTCGGCTGCGAAGCGATTGATCTCGGCATCGTGCCAGATTGCCCTGCAACTCTGAAAGCCACGTTTGAGCAAGCGCAAAGCTTGGCAGATGTGGTGGTCACCTCCGGCGGTGTCAGCGTGGGTGAAGCCGATTACACCAAAGATATTTTGGAAGAGCTGGGTGAAATCGGCTTTTGGAAACTGGCGATCAAACCAGGTAAACCTTTTGCATTTGGTGCATTGCAGGATGCATGGTTTTGCGGTTTACCGGGCAATCCTGTTTCTGCCGTACTGACCATGTACGTGCTCGTGCAACCTATGCTTGCCAAATTAGCGGGACACAGTGCTTGGCAAGCCCCAGAATCTATCCCGGCGATCACGCGCAGCCCCTTTAAAAAAGCACCGGGACGTACTGATTTCCAACGCGGCATTTACCGCATTGAAAATGGCCAATTCGTGGTGGAAAGCACAGGCAACCAAAGCTCTGGCGCATTCCGATCGATGAGCTTGGCTAACTGCTTTGTGGTGCTTGAGCGTGAACGTGGGCGCGTGGAAGTCGGCGAAACAGTTCAAATCCAACTGTTTAACCCAACCCTGTACTAGGAGTGATGGTGGATATTCTCAGCGATGCAGAAATGCTGCGTTACAACCGACAGATCATTCTCAAAGCGTTTGATTTTGAAGGACAAGAGAAGCTAAAGCAGAGCTCAATACTGATCCTCGGTGCGGGTGGTTTAGGCTGTGCGAGTAGCCAATACCTAGCAACGGCGGGTGTCGGTCACATCACTTTAATTGATGATGATGTGGTTGAACTCTCTAACCTCCAGCGTCAAGTGCTACACCATGATGCGGATATTGGCCGCGCGAAAGTCGATTCGGCCGCCGATTCGCTACATCTACTCAATCCGCATCTGCAGGTTGAAACGATCCAAGCACGTTTGAGTGATGACGAATTGGACGCGCTGATTGCACGCCACGATCTGGTGCTGGATGCTTGCGATAATGTCGACACACGCAATCAGCTCAATCGCCTCTGCTTTAAGCACAAAACACCGCTGGTTTCCGGTGCAGCAATTCGCATGGAAGGCCAAGTGAGCGTGTTTATGTATCAAGATCCCGCGCAGCCTTGCTATCAATGCTTAAGCGCCCTATTCGGCTCATCGGCACTCAGTTGCGTTGAAGCGGGTGTGATGGCTCCGGTGGTAGGCATTATTGGTGCAGTTCAAGCAATGGAAGCCATTAAGGTGCTGACTGAATTAGGTACACCTAAGCAAGGTAAGATCTTGATCCTTGATGCGATGAGCATGACATGGCGAGAAATGAACCTGATGAAACTTCCTCAGTGTCCTGTCTGTCATACATCAGAGTGACCGAGCTAAATGTTTGAGAACAGATAGAGTGTGGCAACACTCCAATTTTGGGGTGTTGCCATTCTTCTGCCGCCAAAACTGTGGGTGGCTCGCTGGTTCAGCATCATAAAGGTCGCTACAGTTACCTCAGTTGATGTGTTAAGGAGAGTCGCTATGCCCAATCTCGATGTGCTTGAAATCAAATCCTTTGTTCCTGCTCAGGACTTTACTGCCTCCAAACAGTTTTACTTATCCCTCGGTTTTGAACTGATTTCAGAATTTGGCGATGTGGCTTATTTGCGTTTAGGTCAATGCGCTTTTTTGCTGCAAAACACCCATCAGCGCCCACATCAAGGGAATACTATGATGCATCTGTTAGTGGAAGATGCGCAAAGCTGGTTCGATCACGTCAAAACTTTGCAACTCGAAGAGCGTTTTGAAAGCAAAGTGACCAATTTAGTCACTCAACCTTGGGGCATGCTGGAGTTTTGTTTGGTTGACCCGAGTGATGTTCTGTGGCGTATTGGTCAACGTATTGTGTAATCACAAAAATAAGGAATAACAATGACTTCCCCACTCGTCACGGCGCAATGGCTGCAACAACATCTGCACGACCCCAATTTGGTGATCCTCGATAGCAGCATCGAGTTTCAAATTCCAACCGAGTCTGAAAAAGATTGGGTCAACAAGATCCCTAATGCGCAGCGCTTTGATTACGACAAAGTCTTTTGCGACCCTGATTCGCCCTTGCCGCACATGATGCCTTCTGAGGAGCGCTTTAACACTCTCGCTCGCGAACTGGGTATCAACCAAGATTCCTTTATTGTGGTGTACGACAACAGCGGCACGTTTGCCTCTCCCCGAGCATGGTGGATGTTCAAAGCCATGGGACATCACAAGGTGTATATCCTCAATGGCGGATTAACCGAATGGAAGGCTCAGAGTTACAACGTCACTCAAAACTATCGTGAACCCACAACAAAAGGGAACTTTGACGGCAAACTCAACCCACAAGCCTTTGTTGATGCGAGTTATGTTCTCAAACAGATCGATAATCCACATAGCCAAACCATTGATGCTCGCGGATTAGCGCGCTTTTTCGGTGAAGTGCCAGAACCTCGCCCCGGCGTGCGCAGTGGGCATATTCCCGGCTCATCCTGCTTGCCTTTTGCAGAACTCATCACTGGTCACAAGCTAAAAGAGCAAGCCGAGCTACGCCCGCTACTGACTCATATGTTGCCCGACACCGCCCAAGAATATCTGTTTAGCTGTGGCTCAGGCGTGACCGCATGTATTGTGCTGCTCGCGGCGTATGTGTGCGGCTATCAAAACCTCTCGGTTTACGATGGTTCGTGGACAGAATGGGGACAACGGCAAGATCTGCCGATTGAGTAATGTCTAAACATACAAACATTAGAAATAATATACCCAAACTACTTGGAGTTGCAGGTAGGCGGCAAGTGAGTGACTCCCCATGAGCATAGACAAACTATGTGATTGGGGTGAGTGAACGCAGCCAACACCGCTGCAGCTTTAAGTAGGAAGGAGATAAAGGCCACTGAAGTGGCCTTTGTTTTGTGTACCCAACAATATTATTTGATCGATTCAAACATGGTTTGAGTCAGCTTGCCAGATGGATCGCCAGAGAGTTCCCAAGTGAAAATACCACCGAGCTTTTGCTCTTTCGCCCATTTGGCTTTCGCGGCTACCGAGCGTTCATCTTCAAAACTGATGAAGACTTTCTTCTCAGGGTTCCACAAGTACGGTGCGTGTGAGGCTTCGTCATAATGATATTGATAGCCTTGCTGCGCCGTGTAGTTATTCATCAAATCCCAATACATGAAGTAACCATTTTCGGTCGTGCCAAACTGCGCACCCTGCTCGGAGCTTAGCTCCGCAGTGGGCAAACCACCGTCATACTCTTTGGTACCTTGCCAGCCACGACCGTAATAAGCCGCACCAATCACCAATTTTTCACGTGGGATGCCCAGCTCGATCATCTGATTAATAAACACATCCGAGCCCATTCCCCACCAACTACGTTCGGTGGCGTGCAAATTAGTAACGTGACCCGTTTGTGGCCCCCATCCGCCAAGGTAATCGTAAGTCATGGCAAACATGTTGGTTAAATAAGGCGCTGCGGCTGGCCAATCAATTTGCGCCGCTTTTGCGCCAACACCGACCGCAGTGGAAAGCTCATATTCACGCTGTTTAGTTTTGCCTAACGCATCCAATTCCGCACGCAGAGTTTTCACTAAGTGGGTGAATGCGGCTTTTTCTGTGGCCATTTGCTCATCGCTAAGCTTGGTTTCAGGGTTCCAAGGTGAGGTGGTTAAGCCGCCGCCACCGGGGTATTCCCAATCGAGATCCACACCATCAAAGAAATCGTACTGCGCGATTAACTGAGCTGCCGTTTTGGCAAACTGCTCGATCGATTTAGGATCTTTCGCCATTGCGTGGAATGGCTCTGACATGGTCCAGCCACCAAAGGAAGGCAAAATTTTCAGTTGTGGATGATCCGCTTTCAACTGTGCTAACTGAGCAAAGTGGCCTTTGTAAGGAACATTCACTTTGACTGCGCCAAAGTCTTTCTCCAACGCCGCTTCTGTATCCACCACAATGGCGGTGAAATCTGGCTTGCCTTTACACTGCTCAGCGACCAGTTTTTGTACCGTTTCATTCGCGCCTTTGTGCGGGCCACACATGCTCAAAAACGCGTAGATCACATGAGTCAGGTTCTCGGCAGGAATATCTTTTACAACGTAGGGATTGGCTGAATTGGCGTATTGCCAATCGGCAAAATACCCCGCGACCACAGGTTGATTAGCGAGCACCGCATGGCTGCACAATGCAGTAAATAACGCGGTAGCAATGACTGTTTTTTTCATATTTAGAGCCTCCGTTTCACTGCCTCCAATACAGCAAATTTACGTAGACTTGACTAAAAAACATGCAGAACATGCGAGCCAGTGTTAAAAACTGACTCGCTTTTTCATCGATTTCATTCAACCTTATGAACTTAATGCCGTTTGCATCTGCTCATCTAAGTTGAGCACGGTCAAAGCGTTACTCACACTGGTCGCGATCACATCAATCGCACCGGTGCGCAGTGCGCCCAAAAGAGCAAGCGGTTTACTGTTTTCCGCCGCAATCGCGATCACTTCGGCAATTGGGCGGAACTCATCAATCCCCAAACCAATCACACGGTCATTCATCACGGTATTCGCGATGCGTCCGTGCACATCAAAAAAGTCATGCCCTGCGAAATCACCGACCACACCTTGACTTAAGCGTGATTGCACCACTTCTTCCGGCGTAAACCAGCCAAGGTCAACCATGTAGCTGTTTTCACTCATATCCCCAATCCCGACCAATGCAATGTCCGCTTTACGAGCAAGATCGAGCGTTTGCTTCACCGTGCTATTTTGCATGAACACCCGTTTCTGCTCCGGGTTTTCTGCGTAGGCCGGCGCGTACAAGGTTTCCGAACTGCCGCCGTATTTTTTGGCTAGCTGGCGGCAAATATGGTCGGCGTTAAACATGCCGCCGCGTGGGTGAATCCCCCCGATGCTGCACACAAATTTGCAATCTCGTGGAGTGATCACCCCAACATGGTGTGCTACGGCCGACACATTACGCCCCTGCCCAACGGTCACCACCATGCCGTTTTTTAGCGTACTGGTGAGATAGTTGGACACCAAACCCGCTACTTGTTGGCGCTGCGCTTCATCATTTGGCTGATCAAGCGCAATCAGGGCGCGGCGCACACCAAAACGCTCAATCAAACGTTGCTCGATTTTGGCGCTAAACACCGGATGGTACTTCACGGTAATTTCGACTATCCCTTCATCACGGGCTTGTTTGAGTAAACGACCCACTTTGGCCCGCGAGATCGCGTACTTTTTGGAAATCTCTTCCTGTGTTGCGCCATCTTGATAGTAAGAGACGGCGATTTCAGTCAGCAGATCGGTACTTTCAACCGAAATCTCTGGAATTTGACTCATGGTGCTATCCTTTCTGTAGCAGCGACTTTTTATCCGTCCCACAAACATGGTTTATAAACCAGCGTTGCGTTCTAAACACAGTTCGTGTTCAAAACAAGAATGCGCGCTATGTTACTCATCTTTCAGAAGTGAGCAAATGATCTTAGTCATAACATTTTCTCACTCAAGATAAGCAACCAAGATCGAGGTACTTCCGTTCACCTCAAATTTGAGCAAACGATTTAATGACAATAAGGGCTTCGCAGGGCGAAAAAAACTCCGTTCAACGCGTCATAAACTGGGTTGTTGAATTGACTTTCCCCACAGATAAGATAAATATGGCTCCATCATTTACTCAGCGAACGAGCAAATGTTCAGAGCAAAAGTTCGGGCGCTGAAAATTTTGCATTTACTGACTCGCACTCTTCTTCAATAGAGATATTGAGTCATTCAACTGCTTGCCCTATCTGACCTTCATCGGCAGATAAGCCCAACGAAATAGGACAATCGAAATGAGCAATAAATTAGCGCAACTTCGTAAACTGACCACAGTAGTGGCTGACACTGGTGAAATTGATGCAATCAAAAAATACCAGCCAGAAGACGCAACAACTAACCCTTCTCTGATTCTTAAAGCTGCGCAGATTGCTGAATACGCACCTCTGATTGATCAAGCTATCGCCTACGCAAAAACTCAAAGCAACGACAAAGCACAACAAGTACAAGACACTTGTGACATGCTGGCGGTTAACATCGGTAAAGAAATCCTAAAAACCATTCCGGGCCGTATCTCTACTGAAGTTGACGCACGTCTTTCTTACGATATGGAACGCAGCGTTGCTAAAGCACGTCAGCTAGTAAAAATGTACAACGATGCTGGCATCACCAACGATCGTATCCTGATCAAACTGGCTTCAACTTGGGAAGGCATCCGCGCTGCGGAAATTCTTGAGAAAGAAGGCATCAACTGTAACCTGACTCTGCTGTTCTCTTTCGCACAAGCGCGTGCGTGTGCTGAAGCAGGCGTGTTCCTGATCTCTCCTTTCGTTGGCCGCATCATGGACTGGTACAAAGCCAAAGAAGGCCGTGATTTCGCAGCAAATGAAGACCCAGGTGTGCTGTCAGTAACCAAGATCTACAACTACTACAAAGAGCATGGCTACAAAACTGTCGTAATGGGTGCAAGCTTCCGTAACATCGGCGAGATCCTAGAACTGGCTGGTTGTGACCGCCTGACTATCGCGCCTTCTCTACTGGCTGAACTTGAAGCCGCTGAAGGTGAAGTAGTTGAGAAACTGGTTGATTCACAAGGCACGAAAGCTCGCCCTGCGCCAATGACGCACAGCGAATTCCTGTGGGAACACAACCTAGACGCTATGGCCGTTGAGAAGCTGGCTGAAGGCATCCGTAACTTCGCGGTTGACCAAGGCAAACTGGAAGCGATGATCGCTGCTAAGCTGTAATCCTGATTTTGAAGCGAGCTCCGGCTCGCTTCTTTCTGCTTTTTATTTTTGTTGAACGCACTCTGTTCAACCTCCTTTATTGAAATGAGTAACACTATGAATCGCAAACAACTTGCCAATGCTATCCGTGCCCTGAGCATGGACGGCGTTCAAAAAGCTAACTCTGGCCACCCGGGAGCCCCAATGGGCATGGCGGATATCGCCGAAGTGCTGTGGCGTTCACACTTAAACCACAACCCACAAAACCCAAATTGGGCTGACCGCGACCGTTTCGTACTGTCTAACGGCCACGGCTCAATGCTGATTTACTCGCTGCTGCACCTGAGCGGCTACGAGCTGTCGATTGACGATTTGAAAAACTTCCGTCAACTGCACTCAAAAACGCCGGGTCACCCAGAATACGGTTATGCACCAGGCATCGAGACTACTACTGGCCCACTGGGTCAAGGCATCACCAATGCCGTAGGTATGGCGATTGCAGAGAAAGCACTGGCAGCGCAGTTCAACAAACCGGGTCACGACATCGTTGACCACTTCACTTATGTATTCATGGGTGACGGCTGTTTGATGGAAGGCATTTCGCATGAAGCCTGTTCACTGGCGGGTACGCTGGGTCTGGGCAAACTGATTGCGTTCTGGGATGACAACGGTATCTCTATCGACGGTCACGTGGAAGGCTGGTTCTCAGACGACACGCCAAAACGTTTTGAAGCCTACGGTTGGCATGTGATCCCTGCGGTTGACGGCCACGATGCAGATGCAATTAACGCTGCGATTGAAGCGGCGAAAGCAGAAACGTCTCGCCCAACGCTGATTTGTACCAAAACCATCATCGGTTTCGGCTCTCCAAACAAAGCGGGCTCGCACGATTGTCACGGTGCGCCTCTGGGCAACGATGAAATCAAAGCCGCCCGTGAATTCTTGGGTTGGGAATACGCTCCGTTTGAAATCCCGGCTGACATCTACGCCGAGTGGGATGCCAAAACAGCAGGTGCAAGCAAAGAAGCGGCTTGGGATGAGAAATTCGCGGCTTACGCGAAAGCTTACCCAGCCGAAGCTGCGGAATACAAGCGCCGTGTAGCCGGTGAACTGCCAGCCAACTGGGAAGCAGCCACCAGCGCAATCATCGCTGAACTGCAAGCCAACCCAGCCAACATCGCATCACGTAAAGCATCACAAAATGCGTTGGAAGCGTTCGGCAAATTGCTACCAGAATTTATGGGCGGTTCAGCCGACCTAGCGCCTTCTAACCTCACCATGTGGTCGGGTTCTAAGTCGTTAGAAGCAAGCGACTTCTCTGGTAACTACATCCACTACGGTGTGCGTGAGTTTGGTATGACCGCCATCATCAACGGTATCGCGCTGCACGGTGGTTTTGTGCCTTACGGTGCGACCTTCCTGATGTTCATGGAATACGCGCGTAACGCCATGCGTATGGCGGCACTGATGAAAGTGCAAAACATCCAAGTGTACACCCATGACTCGATTGGTCTGGGTGAAGATGGTCCAACCCACCAACCAGTTGAGCAAATCGCTTCCCTGCGTATGACGCCAAACATGAGCACATGGCGTCCATGTGACCAAGTAGAATCGGCAGTGGCTTGGAAACTGGCGATTGAGCGTAAAGACGCGCCATCAGCGCTGATTTTCTCGCGTCAAAACCTCGCGCAGCAACCACGCAGTGCTGAGCAAGTCGCGAACATCGCCAAAGGCGGTTACATCCTGAAAGATTGCGCAGGTCAACCTGAGCTTATCCTGATTGCGACAGGCTCTGAAGTGGAACTCGCGGTTGCCGCTTACGAGCAACTGAGCGCTGAAGGTAAAGCGGTTCGCGTGGTGTCTATGCCATCCACCGATGCATTTGATAAGCAAGATGCCGCTTACCGTGAAGCAGTTCTGCCAGCGGCAGTGACTAAGCGTATCGCGATTGAAGCGGGCATTGCCGACTTCTGGTACAAGTATGTCGGCTTTGGTGGTCGCATCATCGGTATGACCAGCTTTGGTGAATCAGCGCCAGCGGGTGAGCTGTTCAAACTGTTTGGCTTCACTACCGAGAACGTAGTGAAACAAGCCAAAGAACTGCTGGCGTAATTGAAAGGCATTCTTTGTGCAGCAAAGAAAAATAGACGATAAAAAATCCCGCTGCGGCGGGATTTTTTTGTTTTAAGGAACGCCTTATTACTCTCTTTTAAGAGGAGGAAATAGAATTTTACTTGCATTAACAGCCAAATATGAGTTGTGATTCATATTCACACTGAATCACTTATGGACAATTCTGAGTCAGTGACTTTGCTAAATTAGCTATTCAAGGATAACTTTTGGTATCTCAAAACGTAATCAGCCACCGCTTTTTGTGGTGGCTTAGATGCACAGTTTTGAACAATTCTAAGCATATTCGCTCCGTGGTATCAGGTTAATTTGATGCAGAATTTTCGGTAGAGCATTCAAAACACTCTCCCTGAAGCGCTTACGCCCTAAAGTTAGTTTCCAGTAGGAATATCCCCCTGCCGTAACTGAATTTTATTCTTCCCAATTTTACTGATGTGATTCATTCGGGATTAAATATCTTAACTTTGGATTGTGAAGTGCAATACATGGAAGCCTCTACTGCTCTTATAAAAGTTCCGCAGAATCTGTTTGAGAAATTTTAGATATCCCAGCCCCAAAACGTGTCACGCATAGTTACACGCTGTAAAGTATTTATACATCCGCAACTTGTTTCTTGTGTCTATGCGAACACTCCGTTATGTTTCAATACACATAAGGCGCTGATTGCATAGTAAAAGGATGAGAATGTAAATTATGCTGACAGAACTAATAGGAAAGAACATCAAAACATTTAGAGATGAACAAAAGCTGTCTCAAAAAGAACTTGCAGAACAACTTAACGTTGCTAGACCTGTGATATCAAATTGGGAAAACGGGAAAAATGAGCCATCTTCGTCCCAGTTGCTCAAACTATCGAAAATATTCAAAACTTCAACTGATGAGTTAGTCGGCAACACTTCAATCAAGAAGAAGGTTATCGTTGTAGATACTTCTGCATTGATCAAAAGACCCTCGATCATTGACGAACTTGAAGAGTTCTTCGAGGAAGTAGTGATACCAGAAGTAGTCATCTCAGAATTGAACAATTTGAAAGATAGGGGCAACCCTTCTACAAAACAAAAAGCTTGGTTGGTAATGAAATCTATTACTGAGAAGAAAGCCAATTTTCGTATTGAAAAAACCATCAAAACCGATGGAAACAATGATGAGAAGATCGCAGATGTAGCAATCAAGAGATCTAAAGCCTGCCCTTACGATGATGTGTATTTGTTAAGTGATGATATCTATTTTCAGTTCTTGACTAGAGAACCAAGAAATCTAGCAGCAATTACCCCCAATATGTACATAGAGAAGTTCCACACCAGAGACAACGATTATGATGTTGTACGCTCTATTGAGTTCGGCTCTTTAGTGAAAGGAAAGAAACTTCAACAAATTATGGATTTCGATATGCAAGGAGTTGATGTTAATTTTCATAGTCCTGATAGTGGCTTAACACCACTAATTTCTGCTGTACGAAATCGTGATCTCCCAATGATTAAATACCTTCTTACACTAAAAGAAATTAATCTTGATGTTAGGGACAAGCACAAGTACCGATTCTCAGCTATCCACCACGCCACACAGATAAAAAAAATTGAAGTGATAAAGCTATTGGTTGAAAACGGAGCGGATTTTGACTACGGGAGTGGAGGGAAAAATGCAGGTAATACACCATTAATGATTGCTGCATGGAGCGGCTTTCTACAAGCAGCAGATTACTTTTTATCTCACGACTCTTGTACGAACCAACAAGATAATAACGGTTACACTCCTTTAATGAAGGCTTGCATTAAGCACGATTTTAAAATGGTGGAAAAGCTAATTAACAGAACCGACTTAATGATTAGATGTAGAGATAACAAAACTGCAATTGACTATTTAGACGCTAACAATCCAAAAAGTAGTGCGATATTTGAATTATTCAAGGAAAAGTTAAAGTGATTGATCGAGCTTGTATTTCACTAGGAGAGAAATGTAACTTGAAGTGTGCTTACTGTCATTTTCATAATGAAGATAACGGAAAGTTAAGTGGAGTTCCACAGGAATTTACTACTGATGAGTTAATAAAAATAGCTAAAAACCTAAATGACTATGCAGTAATTAACAATCTGAACACGTTCAAAGTTGGGATAGTCGGTTCAGGTGAGCCAATATTACAATATAGAAAGATTGTTGGTCTTATCGAATATGTAAAAAATAACAATCTTGATCGGTTAGCGTTTTATACCATAACAAATGGAACAATATTAACTGATAAGATGATGAGTTTTTTCTTTGAGCACAAGGATTCGATAAAGATGTGCTTTTCATTAGATGGTTATGAAGAGCTTCATAACCTAGGTCGAGAAAAATATAACGTTGTTATTAAAGGTATCAAAAGGTATGAGTCTAAATTTGGTCATAAGCCGCCTATAAACTGTACTGTACATAATAGAACAATCTCAAATAAAACTAAACTTAAACGTTATCTTGAAGAAAATAACTTTAAAGATGTAACGTTCTCACGCCTTTTTGACTCTCACGATGAAACTATGACGGTATCAAAAGACGAATATCAATCATTACTTGAAGAATTTAAAGGTAGTCAGTTCGAGGTGCGCCAACTCGATGAAAATAACAAAAAGAAATATGACTGTACAATGTATGGCACACTATGTGGAGTAGGTCGAACCAATATCTTCGTCACTAAACGTGGTATCTATCCGTGTGGCAGGTTCTATGGGAATGAAGATTATAATTATGGTGCATTTGATATGGCTCTGGAAAATTTAGAGTTTCAAATGGGTAAGATGAAGCCTCTAGAGGACGGTGAATGTTACTACGATAAGTATGTTGAGGTTAAATGATGAAGTTAGCTATCTATGGTGTATCTAGGGCTGGTAAAGACTATTTAATCAAGAACGTAATAGCCCATTTACATGAAACTACTCTGTTGACTGCGATTCATATTGAAGGTTCAAAGACATTGAATGCTCTTGCTCAAGAAATGTTCCAAAAAACCTTTAAAAGTCTCGATGAATCAAACAAAAATACTTTACGAGAAAAATTCACTGAGATTGTGAATAAAAAAAATTCAGAATACGATCTCGTGTTAGTAGATGGCCATTATTCTTTTATAGATGGTGATTATTATAAGGTAGTATTTACTGAACAGGATGAAAATGTTTACGACCACTTTTTCTATTTGGACACGCCATCAGAATTGATTGTAGAATTTTCAAGAAAAAGCACAGGAGAAAAGAGAAACTTAGATATTACTGTAGAACAAGTACGAAATTGGAAAAAGTTTGAGAAATTCGAGTTAGATAAAATCTGCAATAATCACAACAAAGAGCTAGTTATCTTAGATGAAGAAACTGAATCTAGTGTTAAATTTATTTCTTTTTGGTTGGACTCATATTTATCAAAATTTTGTAATCAAACCTCCGCTCTTAGTTTTTATAAAGAAAATAAAGAGCTGCTAAATAAATCAACTCAGATTATCCTTGTTGACTGTGATAAGACCGTTTCAATTAATGATGGGACTTATGACTTTTGTAGGTATTTAGAAATAAAGAAAGAAGAGTTAAAGTCTATATTTAGAAATGATAGGTATACTTCATATCAATTTTTAAAGTTTGGAATCTATACAAAAGTAAAAATCCTATAAAAATAGGAGAATCAGTTACTCAAACTGTACAAAATATAAACCTTAGCCAGAGTGTATTCGACTATTTAATGAATCAGAAAGACTCTATTGTTATCGGTGTTACATCAGGTGTATTCGATATTTGGAATTTAATTAATGAAAAGTATAAAATTTTTGATGTGTTGTTAGGTAACACTTGTAAATCAGAATTTGAATACCTTGTTACTCCATTATTCAAGAAAGAAATAGCGAGTTTACTAAGAGAAAAAGGTAAACACGTAGTAGCGATTGGTGATTCTATGATTGACATTCCAATGTTAGAAGCAGCAGATCAAGGGTATTTGATTGCTCACGAAAAACTAAACAAAGCTGTAGAATCTTATTTAACTGGAGTGGAGTGTACAAATATTAAACAAATATTTGACATTGGGGTGTCTTATAACCTTGAAAATGCGGTGAACTAGAAGAAGTATAATCATGTATATATTAAATGAAAGCTGCCAAACGCATAGTGTTGAACAACTGATTAAGATTTGTAAAAGCAGTTCAATGTCGACGGGCTACAAACTCAGAAATGCACATTATCAATTAGGAGAGATCATTGCAGAGCCAATAGCAAAATCTTCAAATCAACAGCAGAACTATGCTGTATTGATTCTTATGCGAGCAGGTTTGTGTTTTGGTAACGGCATTGCAGACAAGCTTGAACAGCTTGGCTGCAATGTATCAATAATTTTCGTTAATGATGATAAGGTTTCTAGAGAAGATCTAGAACTTGTTCAAGGCAAAGAAATTATCATTGTTGATGCAGTAATAAATTCAGGGAAAAGCGTTTTTGGTCTGATGAAACAACTCCCAGATACTAACCCTGTAAAACTTGTTACAACGGTTATTCCAAGTTCTTCGACAGAATTACTTAAAAGCTACGATTTGTATACTGTACGAATATCAAACAACAAGTATGAGGGAGCTAAGGTTCAGGTCATTTCTGATGGTAAGGGCCCCGATACTGGCGACAGATTGTTTAGTACATACAAATAAGAAAAATTGTCTTGTTAAATGACTAAAGTAAGTAATTATCTCAATTTGTACTGTGACAAGATCTATTCTTGCTTGTCTCACCTTATCCGACATCGACGTTTTAGAGGCGACTTCTGAGACGTTAATTGTCCAGTCGCTAGATTTAGTAACCAGCGAAATTGCATAACAATTCAGACGAAAACTGCCAATTAAGAACGCCGTCTATGGCCACTTTGGGGATTTTCTGAGTACCGCCCCTCAACTGTCAGCTATAAGGAAAAGTACTGCGATTTCAGTGGCACGATCCGCCACTGAGTAAATGAGTTAACAAAGAAAGGGGCAGAAATGAGTCAGGTTGGACTTGTATCAATCTCTACGCTGACCAAACCTACCCTTTGTCATCTTGGTAAAACAGCTCCTATCCCACAAAAGCCCCCATCACCTCCGCCTCAACTCCTCTAACTGCTTTTTCAGCATGGCGGGAAGTGAATAGAGCAACAATAGACGCAGAGCGTGGTTGATCATCACAAACGCGGGCTCCATTCCGAGCAGTAAGGCCACGGCGGTCATGGCCTCTACACTGCCAGGAACCCAAGCGAGCAGTAGAACTACCCATGATTTATCGAGCAGAATGGAAAAGACGCCAGATACGCCAACTGCAACCAAGAGGCCAATCATAGTCACCATGAAACCAGCGCGTGAATACGCCATGGCTTCACGCAATGTGGTATCGGCAATCCGTGAACCAATCAAAATACCTAGCAAAGCGGTGGCGAATAGCACCATCCATTTAGGCAATTGCATTTCAATGCCAGTGGAGAAGCTGTTAAAGCTGGCGGTAACCAGTAGCGCCGCCAACATATAAGGTGCGGGAATGCCGAGTAAAGTGGATGCTTTACCAAGTAATAAGCTAACCAGCGCTAGAGTGAAGAAAATAAGCCAAGCATAAACGGTCAAGCTGCCGTCTACGGATGCGCTATCCGGCGCGCTGTTGGAGATCAACAGTGCCAGTAAAGTGAGGATCATCAAGCGCACAGAATGGGAATAAACCACTTTGGTGGAAGGTTTCTGGCTCGATTCGCTAATCACTAGAATCGCAGCCATCGCGCCCGGTACTGCACCGAGTAGAGATTCAAACGGCGTCCACCCTTCTCTTTTGGTCAGCCATAGATAGCTGCTGATGATCTGCAGCGTTAAACAGCACACCAAGCCAATAATCACTGGCACGGTTAATGTTGTGCCTAATTCGGTCAAACTGATGGTTGCACCGACACTAATACCGAGCACGATTTGCACAAACAGCAGCAGCCACTTGGGTGTATGAATGGTCAGAAAACGTTTTTTGTGCAGCACAATAATCAAACCCGCGGCAATAAACATTTCAGAAAGTGGAATGGAGAGTAGCGTCCCCGCCCCCGCAGCCACTGCGGCGATAATCAAGATTTGAATAAAGAGTGTAAAAGAAGCTCTTTCGAACATCATGCCTTCCTTTCTGGCAAAAAGCGGTACCTAAGGCACCGCTGAGTCGAATACTACGAGCGTATCGAAAATCTCGCTAGGCGAATTATTCAACGATCAAACTAACGTAGTTCGTCACGAATGGAGTGATAACCGCTTCGCCAGCAACATAATAATCACGGCCTGTTTTTTCGGTTTCCATCTTGAAGTAATACTTACCCGCTGCGAGTGAAATATCCTTCCATGAACCATCATCGAAGAAAATCGCTTTATCGACTAACCATCCTTCACTGGTCACTTCAAACAATGAACCTCTACACTCCACTGCACCAATCAGTGGATGAGTACAACTTTGCAGGACAAGCTCCGTTTGCGATTTAGGATTTTTCTCTGTCTTAGTAATAGTGATGGTCCCGTAATCTCGGCTCATTTTTTTAGCCGAACTGGTGTACATAACTTCACGTTCTACTTTGAAGCTCTTGTCATTTTTTACCACATCACCAACGCCTACCGAGCCGAGTACACCACTAATGGCACCATTAACACCATTATTTACCGCATCGCCAATATCATTACTTGCACAACCTGCAATAGCTAAAGAAGAGGCGATAGCCAAGACGATTTTTTTCATTGTTTTTCCCTTATCATTTATCAATGAATTTTCCGTTCCACTGCGGAAACCATAAGTAACAAAACATTAAGGGTGTCATTTATATCGAACTAATCAGAAATATCCATAATCAATGAGCACAAATTAGACATCAATTACAAACATACCATTCACAACTCAAATATGAGTCGAGCTTGCATCTTATTGTTACTTAAGCAACTCAATTTGTTGCGCATAACCAATAACATTCTCAAATGCAGCTTGAAAGTAGATCTCATAGCTGTTTTTCTCGACATAACCGAGATGCGGAGCACATAGCACATTTGGCAAGCTGAGTAATGGCTCATTGCTAGGTAACGCGGGCTCTCTTTCGTACACATCGACCGCGGCTTGGCGCGTTGGGTTAGCTTGCATTACTTGATACAACGCGCCCGACTCCACCAGTTCAGCCCGGCTGGTATTCACAAACAGCGAGTCGGTTTTCATGGAGAGCAGATCTTGCTTGGTCACAATGCCACGGGTGGAGTCATTCAAACGTAAATGCAGTGACAGTACGTCGACTTTAGCAAAAAACTCAGCTTTATCGGCGGCTGCTTGATAACCCAACTCAAGCGCTTTCTGCCGTGAGGCTTCACTACCCCACACCAAGATTTGCATACCAAATACTTGACCAAATTGAGCAATGCGCTGGCCAATTTTACCCAGCCCCCAAATACCCAGCGTACGGCCAGAAAGTGTTCTGCCCAATCCTAATCCACCGTTTTGTTGCCACTCACCCGCTTGCAGTTGTTGTACATAGCTTGGCAGATGGCGAGAAGCCGCAAGGATTAATCCCCAACAAAGCTCCGCCGGGGCGACGGGAGAGCCAATGCCTTCTAACACAGTCACGCCATAACGCTCGCACAGAGGCACATCAATATGGTTACTGACTTTTCCGGTCTGACTGATGAGTTTCAGGTTCGGCAGATTAGCCAAAAGATTTTCGGTGATTTGGGTACGCTCGCGGATCAGCACCAAAGCCTCAAAAGGTTTCAGTCGCTCAATCAATACAGCCTCATCGCTCACGCTGTCATTGAATACCTTAACGTCATGCTCTTGTAAGTATTGGAAGGCGTTTAGACCAATAACCACATTTTGGTAATCATCCAGAACAGCGATTTTCATTGTTTGCTCTCTTGTTTTGCTGTAGTTCAGTGTGCTTTTCAAACTTCAACCAACGGAATGAATGGCGCAGAAACTCTACGGCTTGCTCTTTTATCCATTCACCATGCGCTAGAACAATTTGCTTTGGTTCCCAACTCAGAATGGTCGACATATGTCGACTGGCTTCGGCCTTGTTGAAATAGAAAGTGAGTCGCCAATCGAGCGGAGTTTGTCCGTTTGGAGCCATAACACCGGCCCAACGGGCAATTCTTTGTCGCCAACCCGTAATCGCCGAGGGTGAAAAGTTTTCAATCAGATCGGTCAGGATCAAGGTGTGCGATAGGGGGTGAAAGAAAACGCTCTCTTGCATGACTTTCGAACCCGTAAAGAGTAGATAAGCGATTTCATCTCCCCAAGGGACTGCAAAATCCGAAGTTAACAAGCCATCAAAATGAAGATCTGGCCGTTTGTTTGCCACTTCTTGTGTGCCAAAGGCTTGAGCTTGCGGAAAGGCATCTTGCCAATCTTTGATAAACAGATGATGCAAATGATTTGGAGCGATCAGATAAGCGATGTCTCCCAAGGAATCGACTTCCGCTTTTAAAGTTTCCGTCAGTCGAATCGGGCTGTGTACCCATAACCGCCCATCATGCAGCTTAATAATGGTCATTCGTGTGGTGTACGGCATATTGAAAAATGGCACTGCCTCACCATCAAAAATCCAAATTCGCTCGCCGATCAATTGCATCCTGTCTCTCCTTATTGAGTTGTGAATGCTTCGTTCATTCTTTTAAATCAATCCAGTAACGCGCCAGTAAATTAGGGTAAAAATCCCCAGAGATGATGCTTTCCAACACTCCGCCATTGCGCTCAATAACAAGGCGTGAACCGCGGTTATCTTCATCAGCCACCAGCAGCACACGTTTTAATCCCAAGCGCTTGGCTTCAATCAGCCCTAAGCGCAGCATCTCTGTACCAATCCCTTTTTTACGTGCACTCGGCGTGACATCGTAACCAATGTGTCCCGCTTCTTGGGTGAGAAATGGCGTATCAATGTGGTGGCGTAAGCGAAGCGCACCTAGAATTTTCCCTTGCTCATCGTGATACCAAAGATGGCTGCATGGCACATAGCCACAAGGCAGATTCTGACCATGGGCGGTGTCATCCAGTAGTTGCACATAGTCGGCAAAGTTTTCATCGCCTTGGCGATAAAAATCACAGTTGATCGGATCGTTGCGCTGAAAATCTTGGAAGAACTCGGCAAAGGCCGTTTCATCCTGCAGAGTTAATCGGGTTAACGGCATAGTCTCTCCTTAACGTTTTGGCTGTTCAGCCAACAAGGATTGGGTAGTAATTGCAGTAATCGGTACACCAAAGCTCGACGTATGGCTGAGCGCATAAGTGTGATGGTGTCGGATCAGCTCTCCGCTTGCATAAGGAGTATCGTGCGTGGTGTGCCCATCGCTCACGATCTGAATGGAAAAGCCTTTACCCGCCGCGCTGCGAATGGTGGTATCCACACAAAAGTCAGAGGCGTAACCGGTCACGATTAAATGTTCGATGGCATTTTCTTCTAGCAACGCAGCCAGTTCGGTACGCAAAAAAGAATCGGGGGTGGTTTTGCGAATGAAATGATCACTCGCTGCGACGTTAAGTTGATGCTCGAGTTGCCAATCGGCGCTATCGGCTTCCAATCCAGGTTCTTGATGCTGAATAAACACCACGGGAAGCGAGTGTTGACGCGCCCAATGAGTCAGCAGATTGATATTATTGACCACCTCATCGGCAGCGTACGGTCTAGGTTTTGGAGCAAACAAACCATGTTGCACATCAATCACTAAGAGTGCGGTTTTCTTCATGTTTTCTTCCTTGAAAATACTGATTGGCTGTAAACAGCTGATGGTGCATAACAGCTCACAGCCTGTACTTACCATAACAATGTGCCAGACAATTTGGGCGGCTGACTTGCCAAAATAGTGATCCCCCGCCGAAAGATTCATTTTACGCTTTAAGTGCACCGCTTTGATAAAGACGTTGGAACTCTTGAATCGCGATTTTATCCGCGACAGTTTCCACTGCGCTTGGTGTCATTGGCGTCCAAAAAACTTCGTCAGCTTCATGGCAGACGATCTCACCTTGCCATTCATCCACCACGTAATAATGCAGCAATTGCAACTCTATCTCTGTCGGATGGTAAAGCGAGCAGAGATAAACGCTACTTGTCGCTTCCACACCTAACTCTTCTTGCACTTCACGCTGCAATGCTTGCGCTTGGCTTTCGCCCATTTCGATATGACCACCGGGGATCGCGATGATATTCGGATCGCTCGCTTTCATTACCGAGCGACGTTCGAGCAGGCAAGCACCCTCTTTGATCAGTAAGAAAGAGACACATTCGGCAATCGGCAGCTTTGAGGTTAGCCTGTTTTCTACAGACATAATTTTCTCCTTAAATCCATTTCCAACAATTAGGCCATACTCGGGTGTAAACGCGTCCAACCTATCAGCAAGAGTGCCGCAAACACCAGCCAGACCAAAGTGGCGGAAACCAGAGTCCAAGTCAGGCTAAATCGGTAGCTAAAGTAGTACACCGCCAGCAGATACGCCGCATACGGGATCAGCGAATACAGCCCAAAAAGCGCGGTGGTACGCAAATCTTCCATCGTGCGTTCGGTGCCAACAATGTAATGGGCGATTAAGGCAAAAGTGGGAAACAGCGGCACAAGGCCAGAAATGAAAAAGCTTTTGGTTTTGGATAACAGGGCAATGATCAAGACCGCAAGTGCTCCGAGTAAGCACTTGAAAAACAGAGCCGCCATGACATTTCCTTTTGTCAGAACAGGTTACAGGCAATCACTATAAATCACTCTCCCGTTAAGAAGAACAACTCATTGACTGGTTTGTTATTTTCTCTGCAACATTTTTCCGAACCTGAGTAAAATGACCGCCTCAGTTTTGATTCGGCGGCCGATAGCGGCGGCTTCTTTTAGTTACGGCATGTAGGTACTGCATGAAATTAGGAAAACGGCTGACTCAGTTAGTCCAACACGTAAAGCGCGACTACGACCATATTTGGGATTGCTGCTGCGACCACGGCTTACTCGGTGCGGCGTTACTCAAACAGCACCCTAGCACCACAGTGCATTTTGTCGATATCGTTCCCTCTTTGATTGAGAAGGTCACTCTCGATTTAACACGCTATTTTCCTGCAACGACCAACTCACCGCGCTGGCGCACTTACTGCCTAGATGTGCGCGATTTGCCACTCGAAGCAAACGCAGGATCGCATTTGGTGATCATCGCAGGTGTTGGCGGTGATTTGATGACGGAATTTATTGCTGAGCTCGCCAAGCGCCATCCGGCAACGCCCCTTGACCTGCTGCTCTGCCCTGTTCACCACACTTATACGTTGCGTGAGCAGTTAATCGCGCTTAATGCTGAGCTGAAATGCGAACTTCTAGTGGAAGAAAACCAACGCATTTATGAGCTGCTGCATGTGCAGATCAATCCAAACTCGCCTGCAGTACATGGTCTTTCTTGTGTTGGTGAAGCACTTTGGCATGTGACAAATGAAGATCAACAGAAGATCGCGCAGCGCTATCTACAGCAGTTACAGCAGCACTATCAGCGCAAAGCACAAGGCGGTGATGCTTGCGCACAGCAGCGTTGGCAAGCGTATCAAACAGTGGAGATCATTCAGCACATGGATCCCGCTCTAGAAATAGCTCAATAGGCTAAAAAGATGAAAGCACTCAATGATTTGAATTTGTTTGTCGAAACGGCGCGCAAGGCAGTTTTTCTAAAGCCGCCAACAGCTTATCCCTCACAACTGCCGCCGTGAGCGCCGCCATTCGCCGTTTGGAAGAGCAAGTGCAGTTTCCTCTGTTTGTGCGTTCAACGCGCAATATCCGTTTAACACACGAGGGGGAAATTTTCCTCGCCAAAACCCAAAGCGCGATTGCCACTCTACAAGAAGGTTTAGATCAAATCGCCTGTGCTCGTGGCCAATTAGCGGGTCAGTTGCACATTAGTGCACCTTCTGATTTAGGGCGCAATTTGCTGCTTGATTGGATTGAGGAGTTTATTGCCCTGCACCCAAACGTCACGGTGAAATTGGAGCTTTCCGACAGTTTGACCGACATGTACACCAATCCGGTCGATATCGCGATTCGTTATGGTAAACCTGCAGATTCGAATTTGGTGGCAATGCTGTTGTGTGATTCGAATGAGCGTGTGTTGTGTGCATCGCCAGATTACTTAGCGACTCACCCTCCCATTCTTCATCCCGACGATTTGCAACATCACAATTGCTTGTGCTTCATGATTGCTGATACGCTGCACAACAAGTGGATTTTAAGCCGTGATGGAGAAACACACAGCGTCGTTGTACAAGGCAACCCGACTTGTAATGATAGCGATGTGGTACACCGATTAGCAGTAAAAGGCAAAGGAATCGCCAATAAATCCTTGATGGATATTAGTCAGGACATTATTGACGGAAGATTAGTACGCATTTTACCAGAGTGGGAAAGTGGCCCAGTGCCAATTTACATGGTGTGCGCAGATCGACGTTTGATCACCCCGACCATTCGTGCATTTCAGGAATACATACGTGGCAAAGGCTGCCAGCAACGTCAAACGGTACTGACAGCCATAGAAGCACGAGAGCATTAAGGCCGTATTAGCCAACAAAACTCAGTGGGCGTAGTTGAAGGTATTCCAGCACTTCACGTTCACTGATTTGTTGCTGAAAATGCTGAAAATGTTCACTCTGCTGATGCTTTTGCAAGCTCTCTTCCGAGCACCAGATTTCCTGCATTAAAAACAGCCCTTCGATCGAGTTGTCGCGATACAGCTCGTATTGGCAACAACCCGTTTCGTTTCTGCTCGGTTCGAGTAGAGCCTCAAGCAGCGCTTGTACTTGCTCTACCGAATCGGGGAAAGCTTTGATTTCCGCTAACAGATGAATCATGGCTTACAGCTCGGTAAAGACCGCTTCCGCTGGCCAACGTGATTTTGGCAGTTTGGCATTGAAGTCGTCTTCACTGTGATAGCCCAGTGGAACGATCACGACACTGTTGAAGCCTTTTTCAGTCAAGCCGAACTCTTCGTTCAGAACCTGTGCATCAAAACCTTCAATCGGCACTGCATCAATGCCCATTGCCGAAGCGCCGAGAAGCAGTGTGCCTACGTTCAGGTAAACTTGTTTTTGAATCCAATGTTGTACGTCATTCAGCGCTTCACGGTGTAGACCTACGAAGTAGCTACGCGCACCATGCATGCCGGTTTTGGCTTCTTCGTTCGCGAAACGGCCATCTTTATCTTCACTTTCTAGCAGAGACAGCAAATAAGCTTCATCCATATCGGTTCTCGCGCAGAACACCATTACGTGTGACGCATCCAGAATTTTACGCTCGTTGAATGAGAACTGGCCTTGCGCGGCTTTCGCAATACGCGCTTTGCCTTCATCACTGCCAGCCAGAATAAAATGCCAAGGCTGAGAGTTCACGCTAGAGGCACTCATGCGTACTAGCTCTTTAATATCCGCAACTTGCTGTTCAGACAGCTTGCGGCTTGCGTCAAACGCTTTGGTGGAATAGCGAGACTGAGACGCTTGAACAATATTCATTTTTCACTCCTAAGGATGATGACTTTCGAGATGACGCTAAGATATCTGACTGACTCGAAACAAGAAACCACCCTCTGCTTAATTCATTTTCAAAAATTATTTGATAATGCAGCCTTGAAAATGAGGTTTGAAAACCCTTTAGCACTTTTCAATTGCCGTTTCTGGCTCATTAATCAAAAAAAGAGGCTGACCCTAATGGCCAGCCCCTATCCATAAATTTTCTCGTAACTCTGAGTTAATGTGCCGCGAAGCGTTTACGCATCACCACATAATAGAGTACAGGGATCACCAACAAGGTCAGTACGGTGGAGACGAAAATCCCGAAGATCAAGCTGATCGCCAAACCATTAAAGATAGGATCATCAAGGATGAATACCGCGCCAATCATGGCCGCCAACGCCGTCAGCATAATCGGTTTTGCCCGCACTGCCGCAGATTGAATGACCGCTTCTGAGAACTCAATGCCCTGCTCTACCTGTTGGTTAATAAAGTCCACCAGCAAGATTGAGTTACGCACAATGATCCCCGCCAACGCTATCATCCCAATCATGGAGGTGGCAGTAAATTGCGCCCCCAACAACGCATGGCCGGGCATGACACCAATAATGGTCAGCGGGATCGGAGCCATGATAATCAGCGGTACAAGGTAAGATTTGAACTGCGCAACTACCAACAGATAAATCAGCACCATCCCCACAGCGTAGGCAATGCCCATATCGCGGAAGGTTTCGTAAGTCACCGTCCATTCGCCATCCCATGCCACAGCAACACCGCTTAGGCCGTCCGGTTGATGGATGTAGTACTGATCCAACCCCATTTGCTCATCAAGCGCGAAACCAATCTCAAACATGCCATACAGTGGGCTATCCAAATTGCCGGACATATCACCGACCACCATCACCATAGGCACGAGGTTTTTGTGCACAATGTAATCATCCATACGGGTTTGGCGTACTTCAACCAGATCGGAAAGCGGATAAGCATAACCATTACTGCTACCCACTTTCATATTCAGCACCTGCTCTAAACGCACTTTGGCGGTTTCTGCAGCTTGAATCTGGATCGGAATCGGGTATTTGCTGTGCTCACTGTGCAGATACGTGATGGGTTTACCGCCCACCGCGGTCGCCAGCGCATCGACAATCGAGGCATAAGGCACTTGGAAATGCGCAGCTTTACTGCGATCAATCACCACTTGCCATTTTTCATGCATTTCCGGCAGGTACATGTCCACATCAACAATATCTTTCGTTTCACGGAAAATCTCACGCACTTGGCGTGCCGCTTCGTTACGGATTTCTTGGGTTGGACCATACACTTCCGCCAGAATCGGCGACCAAACTGGCGGCCCCGGCGGCACTTCCACCACTTTCACTTTGCCACCAAAGCGCTGCGCAATTTCATTCAGTTGCGGGCGTAGTTGGCTGGCAATCGTATGACTATCTCTGTCGCGCTCTTTGCGTCCCAGTAAGTTCACTTGAATATCGCCTTGGTTGGCTTGGTTACGCATAAAGTAATGGCGCACTAAGCCGTTGAAGTTAATTGGTGCGGCCGTTCCGGCATAGATTTGGTAATCACGAACCTCAGGAACGTCATTCAGCGCCGCGCCCATCTCAAACAGCACCCGTTGCGTTTTTTCTAGCGAACTGCCTTCGGGCATATCCAGCACAATCTGGAATTCCGATTTGTTATCAAACGGCAGCATTTTCAGCACGACCGCTTGGAACACTGGCAACAACACCGATCCCGCAATCAAAGCCAGAATGATCAGTAGCAAAAACAGTCGGTTACGCCCCTGTTTTGGTGCAGTGACAAAAGGCGACATAATTTTGTGGAAGATGCCATTCGCCGCTTTGCCTTCTTCCTGATGATGTCCCGCTTTAAGGAATTTACCCGCCAGCCAAGGGGAAAGCACAAAGGCCACCGCAAGGGAGATGAGCATCCCCATTGAAGCGTTAATTGGAATTGGGCTCATGTACGGCCCCATCAAACCTGACACGAATGCCATCGGCAGCAAGGCCGCAATAACGGTTAGGGTGGCAAGAATGGTTGGCCCACCGACTTCATCTACCGCAGGAGGGATCAGTTCCGATAACTTGCGTTTGCCCATCGCCATATGCCGATGAATGTTCTCCACCACCACAATGGCATCATCGACCAAGATACCAATGGAGAAAATCAGCGCGAACAGCGACACACGGTTGAGAGTAAAACCCCACGCCCAAGATGCAAATAGAGTAATCATCAGGGTAACGATGATTGCCATACCAACCACAATCGCTTCACGCCAGCCCATGGTCAGCAGCACCAAAATCACCACCGCCGTGGTGGCGAAGGCGAGTTTACCAATCAAGGTATTGCTTTTATCGGCGGCAGTTTGTCCGTAATCGCGAGTAATATCTACATCAATCCCTTGCGGGATCAGTTGGTTTTCAAGGCTGACTAAACGGGCTTCCACCGCTTTAGCCACATCGACCGCGTTTTCACCACCTTTTTTGGCCACCGCAATAGTGACCGCAGGATGAATGCCTTCGCGATCCCCCGTCCATACATTTTGAGTGGGCGTGTTGACACCAAAGGAAACGGTCGCAATATCTTCCAGATAAACGGGCGTGCCATTATGCAGCCCAACCACCAACTGTTTCACCTCTTCCACACGAGTTAAAAACTGACCGACTTGCACCGGAAACTCTTGGTTATCGTGGGTTAAACGCAACATAGGTGAACTTTGATTGGCGGCAGGCAAATGTTGATTCAACTGATCTAACGTAATGCCAAAGCTGTTCATTTTAGCGGGGTCAAGACGCACATCGACAATGGTATTTTGTCCGCCCACCGTGTAGATATCGCGCGTGCCCGGAATGCGTTTGAGCTCGGTTTCTAAACCGTGGGCGACTTGCGTCAGTTGCTGTTGATCGAAGCGATCACTCTTATCCGCCAAAGTAATGGTGACAATCGGCACATCTTCAATCCCTTTCGGTTTGATGATGGGTTCACCCACACCAACGCCTTGTGGCATCCAATCTTTGTTGGAATAGAGCTTGTTGTAGATACGTACTACCGCATCATTACGCGGTACGCCAACTTTGAAAATGGCAACAATCATTGCGCCATCCGGCTGAGAGAAAGAGTAGATCTTATCGATCCCTTCAATTTCGGAAATCACTTGCTCTGCCGGTGAGGTGACCAAACTTTCCACCTCCCGAGGGGAAGCGCCGGGAAACGGAATATAGACATCAGCAAAGGTCACATCAATCTGCGGTTCTTCTTCTTTCGGAGTCACCATGACCGCAAATAACCCCATCAACAAACCGACTAAGGCGAGCAGTGGCGTCATGGCTGAATTTTGAAAGGCCGCAGCGATGCGACCCGAAATACCGAGTCGACTGTCCATATCATTCACCTTTTGCTGTTACTGCCGGCGTTACGACCACGTCACCTTGTTCAAGACCAGAAAGGACTTCGACATAGTCACCATAAACTTGCCCCAAACGTACGGGGTTGAGTGCGCGTTGACCGTTATCGACTCGGTATACGGCGCTCAGTTCCGCACGGCGTAACACGGCGCTGTTGGGCACTACTAATACTTCACGTTGACCGTAATTGAATTCGGTTTTTACCCACATGCCGGGGACAAGTGCAGCCGTTTTTTCAGGCAGCTCAAGGCGAGTTTTGAAGGTATGTGATTGTGGATCGGCATAGCTAAACAAGCTGAATTCGGTCGGTTTGAGCAAAGTACCCTGCGCTGTACGCACAGTAAATTGATCCACTTGAGAAACGAATGGTTGATAGCGTTGCGGAATTTCAGTTTCCACTCGCAGTTCATCGAGCGAAAAACCACTGAGCAGTGGTGTTCCCGGGGCAACGGTTTCACCCAGCTCCACCATGCGCTTGGTAACAATTCCATCATAAGGAGCGGTGATATTGGTATAACCCAAAGACTCTTTGGCTTGTTCCACCGCAGCTTGTGCCGATTTCACTGCAGCATCCGCACTGCGTGCCCGAGCTTCAGCAGAGTCCATTTGATCTTTGGAAATCGCCCCTTTAGGGAAAAGTTGGCGATAGCGGTTTAACTGCGCTTGCGCTTCTCGGTTTTGGGCATTGGCACTCGCCAATTGGGCTTTAGCAGCATCTAGCGAGGCGGATTGTTGAACAGCGCTAATTTCTAGCAGAACTTGGCCCTTTTTGACGTAGTCATTAACATCCACATACAGCCCCACCACTCGCCCCGAGGTTTGTGCCGCCAAAGAACCTTGGTTGACAGGTTGCACAACACCATCCAGTTCGACCACCTGCGAGATCGACTCTTTTTTCACGGTAAACAGCTCGCTACTGTCTTGATTTTGAGCGTAAGCCGAAGAAGCCAAGATCAGTGCGATACTCCAAGTTAATGCTTTCATCATCTTCCCTCGCAGATTCTACCCTTCCCACTTAAGAACACTGCATCGTGAGCATGCCAAACGGGTTGGGTAGCGATTTCCTGAATGTTCGCCTAATACACTAGTTGCATTAGGCGATTTGTGTCTGAGTTTCTTTACGATTTCTAATACGGATCAACAAATTAGTGAGTCCTAAGCCAACCATCATGGCAGGAAAAAACACCCACGCGCCTATGTTGCCTAAAGCAAGGCTAGAGACAATCGGCCCCGGGCAAATCCCCACCTAACCCCAACCCAAACCAAAGATCACAGAGCCAGAGATCAACCGACGATCAATCTTGGTGTTATTTGCCAAGCAGAACACTTTGGCATTCACGGGTTTGGCTTGTGATTTGATCAGTAAAAAATAAGCAGGCATGAACACTGCTAAAGCACCACCCATAACAAACATCAAGCTTGGATCCCAAGCGCCTGCGACATCCAGAAACCCAATCACTTTGGCCGGATCAGCCATGCCTGATACCACCATACCTAAGCCAAATAAGAGGCCAGCGACCAGCGAAGTCGCACGAAACAAAACGTTATTCATACCAAGCCACTTACATCAGATGAAGACGAACGAAAACCGTGATTGCAGCAACCGTCATAAACACGCCTGTTGCCACCATGGAGCGCTTAGATAAGCGGCCAATACCGCAGATCCCGTGTCCACTGGTGCAGCCATTGGCCAATCGTGTACCCACGCCAACCAATAAACCCGCAGCTGCAAGCACAACACTACTCACACCAAAATCGGTAGGTACATGATGGCCAAACACCGTTGCCCCCATTACACCGCCGGCAACCATGCCAACCACAAACAGCAGTCGCCATGCAAAGTCCCGCGATTTTGGGGTCAACAAGCCAGCCAAAATTCCACTGATCCCGGCAATTTTTCCGTTCATTAGCAACATCAATGTCGCTGAAATCCCTAAAAACATTCCTCCAATTAACGAATCCCAAGGAATAGAAAACGTCATACTTTCCTCTACTTAATTATCGACAAAACACATTCTGTAAACTTTCGATCAATGCCGTGATCCGGCTGTCTGCCAAGCGGTAAAAAACCTGTTGCGATTCTTTACGCGCTTGAATAATGCCGTGCTTACGCAGCACTGTGAGATGCTGAGAAAACGCTGATTGACTTAACGTTGAACCTTGCTGTAGCTGCCCCACCCCCATCTCATGATGAGTTAATTGGCACAGCACCATTAGCCGTTCTGGATGAGCCATCACGCGTAATAACTCTGCAACTTCAACGGCATTTTTCTTCATTTCATCAATTTCAATGTTGACGTTGGCTTGTTCAGTCATGGCTTATCCTCTAACTAAAATTTAACGAGATCATACAAATATATTTATATTAGTCAATTCTTATTTAGACAAAATCAATTTAGTTTATTTTAAATTAGACACATCTAATTTATGGGCGTATAGTTTTGAACAAACAACAACGGAGGTTACCAACATGACGATTGAAAACGGTGTAAGAGTATTAGCTGGCAGTATGGTTCTGCTTTCAGTCATTCTCACTTGGTTTGTTCACCCTAATTTTCTGTGGCTAACAGTATTTGTGGGCGTAAACCTGATCCAAAGCGCATTCACGGGCTTTTGTCCTGCCGCATTCTTTCTCAAGAAACTAGGATTACGTTAATGACAACCCAACACTCTGTCTTATCGAGATGGTGTGTTGGGATCTAGCAACTGACTTGGAGTAACTCATGACGAAAATAGTGATTATTGGTGGTGTTGCAGGTGGTGCTTCCGCAGCGGCTCGTGCTCGTCGACTCAGCGAAGATGCTGAAATCATCATGTTTGAACGCGGCCCTTATGTCTCTTTTGCCAACTGTGGCTTGCCATATCACATCGGTGGTGACATCAAAGAGCGCAGCAATTTGCTGCTGCAAACGCCAGAGAGTTTTTTAGCGCGTTTTAATGTGGATGTCCGCACTATGAATGAAGTGTTGCGTATTAATCGTGCGGCAAAAACCATTACGGTACGTAATCTGCTCGACCAATCTGAGTATGATGAAAGCTATGATTTTCTGCTGCTCTCTCCCGGTGCAGGCCCTGTCGTTCCACCGATTCCGGGTATTCAAAACCCACTGACGCATTCACTGCGTAACATTCCAGACATGGATAAGATCATCCAGACTCTGCAAATGAATAAGCCAGAGCATGCCACTGTTGTGGGTGGTGGTTTTATCGGTCTGGAAATGATGGAAGCCTTTCATCAACTCGGTATCAAAACCACGCTGATTGAAATGGCCGATCAGGTGATGACACCAGTCGATCGTGAAATGGCGGGCTTTGCTCATGCTGAAATTCGCGCTAAAGGCATCGATCTACGTTTAGGCGTGGCTCTGAAATCGGTTGAGTTTAAACCGGCTGCAACTCTGCCAAGCACAGAATCTGGTGAATACCTTGAACATAAGCATGTGGAAGGCGAACTGGATTTGGTGCTCAGTAATGGTGAAACACTGACTACTGACATTCTGATCATGGCGATTGGTGTACGCCCAGAAACCAAACTGGCCGCTGAAGCGGGTTTGCAGCTTGGTGAACTCGGCGGCATTTGGGTCAACGAGCAGATGCAAACCAGCGATCCATCGATTTACGCGGTCGGTGATGCGGTTGAAGAGAAAGACTTTATCACAGGTAAACAAACGCTGGTTCCACTGGCAGGTCCTGCCAACCGTCAAGGTCGTATGGCTGCGGATAACATGCTTGGTCGCAACGAAAGCTACCAAGGCACACAAGGTACCGCGATTTGTAAGATCTTCGATTTGGCTGTAGCTTCGACCGGTAAAAACGAGAAGCAGCTAAAACGTGAAGGCATTGCTTACGAAAAAGTTTATGTGCACACCGCAAGCCATGCGAGCTATTACCCGGGCGCTGAAGTGGTTTCCTTCAAGATGCTGTTTGATCCGCAGACGGGTAAAATCTTCGGCGCACAAGCCGTGGGTAAAGATGGCATCGATAAACGTATCGACGTGATGGCGGTTGCACAACGTGCAGGCATGACGGTTGAGCAGTTACAGCACCTTGAACTGACCTACGCTCCACCGTTTGGTAGCGCGAAAGATGTGATTAACCAAGCGGCATTCGTGGCCACCAACCTAATCAAAGGCGATGCGAAAGCGATTCACTTTGATGAGATCGATAACCTCACTGCGGATCAAGTGTTACTCGATGTACGTAACCCAATGGAGCTACAAAACGTAGGCTACCTGCCCGGCGCAATCAACATTCCTGTTGACCAGTTGCGTCAGCGTATGAATGAGCTGCCGAAAGGCAAAGAGATCGTAATTTATTGTCAAGTTGGGTTACGCGGTAACGTAGCATATCGTCAGCTGGTCAATAACGGCTTTAAAGCGCGCAATCTGATTGGCGGTTATCGCACTTATAAGTTTGCTAAGGCATAACTGCTGTTGGTAGTAGTGAGCTCTTCAGCAATAAAATTGAAGAGTTAAGGTGAGAAACCCCGCCCACTACTGGCGGGGTGATCGCTAGGAAGATTTCGTAACCACTGGACTGATAGGAACAAGATTGAGGATCACCGTCGCAATAATTATTGCCACCAAAATCGAAGCTAATCGTGTTAGCTCAGCCATCAAAGCTTCACTACCTAGATATGAGATAATTTGGCTAACCAAAACAATAAAATTGATAAACAGTAGTTGATAAATACTCCGCCGACACTGCTTACGAATCGCATAACACGCCAATTGAAGCCCCAAAAAGCAGGTAATGCCCAACGTTGCCCACATCGGGAACCCGCCAGTGTGAACCAACATGATAGGTATGGTGCTCAAAATACCGACCGTTGTAGAAATTAACCGATTATTTCGGAAAATTCGCTGATCTCGAGAGATAGGAATTTTAATCATACTGCCGATCGTGATTACAATAAGGAGTGTTTGTGAACTGCCCGTCCCAATAAGCGCCATCAAGCTTACAAATAAAATCGTGGTTTTGAATGCGATCAACCCAAAATGAAGTTCTGCCCCTTGCATATCTTGCTCATCCGGCAAAATATCTTTCTCATCTCCAGGAAACAACAAGAAACTGATGTAGGTAACGGCCAAAGCTGTAACAAAAGTCTCCAACAACACCAAAGGGAGACTCGAGATGGATACCCCAAACTGTAGATTGATCACACTTGTGATAACCACAAACAGTAACAAAAAAGTAGCAAAAATATCTTTGGGATCTTTATGGCTTCGATAAAAGCTCCAAAACAGGGCAACCCAACAAAACAATCCAAAACCTGTCGGTGAATCAATTAGTACTTCACCGACAGCGATAATACCAACACCGACCAACAGCAAGACGACCAGCAATTTTAGCATCATGGACAAAGGTGGCCTTGATGACATGATCGTAAGAAAAATCACCACAAACATCGGAGCAAGCACTGGCATAAAAGCTCCCTGAACTGTTAAATAAAATAGCAGTAAAGTCGGAGCAAAAACCAAGCGAATTATGGGGTTAGCAGCGCTATGAAACATAAGTCCAAATACTCAAGATTCTCATCCAAAGACTCGCTAACCATTCACCTACCGAACTTTGTTCAGTAAAAAATGCGACTGTAGCTTGTGAACCATAGCGGATATTCGTGAGTTCATCTGTATTATCAAAAACAATGTTTATTGGATAGCGTTGTGGCGTGAAGCCTGTTGAACCTGCGTTAATAAATCCGGTAGTAGGATCAACATCATTACTGCCACCGGTTCCCCAACCAATGCTCTCAACGGTTCCTGTCAATACTCGGCCTGGCAGCGCATCTAATACAATTTTCACCTTCTGACCCGGTCGGATAAACTCTATTGAGTTTTCTCTCGCCAATGCAGAAATCCACACATTACGAGGGTCAATAAATGTCATTACTGGTGTACCAACAGTGGCTAATTGCCCAACAGTTAACTGCATGTTAGTAACAATTCCACGAGATGGGGATAAAACCTCTGTCTTCTTTAGATCGAGTTGAGCTTTCTCTAAATTAGCCATGGCAGCCAATATTTGTGGATTATTTGCTCCCGTTGGTCCCAGATTTTGTTTTGCCTGAACTAGAGAGGCTTGTGCCACTTCTAATCCGGCTTGAGTTCTGTCCTTCAACTCGATTGCATTGTCTAGATCTGCTTTGCTTGAAACTCCACGAGCAACCAAAGTCGCCGTTCGATTGGCTTGCTCTCTAGCATTATCACGAGCTGCAAGAGCATCAACCACACGCGCCTGAGCCACCTCAACTGCTGCAGTATTCGCACCAATGCTTTGTCCCGCAATAGCAAGATTTGCCTGAGCAACATCAACTGCAATCTTATAATTTCTCGGATCAATCTTAAAAAGAGGCTCACCCGCATCAACAATTTGATTATCTATCACACCGACTTCAACAATATTTCCGGAGACTTCTGGTGCAACTCTTACTAAATAGCTATGTACTTTTGCGTTACTGGTAATCGGTGTAACCCGATCAGACCATAGGCTATAAATCCATACGGCCAATATGGTAGCAAGAATATACACACTCAGTTTCCTAGACGTTTTTTCTGCTTCAGACATATTTGCTCACCGAACAATAATTTGACACATCTTATCAACGTTATACGTGCCGCTCTATATTTTCATCGTCTATCTAAATTTAGCATTAGTCATTGCAAACAGTGATGAATGGCGAGTTTATAAGCTCGCCATGATTTAAGGAATTAATATACAAGAGTGCACAAAACTACATCATCGAATGCAGACCAAACATATTGCCTTCGGTATCCACCGCTAAAGTAATGAAGCCAAATTGGCCGATCGACATTTTCGGCGTGTGGACTTGTCCTCCTGCGGCGACAATTCGCTCTTGTTCAACAGCACAATCATCACATGAGAAATAAATCAGTGTTCCGCCTCCACCAGCGCAAATGCCTTCCATTTTGACCAACGCGCCAGATGCGCCATATTTTTCCATATTGGCAGGGAAACTGAACATTTGTATAGGCATCGATGTTGGATTAGGCAGTTCTTCTAGGGAAACCTTCAAGACGGTTTCATAAAATTTCTTTGCGCGTTCCATATCATTGACATAAATTTCAAACCAACCGACTGGGTTATTTTGCATGGTGTCACCTCTGTTTGTTATGCCCCATACCACCAGAAATCTGTCACAGGTGAATCTATGGGGCTTGAATTACATCCTCAATCACCATAGTCAATCCCTGTCGGTTGTGCTGTCTTATGTTTGCTACTTAGCCTCGCCAAGGTAATTTTGCGCCGCTTCTTTACCCATGTATTTAGCCAACGTTTTCAGTGGTACTTGCTTCAAATTCACCACAATCAAGCCATCTAACGCATCGTTAAAAGCAGGATCAACATTAAAACAGACTAACTTGCCATTCATGCCGAGATACTGGCGCAATAACACAGGCAGCCCATTGCCCTGCTCCATACGTGCAACCACTTTAGAGAGCAAAGAGACACTGGCAAGTGCGGATAAAAGGCTTTTTTGCCAGAACACTTCTGCTCCGGCTCGCAAAGGGGTTGATGGACTGACCAACGCCGCTTTATTTCTGTCATAGTGATGGATGGATAAAGTCGCCGCCATCAGCTGTCGAGCGGCCGGACTGTAATCATTACTGATACTGACCGGGCCAAACAAATGGGTATAACGTGGGTTCAATTCCACGAAACGAGCAATGCCTTTCCAGAGCAAAAGCAACGAGTTGAGATTACGTTGATACTGCTCAGCCACCACCGAGCGCCCAAGCTCAATCGCATTATCCAAGGTTGCCAAGAAAGCTTGATCGTAATGAAACAGGCTACGGGAATAGAGACCTTGCAGCCCCTTTTCCGCCACAATCTTATCTACTAAGCCCATGCGATAAGCGCCAACCAGCTCGCTCTTTTCTCGATTCCAAACGAACAGTTGCCAATAATGCTGATCATACGCATCCACATCACAAGCATGACCACTGCCTTCGCCGACCGCACGGAAACTGATTTCACGCACGCGTCCAATCTCCTGCATCATGAGCGGGATTTGGGTTGAAGGTACGCAATACACTGTGAACTCGCCTTGCTCGAGCAAAGTCGCTTGCTTATCCAACTGCGCAAGCTCCGCGATTAACTCTGCTTTGGATAATGGGTCAATCACCGGAGTGGCAAAAGAAATTTTCGCAGGTTCTACTTGCCCATTAGGACTCATCAAATAGGTGTTGAGCCGCAAATAATTCACCACATCTTCATCTTGAGCGAATTCTTTTAATTCTGCATAAGGGATAGGCTGACCAATACAGAGTGAAATAGTGCTCGCACTCTTATTCAGCAGCTCTCTGCCTAACATGGCAGTACGCAGAAGTGGATGAATTCGCCCCGCGCGATAAAACCAAGAGCTGTTGCGACCGTTAATATAAATCGGCACACAGGTCGCCTGACTACGCTGAATAAACTTGGCGACTGACTGGCTCCAGTCGATATCGCTCAGCTGTCCGGTTTCTTTCTGCGGTGTTGATACTTCTCCGGCAGGAAACACGATCAATACACCACCTTCAGAAAGGTGACGATGTGCTTCACGGATCCCTCGAGCATTGGTTTTACTCGCTTGTGCGCTATTAAACACATCTACACCAATAAACAGCGGTTCGATTTCAGGTAAGCGTTTGAGCAGTTGATTGGCGAGCACTTTTACATCTTTGCGAACTTGCCCAACCAGATCCGCCAAAATCACCCCCTTCGATGGCACCAAGTGGATGATTAGCAACAATCACCACTGGCCCTTGTGCTGGGATCTGTTCAATGTTGCCCCTATCCACTTGGTAATGCACATTCAGCGCATCAAGGGTGTAACGCATAAATTCAAAACCATCGTGTGTAGCAGGTCGTTGCTGATAGTAACGCTCAAGTTTGCTTAGCCCAGTGGCTAGCTCCACTCCTTTTTCTATCACTCCAAACGGGGTATAGCGCGGTAAACGAAATGGGTGTGTTTGCATCATCAAACTCCTTTTGCGCCGAGCATTTTGTGTAAGCTGCTGTCCATTGAGCGCCAATCACGGATAGTTAAAAACGCCCCGCTGAGCCAAACCAAACAAGCCATGACGAATAACAATCCACCATCATTACCCACCATTTCGCCGACTTCGTTAAATTCCGGCATAACTACGCCCAACGGAGTAAAGAGGTGGAAAAAGATTGCACCACTCATAATGCCTACCGCCATCAGCGCACCTAAACCATGCCAACGCGTAAACAGAAGAATCGAAGCAACCAACTCAGCACTGCCAATCCAGTATGCTCCCCAATCGCCAAACCAAGTGAAACCAGACCATCCACCTAGCGTTTTAAAAATAAACTGGGTTTCGTAGGATCCGGAAAATTTGTAAAACAACGATTGTACAAACACAAAGGCAATAAATGCCGCTGGTAACGTTTTGCTGAGTTGGAATTTCATCGCTTATTCCTTACCGATCAACGTCGGCCAATTTTTGTCAGCTTGTTCGATATGATGAACTCGCTCTTTATCCCACAAACCTTTGACTTTCTTATCGTAGTTCAGGTAGAGCTTACCGTCTTCGATTGCCCAATATTGTGGATCTCCGGGCGCAAAATCATTCTTCTCAGAGATAGCCCAGGCACAGTAGCCACCGTATTGTGGTGCGTATTTTTCAGGGTCAGCCACAAACGTATCGAGGTTTTGCTGAGAAGCAAAAAACCACTCTGCGCCTTTGTATTCCGTTTTAAACAGTGGCAAACCTTTTACTGGTTTGTTTTCGGTGAAATAAGCCACAGTATCGTAACCATCGAGCGCTTTATTACTAAAGATCCCTGTATAAATCTGATCTTGAGCGACACTCAAAGCACTGAAAAACAACATGATTAAGCCAAACCAATATTTCATTACGAACTCCTTACGATACAAGTGAAATAAGTTGAGGGAATTGATATTGCGGATGCTGCAACATCTGTTCTGTCAGTTGAGTCGGTCTGCCGGGGAGGTAACTCATTACCTGCTGATCTCCACTGACGTTGATATGAGTAAAACTCACGGTATGTGCATCTTCGCGCTGCATAGCGACGGAAAGATGCGAAAACTGCGGATGTTGATGACAATGGAAAGCCAAGAGCTTTTCAGGTGTCACCCCATCGGCCGTTATCTGGTGATAAATCTCTGTGCGGTAGCGCTGTACTTGTGCCAACTCAACCCCAGAAGAAAAAAGTGGTGATGAGGTGGGCGCACAGTTGAACGTTTCACCGTCCCATGCATAAGCCAGTACATCTCCGTGGTGTTGTGTTAACCGAGGATCAAAAGCCAGCAGAGTGAAAGGTGCAAAGCGAGCTAAGTTTAGTTGCTCGAAAGCTAAGGTCACTTGCTCAACATCCGTCAATCCCGCCAAGGATTTCAGCAATAAACCGCGACTGATCAAGTGACCAGCAGGCACTTTGCCCTGATAGTTATTGAGCAAACACAGTGACAACCCTTGCTCATTCATGCTGATCCAACTGCCCTGCCCTTGGGGATCAATCGGCATTAATACCGATGTACCTTGCAGCTCAATAAGCTTTGGCGGTAATGCCAAAGCTCGGCTTTTTTGTTCATCTCGATTGAAAAACACTTGATAACCCGTGTCATTCAAATACCAAGTGACTGAACACATTAAGCATTTCCTCGTAAGAAGGTAGCTGTTGCGGGAGCAATACCAAATGCACTCGACGTTTCTACGTCTAGCAAACTGGTGACAACTTTCGCCATCGCAAAATGGTGATTAGCGTGCAGCGCGGCAAACGCCAATTCACGTTCTAGGGTTGAGTTAAATGTGCAAATTTCGGCTTGCGATAGAGAAACCTCCGTCACCACTTCAATCTCGTCTTTAGGAGCTAGGTCATCGGCCTCTAACCATTCGATCAAACTCTCGATTTCATTGAGTGCGACTTGGCGAGATGATTCGACCGGATGACCGCGGCGGCGCTGGTTATAATCCACCGTTTGTGGTGCCGCGCGCAGCGCATGAAAAATATCCAGCCAATGGCGGAAATGCTGGCCAATGCTGCTACTGACATAAGGTTCAGCAATGTAAGTGTAGTGTTCATCTTCAATGCCGCTTAAAAACTCGCGGCCTTGCTCTAATGTTTCTAAACAACCATGTATGGCTGCTGAGTATTGGTATGGACGTGATAAAGGGGTAACAGCAAGCATAAAATGTCCTCAAATAAAGTTCAGTTCGTCTGGGCTTAATCGACTCCTGACTGAATCCTCTGCGGGTCTAGTCAGTTTCTGGGTAGTGACCAATCAATTGTTTTTCCTCTTTCCAAGCTCGCAAAAGTGAGCGCAAGCTTGGCGGTTTGTGGCCTCTTTTTTTCTGCTCTGCACCAATTGCATACAAAATGCGGTATTGCTTAAGCAGCATGGAGAAAATCTCACCAAGCGGAGTATCACGATCCCAAATATGCGCAGCTTCACTGCTCGCGCCATTCACTTCCAAGATAGTGAATTCTTCACCACGCATCAGCGCATCAATATTGCTGAACTTCACATCCAGTCGTCCGTAGTGAAAACCGGGAAAATCATCAAAGATCGCATCAAGTCGGTGGACTAAAGCTTGTGTGATGTAGCGATTGCCATTTCGGAAAATGGAACCTCGGCTATGACTACCTGCAAACGCCAATTGGAATTCCTCCCCCGCTGGCACTACCCAATCTAATTTGTCGGGATGTCTTGGCAGGTAAAGGTGGGCAAGTTGCCCCGCACGCGGACAAGCGTGGATTAATTCACGCAATGTACGTACCCCATCACCGACGACACTCGGTGCGTATTTCAGGGTCATAGAGATGATGCGACCATGGGCTTCACCGGGGAAACGCACATAAAAAATCCCTGCTTCCGCTCGATAAGGTGCTTTTTTCTGCAGAAGAAAGCGGGCTTGCGGCGGAAAGCGATGCAGATAATCGCTCAGCTGTTCACGGTTATGGATGAGTTTGACCCCGACACCTCGGCAACCTAAATCTGGTTTCGCCACCAAGGGGAAAGTCAAATCGGCTTGTGATAAGCGTTGTAGAACCATCTCAACTTGTACATCAAGATCATGGCTAGTGACTGTCCAAGTAATGAAAGGAGAAATCCAGTGGCGAGCATGTTCTCCTGCAAGGCTGAGAATGTCGTGTTTCGACTCCCCTACCATGCCGCTCAAACGAATGGTTGGGTTAGCAACTAAAGGTAAACGCCAATCACGGTAATAAAGACCAAGTGCCAAACTTTGCAGTACGACGGGGGTATAAAAAAACCAACTCGGCAAAAACTCGAAAGGTGAAATGGCGCGGTGAGTATCCACCTCCAGCAAAGGCATTCCTGCATTGACTTTATTGTCTGCGATATAAGCGACAGAAGAGAGAACCGTCATGCTATTTCCTTAATAACTTTGGCACTGAACAAACGATTAAAACCGAGTAAAAACACAACCAACAGACTCAACCACCACCAACGATATTCACTGGCTTGAAACCAAGCCTGACTGCCTAATTGATAGATGGCGAAGAAAACCAGCACCGTCCACAGCGCTGTAGCAATCAACACAGTGCTCATAAACAGCCGAAGCGGCAAAGCCACATAACCACTTAACGTAAAGCCCACCGTGCGCAGTCCTGGGATAAAACGAATAATAAAGAGATTGAGAAACGGTCTTTCTAATAAACGAAGGCGAACCATTCGAAAATACGAATTGGTAAGTAACCGGTAGCGCACACCACGAAAGTAGCGGCAGTAACGCCCAAGGTAATAGAGTGCGATATCCCCAGTCGCAATGCCGACAAACACCGCGAATAAAGCAAGTGGCAGAGAAGTAATGTGTTGACTGGCTAACCCAGCGGCCGTCACTATCGCCACGTCTTCTAGCAGATAAGAAAGTAAGACGATGCCGATAAACACCCATAGTGATGAGCTGCTGTGTGCCATAATCCATTCGCTTAACGCCAAATCCATTAATTAATCCGTGATTGATATTCACCATACTTATTACTCTAGACCGTATCGGCCTATTTAAAATTTCGCACGGTAAGAAAATTCGACGTAAAAAAATCTGTAAAAAATAAGAAATAGACAAAGGAAAAATGGTGAGGAATTGGTGGTAAAAGAAGCGTTAAACGTGCACAGAACAGCAATTTATCGCTGTTGTATTGACATTTTGGGATAAGTTTTTAGCATGGCGTTTTTCACTCTAATGAGAATTTTCCATGTCTGAGACAAACCAAACCGAAACACCAAAAGTGGACCTAGAATCCATCTCTCCTGAACTGCGTCAAGTTCTAGAGTTTGATCAGGTGCCTGAAGCGATGTTCCATATGGTGACTTCGATCCATGAAGTCTCTGAAGAAGTGGTTCGTGAGGCATGGGATGCACTGCCAGCCAGTGCGCAAAACATCTTGGATAACTTTGAACAGTTCCATGCGCTGATCTCCGTAAGCCAAGCTTTTGCTGGCCTGAATGTGATGGAAGAGTTCCCAACGCTGAACCTTCCTAAAGACATGAGCGAAGAAGATAAAGACGCGTACCGCGCTCAACTTCTCGACCAAGTACTGAGCAACTGTGTCAAAGACATGGTTAAGCAGATCAAAAAAGCACGCCGCGACCCAATCTTGAAGCGTGACTTCAAAGACGTGTTTGCGAAATAAACCACGGCTTCGCACTTTATCTCCAAGCCCGCCTTTCAATGGTGGGCTTTTTATTACCTGCAATTTCATTACCTATAATTCGCCTATCACACTTTTCCTTTAGAACTTCTGTCTCAAAAGGAAAAATCCGCTTTCATTTATGATTGAGATCAAATTTTACACAGTAAGTATTGCTCTATTGACCGCTTTAATGGTTTCATACGAACATTAAAGAACAAAAACGAAAAACAATTAAGCGCGGAGATAGAAAATGAACGCTCGCTCAACACATTTTACCCAAGATGAAGTGCTCGATTTGATTATTGTTGGTGGCGGTATCAACGGTGCAGGTATTGCGGCTGACGCTTCTGGCCGTGGCCTAAAAGTTGGCCTGTACGATGCCAAAGACTTTGCTAGTGCTACTTCCTCTGCCAGCTCCAAGCTCGTGCATGGTGGTTTACGTTATTTAGAACATTACGAATTTCGTTTGGTGAGTGAAGCACTTGCCGAACGTGAAGTGCTACTGAAAAAAGCACCACACATTGTCACCCCAATGCGCTTTCGTTTGCCACATCGTCCTTTCTTGCGTCCTGCATGGATGATCCGTGCCGGTCTATTTCTTTACGACAATCTGGGTAAGCGCACTTCCCTTCCTGCGAGCCATAAAGTCACTTTGAAAGCAGGCGCAGTGACCAAGCCTGAAATGCAAATTGGCTTTGAATATTCTGACTGCTGGGTGGATGATGCGCGTTTGGTGATCCTCAACGCAATGCAAGCTCAAGAACAAGGTGCGGAAGTGTTGAACTATTGCACTGTCGAAAAAGCGCAACGTGTGGGCGATTTGTGGCATGTCACCCTGCTGGATGAACACTCTCAGCAGCGTTTTGAGCGTCGCAGCCATGCGTTAGTGAATGCGGCAGGCCCTTGGGTGAAACAATTTTTGAATGACAACGCACAGGTGAGCTCACCTTATGGCATTCGCCTTATTCAAGGCTCACACATTATCGTGCCGCGCATTCATGATGAGCCACAAGCCTATATCCTGCAGAATGAAGATAAACGGATTGTGTTTGTCATCCCTTACCTCGATAAGTATTCGATGATCGGCACAACGGATGTGGAATACAAAGGCGATCCGAGAAAGGTGATGATCACCGATACCGAGCGCGATTACCTGATCTCTGTCGTTAATAAACATTTTATGCGCGAAATTGCTCGTTCAGACATTGTTGCCGAGTTCAGTGGTGTACGCCCATTATGTGATGATGAATCCAACTCGCCGCAGGCCATCACTCGTGATTACACCTTATCAATGGATCAGCAGGCTGATGAAGCACCGCTACTGTCCATTTTCGGTGGCAAGCTGACGACTTACCGCAAGCTGGGCGAAGCTGCCATGAAGCACCTCGCGCCTTTCTTCCCGCATATGAAAGCGCCATGGACAGCGAATGCTCCACTACCCGGCGGAGAAAGTTTCGATCACGCGGCGCTGAAAAACCAGTTGATCACGGCTTTCCCTTTCATTGCCGAATCTTTGATTGAACGGTGGCTACGCAGTTATGGCAGCCGCACTCAACAACTGCTTGCCGGTGTCACTGGAATTGAAGATTTAGGTATCGCCTTCAGTGGCGATCTTTACCAAAAAGAGATCGATTATCTGTGGGATAAAGAGTTTGCTCGTCATGCACAAGATATTTTCTGGCGTAGAACCAAGCTTGGTTTGAGCCATGACACGAGTGTGATAGAAGAAGTTGAAGCCTATCTACAGCAAAAAATGCACGCTACCCAGCCGTTGCAAGCTGCGGTTTAAAGCAACAATCCACCTGTATCCATCGCAGGTGAATTAAGGATAGAAAAGAGAAATGGCCACATCATGTGGCCATTTTACTGTCAGAACAACGTCATCAAACTCAGTTTATTTCTCTGCAAACTGCCTTGAAAGCGCGCTAAATTCCGTCACTTTTCCGCTCATCGCTACCGCTAATTCTTCAACGGTATGTGTGGCAGCCAAGTTCTGAGTCGCGGCACTCGCGATAGAATGAATATGCTGATTCACATCAGCAGTTAATTCACGTTGATGTTTGGCGGCACTCGCCACTTCACCAACCACGCGTTGCATTTCTCCCATCACACTCTCAACGTCACGCAGTTGTTGCAACGTCGTGTTGGCATCTTTCGCACATTGCTCGGTTTGATCGCGGCTTGCGGTAATGTCACTTCGCCACGCATCAATGGTGCCCAACATGGCATCAATGCTGGTTTGTATCTGCTGCGTTGCACGTTGCGTGCGCCCAGACAGCGCACGAACTTCATCCGCCACCACAGCAAAACCGCGGCCTTGCTCACCTGCTCGAGCAGCCTCAATAGCCGCGTTGAGTGCTAACAAGTTGGTTTGTTCAGCAATACCACCGATTTCACTCATCAATTGCCCAACTTGCTGCGCTTGTTCACTCAGCTTAACGGTTGTCAACGTTGCATGCTCAGCCTGTTGTACCAATCGCTCTAAGTTCTGATGAGTCGTTTCAATGCTCTGTTTAGTGTCATCACAATGAGTCTGTACTTGATTGATCAACTGGTGTGCAGATTGTGTATGACTAGACACTCGTTCCGCCGCATTTTCAACTTCATCCGTTGCTTGAGTCACGGCGCGAATATTGCCATCTTGCAGTGCAAGTGCTTGATGTACTTCCTGAGTGGTCGAATTCAATTGATTGGCGAGATCGCCTAACGGGCGTGCTGAATCCATCATTCTGCCTAAAATCGTACGAATACGTGCTGAAGCCATTTTCAAGTGGTAATCCGCGACAGAAAACGGGTGCGCACCGGAATAGATAAGGCGGCTGACACTGTCATATTCGTTTTGTAACTGCTTCAACTGACGTGGTGTATGCAGTAACTCTTGGCGGAACAATAAAGCTAAAGCACCAACGGGCATTAAATTCGCCAGCCATTGCCACCCTTCACTGGCGCTAAATCCGTGCGCCAATGCAGGAGACATTAATGCCCCCAGCAGAAGCGCATAACGAACAGAAGTATTGAGCTTGAGTTGAAACTGCTTGCCTGCTTTCTCCGCCGCAAGCAAAGCTTGATAAGCTTTATTCGCAATATCGACCCATTGCCTTTGTGCTTTCACCCGAACAGATTGATAACCCGCAATTTTGCCTTGTTCATAAATAGGTGTGACATACGCATCGACCCAGTAATAGCTTCCGGTTTTCGTGCGATTTTTTACAATACCACGCCACGCGTGTCCCTGTTTTAGGTGATGCCACATATCGGCGAAAGCCGCTTTAGGCATGGAGGAATGTCGAACAATATTGTGGTTTTGTCCTAAAAGTTCATCGGATTTGAACCCTGCAATACGGCAAAACGTATCGTTACAGTAGGTGATGACCCCTTTTAAGTCGGTGGTTGACACCAATTGTTCATGATCACCAACGAGGACTTCTTGTTGAGCTGAGGCTGAATGAGCTGACATTTTTGCTTATTGTTCTGAGTTATAGTTTATGAACGAAAATGTATACACACTTGTTAATTAAAACTCAACCGATAAACCATATGGAATACGCAAACGTGAATTACATCAAAATTTATAGGGTTAATGTTTGAAGAATGCAAAAAAGACAGGGAAACGCACTGCATACACCTGCCCTTTTAGTGCTTCTGCTTGTTATGAGTGACGTCTCATTTTTAAGCTTAAAATGAAATCAATGTCCGATCAGTTTGAGGAAAGAATGAGGCGAACTTCCACTCGACGGTTACAAGCCCGTCCACTTTTAGTTTTGTTGGTGCAAGCTGGAACATGCTCACCATAGCCACGAGTGTAAATGACATTCTGAGCGACTTGACGTTGTACTAAAGCGGTCTTTACTGAGGATGCGCGTTTTTCAGATAAAGTGTCATTAAACTTTTGAGTACCGGTATTATCTGTGTGGCCTTCAAGCACAATATCAATACCAGATTCGCTAGCCAAGAACTGCGCGACTCGGTCTAACCACTGTTTGGATGGCGATGAAACTTTGGCGGATCCAGTATCAAACTTAATGGTGTTTTTCAGCTTAATCATCGGGTAATCACCGGGCATGATTTCATGATCAATACCGTTACTGAGAAGAAACTGGCGTAATGCTTCATAGCTTGACGTGCGAACTTGTTTTAAAGGCCCCTGCACTCCAGCCGTGTTGAGCTGTGGAGCCATACCCCATTCCGGATAGCGCACATCGAAATCCCCCTTCGGAGCGACATCAAGTAGATTGTCATTAAACATGCGATCAGTGGCCAGTGAACCACAGCCTGTCAGCAAAAATGCAACACACAAAACCCAGAATTTCATTTCAAACACTCAGCCGTTGAACTCCTTTATTTTATCGGCACATTTTCAAAAACTTTATCTGTCATCAACAACAATTTACAAATGTGTTGCTTGCCATCACATAATCCATAGTTAGAATGTCACCCATTCTTTTTCCTCTCGTGGCTGTATGCCCTAACAACGTAAGGTTGTAGGTGTTCTTCAAGCGAGAAAGGTGTCGTTGTTAAAGGACGTTAAACGCTCTATGTCTAAAATTATTATTCCCTTAGTTGTATTTATGCTCGCTGGCTTCATGATTTATCGCACTTGGACAAATCATAAAGCTGCCGATGCAAACTTTTCTGCTGGACAGCAGTTTTTGGCCGAGAATGGGCAACGCGAAAACATCATCACCACAGACAGCGGCTTGCAATACGAAGTGCTGCAAGCGGGTACAGGTACTGAACACCCAGGGCCAAAAAGCCGTGTGAAAGTGCATTACCATGGTGAGCTTCTGGATGGTACCGTCTTTGATAGCTCGGTTGAGCGTGGTGAGCCTATCAGTTTCGGGCTGAATCAAGTGATCAAAGGTTGGCAGGAAGGTGTTCAACTGATGGTGGTTGGTGAGAAGACTCGCTTCTATGTCCCAAGTAATCTAGGTTATGGAAAAAATGGCGCTGGCCCAATTCCACCGTCAGCCGTACTGATTTTTGACGTAGAGCTACTGGCGATCGAATAACGTCACGTATAGGCGAAGAGTTACCAAACAAACTCTTCGCTAAACCATTCCACAAAAAAGCTGCCTAGGCAGTTTTTTTTTACGCCGGTAGTGGATAAAACACCAAACCTTGTTCCGTCACCAACATACAATCCATTCCGCCCGCATGAGCCGCCTGCAACCCTAATTGTGTATCTTCAAAAACTAGACACTGCTTAGGTTGCAAACTCATCAGCTCACAAGCTATTAAAAAGGTTTCTGGGTGCGGTTTATGTTCCGTAACATCCGTGGCAGTGACTATCGCATCAAACTTATCCAGCACTTGTGCTGAGCTTAACAAGCGTAGCGCACTGTCTCGCTGGCTCCCCGTCCCTATCGCCATTTTTTTCTTACCATGCCACTGACAAAGTAATTCATAGGTTGGCGGAATCAACTCGGCTTGTAAGCCCATGCTGGCAAATACATCCATTTTGTATCCAGCCACTTGTTCTGGGTCGAGCGATAAACCCAGTTTTTCATTGATACGCATTGCAATTTTGGCACTAGGCATACCACCTAAACCGTAAAGCCATTGAGGATCAAAAGGAAAATCGAAATGTTCTGCTGTCGCTTTCCAAGCTGCTAAATGTGCAGGCATGGTATCGAGCAAGGTTCCATCCATATCAAATATGAATCCATCATAAAAGCTTAAATTGACTCCGAACACATTTTCACCAATCATTTGTAATAAAATTGTCATTAATATTTCATATAAAGCAGAGACTGATGAACAACACTAGTATTGATAGTTTAATTATTCTCAGTACACTGCTGCACAGTTTGCACTCAGACACCTATTTATATTTATAGATTGTCTGCTGAAGTAATAATAATAAATAGGTAACGCCATGAATATTCGCAATAAACTTTATACTTTGGGCATCATAGCCGTTTTAGGGGCCATCGCTATCTTCTTTACTACCTCGCAATTTGCCCACACCAACGATGAACTCAACCGAGCCATCAATCAAGTCGACAAACTGGAAGTAAGATTACTCAACTTACGACGTAACGAAAAAGACTTTTTACTGCGTAGCGATGCGAAATATCTCGATACTTTTCAAAAAAATAGCGACCTATTCCTAAGCCTGCAAACTGAACTTGATGCCATCATGCACAAATATGAACTCGGTGACTCAAGTGCATTACGTACAGACTTACTTGAATACAAGCAAGGGTTTGAGCAGTTGGTCAAGGCTTATCAGACCCTTGGATTGGATCCAGAAAGTGGCCTTTGGAAAAACTATTACCAAGCGATGGACCAAGCGAAACATCAAGCTTCTGCTGAAGAATTATTAGCTCTGGCCGATTTTCATCAGCAGGTTTTAACAGGTTCAGTGAACGCAGCAGCGCTTAGCCAATATTCAGATCTGATCAAAGCAGCTCAAGCCGTTGTGGTTCAGGAAAAAGTGATTGGCCTAAAATATAACGAAGGGCTACAAGGCAATACACGCGCACAATCGCATGATGTGGAAGAGATGTTTAAATCCTTCTCAAAAACACTCACTCAAGCCGTCGATGAAAAACAGCAAACCATGGGCACAATCAAGTTAACCGTTACGGTGAGTGTGGTACTTGTGATCTTGCTGGGTATTTTCCAAATCAGCCGCTCGATCAACATGCGAGTGACTCAATTGCTGTTGGTAATTCAGAAAATTGCAGAATCTAACGACGTTTCTCTACGTGCCGAACTCAAAGGCCAAGATGAAATCACGTCAGTGGCACGTTACTTCAACGGATTGTTGGATAAATTTGAGCAATTGATCAGCGGTTCGCAAACCAAATCTCATCAGCTATACACCAGCACTTCGAGCATGCATAACGAGTTGGAGCAAGTGATTGAACAGTTCAACGTGCAATCGGATCACATGGGGCTAATGGCCACTTCCGTACAGCAAATGGTGTCTACCATCAGTGAAATCTCTGAAAGTACCAATGTGGCGGTAGAAGGGGTTAACCAAGCGGCGCGCAATGCAGAACATGGTCGTGGCGTTGTGGTGACGACTGTAAAGAACATCGATCTACTCTCTTCTACCTTGCAAAAGAGCCAGCATTCGATTGCGTCGCTTAACGCTTTTGTCGAAAAAATTGGTGGTGCAGTCAGTATTATCCAAGGCATTGCGGAACAAACTAACTTGCTGGCACTCAACGCGGCGATTGAAGCAGCTCGCGCCGGTGAGCAAGGGCGTGGGTTTGCGGTAGTTGCCGATGAAGTTCGTTCACTCGCCACACGCACTCATCAGTCCACCGAAGAGATTACTCGCGTGGTGACAAACATTCAGTCGCAAATGAGCCAAGTGGTTGACGATATTGATCTCTGTAACGATCAAGGCCAAGAAACACTTCACGCCTCGCGCCAACTGGATGAAAGCTTGCAGCAAATCCTGCGCGATATGAACACGATCCAAGATAACTCACAGCGCATCGCTGCAGCCATTGAAGAGCAAGGCAGCGTGATGAATCACGTGAGTGAGTCGATTTCAGAACTCAATACTATCTCTGAAAACAATATGCGTTCAGCTCAGCAATGTCTCATCGAAGTTGACACCGTTTCTAGCCAAGCGCATGCGATGGATGAAGCGGTAGCGGAATTCCGTACAACTCGAAGCCGCTAACGCGATCCCGCTTCCGATTTATGATAAGGCCCCAACCGGGGCCTTATATATTTTAGAATTCTCTACTACGATTTGATTAAGTTTCACCACCCAATATCTCGCGTCACCGCAAAACCACCCATTAGCAGAATAAAAATCCAACAAATACACTTATCGCATGATTTAGACGTCAATAATTAGCCGTTATTAAGAATTATTCACCAATAATAATTGATAATTTTATTGCTTTAGATCATGCAAAGTGCAAGTTGAACTCGTGCTACAAATTAATTTTCAGTAAATTCCTGACATACATTTTACAGTTTGAAATAAACGGACATTTTTGGAGATTGCTATGCTTGAGCTTCTGATTGGCTTAGTCGTGACCTTTGCGGTCGGCTATTTCATCGTTAAAGGCTATAAGCCTGCGGGTATCCTACTCACCGCAGGGATTTTGCTATTGATTTTGACGGGTATCTTGGGTCACAAGGTACTGCCCGGAAAGATGGTTACAACGGGCAACCTTTTAACCGATGCGATGGAGTATGTGAAATACATGCTGCAAAACCGTGGCGGCGGCTTAGGTATGCAAATTATGTTGCTGTGCGGTTTTGCTTCTTACATGACCCACATCGGTGCCAATAACGTGGTGGTAAAACAGTTTTCTAAACCGCTTTCGTTTATCAAATCACCTTACATCTTGTTGGTCGCGGCATACATTGTTGCCTGTTTAATGTCTCTCGCGGTGAGCTCAGCAACCGGTCTTGGCGTTCTGTTAATGGCGACCCTGTTCCCAATGATGACCGCAATGGGTATTTCTCGCCCTGCGGCAGTAGCTGTGTGTGCTTCTCCAGCTGCGATCATTTTGTCTCCAACCTCAGGTGACGTTGTCATTGCAGCTGAAAAATCGGGCTTACCACTGCACGTATTCGCGGTTGAAACGGTATTGCCGGTTTCTATCTGCGCCATCATTGTGATGGCAGCAGCGGCATACTTCTGGAACAAATACCTAGACCAGAAAGACAATACGCCAATGGAGAAAGTGGATCTTTCTGAGATGGAAGTGAAAGCACCGGCGTATTACGCAATTCTGCCTTTCTTACCTATTATCGGTGTGTTCGTTTTCAACGGTGAAACTCTGCCTGGTATTACTCTAGACATCTACACCATCGTTGTTCTGTCTATCTTTATCGGCGTGGTAGTGGACTACATTACTAAGCGCTTTAAAGGCAAAGAAACACTGGAAGATCTGGAAGCCTGTTACGCTGGTATGGCCGATGCCTTTAAAGGCGTGGTGATGCTGTTAGTCGCGGCGGGTGTTTTTGCACAAGGTTTGATGTCTATCGGCGCGATTGACAACCTACTGCACTTAGCAGAAGTGGCGGGCGCTGGTGGTATTGCGCTGATGCTGATCCTCACTGGTTTAACCGTAGCAGCCGCTATTGCTACCGGTTCTGGTAACGCGCCTTTCTATGCATTTGTAGAGCTCGCGCCAGCATTGGCTGCGAAAATGGGTCTGAGCCCAGCGTTCTTGATCATCCCAATGCTGCAAGCATCTAACCTTGGCCGTACCATTTCTCCGGTTTCAGGCGTGGTGGTTGCAACGGCAGGTATGGGTAAAATCAGCCCATTCGAAGTAGTAAAACGTACTTCTGTTCCAGTTTTACTGGGTCTTGTGACCGTTATCATCGGCACTATGGTTCTGGTACCTATGCACGCTTAATTACCCGTGTCATGACCAAAATTCAAAAGGGCGTGAAATCACGCCCTTTTCTTTTTGAGTCACATAAGCAACTCGTAAAAAACATATCCGATTCTGGATTATTCACAAGGTGGCGCAAGATGAATAAGCGCCAGCCCACCTAATGACGTTTCGCGGTATTTCTTATTCATGTCTTTTCCGGTTTGGTACATGGTTTCAATCACCTTATCGAGTGAAATCAGACATTTGCTGGTACGCTTTAACGCCATACGCGATGCATTAATCGCTTTCACCGCACCCATCGCATTACGCTCAATGCAAGGAACTTGCACTAACCCGCCAATGGGATCGCACGTCATACCCAATGAGTGTTCCATGGCAATTTCCGCCGCCATGCAGATTTGCTCATTACTGCCGCCACGCAAAGCGGTCAAGCCCGCCGCCGCCATGGACGAAGAGACACCCACTTCCCCCTGACACCCCACTTCAGCGCCCGAAATCGACGCATTGGTTTTGTACAAAATGCCTATTGCACCAGACACCGCAAGGAAATCCTTGAGTTGTTTGGTATCTAACGCCTTAATGAAACGATGGTAGTACATCAAAACAGCGGGAATTACACCAGCAGCGCCGTTGGTTGGCGATGTCACCACTTGCCCACCGGCTGCATTTTCTTCACTGACGGCAAAGGCAAACAGGTTTATCCAATCCATCACTTCCATCGGATCGTTTTCAATCGCTGCATTGGCTTCCAGTTTTTTGAGCAAACTGGGCGCACGGCGAGTCACATTCAGCCCACCTTCTAAAATCCCTTCGGTCGCAAAACCGCGTTCCATACATTGGCTCATCACTTGCCAGATTTGGTCAGCTTTGGCATCAATGGTCGCCATATCTTGAAAAGCAAGTTCATTACGCAGGATCATCCCCCCTATGCTCAGGCCATGTTTTTCTGCTTGGCGCAGCATTTGATCGGCGCTGGTAAAGGGGTAAGTCACAGCAACATTTGCCGTGGAGGTGCCTTGCTGTAACTGCTCCGCCGTGGCAACAAAACCTCCGCCGACCGAATAGTAAGTCTCAAAATCAATCTGATCGCCCTGTGCATCAAAAGCGCTCAGGATCATGCCATTTTCATGCAGTGGAAGATTATCTTGATGGAAGAGCAGATCGTTACTTTCATCAAACGGGATGTCATGCTCACCATTCAGGCAAAGCTTTCCGGTTTGTAACGCCTCACGTAGTACTTGATTAGCTTCACTGATATTGATGGTTGCGGGCTGGTTCCCCATCAAACCAAGCAAGGTCGCTCGGTCAGTATGGTGCCCTTTACCCGTCAGAGATAATGAGCCGTAAAGATCCACTTGTATTCGGGCGACCTTGTTTAACTGCGGCAATAGCTGTTGAACAAAGCGATAGCCCGCGATCATCGGCCCATTGGTATGAGAGCTGGATGGACCAACGCCAATTTTGAAGATATCAAAGATTGAGAGCATAACTTTCCCCTGTTGAATCAAGAGTTCGAGTCATCTTTACAATCAGTATACTCAAACCACTTGAAGTTGCAGGTGAAGAAACACAACCAGCAGCGCTGCAACTTCAAGTGAGGAAGGCGTATATACCCTCTAACCTGAATAGAGAGTGGCAAAAAGCCGTTGATTAATTAGCGTAACGCTCTAAATAAAGAATCGTTGCGGCGGTGCGCGAAGGCACATCAAGCTTTTTCAGTAAGCTTTTCATATGCACTTTCACGGTAGATTCCGAAATAAACAGACGATCAGCGATTTGTCGATTGCGATACCCTTTCGCCACTTCCGACATAATCTGCATTTCACGTTCAGTCAGTGCTTCAAACGGGTTACTTTCCTCGTCACGGTTTAAAAGATAGCGTTCCACCGATTCGCTGAAGGCCTTCTCACCTTGCATCGCTTGTTTCAAAAGCGTAACCAATTGATCCGGCTCGGTATCTTTAAGCAGATAACCATCAGCCCCCGCTTTCACTAACGCTTCAATATCCGCCGCGCTATCCGAAACCGTCAGGATCACCACATAAGCATCACACTCATCGGTGCGTAGCGCCGTCAGCGTATCCAATCCCGACATACCTTTCATATTGAGATCGAGCAGAATCAAGTCCGGTTGCAGATCATGTGCCAGAGCTATGGCCTCTGCCCCATTGCCAGCTTCGGCAACGACTTCAAATTCCTCTTCAAAACTCAACAGTTGATTAATACCACGGCGCATCAGCGGGTGATCATCCACCAGAAGGACTCTACAACTCATTCTTATTTTTCTCCTCGCCCTGTTGGTAAGTGAGCACAACTTTGCAGCCTTTACCCGGTGCGGATTCAACCTTTAATTCGCCGCGCAAGCGGGCGGCACGTTCTTGCATAATGCTCATACCATAATGGTTGAGCTTGTGATCTTGTGGGTCGAAACCGACCCCGTCATCTTCAATCGTTACTCTAACGGTTCCCTGCTGCTCAAGGCAATTGACCATTATCTTAGTAGCCTGAGCATGCTTGATCGCGTTGATCGTTGCCTCACGAATCAACTGCACCAAATGCACTTGTTGATGAGCATCAAGCACAATCGATGAAAGTGCGTTATTGAGCTCAATTTTAGCTTCAGTTTGACTTGAGAGTTGAGTCAACATTCCCAGTAATGACTGGCCAAAACTGCCCTCACTCAACGTGAGGCGAAATGTGGTCAGCAGCTCACGCAACTGAGTGTAAGCATCCGATAAACCTTTATCGATCTCACTGATGATGTTTTCCGTCTTACTCAAATCACCACAAGGTTTTAACGGAATAACTGAGCGTTTCAGCAGGGTTAATTGAATTTTCAAATAAGAGAGCGACTGCGCCAACGAATCATGCAACTCGCGCGCTATGGTTGCCCGCTCCTCCATTAAAAGCAGTTGTTCGGCTTGGCGCTGCGACTGATTGTAGTAAATGGCACGCGATAAAATCATCGCAAAGTTATCAATCAAAGCGCGATCTGGCCCCGGCGTAGTGGCATCCCAGTAGAGATAGCCAAGATGGCGACCATCAAGCGTCAACGGGGTTTGTAGCATAGTCTCACCGCTCGGATTGCCTTCTTGTAAAATCAGCGATTTTCCTGCTTCTTCTTCAATTTCTAAACGCAGGGCGTTGATCCCTTCTACCGCAACCCAATGACGTAATATGGTTTGAAAGTTACTCGCCGTGATCCGAGACGCCGTCAATTCTTGCGAAGAGTTATACAGAACTTGCAATGATTGGTTGGCTGTTTGCAGCTTATGCGTTTTCTCATTTACCGCATGTTCTAGTCCGCGATACAACTTGCCAAGATCCCCCGCCATGCTGTTAAAGGTGCGGGTCAAAATACCCATTTCTGTGCTGCTGGTTTCATCCAGCGAGACTTCAAAAATACGGTTTTTAATCTTCTCACTGGCGGCCACCATCGCATTTAAAGGCCGCACCACTTCCTCACGGATGTAATAAACCACAAACAGCGAGACGGCAAAAATGCCGCCCAAACCGAAGCTGCCGACCGCCGCCAGAGCAATTAATTTACGCTCAGAGAATCGCTGCAGCTTGAGCACAAAACTATCCACTAAGCCGACAAATGGCGCAACTTCGTGGAGATAATCAGCATTTTGGTCGCTATTGAGCACCTTTTTTAATTGATGCCAACGTTCGATCAACTGGTAGTAATCGTGTTGGATGTCACCCGGCACTGTCCAATCCAGCAGCGCCAACATGGAAGGTGAATAGAGCGAATTTTCGAACAGATAAATGTGCGCTTTGTAATCTTTCGATTGAGCCTGAATGTCATACGCCAGTCGATAGCTTTGCATACGCATTGAGCCAGAAACGTTAACTGCCTCCGCGTCATTAAGTGAAGAAGCCAGCGTCACAATCGCAACCCCTGTCGTCAGCGCGGATAAAAATAAAATCAGCAACATGCTTTCGCCATCGTGCGAGTTAATGACTTGCGTACCGGACTAGACAACGCGGTTTCTCTCTCATTGGTAACCAAGGTTCCACCTCTTTAGGGCTACACTATCCGAAACGAGCAGGTTAATTTATTGATCCAAAACAATCCACCACCCCAATTACCCCCTAAGAGGTATTTATACAAATATGTCAAAAACTACAATTTGTGTATGGAAATGTGGCAGGTTGTGAACAGACGCGGAGAAAAATATGGTTGATTTAACCAAACGACGTTGGTTTGCCCTTGGCCGTCAGCAAAACCAAAGCCAAGTTCGACTGCCTTGGATTGCACGTCCACAAGCATTTATTGATGAGTGCACACGTTGCGGAAAATGCGTTGAAGCGTGTGAAACCCACATCATCGAAAAGGGTGATGGTGGTTTCCCCACCGTCAACTTTTCGATTGATGAGTGCACGTTTTGTTACCAGTGCGCGCAGAGCTGTCCGGAACCGATTTTTCTGCCGCAAAGTGAAGAGCCTTGGCAAGCGTCAGTTGAAATTGCCAGCCAGTGCTTGGCACATAACCAAGTTGAGTGCCGGTCTTGTCAGGATGCTTGCCCAGAAGAGGCCATCCATTTTGCTTTGCAAATTGGCCGTACCGCGAGCCCGCAAGTGAACTCGCAAAACTGTTCTGGTTGCGGTGCCTGTGTTTCAGTTTGTCCAAGCAATGCAATGACTGTTCACTATACTCATAACATCGCTTAGACGGCGTGGATAAATTGGAGAGCAATATGTCACAACCTTTAGCTTCACTGCATGAAGTACACATCTCCAGCTTGGTGGTTCACACCTTGCCAGAGCATCTACTCACCGTAAAACAGCAAGTGAGCGAACTGCGTGACGTGGAAATTTACGGCGAAGATCCGCAAGGCAAACTCGTCGTGGTGATTGAAACCGATCGTCAAGGCTTCATCACCGAAACGATTGAACACATAAATAATCTTCCCAATGTGCTTAACGCTTTTTTGGTTTTCCATCAGGTAGAGACTGCAACGGAAGAAGAACTATAGCCAAACTGCTGAGATTGCCTGTCGCCTATATCGTGACGGCATCCTGTAGGAAGGAAATATTACACACTGGAAATACCTTTTCTGAACTCGAGGGTAATGTATGAAAATGACCAGACGTGCGTTTGTGAAAGCAAACGCAGCCGCCTCAGCTGCGGCGGTTGCAGGGATCACCCTCCCCGCTTCTGCCACCAACTTGATCGCTAGCTCCGATCAAACCGCTATTCATTGGGACAAAGCGCCTTGTCGTTTTTGTGGTACAGGTTGCTCTGTGCTGGTCGGTACCCAAGATGGTCGCGTTGTCGCAACTCAAGGTGACCCTGAAGCACCAGTGAACAAAGGCCTTAACTGTATTAAGGGCTACTTCCTCTCAAAAATCATGTACGGCCAAGATCGCTTAAAAACGCCTCTGCTGCGCATGAAAGATGGTCAATACCACAAAGACGGTGAATTCACCCCTGTCTCTTGGGATACCGCATTTGATGTGATGGCTGAAAAATGGAAAGCCTCGCTTAAAGCCAAAGGCCCAACCAGCGTGGGTATGTTCGGTTCTGGTCAGTGGACAGTAATGGAAGGTTACGCCGCTGTGAAACTGATGAAAGCCGGTTTCCGTTCAAACAACATTGACCCGAACGCGCGCCACTGTATGGCTTCTGCGGTAGTGGGCTTCATGCGTACCTTCGGTATCGATGAACCTATGGGCTGTTATGACGACTTTGAACACGCCGATGCTTTTGTGCTTTGGGGTTCAAACATGGCGGAAATGCACCCAGTACTCTGGACTCGCATCACTGACCGTCGCCTAAGTCATCCTCACGTTAAAGTGAATGTACTCTCCACTTACTACCACCGTTCTTTTGAATTGGCAGATCACGGCTACATTTTCCATCCACAGTCTGACTTAGCGATTGCCAACTTCATCGCCAACTACATCATTCAAAACGATGCGGTGAACTGGGACTTTGTGAACAAACACACCCACTTCAAGCAAGCGGTAACGGATATCGGTTACGGTCTGCGTGACGATGACCCACTGCAGAAAAAGGCGAAAAATCCCAACTCTGGTGATGTCAGCGATATTTCGTTTGAAGAGTACAAAAAATCGGTTGCGCCATACACGGTTGAGAAAGCCTCTGAAATTTCAGGTGTGGCACCGGATAAACTGATCACACTGGCGAAGCAGTATGCTGATCCAAACACCAAAGTGATGTCGCTATGGACCATGGGTATGAACCAGCATACTCGCGGTGTATGGATGCAAAGTTTGGTGTACAACCTGCACCTGCTTACTGGCAAAATCGCCACCCCAGGTAACAGCCCATTCTCACTGACGGGTCAACCATCAGCGTGTGGTACTGCTCGTGAAGTAGGTACCTTTGCACACCGTCTGCCAGCAGACATGGTGGTTGCTAACCCTAAACATCGTGCGATTGCAGAAAAAGTGTGGAAACTGCCTGAAGGCACTATCCCACCTAAACCGGGCTTCCACGCGGTACAGCAAGACCGCATGCTCAAAGATGGTGTACTGAACTGTTACTGGGTGCAATGTAATAACAACATGCAAGCGGGTCCAAACATCAATACTGAGCGTCTACCGGGCTACCGTAACCCTGAAAACTTCATCGTAGTGTCTGATGCTTACCCAACCGTAACCGCGCAAGCGGCTGACCTTGTTCTGCCAACCGCAATGTGGGTAGAAAAAGAAGGTGCTTACGGTAACGCTGAGCGTCGTACCCAAGTGTGGTACCAACAAGTGAAGACCGTGGGTGAATCTCACTCAGATTCATGGCAAGTCATTGAGTTTTCAAAACGCTTCAAAGTCGAAGAAGTGTGGCCGGAAGAGTTACTGGCGAAAGCACCGCAATACCGTGGCAAAACACTGTATGACGTGTTGTTCAAAAATGGTCAGGTGGACAAGTTCCCAGTTAGCGAAGCTCGTGAACTCAACGATGATGCACACCACTTTGGTTTCTACATCCAGAAAGGTCTGTTTGAAGAGTATGCCGAGTTCGGTCGCGGCCATGGTCACGATTTAGCGCCTTACGATGTTTACCACCAAGTTCGCGGCCTGCGTTGGCCAGTTGTCGATGGTAAAGAGACTAAGTGGCGCTTTAAAGAAGGCTCTGACCCTTATGCGAAAGCAGGTTCAGGTTGGGACTTTTACGGCAAACCAGATGGTAAAGCGTGGATCATCTCCTCTCCTTACGAAGCACCACCAGAAGTACCGAATGCTGAATATGACTTGTGGCTCTGTACAGGTCGTGTGCTGGAACACTGGCATACCGGCACCATGACGCGTCGTGTCCCTGAGCTGTATAAAGCGGTGCCAGATGCACTGTGCTTTATGCACCATGAAGATGCGCAAGCACGCGGTTTACGCCGTGGCGATGAAGTGCTGATCTCCAACTCGCGTGGTGAAGTTCGAGTTCGTGTGGAAACTCGCGGTCGTAATAAGCCGCCAAAAGGCTTGGTGTTCGTGCCTTTCTTTGATGCTCGCATTCTGATCAACAAGTTGATCCTCGATGCGACCGACCCACTCTCGAAGCAAACTGACTTCAAGAAGTGTCCGGTTAAGATCACCAAAGTCGCGTAACCCTGATTGAACTGGGCTGCCCGTCAGCCCAGACTAAGTATTAAGCCGCAAGGCGGAGAATTTACGATGAAAAAACAACTCATTGCCTTACTTTCAGTGTTTACTGTGCTGGTCGGTGTCGCTCATGCTGAGTTAGACAACCCAGGCGGTATCGGTGGCCTAGAATCACTGCGCGGAGCAACTGAAATTGAAGCGACTCGCGCCGCTGACCCAATGAAAAAATACCCACGTGAACAAGCGCTGGAAAGTGACTTCGTGTACCAACCGCCACTGATCCCGCACAACATTCGCAACTATGAAGTGTCGTTGAACGCCAACAAGTGCCTTGCTTGCCACAGTTGGAAAAACGCAAAAGAAATGGGTGCAACCAAGATCAGTGTGACTCACTTTGTGAACCGTGAAGATGCGGTACTTTCGGATGTTTCTCCACGCCGCTACTTCTGTTTGCAGTGTCACGTACCTCAAGCGGATGCAAAACCGCTTGTCGAGAACGATTTCGAACGCGTTGATTCACTTCGTTAACCGAGAAGAGGCCATTTATGAAATTTCTGAAAGCGTTTTGGCTTCGTTTGTCTCGTCCAAGTAAAGCCGCCGTTGGTGTGGTTTTGCTGATGGGCTTTGTGGGCGGCCTGCTATTTTGGGGCGCCTTCAACACCGGAATGGAAGCGACAAACAGCGAAGAGTTTTGCTCAGGCTGTCACGCGCCGATTGTGGCCGAAATCCAAGAGACGATTCACTATTCAAACCGTTCTGGGGTTCGCGCCATCTGTTCAGACTGCCATGTACCTCACGAATGGACGGATAAAATTGTGCGTAAAGTGCAAGCTTCCAAAGAATTGGTGGCACACTTTATCGGTACTATCGATACTCCAGAGAAGTTCCAAGCACGCCGCGCACACTTAGCGGAACGTGAGTGGGATCGGTTGAAAAAGAACGATTCGTTGGAATGTCGAAACTGTCACCAGTTCAACTATATGGATTTTTCAGAGCAAAGTAGCCGTGCGGTACAACAGCACTCTACGGCACTGGCTTCTGGCGAGAAAACCTGTGTTGACTGCCATAAAGGTATCGCGCATAACCTACCCGACATGCATGGTGTTGAAGGCTGGCAATAAGGAGAGCCACTATGAGTACTCTTGAATCGATTTTTTGGCACGTGCTGGGCTACAGCGCAATGCCGGTAATCATTCTGGCCGGTTTCCTTGGTGTTGCCGTCGTCTCGATTGGCTTACTGGCCATGACCAAAGACAAGTAGAAAAGACAAAGAGAAAAATAAATCCGGTGCTTTGCACCGGATTTATTCATTGACGTTAAGTCCCTTCCCTTCTAACTAATCTTCCATATCAAAGGCTCACTTAGAAGGTGGCTACCACCTAAATCATCAATTCTCAGCCACCCAAGTATTCGCACTCTTCTCAATTGAGAGCTCATAATACTCTTCAGCATTTCTTGCGATCAGTTCAAACACCCTGCTATCTAGTCGCCCGCAACTAACTTCATGCGTCATGATGTTCATCACCTCAGGCAAGGACATTCTGCCGCGATAAGGCCGGGCTTGAGTTAACGCCTGAAAAACATCGGCAACAGCAATGATGCGTGATGGCAAATCAATTTCCGAACCTTGCAATCCTCGGGGATAGCCAGAACCATCTAACCGCTCATGGTGATTCCCTGCCCATTCACCCAATATCGACTTACCGAATACCATTTGTAGCGTGTATCTCGAATCCGTGGAGTGGCGCTGAACGCAGAGATACTCGCTCTCATTCAATTTATCGGGTTTATGCAAAATCTTTTCTGGCGTGTGCAGCTTACCAATATCGTGCACTAAGCCCGTGAGATAGAGCGCTTTTTGCATTTCAGCATCTAATCCCAATTCTTTGGCTAAGCGTTGGCAAATCTCCGCCACTTTTTGCGAATGGTAAAAAGTGAATTGGCTTTTCGCGTCAACTACATTGGCCATCAGCATCGCCATTGACATCACATCATCCACACTCAGTTTTTGCTCAAAGAATGGTGTGGGCGGCAAGTTATGACCCAGTGCTTCAATATGGTGAGCTTCCATGGAAAACCAGATGAACTCTTTACTCAGTAAGTTCTGCATTTCACGAACCAAATCGCGTTCAAACAAGCTTCCACTTAATCGGCCAATTTCTAAACAGACTTGGTTACGTGCTTCCTGAGTCACGTTGCCGTATTCATCTCTTGAATAGAGCTCTTTAAGGTAATCAACCCGGTCAGCCAGAAAGATCAGGGCAGCAAATCGTTTATCTCTGTCCGCAAGCGGAATATTTTTCAGCTCTTGCCACGGGGTATGGTGGTACAAAATGGGAGTGGCAAAAAGTGCCAGTGGTGGACAATGAGAGAGAAGTTCATAACCACGTAGGCAGTGTTGTTGAACGTTTTCGGGCTGCATGTTTTCGAGCAAATGGTAGAAATCACGCTTTTGGGCAACACCACAATCATGGATAAGCCCAAGGGAGAAAACTAACTGGCACTCCTCTTCATTCCACTCCATCGCTTTGGCACAGGAATACGCCATGTATCCAACTCTATGACCATGATTGATATCGTCAATCCCGATCGAATCTAACGCTCTCGCTATGCAGAAAAATGCTTGCCTTAAATTCACTTGCCATTCGATTTTTACAGATTTCATCATATGCCACTCATTTCTAACCATTTGGTTGATTTCAACAACCTCAATAAAAATGTAGTAGACCGTTACCCCATTTGCTAAACAAAAGTTTTAGCCACTTTTATCTACCGTGATACACCAAACACGTTGATGTAACAGACAATACAAAATGAACTTCATACTTATGTGTGAGAGAGAAAAATGAAAGGCAAAGAGGTGTTGTTTTCTCTATCAACAAATAACTCTTCGTGCGGTAAGTCTCAGCCATCGCTCAGCAAAAACATTACACTTTTGTGAATTTTAATTTACTCAGCGACTGCCACCATGATTACGATTGCACTTATTGATGACCATACCATTGTTCGTTCGGGCTTCGCTCAGTTACTCAATCTTGAACAAGACATGGCCGTGCACGGTGAATACGAGAGTGCAAAAGAGGCCTTTCATGCCCTAACCCACTCTCCAGTCGATGTGGCCATCATTGATATTTCGATGCCGGATGAAAATGGGCTGAGCCTGCTAGAGCGGTTGCGTCAGCATAATCCCAATTTCAAAGCGATCATCCTCAGCATTTATGATTCGGCTTCATTTGTGAAAAAAGCCTTAGACGCTGGGGCACAAGGTTACCTTTCAAAACGTTGCGGCCCAAGTGAGCTAGTGAGTGCCATTCGTACCGTTGCCTCTGGCAGACGTTATTTGTGCGCCGATGCTTTGGTCAACTTGAGTAATCCCGATATCAATAATGTGCTCGTGGATCTCACCAAGCGTGAAGTGGAAGTGTTTGATTTGTTAGTGCAAGGCCAAGATGTTAAAGACATAGCGCAAGCGCTGTTTCTTAGCCACAAAACCGTTCACGTTCATCGAGCCAACATTCTTAGCAAGTTAAACCTAACCAATAACGTTGATTTGATCCGCTTTGCTCTGCAGCACCATCTGCTCGTGGAAGGTTAACTATGGCGAAGCTGTTTCCACTGATTTTTGCTTTTGTTCTCTACAGTATTAGTCAATTTAGCCTGTGGAACATCAGCCAATATTTGAGCCACAATCCACTACAAGCCTATCTGCTTTTTCCCACCGGCTTACGCTTGGCGGTCTATTTATTAGCGCGCCCAACTCATACTTGGGTTTGGTTACTCAGTGACATGCTCTTGGCTGGCGCGATCTTGGTGTTGCTCCCAGAACAGTCCAGCCCTTTGATGCTGCTCATGCCTTGGGTGGTTTGGCTGGCTGCGGCTATTGCCCGCCAGCATTGGCAGAAATTGAACCTGTATTGGCAAAAGCTGCTGCTGATCGTTGCACTGGTGCTGCTGCACACCATTTTGGTTGGCCTGACTTTTACCTTGTTGGCGAAACCGCTACAAATGGGGGCGGATACGTTAATTGCCGTGAGCATCGCTTCGCTCACGGGAGGCATTGTGCTGACGCCATTTTTGTATCTGGTGGCCGACTATCTTCGTCACCAAACGTGGAATCCCCTCTCTCCGCAACTGATTCACCACGATGTGAAACTTAAGCCGAAAATGCTGGTGTGGAGCTTAGTGTTTTTCAGCTTAGGGCTGCTGGCTGAGCTGACGTTGCTTGAACAGATGAAACCCTTTGCCCTATTGATCATCTTGCTACCGACGATTTTTCTTGCCTATCGCTATGGTTGGCAAGGTGGCGTGTTAGCGAGCAGCTTAAACTGCATTCTGCTTGCTACTGCACGCCAGTTCAGTGGTTCATTCTCTTCGGATCAAGAGCTGCTGATTTTTATGTCGAGCCAAGCGTTTGTGGGGCTTGGGCTGGGCATCGCCATTAGCCGCCAGCACCAGCTTTCTTTATTGCTGCACAAAATGAACACCCGTTTAGCCAAAGAGTTACGTGAGAAGCAAGATCTCGCGCGCCAGCTCGTCTCAGTGGAAGAACAAATCCGTAAATCGGTGGCCCGTGAACTGCATGATGAGATCGGTCAAAATATTACCGCGATTCAAATTCAATCCATGCTCGCTGAACGTTTAGCCAGTAATGATCAAGCCAAACAAGCGGCTTCCAGCGTTCAGTCGCTCGCCATGCGTATTCATCAATCCACTCGACAACTTTTAAAGCAGTTGCGCCCGCACATTCTGGATGAACTCGGTTTAGAACATGCGATTCGTCAGCTCGTGCAAGAAATGCGGTTTGCCGAACAAGGCATTACGGTTCGCCTCAATATGGGGGTGAATCCCCAAAAGCTGGACGATACCACACGAGTAACTCTGTATCGGATTGTGCAGGAATTGCTGAACAATATCTCCAAGCATGCCAAGGCGAGCCACGTACACATTAGCCTGTTTCCGGGTAGTGAAATGGTTTTGGAAGTCAAAGATGATGGCATTGGTTTACCTCCTGACTGGCGTGTGCGCGGACAAGGCTTAAAGGGGCTGAGTGAGCGAGTCTCGGCGCTGGGCGGCCAATTAATGATGACGTCGCCCAGTTTCCAAACTGGCACGCGAATAATTGTTAACTTACCCACAAAACCGTTAACAAATGCCTAAAAACTAGGAAAATTTCCTAGATGAATACAACTCCTTCCCATGTTTTTCCGACCTTGCTTGATTAGGATAAAACTCAATAAGGACATGCAGTATGAAGATTGTACCCAAGGTACAACCCGTAGGAACGATGGAAATCGATCAGGCTTACCGCCACTGGCGCATTCATTTGATGATTTCCATGTATGTGGGTTATGGCGTGTTCTATCTCACACGTAAAAGCTTCAATTTTGCGATGCCGCAAATGCTCAGTGAGTTAGGGCTCGATTACTCAGATTTAGGCTTTTTCGGTACGCTGTTCTACCTCACTTACGGAGTGTCAAAATTTGTTTCGGGTTTGATGATTGACCGCTCCCGCTCTCCCTATTTCATGGGATTGGGGTTGATAGCCACGGGCATCATCAACATGGTTTTTGGTTTAAGTTCGTCCTTGTTGGCTTTTACTTTGTTATGGACGGCGAATGCCTTTTTTCAAGGCTGGGGCTGGCCAGCCTGTGCCAAGGTGCTCACACACTGGTATTCGCGTAGCGAACGGGGCTTTTGGTGGTCAATTTGGAATACTTGCCACAACTTAAGTGGCGCATTGATCCCCATCGTGATTGGTTTTATCAGCTTAACCTTTGGCTGGCGTTACGGATTCTTGTTTGCAGGCGGGATTGCGATTTTTGTTGGGCTTTGGCTCTGTTATCGCATTCAAGAGAAACCGACCGAAATGGGGCTGCCTTCTGTCGGTGAATGGCGCGGTGATGCACTTGAACTGGAACACGAAAAAGAAGGCCAAGGACTCGCCTTCCGCGTTGCGGTTTATCGCTACGTACTAACTAATCGCTACATTTGGCTGTTGTGTGGAGCTTACTTGCTGGTGTACGTGGTCAGAATTGGCATTAACGACTGGGGATCGCTCTATCTGATTGAGCGGCATGCGTACAACATTCTCAGTGCCAATAGCGCTGTAGCCATGTTTGAAGTCGGCGGATTTTTGGGCTCGTTGCTTGGTGGCTGGGGTTCCGACTACTACTTTCGCGGCAACCGCGCCCCGATGAATTTGATTTTTGCGTTAGGCATTTTTGCCTCCGTTGCGGCCTTATGGCTAACACCTATCGATCATTTATGGTTTTTGGCTGGCTGCTTCTTCTGTATCGGATTTTTTGTATTCGGCCCGCAAATGATGATTGGTATGGCAGCCGCAGAATGCGCAAGGAAAGATTTGGCAGGCACCGCGACCGGATTTGTTGGGCTATTTAGCTATCTCGGTGCAGCTTTAGCCAGCTACCCCATGTCACTGGCTATTGAAGCATGGGGCTGGGAAGGCTTCTTCTGCCTAATTACTGCGGCAGCAGCCGTGATCAGTTTACAACTGCTGCCCTTTATAAAAGCTCAGCAACCGGTGACGGAAGATGAGTGATAAACATAACCAATCTTTACCATCCAATATCGTAACTGTGCTCCACTTTATGACCTGACGCAGTACAGATCTGACAAGGACACAAGGGAGCATCAACAAGAGGGAAAACCCAATGATTGTTAATGCAAAACGCACGCTGCTGGCACTCAGTGTTCTTGGTTCGATGATGACAGCACCACTGGTTCATGCTGAAGGCCGTTTAGTGGTTTACTGCAGTGCAACCAATGCTATGTGTGAAGCAGGTACCAAAGCGTTCGCTGAAAAATACAATGTGAACACCTCCTTTGTACGCAACGGTTCAGGCAGTACACTCGCAAAAATTGATGCAGAGAAAAACAACCCACGCGCAGATGTTTGGTACGGCGGCACGCTTGACCCACAATCACAAGCGGGTGAAATGGACTTACTCCAAGCTTACCAATCCCCAGAACTGGCCAACATCATGGAAGCGTTCCGTGATCCAGCCAAACGCAAAGGTAACTACTCTTCTGCGGTTTACATGGGCATTTTGGGCTTTGGTGTGAACACCGAACGCTTGGCACAGAAAGGTATTCCTATTCCTCGTTGCTGGGCGGATTTGACCAAGCCGGAATACAAAGGCGAAATTCAAATCTCCGACCCACAAAGCTCTGGCACGGCTTATACAGCTCTCGCAACCTTCATTCAGTTGTGGGATGAACCCACCGCATTTGAGTACTTCAAAAAGCTCGACAAGAACGTTTCTCAGTACACCAAGTCTGGAGTGACACCGTCACGCAACTCTGCACGTGGTGAAGTGGCGATTGGTATTGGATTCCTGCACGACTACTCGCTGGAGCAAGCCAAAGGTGCGCCACTCGAACTCATCTCTCCTTGTGAAGGTACTGGGTACGAAATCGGTGGAGTCAGCATTATCAAAGGTGCACGTAACCTTGATAACGCCAAACTGTTCGTTGACTGGGTATTGTCGAAAGAAGGCCAAGAAGTGGCATGGAAACAAGGTGAGTCCTACCAAATCTTGACTAATACTCAAGCGGAACAATCACCCAATGCGCTTGACCCGAAAGCACTCAAACTGATCAACTACGATATGGAAACCTACGGCTCTTCTGATGAGCGTAAGCGTTTGATCACCAAGTGGGTTAACGAGATCAAAATGGGTAACTAACCCGAAATCGTAGTCGTACCGCCACTCGGTGGCGGTATTTCTCCCCTGACACTTAGCCTGCTCACTGCTTGCGGGCAGGTTAAGTGCGACTCAATATTAAGGTCTTACCATGCATGAGCCTTCTCAAGCGCTGAAACTGACACTCCACCAGCCAGTCAAAACCGATCCGGTTTTTTACTGGCTGGCTGCGGTGCTGTTTAGCTTTATTCTTCTGCCATCGTTTGCTCTGGATTATGGCTGTTTGAATCCACTCCAGATGAATTCTACGCCGCTATGGGTTGGAGTGAGCCAAACATTTCCTGGTTCTGGTTTAGTTTGCCTTTATTGCTTGTCTTTCGGCCTCGGCAAGCTCAGGGGCGTCAGCACACAACTCGCCACTATGTCGATATTGCGTATTCTGGCTTCTGCATGTTGGCCATTTTGCTCAGTGCATGGCTAAGCGGTAAAGGGTTGGGTTATTCCAGCATCATTCTGTTCACTGCCCTTGGCGCTATTATGACGCTCGCCTTCGCCCGCTTGGAATACCTCGGTGGCGACCACTTTGTCATTGGCTCGCTGATCAGCATCATTCTGCTGATTGTGATTTTTATTGTTTATCCGAGCATCGCCATTTTCCTGCCGATGTTTAAAGATGACATGGGCAACTGGACGGCATGGCAGTTCATGACGATCCTGTCCCAGTCTCATACGCTCACCGTCATTTACAACTCGATTGCACTCGGCATTGCGGTAGGCGTTGGCGCAACCTTCTTCGGGCTGATTTTTGCCATTTACACCACACGTATTGCCAAACGCTCCGCCTTTATCGCGCGCGTGTTTTCTATTTTACCGATCGTGACACCGCCCTTTATTGTCGGGTTAGGCGTGACTTTAATGTTGGGTCGTTCGGGTTATATCACTGAGTTGATGGTCGATGGGTTTGGTTTACAGAAAACCAACTGGTTGTATGGCTTCACGGGCATTTGGCTCGCACAGGTGCTGGCGTTTGCGCCTATGTCATTCATGATTTTGGATGGCGCACTCAAGTCACTGCATCCTTCGTTGGAAGAGGCTTCCTACACCCTCAAAGCCAACCGTTATCAAACCTTCTTTGGCATTATCATGCCGCTGCTTAAACCTGCGTTAGCCAACTCATTTTTGATCATATTCGTGCAATCATTGGCAGACTTCAGTAACCCCTTGGTACTAGGCGGCAGCTTTGATGTGCTCGCGACGCAAATCTATTTCTATATTGCAGGGGCGCAACTGGATTACGCTTCAGCCAGTACGCTCGGCTCGGTTCTGCTACTGTTCTCACTCGCCATTTTTGTGGTGCAGTATCTGTGGATTGGCCAGCGCTCCTACGTCACCATTTCTGGTAAAGCTTACCGCGGCGATGTGCAAGAGATGCCAGCCTCTCTGAAATTGGGCGTCACTGTAACTTTGTATGCGTGGATGATCTTTAACGTTCTGCTCTACGGCAGCATCTTCTTCGGCAGCTTTACGGTGAACTGGGGCGTCGATTACACCCTGACCTTCAAAAACTACCTCAATCTGTTTGGGAATGGCATGTCTGATGGCGCTTGGCCTTCACTGATCACCACCATGATTTATGCGGGTGTGGCGGCTCCGATTACTGCCCTGTTCGGCTTATTGATTGCTTATGTGGTGGTGAGACAGCAGTTCTACGGCAAAAAAGTGATCGAGTTTTCCACCATGCTCTGCTTCGCTGTACCCGGTACAGTGGCAGGCGTTTCCTACATCTTGGCGTTTAACGATGCGCCGATTTATTTAACCGGCACCGCCGCAATTGTGGTGATCTCGATGGTGATGCGTAATGTGCCCGTGGGGATCCGCTCAGGTATTGCAGGACTCGGACAGCTCGATAAATCTCTGGATGAAGCTTCACTCAGCTTACGTGCCAGCTCATTACAAACCATTCGCTACATTATTTTGCCACTGTTACGCCCCGCGATTCTCTCCACGCTGGTGTACAGCTTTGTGCGGGCGATGACCACGGTCAGTGCGATCATCTTTCTGGTTACTCCAGAAACCCGCGTTGCAACGTCCTACATTCTGAACCGAGTAGAAGATGGCGAGTACGGCATCGCTATCGCCTACGGTTCCGTGCTGATTGTCGTGATGTTAGCCATCATTTTGTTGTTCGATTTACTGGTCGGTGAAGCTCGCGTTTCTCGTTCCAAAGCCACCAATCAAGATTCTTAGGAGACATCACCGTGGAAAAACAAAACTTTGTTGTACTCAAAAACATCTGCAAACGCTTTGGTAGCAATACCGTGATTGGCAACTTGGATCTTGAGATCAAAAAAGGCAGCTTGGTTACGTTACTTGGCCCTTCCGGTTGCGGTAAAACCACCGTTTTGCGTTTGGTTGCCGGCTTAGAGAAACCGACCAGCGGGCAGATTTTCATTGATGGTGAAGATGTCACCGAACGTTCCATCCAACAACGCGATATCTGTATGGTGTTTCAGTCTTACGCACTGTTCCCGCACATGTCTCTGTACGAAAACGTGGCTTATGGCTTGAAAATGCTCAAATTGCCGAGTGAAGAAGTGCGTCAGCGAGTTGATGAGGCACTCAAAATTGTTGATCTCGAAGGGATGGGTGAACGCTATGTCGACCAGATTTCCGGCGGTCAGCAGCAGCGAGTTGCCCTCGCCCGCGCTTTGGTGCTCAAACCTAAAGTGCTGCTGTTTGATGAGCCGTTGAGTAACTTAGATGCGAACTTGCGCCGCAGCATGCGTGAAACAATTCGCGAACTACAGCAGCGCTTTGATATTACTTCACTCTACGTGACTCACGATCAGGCAGAAGCCTTCGCGGTATCAGATACTGTTATCGTGATGAAACAAGGCGATATTATGCAAATTGGCACGCCACAAGAGTTGTATAAAGCGCCTAAGTCGATGTTTATGGCGAACTTTATGGGTGAGGCCAATATGTTCCAAGGCCATTTTGACGGGCAGCAGATTCATATTCATGGCTACGCAATTGATGCCGATCCAGATGTGACGCGGGATAAGCCTACTGGTGAATACCAAATTGGTGTGCGCCCGGAAGCGATTACCCTCCACACGCAAGGCAGCGAGAGCCAAGCCTGCCAAATCCTCAAATCAGCGTATATGGGTTCAATGTATGAAGTGACCGTAAAATGGCACGATCAAGAACTGCTGTTACAGCTCAATTCCGCGCAGTTTAATCACGCGTTAACTCAGCACGCTTATTTGGTCTTTAACCCTCGCGGCTTATTTTTACTGCCGTTCGAAAACCAATAGGTACTGCATTCACCTCTCACATTGTGAGAGGTGAATTTCCTTTCTTACTGTGGCTGAATCGTCAGTACCACTCGGCGGTTACAGCCTGTTTGCGCATTTTCCTGTACGGTACAGACTGGTGCTGATTCACCAAACCCTTTCTCTACAATCCGGTTACCCAGTTTTAGCGTGTCGCGCAGATAACGCGTCACCGCACCAGCCCTACGTTCTGACAGTGCTTGATTGTATTTAGGGTTGCCCGTTTGATCAGCATGCCCTTCCACCACAATCTTATATTGGCTATCCACCATACTGACGTAGGTTTGCAATATTTCCTGATGTGGCCCTGAAAGCTGGTACTTATTAAATGGGTAATGCAGCAAGAGAGACTGGCTCTGTTCATCATAAGTACACAAGTCGCTTCTATGTTTAACTTCAACCTGCTGCTTGGACTCGTTCAGGATCTGGTTGGTATGCTGAACCTGAGTTTCACTCAATCGCCCACGAACTTGTGTCGTAATAAGATGCGTTGAGACATGTTTTTTGATCTGAACTTGCTCTGAACTGCCATTAAAGCAATTCGCCATGGCAGGAAAAGAGAGCAGTAAGCTCAATGAAATAAGGCTTTTTTTTCATAGTATTAATCTTTCAATCGACCAGTTTCTTCATTAATCAAATTGAGGATGTACTTGTACACGTCCTCCCCCTGCGTAGCGTGGTATATATTCTCTCTGCCAACACAATCACCAAACCCGTCATTAGGGTTAACTTGGTAGTTCACACCAATCACGCCCATGGTCACTTTGGTTTTCTCATTCTCAGTCGGCGTTGAGCTCTGGAAGCGATTCGGTTTTTGACGAATGCGTTGCTTCAGATCGCGGCAAAGTCCACCGTCTACAAGCTTTTTCAAATAATTTGTTGTTGTATATGTTCGCCCCCGATTATCTTGGCGTTGCCACGGACAATCAGCGCCGTCGGAAAGGATAATAAAGACCTGCTCGGGGTTAATATCTGTGACTTTATCTGCGGCTTGAGCAGCGGCAATAATTCCCTGCCATGATTCGGTACATGCTCTTTCCGGAGGGTAGAAATTACGATCATTCATGATTTGTAGAAATGAGCTGTAATTCTGGGTCAGGTCAATATCTCGATGACTAAATAACGCAGAGTAGCTAGGAGTGACTCGCTTAGGCGGAAGAAACATATTGCTGACCGTCTGTTGTGGTGTGTTGTACAACGCATAGTCATAGGCCTCTAACGAACGGCCACCTTGTTTGATATTGAAATTGTGGTATCCCAGCAAGGCAACGCGGCTTTTTACTTCAGTATCAAAGTCCTTCAAATCATTGACCACCCGCGTAATAACTCCTTTCACCTCATCAATCTGCGACTTTCCGTTTTGCCATGTACTCCTCATTGAAGCACTCATATCGACGATAAAATACACATCGACCGGTTGTGGTAAAAATTTACGCGTTATTGAACTGCCTTTCACCGTAAACTCCGGTTTTAGCGAGATATTTTCATAAGAGATCCAAGACTTATGTTTTGCTGTGGCCGCTACCGTAAAATCCGTAAACGGAGCAACTTCACCACTGCGTTTTACACAGCCATCTTTGTACTCACAGCGCTTATTCGTCACGGTTACTTTGATGTCATCGATATTATCCACAACATATCGGTCCACCACTTTTCGCGCATACGCAACGTTATTTTCTTCATCACCTTTCGGGCTGGCAATCAGTGCTAAACTTGCCACCTCAGAAGCTTCGGACAAACGGGCATGAGCCAAAAACTGCTGAGAAAGCTGCATAGTAAACGCGAGAATCATCATCATCGCTGGCAACATTAAGATGTAGATAATCCCAGCCACTCCTTGCTGTTTCTTGATTGATTTCACGATTAAACCCTCGCAAATGAATAAGAGGTAGCCACGATGTGAGTGACATCGCCACTGCCGATACCCAGAATGTTGAATGGCGTTGAGTAACACACAGAGACTTGATACAGCGGCAAACGACGTTTGCGTGAAGTGATGGGCAACAAATCAATCGCCTCTTGCTTACTCATGCTTTGCGCATTGCCCATGGCACACTTCGCAACATTGCCTTTTTCTAACTTGTCGTAACGTTTTTTATAATTGACCTTGCCACCCGGTAGATCTTCAACATCAATCGAGACTTGCTCGATCCGCAAACCAAATTGGCTCTCATCGAAAGTCGGTAACATGCGGCGCATGGAAGAGGCGGCTAAGGCGTAAAGATCATTGATCTTTCGGTCACAATCACTGGTGCCGTAATTGCACACATTGAATTGGCTGCCAAACAGCTGTTTGCGCTCAGCCAGAATCGTGGTTAATGAGTAAGCAACCCGATCGAGCTGACCTTTCTTGTTAATGGCAATCGAATAGTTAATCAAAATCGCGAACAGAGCAGAAAACACCACCATGACTAAAGCTAGTTCAACCATGAATGCTCCCCGCTGGCGCTTAGGTGAAACGTTAACTTGCACAACCCGCTCCTTGTCCGACTTTAAAGGTACAGCGCTCATATTCCTGAACAGAAAGAACTTCACGGCGGATCTGCATCTTAGGTAATAGGTAATTGAACATGGGCTGGTACTCGTACCTCAATTCATACACTGCAATCGCCATGTTTTTAGGTTGCTCTTCTGCTGTAGGGCACTCTTCCACGTTTTCCGAACCGCTATAACTGCAATTGAGCAAGTCATCGTAATTGCGGAAATAACGGATCTTGGCCGTAATGCTTTCTGGCTTCACCACGTTGTTCCACAATGCACCGCCGGAACGTTTGAGCTGCTCTTGGAGCATACGATCGTAATCAATCGTTTTAGAGTTACTGGCATCCCCAAGCTTTTTCACGCGCATCACACCCGTGGTGAGCGCGTGATCAGTCACGGTCAATGAATAGGTAAAAACGCACAACTCAATCCATGTAAAAATCGCCATCATTAAAATGGGTAAACCAATTGCGACTTCTACGGTGAGTGAACCTTTCTGGTGTTTGCGCATCATAGTTCTACGTATCTTTTCTTCGTGTAATCAACAACAAATGCCCCTTTAATATCCAAACTTTCTAGGAACATTTTGGCCTCTTCTAAGTCATTAAATTCACCAATGCAGTAGCGCTTCCACAGACCGTGCGTGTAGGAATACACCTTGCCGTAGTTAGTACGCAGGTAGTTGAGATAATCCGACGGGATCACTTGGTAAGTCGCGAGCACTTGAATACGGTAAATGGACGGCGCACCCGGTTTTAAACTGTTCGGATCCAATTTAGAGCTTGGTGTAACGGTTGCTCGGGCGGTTATTGGTGTCGTCATCACAGGAGCTGCGACCGCAGGTGTTTTAACAGCAACAGGCTTTGGCTGTACCACGACAGGTGTACTGGTTTCAGCCGCACGAACAGGTTGCGTCGGTTTAACAACGGGGGTCGGTTGAGCGGCTGGCTTGTTCGCCAACATCATTTCACTTCCTTTGTTTTTGGGTTTACTGGATTTCATCAACACCGCGAGTTGTTTACGCGCTTGTTCTTCCGTTGAGTTGTATTTCAATACTTCCAAAGCCACATCGGGTCGTGAAGCATTCACCGCAGCAACGATCAAATTTGAGCGGATTTTTTCATCTTGCGGCGTCTCCGAATAAAGCCGATACAGAATGTCCATCGCTTCCGCATCGTTACCTTGAATCAAATGCACTACCGCGATGTTGTTCAACGCATCTCGATCTGATGCCCCTTGCTTTCGGCTCTCTTCAAAATGTTCAATAGCGGCTGAATATTTTTTCTGTTGTGCGAATATTTTTCCCATCATCAGATGGTATTCATGATTATCGCCACCCTCTTGACGGAACTGTTCAAGTAATGCTGAACTCTTATCAAATGATCCTTTCTCATAATTTAATCGAGCCAAAGAAAGAATATATTGCGGCTCATTCAAATCACTTGAATTATAAGTATTGGTGTACAATTCGGCAGATTTAGTATCTTTCGCATCCAGATAAGCATTGACTAGCTTTACTTTATATTCAGGCACATCCTTTATATTGGCCTTATAGAATTCAATCAGTTGTTGGCTTTCACCTGAATTGACTAATAGTTCTTCCTTTGTTCTTAATTCATTACTTACAGAAGAACAGGCAGTTAATAAAATAACGCCAATAAATACAAACCATTGTTTAACCATGACTGAACATCCTCATAATTCCTGGTGCTGCGATAAGAATAATTATTGGGACCATGATAAATGCGATCAGTGGTATCGACATTTTGGCACCCATCTTGCCTATTTTTTCCTCCAAATCCATCATGTTCATTTCTCGAATATCGGATGCTAATGTGGCTAACACTGGCCCGATGGATGAGCCATATTTCAAACTTTGCGTCATGGTCATCACAAAACTTAGTGCCTCTGCAGTCGGCACTAAGTCATAAAATTCGTTAAGCGCTTTCTCTAGCCCAACCAGTTTTGAGCGTTTCAACCGTTTTTTTCACAACATAGGCAAGATGGTGATCAACCGTACGCAGCTCAAAGGCGAGGTATTCTAAGCAAGCCTCTATCGTCATCCCGGTGTGTACACACACGTTCATCAGATCAAGCAAAAATGGCAACCGGCTACTGATTTTCTTGGTGACCTTTTTTCCTCGCGCAGCAATGTACATGTCTGGCCCTAGCAAAAAGACGATCGCACCGATCGCAAGAGAGACCACCAACATGGTTTCATCGGTTTTACCACTCAAAAAAGCCAAAATGGAAAAAAATGCGCATAAACCGAAAGGAATGATTTTGAATAGATAATAACTTCTGGCAATGAATTGATTATATATTCCGGCTTTTACTAATTTCTTTTTCGTTTCATCCTGATTAAAACTCACCATGTTGAGCAGACTATATACGAATTCGAAGCGATTTTTCTCTTCACGCGTAGATCCGATAATTTTTCGTGTTGAAATCGTGGCTTTTGTTCTATCCCATGAACGCAGAGCAAAATGAGTAATCACGAGTGAGATTATCGAAGCTACGATAATAAAGACCAAGGTTCCATGCCAAGACATATTAATCGACTCCTCTTAAAATCATCCAAATACAAAAAAAACCGATAAGCTCACTGATGACCACGTAATAAAATATGGGCTTTCCACCTTCTTCAAACATCACAAAATTATAATTTTCCGGGCTAGTGAATTTCAGAATAAGCAGAAATATTACCGGTAGTGCGGCAATAATTTTTGCTGATGAACGCGCTTCCGAAGTTAAAGCATTTTTCTTTTTATCAACGGCCCGTGCATCAAACATGATCCGGTTAATACGGTTGATCACTTCTTTTAATTGACCACCACGGCTTAAATTGATGCGAATGGTTGAGGCAAAAAAGAAATATTCCACATAAGGAAAACTGGCGGCACTGCGGGCTAACACTTCATCCGGATCTTCACCAATCAGTAAACGTTCTGCCATAAACTTGAATTCATAGCCGACGTCGTTATCCAACTGCTTCCCTACATATTCGAAGGCATGCACAATACTCTGCCCTGCGGACAATGCACCAGAGAGAATATTGAGTGCATCCGGAAAGTTACTTTGGAATTTCGCCGTTTTGTGGGCTCTGAGTTTGACGATAAACACCACAAACAGCAGCGGTTGTAAAAACAGCAAGACTTTCCAGTAGGTCTGTTGCAAGAAAAAGTCATTGATGAAGTAGACAGCAATCGCGGAGATCAAAAAAAACATCAACAGTTTCAGTGCCGGATTCGGATTCAACAGTTGCGTGAATTCACGCGCCACACGTTTGATGCGAACATGTAAGCTCTCTTCAAACCGCTCCGCATCAATCACTGCTTTCACACCTTTTACGCCTTCGAAACTGCCGACGTTTTCAATAAGACGAGTGATCTCTTGATTGGTTTTTCGCTTACTCAGTAAGAAATACACCAGCAAAGCCAGCCATGAAAGAAGCATCCAAGTCATTGGAAAATCTCCCTTAGCGTTGTGTCCAAACCAAAGAACTTGGCTCGTTCATAAATAACGGAGCGCGTAGAAAGCCCAGGAGAACGAAATTGCCCCTGAATTTTTCCATCTTGAAACTCGCCGTTATTTTCAAAGCGGAAAATGTCTTCCATCACCACGCTATCACCTTCAAGACCAATGATTTCGCTGATGAACATCACTTTACGACTACCATCGTGCAGGCGTTTTACCTGTACGATCAGATCCACCGCGCTCACTATGGTTCGACGAATCGCTTGAATCGGCAGGCTGGCTGTTGCCATCATCACCATACTTTCCACACGCGCTATCGCATCTCGTGGGGTGTTGGCGTGCAGTGTGGACATGGAACCATCGTGGCCCGTGTTCATCGCCTGCAACATTTCAAAGGCTTCACCACCACGACACTCACCGACAATGATGCGATCTGGTCGCATACGCAGGGCGTTAATCACCAGATCTCGCGCTGTAACTTCCCCGGTACCCTCCACGCTGGCTTGGCGCGTTTCCAAGCGCACAATATGGGGCTGTTGTAGCTGCAACTCAGCCGCATCTTCAATGGTGACAATACGCTCGGTATTGCCGATAAATCCGGATAACGCGTTGAGCAGTGTGGTTTTGCCCGAACCTGTACCACCAGAAATCAGAATGTTGCATTTGCAGTGACTCGCAATGGAAAGCAACTTGGCCATTTCCACCGATAAGGCACCAAACTCTACCAAGTTTTCCAACTTGATTTTTTGCTCTTTAAATTTACGAATCGAGATGGAAGTGCCGTCGATCGCCAGTGGCGGAATAACGATGTTTACCCGGCTGCCATCTGCCAAACGGGCATCACACAAGGGTTTGGATTCATCAATCCGACGTCCAACCGCTGACGCAATACGTTTGGCAATGGTGTTAAGTTGCTTCTCGTTGACGAATTGGATAGGTGACTTCTGCACCTTGCCACCGATTTCAATAAAGATGTCGGAGGGGCCATTGATCATGATGTCCGAAATATCGTCATTTTCTAACAGGGCTTGTAGCGGCCCCAAGCCTTTCAGCTCGTCCAAGAGTGCTTTAACGATTTCGATGCGCTTGATGCTACTGACTTGTAGATGCTTTTTATCAATCAATAAGTTGACGGTTTCTTTCAACTGCGATTCCAGCTCGCTATGGCTGGTTTCAACCAAAGTTGCCGCATCTAACGCATCAAAGATTTCGTCGCGAAGTTCGATGTAAATAGTTTTGAGTTGATTCATTTTTTAAACAGACGGAAACGTGAGACAGGTTTAGCCTTTTTGCCGGTAAGCGCAGTGACAATTTCGCCGACAGGTTGGCCATAACGCCCTTTCAAAAGACTACTCAGACCTTGCTGAATAACGGTTTTTTCCAGTGCCGATTCATAGGGGAGATCGATACTCGCTCGGCACTTAATGCGCTCTTTGGCAGTGGTGAGATCCACCATGTAGTCTTTCGAGTTGCGAGTTTGGCTAAAGACAACACTGTGCTCGGTTTTACCCATTTTCTTCTTCAAGCTGTTGTAAGAGCGCAGTGAAGACACCGAGGGTTCGCACAACACATAAACACGGTGATATTTCTCACTCAATTCACGGTCATGGATCTCTTCAAATGAGTTAAACGGCACAGCATCAATAATAAAGTTGTACCCGCCGACAAGTTCGGATGAGAGGTTAAACAGCATGGCAGCATGATCATGCAAACATGCCGTGCTTTTCTCGAGGATCAGGTAATCAAGTTTGTCAGCCACTTTATTGATGTAGGTAGCCGCAATCGCTTCATCGATTTCTGTCTGGTTCAAATCGATCGAGTTTTGCTTGGCACGTAAGCCCTTCACCCCCAGATAAATGTCGCTATTAAGTGCGCCAGAATCGTGATCCACCAACAGCACTTTCAGGTTGGCTTGCTCAACCAAAGCATGGGACAAAGCGGCCGCCAAAGTAGAAAGCCCAATTCCCCCTTTGGAACCAAGCAACAAAATGCGCTTAGCTACCCGTGTTTTGCTTTGTGTATTCACCTCTTGTGGCGTTTGCTGGCGAAGTGCCGCCAACAGACCATCCAGTTCTTCATCCCACAGCACATAAGTTGCACCAAGGCTGCGGACTTTGTCGCGAATACGAATGGAATCAATTTGGCTCACCACAATCAGCGAGATCGACACATCCAGCAATGATGCCAACGCTGAAACATCTGCCAGCAAGTCATCACTTTTACGCAGATCCAAGATGACGTGTTTGAGCTTGAGATCTTTCTGACCGAGTTGAGCTTCCAAATCAAAGTCAATTTGATGGAGTGGCGTAGTGAAACCTTCAATAGCGTACAGTTCCAGTGCGGATTCAATAAAATCCGCACTGTCCGACACAATCAGATCACGCGCACTACTTCCACCTGCCAGCTTACTGGGCGATGTTTTAAATAGGTTGTTGAGATCGACCACGCTATCACTCACTCTTCCAATGGATTAACTAAACTGATGCCGCGGTTATGCTCAACCGAACAGCCAAAGGGGTAATAGTCCGCATTGTGAAAGGTGAGCGTGCCGCAATCCTGACTCGTGATTTGGATGTAGGTCGCTAAAATGGATACAGCCTTGCTCTGTGTCTCAGGAGCGGCTTCCAACTTATAACGATATTTAGCGATGCCTTTGGCTTTCATGCGCAGCACGAACTGATCAATAAACTCACCCTGTTCAGGTCGATACATCACAATGTATTTGGTTTTCGGTTCACGCAAATTCACATCAAGAACAAAATCCATCGCCCGTCTAAGCATGATTTCGCTATCCTGAATATCGAATTCAAAGGACTCTTCAAACTTATTGAGTGCACGTGTGTTGGTTGTCGACGGCGTTGTACATCCGACTAAAAAGCAAGCCACTAGGCTCAGTATTAACATTCGCATCAGTTGAATCCTCCAGCGTTAATGGTGCGTTGCAATTCAGGTTCATCCACTCCGCTTAAGTCGATTCTGAGTAGGCGTTCTAAATCGCTGGTTTTCTTAAAGGCTGGCAGTTTCACTTGCTCCGTTTTCACTGGATCAACCAAGTTCACTGTGGCGACAATAATCAGCTCGGTCTTTTTACGATCGGACTTGGTACTGCTAAACAACGCACCTAAGATCGGAATATCTCCAAGAATGGGGATTTTACGTAATGACTCACGTTCTTCCGTGGTCAGTAGCCCTGCTAACACAAAGCTTTGTCCATCTTTCAGTTGTACTGTGGTTTGTGCTTTACGCGTTTTCAGTGAAGGGAAGTTATAAGACGAGTTGTCCGAACGGTTGACACTATCTAGCGAGCTGACTTCTGGTAGCAGTGAAAGGCGGATATTTTCCGAATCCGTGACTTTTGCCACCATCGACAACTTGATGCCGTATTCCTTGTAGTGAATGGTGTAGGTATCGTCCTCTTTAATTGCGAGTGGAATTTCTCCCCCCACCAAAAAGCTGGCCGTTTCACCTGAAATCACCGACAAGTTCGGCTCTGCGAGAACTTGACCAATATCGTCGTTACCGCTCGCTGCAATGATGGCGACAATATCCTGTGCCGTGAAATCGAGCAGTTTGTTGTAAAACTTACCCACATCACCGCCACCAATATCTCCATAGGAAACCCCCAACTCACTTAAGAATGAGCTGGAAACTTCAGCAATCGTCAACTTAACGTTGATCTGCTCAGTGGTCAGAACTTTTAGGTTATTGATCACACCGTCATACACGTAAGTGGCCGTATATTGCAGTGTTTCTTCGCGATTATTTTCCCCTGTTTCAATGACGTGATTGTTCACTTTGCTGACGTTTTTCTTCAGCATTTCGCCCACTAAGCGATAAATTTTGTACTTAACTTCCTCACTGCTGACTGTGCCATCTAAAACCACCTGATCACCCACATTGGATACTGAGATGGATTCATCAGGAAAACGGGCGATCAAGGTTTGCTTTAGTAAGCGTAAGCTTTGGTTAACCACCACCTCACTGTTGTAAATCTCATTACCACCGCGGTCATACACAATGACAGAAGTCGCGCCTTGACCAACACCGTAAACCACCACTTTGTTTTGATCGACAATACGATAATCCGCCACCGTATTATCGGCGACAAATACCGTATCAATTTGGCGTTTTAAATTGATAGTTTTGGCTGCGCTTGATCTAAATTCATTAGCTCAGCACACCACGCAGTCGAGCTTAATAAAATAAGTGATAATAGCGAATAAGAGCATTGTTGCATTTTCATTATTGTTCCTTACCTCTTAATTCCCGAATACCAAATTGATGTTCAAGAATATCGCTACTTCTAATCGACAAATAACGATTCACTAAACCTGATGGAATAATACTGACATCACCAATCTTTTGAGCCATTTCTAAACGAAGTACATCTTGTACTTTGAGAGCAATGACCAAACTGTGTTTAATATCATCATTCGCTTCTTTTCCTTCAATAAGATCACCTTTAATAACTTGAATAATGCGTGCATTACTGATGATCACTTTACTGGTTAAATTACCTACATCTTGGTAACCCGTTTGCAGTAAGTTCGATTCTGAAGAAGTCGTAGAAACAAAGCTCACTAAATCACCCGGTTGTAACGGTATCGATTCTAATATTCCACTGCTTTTCACCTCATAATAATAAGGAACTTCATCTTGATGAATTGAAAGCAGTAGAAAATCACTGTCACCGACATTACTGATATGGGAATTCTTTAGCGGTTGCCCGTTGAGCAAGTTTTCACGATAGCGCGCACCAGGACGAATGATAATATCCTCTCTGCGCTCATCACCACTTTCATTAAATGTAGACTCATTGATTTCAACCACTTCAAAATCTTTTTTATCAATGAGTTGCGATTTTTGCTTATCACTGGACAGAACCAGTATCTGAACCTTTTTCTCTTCTACTATCTGTGGAGCTTGTGTCTCAGGTTCTGATGAAAAAAGCTGATCTTGTAAATAGTACAGAGTGGAAAAAATAGTCACAGCAACAAGCAGAAATATTATATTTCTGTTCATTTTCTACCTTGAAAATTAGGAGGTCCAAAGACCTCCGTAACGTTTATAGCGACTAGTTAGATTTGTTTGCATCGCCAATGTTAGTTTTCACACTCTCAACTGCGCTATTAAGTGCTTCTTTAAATCCACCGGTTTTAAATACCACTAGAATGATTGCTGACATAGCAACGGCGATAATAGCGTATTCAACTGCAGTTACACCGCGTTGATCGTTAAACATATCTTGAGCTTTCATTTTAAACTCATACGCTTTAGCAAGAACTTTGTAAAACATGTTATTTCCTTGTTATTGACAGAAGGGATTGTTGAAACATGAATCATATTATTTCTTACCTAATATCATGACAAATCATTATTTTTTATTGATGGATAATACAAATTTATAACCGATAATAACGATTTTTTATCGACGTATTATTTTTAATGATTTGAGGTGTTGGAAAATAATTTTTAGAGTGCAATCATGATGACGATACTTTTACTTCAATGGATATTAATTGCAGTGTTGTTTTATTTATCACTGGCAGTTTGTTATTCCGATAATCAAAACCGAAAAATACCTAATACCTTGGTATGGCAAATCGGCCTGTGCAGTGTGCTGTTAGGCATACTGGGTGGCTACATTTTTACTGCTTCAGCACATGCACTCGCGGTGCTGCTGTTAGGCTTTTTGACTTGGCTTTCGGGAAAAATTGGCGGCGGAGATATTAAGCTGAGCTTTGTGTTTTTATTCGGCATTGATCCCCAATGGCTGATCCTATGTGCGCCATTACTGGTTTGTTTAACAACTCTACAGCTAGTCGTTATGGGGTTGTATGCTCAACTCTCTGATGCACCCGCCTATAAAAAAGGTATTCCACTTGGAATACCTTTAGCATTAACAGGTTGGACTGGCTGCGTGCTCTCTGTGATCACTCAATAAAGGATCACTCAATAAAGGATCACTCAACAAAGTCATGCAATATCCAGATGGCGAAAACCATGCATGACTTTCCGAGTATCCACACAGTAACTTTCATTACTCAGTGCCATACAAATTTTTCTTCTCAGCGCATGCTGATCCAACTCAAGCACAATTTCATCATTACACCAGACATACATATTCGCTTGCTGTCGCAATGTAATCGTTCGGCAATTTGCTCCATGAATAGACCAACGTGGGCAAATAACCACAGTACCTAACGTGTTGAGCTCACTTTTCATAAGCCGAGATGAGCTGGTTGTCATCCAACTTTTTACTCGACATAAATCAATCCCCTGCTGTGTCAACATCTCCTGTACAAAGGTTTTATTTAAAGTATGGCAGTAGACGATACGCTCGGGATAACACTCTCTCGGATCAATACAACTATTATGCGCCACTACATAATTGGCGGTATTAAGTTGATAGGATTTCCCATTTTCATCACTTAAACGGCTAAAGCTGAAAATAAGATCATAATCCTGAAGATTTGGAGGAGCATCTGAACTGAATCCCGAAATGGAGAGATCGGTATTATTTAACAAACGGAATTCACTAATGACTCTTTCTACTAATACTTGACTAAAAGAATCAGCAATGGCGATGTTAACTTGTTCCTTTATATCAACTCGTTCTAAATCCTCAAATAATTTTTCATACATACTCATGGTTTGATCAGCATACTCCAATAGCACTTTGCCATGCTTAGTCAAACCAAAACCATCTTTCCTGTCGAAAATACTTGCACCAATGACACTCTCAATTTTTTTAATATGTTGAGATACCGCAGGTTGTGTCATAAAAAGAGACTCAGCAGCAGCAGTGAAACTTTTATGTTTTGCAACTTGCGAAAATGTTCTTAAATATTTTACGTCAATGGTCCTATTTATTGTTTTCATTTCAGCAACGTACCTCGATGTCACCTATTACCATTATTATACTTATTGAGTTTCCTTAATTACTTTTAAAAGTATCAATATTAGCTGACTCTTACAAAACAAGATTATTTATAACCACATAATAAATAGTTATAAGCCAATAAATATCTATTGTAATGCGTCAAAAAAACAGCTCTAAACATCCTCACTGAGGCAGTTTAGAGCTAAAACACTATACGTGACGCGATTCTCTTTTGCTTGGTTTGTTTCTTTACACTTGCATTAATTGGGTGATTAGAGTCACATTTAAAATTGAAAAGCTATTGAAAAATAGAATCATAGCTTTCGCTTGTAAAAATGATCAAATGACACAAGTTGCAATAAATTGAGCAGCATATTATTTAAACTGCCTATCTGTCTCACCACCACCAAGAATAAGAAAACAAATAAGCTTATAAATTCCATTGATCCACCACCAGAATCTGATTCTGTATTTTTAGCCAATGTGCTTTTATTCCTTGCCGATATAGTGTAGTTCGACTCCCATTCATTGCCAGACTGGTCAACCACTTTGAATTTAACTGATTCTGTAATCGGTAAATCACTAGAATTAGGTGCTTCATATATCAACTTCATACCTTGAATATAAGCTTTACCTTTTATTGGATATTGTAGAATTTCAATTCTACTGACATTATCGGGATCTAATCCTTTTATTAAATCCAGCGTGACGCTCTGCCCAAATTCAATCGAGACATCTCCTCCACTAAGATTAATAACTTGACTTTTCGCAACGATAGTAATGTCTTTTTCTGTTTTGGCACCTTCATTATCTGAAATAGTGGCACGGAATATAATATTTTGATCTACCGCAATATTTTCTCGTAATTCAATATTAATCGAATACGTATCTACACTATTCCACTGAGTTGCTGGACCACTTAGCTGACGCCAATTTATTGTCACTCTCGAAGAGTCCACATCATTCACTCTGACTGCACTTAAGCGAATTTTGGAACCCATCTCTAATGTCGGCTGATTTAATTCAAGGTCAAACGTCGGTGCATCATTTATGGGTAAGATATTTACCGTTACCTCTGCATAATTGGAAACTTCACCTTGTGTTCCGACAATACGATAAGTGAAGCGATCACGTCCCGTCGCATTCAAATTCGGCACATAGCGGTTATTACTCCAGCTCCCTAAACGCGGCTTTTCTCCCAATTCAATGCGATAGCGTTCCGGCACAGCGATATCATTACTCACCAGGTTCATTGCAGCGGCCGTATCCTCCATGATTTGGAACTGATCATTCTGTGCATTTAATGCAGGATTCAGCACAACATCTTCTAGCAAAGCAGCGAATGGATATTGCTTACCACCCGTACCTCTTAAACCAGATGTTAAGTAGTCACTGACACTCCCTTCAAACTGTGGTTTTCGCCCGGAGTTCGTCAAATAAGAATCCATAAAGCTGTAGGTGAATTCTGGCTGTCCATTATTCAGCTCCAAGACTAATAATGATGAGCCGGCAGGCAGTGTATGAGGTTGAGCCAACATCACTCGACCACCGTCCATAGGTAATTGCCCGCGCCCAAGTTCATTTCGCGCGGCAACGTCCACACTCACGCCACGCCAAGTCGTTCTGTATGGGTAACGGTAGAGAACATAATCGACCGAATTTGCGACGGCTGTTTGCCCTGCATAAAAATGAAAACCCATTAGCCGTTTTTCTTGTGGTCCAACATCAACCCCAAATCCAATGGCATTATTTGCGGTTTCAAAATAGCGGTTATCCCTTCCTAATGTGGTGATCCAAGCGGATTTACCTTGGGCTACTGGCTTATTAAAAAGGAAGCTGCCACTTTGTAGGGTACTTTGAATATTTGAGATACTCGCGCCGGTTGCTCTTCCGGATGTGACAAGGCGCAACGATAGATCGGTATCATCCGATAAAGTGCTGATATTTCGACTCCCAGGGAAGACATCACCACGATCACTACCTCGACCTGAAGCTAAGTCATCCTGACCATCTGCTTGTAATATTTGTACCTGCATTGGGCCAGCACTGTTGAATGGGTTGTCGATGTTTACCGACGTCATCAATAAGCCTTCACCGAGGATCGAACGATCGTAGCCCTGCTTTCGGCGGTTTTCCACATACAATCTTGGGCCTTGGCGTTTCAGGTAATCATCGAGATAAATGACTCCGCCATCGTTTTCAGTGTTGATCGTGACGGCTTGCTCTCCATCAATGACTCTCGGTTCGATGAAGCCCGAAAACTCTTTACTCCAAGTCAGCATATTGACGGGTGTTTCACCTGCGTAGAGATCCCCAGCTTTTCGTCCCCCAGCTTCCGCCGCCCATCAATCCCCAATGCCCAACGGAACCATCACCTTCATAGGCATACAGGTCAGGAAGTCCTAACATCAAATGCCCGAGTTCATGAGCAATAACACCCATCGTGGATTGGTGATCACCTTGTTTATCAGCAAACAGGCAATAATCGGTGATGGTTTTACCGTCTAACGTTACTGCGCTATGTGCCCAACGATGAGGCCAAATATATGGGGTATTACCATCACCAAATGAGCGATCAAATCCTGCAAAAACGAACATGACTGACAATTCTGAAGGTTTGATTGAACCATTACCGTCAGTGTCATAAGGGGCGAGATCAAACTGGTTATCCAGCGCTTGATAGGCGGCTGCAATTGTGTCGTGAAGTCTTCGACCACAGGTTGGATCCGTCTTTGAGTGGCAGTTGGGGTGATTACGCGGTAGAACAATATCAATTACACCGTCATTCTCCACTCCGGAAGTCTCTCTCGCGGGCACGACAGTGTAAAGATCATTACTGTTCTTCAAAAAATAATCCCGAACACTTTGTTGGTTTTGCCCGAAGATGCGCTGAGCGAAGTTATTTTCCATCGCAACATCAGTGAAACTTACCTGAACCACTAATAATGGCTGATTACGCCGTGTAGGCACAAATTCAGGAGAAAATTGGTTTCGTTCATAGAGTGAACGTGTATTAAAAGAAGCACTTTCAGGTTCGAAAGCGCGTTGTGCAGGTAATATTACTGGATGGGAAACCACGTTAGACTGTTCCGGTGCGATAACACCAGCACCTAATTTAACTCCCGTGGAAATAATTTCACCACGTTGCTCTTGTTGTTGATATTGACCAAAGTACCATTCACCATCATCGCCTTGAATAATGATGTTTCCATCACGATTTTGGTACCAATGTAGCTCCGAATTTCCCATCAACCTCAGTTCTACCATACTGCCATCATCTAGCTCAAAGGTATGCCAGTTGGGGGCAGGTAAGGTGGTTGCCACTGCTGCGTTCGCAAAAAGTAGCGCCGCACCAATACTCCGTTTGAGTGTTTTCATTATTTATCTCTGTGTTTATTATTTATTGATAATTAAGCACTTAAATTTGTGCTTTATTATTTAGCCTTAATAAAAACGGAAGCTCCAATAAATAATAAGCATGAGTAAATAAGCCAAACTAATAGCCATATAAGGAAAATTATTGAAAAAATAAATATAGTTAGTGAGGAAAATAAAGAAACGCCACCGAATGGTGGCGCTAAATCATGATTCTTGAACAGGAAGAACTTGTTTTACATATTCTCCCGGTGCTGCATAAAGCACGGGATATTCTGCATTACCGAATGGGTATGGTTCAACTTTGATCTCTTCGGCAAAGCCGTTTAACCATTCGTTCCAATGTACCCACCATGAGCCTTCGCGATGCTGAGCGGTTTCTAGCCAATCTTCAGCAGAGTCATCCAGTGTGTCATTTAACCAGTAGCCATATTTACGTTTCTCAGGGTGATTGACTATCCCTGCAATATGACCAGATTCACCCAGCACAAAGGTTTTGTTCCCACCGGTACGCAAAGCGCCACGGTAAGTCCCTTGCCAAAGTGCAATGTGATCTTCCTTCGTCGAAATGAAATAACTAGGGACTTTGATTTTATCTAGATCAATCCATACCCCGCCGACTTTCACTCCCTTCTCCTGAACAAGTTTGTTCTCAAGATAGAGTTCACGTAGCAAGAAGTTATGGCAAGCGCCCGCCACGTTAGTGCTGTCGCTATTCCAGTACAAGAGATCAAAATCAACCGGGCTCTGCCCTTTCAGGTAGTTGTCCACATAGTAATTCCAGTACAAGCTATTTTCACGCAGTAGGCTGAATGTCACGCTGAGTGAGCGTCCATCCATGTACCCTTTAGCATTATTTTGTGCCTCAATAGCACGGATGATCGTGTCATTAATGTAGGCACCCACTTCTCCCGGCTGAGAGAAATCAAGCAAGGTGGTAAAGAAGCTCGCCGTTTTAATGCGTTTTTTCATGCGTTTAGCAGCATAATAAGCAATGGTTGTCGCCAATACTGTGCCACCGATGCAATAGCCTGCCGCGTTGATCTGCTCTTGTCCCGTGATCGATTCAATCGCATTTACCGCTTTCACTACCCCTTCAAGCACATAATCTTCAAAACTGACTTGCGCTTGTGCAGCTCCCGGATTACGCCATGAGATCATAAATACGCTGTGTCCTTGCTCTAACAGCCAGCGCACCATGGAATTTTTCTCACGCAAATCGAGAATGTAGTATTTGTTGATGAAAGGAGGAACGATCAGAAGCGGGGTCACAGCAACCTGCTCCGTCAACGGTTTGTACTGAATAAGCTCAAACAGCTCATTTTTAAACACCACTTCGCCGGGCGTATTCGCCACATCTTCCCCTAGACGGAAGGCGTTATTGTTGGTCATGCGTATTTTGAGAATGTCCGCACTTGAAGCGACATCCTCTTTCAATTGCTCAAGGCCAGCAATCAGGTTCTCACCATTCTTTTCTAAAGTCAGACGCAATAACTCCGGATTTGTCGCAATAAAATTGCTCGGTGAAAGTGCATTGATCATCTGACGTGAGAAAAATAGGATCCGCTCTTTGGCTTTTTCATCTAGGCCTTCGATAGCGTTTATCGTATCTAGATAGGTTTTGCTGAACAGCAGATAGGATTGCTTGATGAAGTTGAAGAAGGGATCTTGTTGCCACGCTTCATGATTAAAACGCTTATCGCCTTTTCCGCTTCCATAATCGATTGAACTTTGGATTCAAGAACCACCTTTTGCCAAATTTGCAATTGCTGTTCCCACCACTGGGTTTGCAATTTTAACAAGGCAGCAGGCTGATTAGCGGCTTGCTCAAAGAATTTGAGCGAGTCTTCCAGATTCACTTCTTGCATCGCTTTGTTTAATGGGGAATTCACGGCTGCTTTGCTCTGTTCAACCTCTTTCCACCAACGCTGGTTCACTTGTTGTAGCTGGACAAGGTAGTCCGTAAAGGCATGTTGGAACATACACTTACTCCTTAAAACAGAAAAAAGCGCCGCCCGAAGGCGGCGCGAAATACAGTGTTACGCAGGGGTCACTGTCTTAAGGTTTTCAGAGGCAAGTTTTTCAACATCATCTTTAAACTCTTTCGCGATGTTTTGCAGTTTTTTGCTGTCATCCATCATTTGCTGAGAGAGTTTGTTCAGTACGCCCAACTGTTGTGAGTTGAAAGCGGTTAAAGAAGTCACATCCTTGATCTCGCTGGCTGCTTTCATTTGCGCCAGACCTAGTTCACTGTAGGTGCGAATCGCATTGAGTTGCAGCTCAGTCAACACTTCAACATTCTTTGTCACCAACTTGTTGAACTTGATATACGGTTCGAAGTTCTTCTCAGTTTGGTCGCTGAATGTTTTAAAAAATTCCGTGTACATACGTTATCTCCTAGTGAATGAATTTCAAATTAAACAGTTTTAATCACGATCGCGGTGCCCATACCACCACCGACGCAAAGAGAAGCGACGCCATATTCTTTATGGCTACGCTGTAATTCATGAAGCAAAGAAACCAGAATGCGGTTACCAGACGCACCTAACGGATGCCCTAACGCAATAGCACCGCCATTCACGTTAGCTTTTTCCAGTATCGTTTCTGGTTTGACAGAGTGTTGCTCGGCAAGCCCGTACACCACACCAAGGGCTTGTGCAGCAAAGGCTTCGTTGAGTTCAAAGAGATCAATATTGTCGATAGGCAATTCTGCCTTCGTTAATGCTTGAGTTACTGCACTCACAGGCCCTAAACCCATGACTTTTGGATCTAATCCGGTTTGTGCGTAACTGATGATTTCTGCAATTGGCGTTAAACCGAGTTTTTGCACAGCACTCTCACTGGCAACAATCACAGCGCTTGCGCCATCATTAATGCCAGAAGCATTACCAGCCGTTACAGTGCCTTGTGGATCAAAAGCAGCTCTCAAACCTTGCAATGCCGCCAAAGTCGTTGTGGGTTTGGGGTATTCGTCTGTATCAAACACCACTGTTTCACGGCGCTTTTTCACCGCAACAGGCACGATTTCTTGTTTAAAATGTCCCGCCTCGATAGCGGCAGTCGCCTTCATTTGGCTAGCAAGAGCAAATTCATCCTGTGTTTGACGAGAGATCTCGAATTGCTTAGCAATGTTTTCGGCAGTTACGCCCATGTGGTATTGGTTAAACACATCGGTCAAACCATCGTTAATGAGCAGATCTTTGAGTTCAAATGAGCCCATTCTCTGTCCATCACGTAGGCTTGCTGGGGTTGCAAATGGGATTTGCGACATAACTTCAACGCCTGCCGCAACAACCACAGAGGCATCACCAGCTTTGATGTGTGCAGCTGCATCCATCACAGATTTCATGCCACTGCCGCAGACCATATTAATGCTGTAAGCCGGTACGGTTTGTGGTAAACCCGCTGCCAATGCAGCTTGTCGACCAACCCCCATACCTTGGCCAGCACTGACCACATTGCCGACAATCACTTCATCCACAGATTCCGGTTTAAGTTTCGCAGACTCTAGTGCAGCTTGGATCACTTGACCTGCAAGTGCACCTGCTGCGCAATCTTTTAATGAACCACCAAAAGCACCGATCGCTGAACGCTTCGCGCCCACAATATAGATTTTTTCCATATATCCCCCAGACATTAACGCATGTATAAGCCGCCGTTTACCGACAAGGTTTCCCCTGTGATATAAGCGGCTGCATCACTGGCTAAATAACTAACGGCGTTAGCAATCTCTTCCGGCTTAGCTAAGCGTTTCATCGGAACTAGATCGACTATCGATTGCAATACGTCGGCACGCATCTGCTCAACCATAGGAGTGAGGGTATATCCGGGAGCAATAACATTCACCGTTACTCCGTAGCGTGCGCCTTCTGCGGCGAGTGCTTTAGAGAAACCGATCATGCCCGCTTTAGCAGCGGAATAGTTGGTTTGGCCAAATTGACCTTTTAAACCGTTAACTGACGAGATATTGATAATTCGACCGAAACCTTTTTCGCACATAGCCGCGAAGAGAGGCTGGGTTACATTGAATACACTGTTGAGGTTGGTATCGATTACCTCTTTCCACGCTTGATACGACATTTTTTTTAAACACACTGTCACGCGTGATACCTGCGTTATTAACCACCACATCAATGGTGCCTTCCTCTTCGAGCAGTTTGCCCAAACGCTCAGCGCACTCTTCTGTATTGGTCACATCCAATTCCAAAAGCCGCACTTGATCTTCAGTGAATTGCTTTTCATTGAACCAATCTAGCGCACATTGATAATTGCCTGTGTAGTAAGTAGCTATGACTCTATACCCTTCACTGACCAACTGGGTTGAAATCGCAGAACCAATTCCGCCTTTAGATCCTGTGATCAAAGCGATTTTTCTCATTCAAGACTCCATTCTCAACAGCAATACTGACTCATGCCTTTTCAACTAAAGCAGCAGATAAATGAATTAACTACATCATCAATAGTTGAAAGCATATTACGCTCAAAATTAAAAACTAATGTTTAATAACAAGGTTTAATAACAAGTCTTCGCCTTCTTTAAATTATTTATTAAACAATCAATTAGATAGGCTAATTCAATTTACTTGTTATCTTTAAACCTAATCCAGGTTTATGACATTTCAAATTCAGTTTTGTGTATTTTTTAAAAAGTTGATCTGAATCTACATTTCAATGAAATAGTAATAAATACTAAAGTAAATACATAGCTATGAAAGTAAAGGGATTTTAATTAATGACATTGTTATACTTAATGAAATACATAACATTTTCAGTAAGATAGAAAAGTTAATCGTTTCTCAAAAATTTTTATTAGCAACAAGATTGAGATCAAAAATAAATATCAAAACTATCGATTACATGATTCAGAATTCAAATAAGCATTTTTAATGCAGAATCTACTTAACTAAATAATTCCATAAGTTCTATATAATACAAAACTTATAATTTCCCATCTATGAAACTACCTTTTCTACGTTTAATAGAATAAAAAACAAAGCCAGCTTAGGGGGAACTAAGCTGGCTATTCCTACACGCAATAACGCTTATTGAGGAATGTATTCAGTTCGACTACTTCGACCAGAAGCAGTTACCGACCGAACTTGCACTTTCGCGGCATAGTTGACATCGACAGGTCCATAGTAAGGAATCCATGTTTGTCCATCATCCAATGAATACTGCGTAGTTAAACCAGGGAAACGGTTATTGATTTTCAGTTTACCTTGTTCAATCACAGCACCAGGTAGAGGAACACGGTAATTCACACCATGTGTGTTCGGAACTTGATTATAAATATCAACAACTTGGATGTATTCGAGTTTATCCAACGCATATTGTCCAAGCGTATTAGAGAACGTATCCCACGCTCGATCCATAGACGTTTTGCCTGTCGCATCCGGTGTATCTTCAATCGGCATATCTGTCACCCAAGCACGCTCTGCAACACCAAGCAGTTTAGGGAATGTCAGATATTCCATGATTTCTGGCGATTTCAAGTTCTCACCAAAAAGTTGCCCTTGGAGGCCCACAACATTTTTCTTGCCTTCCTCGGTGAGATGAACCCAATCAGGGTTCCACGCCACTGGGTTGCCTAACTTATCGGTTTTGCCGTTGGCATAGATATTAAATGGTCTGTATTCGAAAGCCTTTTTCGTATCTGTATATCCCGCCCAGTGGTACCCGACTTCGTCAGGGTGTTTGGTGTAAGCAAGATCGAAGTAAAGGTTGGTTGCATGTGAAAGAACAACTTTATAGCCTTTATTGGCGAACACATAAGATTGGTGTTCATTCCCCCAACCCCAAACGTTATTCCAGAATAATGGGAATAGTTCACCATAGTTAGCGTTACCCGTGCCGTTGTGGGTTAACACATCACCCCAGCTTGCGACTTGGAAACCATTTTGACGAATAATGGATGCCCAACGTGTGAAGAAATAGTCGAACAACTCGGCATCGGATTTACCCGCTGTCACTGGGTTTTGCTGCACTAATGGAGATTTCGCCCACCATTCATTTGGCCCTAAGTGCGGTAGCTCATCACCACCACCGTGTAAACGTGTCACTTGAGCCTCAGGCACGGAATCGTACATCTTCTTGGTTTCACTAATGACTTTTTCCAAGAAAGTGAATGTGCTTTCAAGAGCCGGGTTCACCATATTGTCGGTGTAAAATTGTGGTGTGTAATAACGTGATTCGTTCAATGGGTCGATCAAACGATAGCGATTAGCTTCCACAGGATCGGTATCTTTATATTTGTTGTATCTGTACTCCATGGCTTTGATTGCAGCTCGCGCATGTGCCGGAAAATCATATTCAAGGATAATATCAATATGGCGATCCGCCGCGTATTTCAGGATTTCTTTAAAGTCTTGAACCGTGTAATAGCCCCAGCCTTCTCCTAAAAAGTTTTGCTGAGCTACTTCAAACCCTTGATATTTTGGTGGAACACCTTTATTTGCAACCGTCACATTTTCAGGTTTACCTTGAATGCCATCACCGAGTGCAAAACCGTTACTTGCGCCCATGAAGGTGTGCAGCATCTGCTTTTCTTCAAGGTCATAGCCACGCTTCGCCCCAAACTCCGTTAATTCAGGAATCCCTGGAATTTCCAGTCGCCAGCCTTCATCATTCGCAACGTTTAATTCAAATTTATTGATTTTATAGTAGGCCAAGAGATCAATTAGTTTGAAAATGGTCTCTTTACTCTGGAAGTTTCTTGATACATCCAACATCATGCCGCGATATTCGAAACGAGGGGCATCTTTTGCACTAAACGCAGATAACACCGCATTTTTTTCTTTATAAGCCGTAGTGGAGTTTTTATATACATCCGATGGGATCAACTGACGTAACGTTTGAATCCCATAGAAAACCCCGGCTTCATCTTTCCCTTCAATAGTAATGCCATTGAATGGATCTATGGTGAGTTTATAACCTTCATTATCAGCACTTCCGTCGCCATCCGTATCGAGGTTAGGATTTAGCTTCAAAGTAATCTGTTGAGCTGGATACTGATTCTCAGTGTTAATCTGAAAGTCACCTTGAATTAGGTCTTTCAGTGCACTTTGTAAGTACAGTGCTTCATTTCTCAAGTTATCTGGAGCATTAATTGTGGCCAACCAGCCTAGGAGGTTCAAGAATGCCCCATCTGTCGGTTCTACAGATTGCAACTGTGGTACAACTTGATTTTTAATTGAAATTGCTTGCTTGGTCGAGGTGTTTTCTGCAAAGCGTAGTGCTGCTGTTTCAACAGGCTTAATGTCATGGATACTTTGTCGCGTATGCTTTGGATTTGAGGGATCCATGAACACATCCACCATCACCGCTTGAGGAGCAGTACCGTTGAATGAAATATGGAAACCAGACGGCGAATCATTTTTCAGCATTTGCCAATATTGTGCTGTGATCATTATTTCGCGAGATTCACCTGGATAAATAGGTGCGAAACCTCTCGTTGGTTCAAGAACGAAATAATCTCCGCTTTTGGCGACATCTGCATTACGAATAGAAACATGTTGGGATGCTAATTGTTGTCGCGCGTTGACCCCATTAGGATCACTATCAGGTAGCACAGAGGCTGGTGGTCGAACTGAGTTAAAATACAAAGACCAACCCTGATCACTCAACGCTTCCGTCCCGTTATTAGTAATGGTTAGACTTCCAAGAAATATATTCTCGCCAATATCATGATCGACGACTTTCCAGAGCAAATCTAATTTATCAGCTTGAGGATGCGGCGTTGTAGCATAAGCAAGTGAAGAGAAAGAAAATTGGGAAACCAATGCTAGTGTTAATAATTTAAGTGGAAACTTAACTTTATTCATAAATATAAATCCTATCGTAAATCACATAGAAGAATCCCTCGCGATCTAAACTACAGATACGAGAATCATAAAAATATGAATGTTGACGGATAAGTGTCTCCACATTATCCGTCAATAGTTACATGAGATTGAATGAATTAACGTCTGTTAGCCATGCGCTTATATTGATGGCGACGACCACGTAAAGTAATACCAAGTTTCATGATATTTTCTGGGGGGGCAATACCGCTGTAACCACCATCACCGATATGAACAATATCGGCACCAGCAGCTTTTGCAGCCAAAGCAACTTGCTGAATGTAAGACTCATCAGCACCTTCCTGTGAAGTACCAATGGCGAGCATTCCAAGCATTCCGGCATTGTGTACGGCTTGAATCATTTCACGCGCTAGAGTTGGGTCAACACCGGGAGTGGTGTATGGTGCTGGGAACATCATGATGTCAGCACCAGCTTCAGCAAAGGCAGGCACTATGCTCAAGTTGTAGTCATTACCTACACCACCAGCATGCATTTTCCCAGCGACAATGATGATATCTTGCGACACACTGCGTACCAGTGAAATAGCTTCTAGAATGGTTTCCTGAGTAACGCAGTTACCAGGATTACCTGTCAACATAAGATAATCCAGACCTAGTTCGATAGCTCGCTCGACCGTTTCTTTCGTCACCGTTCGACCAACATCAACGTGATTAACGTTATCAGGAATCGGTTCTAGGTTGCATCCAATTAGACGCCCCGTTGCCAATTTAATCTCAGCAATTGACATCACTTCTTCAGGATCATTGGTGAGCACTTTTATCGCGGGATTCATTACGTCTAAGCAGTTCAACGTAATCATATCAGCCCCGAAAGCGGCAGCTATTTCCGCGCCGGACACAACATCAATTGGCGGAGTAATAGCAACAACGTTTTCCACCATGATAGTTCGACCTTCAGAATTTCGAATACTCTCAACGATCTGTGTGCGAGAAGCATTTCGAAAATCCTCGGAGGTATAATCAAATATGCGCTTTTTCATACTGAACGACCTTTTCTAACTTTTTGTGAATAGCAATGACTTCTTCTGCCATTTCCCTGCATAACATGGTTGTCATGATGTGATCCTGAATATGAGTCAGAATCAACGTCATTGGAACTTTACCAGCTCCCTCATCAAAGGAAATAAGGGAAGTTTGTGACTTATGCACAGCAATCAGAGCTTTATCAGCAACACCTAACATTTCCTGCGCTTGAGCAAACTGTTCTTTGCGAGCTAAGGCCATCGCTTCCATACAAGAAAAGCGTGCTTCACCGACCTGACATAACAGCATCATTAGAAATTCTTCTGTTATATCCTGTGGGCTATTAATTTCGACATTCATCTAATTTCCCCTTGGCTTTATCAGAATTTGCAGCTGCAGCTTCACTGAGTGCATTTTCCTCTTTCAGTAGTTGTCGTTCATGAATTTTAAGGAATGGGTAGAAGACTAAAGCACTGACAATCACACTACTTAGTACGACTAATGCGGCAGTTCCTGAGTTCGTTGCAATAATTGCTCCGATTGGCGCTGGCATTGTCCATGGTGGAATAGCGATGATTTTTGCAACAAATCCTGTTTTAAATGCAAGCCATACAATGGTTGTATTAATTGTTGGTGCCAGTAACCATGGGATGAAATAAATTGGGTTCATCACGATTGGCGTACCGAAAATAACAGGTTCGTTGATATTAAATGTTCCGGGGACAATCGACATTTTACCGATTGTTTTAAGCTGAGTAGCTTTAGAGCGCATCATTAGTACAACCAGCCCCCAAGTACCACCTGCACCACCAACAAAAATAAAGAAGTCCATAACAGGGTTAATAAATATTGCTGGCAGAGGCTCACCTGCAGCAAGTGCCGATTGGTTAAGACCTAGGTTGATCAGGAGCATTGGACCGATGATACCGCCCACAACCGAACCACCGTGAATACCACTAAACCACAGGATCTGAACAATCAGTACTGCAATTAAACAAGCAATATAACTATCCGATGCCATCACTAAAGGTTGGAATAACTGCATAATTGCTGATGGAATTTTGAGGTTATATTGGGCCAAGAATACGTTGATTGACATAATAATGATCGAGATAAACACAATCGGAATTAATAGGTCAAATGACGCAGAAATTTTTGGTGGTACCGCATCTGGCATCTTGATACGGATATTGTATTTGATCAGTAAGCGTTGCATTTCAGGAACTAAAAGACCACAAAGAATTGCAGTAAAAGCACCTGTGCCGCCAAGGAATGCCCCCGGTAATACTCCACCAATTTCGACGTTAACCATAGGGGCCACAGCAAGTAAAAATGCGAAGATGGCTAACATACCAGTGTTCATCGCGCGCAGTTTGTAAGATTCAGCCAAGCTGAATGCAATACCAAACGTTGCATAAAGTGCGAAGATACCCATGCTTAATTGAAACGGTGCCATGATGTTATCTTTTCCGATAACGTCAATGAGTCCATGCCAGCCGTCAAAGAAAAAATTACCTTCAGAAGGAGGGAAAGCAAGTACAAGCAATAGCGACCCCACAATCAAAAATGGCATTGTTGATACAAAGCCATCCTTAATCGCATTGATGTGTCTTTGTGCAGATATTTTACCTGCTATAGGTGCCACTACTTCTTCTATAAATTTTAAAATTTTGTCGAAAAATGCCATGACTTAGATCTCCGCTGTAATACGTTGTGCATTAAAAAGTGCTATCGCTTGCTCAAGTACTGCTTCACCATTCAATAAGCCATAGTTCATCATATCTATAAGCCCGCAGCCTTTGCCCTGCTCATTCGCTGCGCGCTTAAATTCTTCATATTTAAATCTCACCTGTGGAGCGACTAAACAGACATCACTCCATTGCAAGCAGTCCTCAAACTCCGCAATAGAATGTGCAGAAATCTCACAATCGATCCCTTTTTCTTTTGCTGAGAGCTCCATCTTACTGACGAGCATGCTTGTCGACATGCCAGCTGCACAACATAAAAATATTTTCATACTGTTAACCCCTATACACATCACCAAAAACAATACAGACAACTAAATAATCAATAACACTTATACTCCAATCGAACGTAAACGGGTGATATGAATATGAAATCTGTTACACAAGTCTACTTTTTAACCAGTGTGAATTAAGTCGAGAATTGGAACATTTACCTTTTGATAAATTGGTAAATAATGAATTTTTGTGAATGAAAAACGCATAAAACCCTTATCCCATGTACGATTTTTTGAGGGCTTTTGCTTTATTAGGTAGGATTTGAGATCACTTTTTTATTGAAACGAAACATCCCCCATTTACAGAGCATTCATTCTGTAAATGGGGGATGTTTTTATTACGATTTCGTGATTTGAAAGGGGTTATTGAGAACTCTAAGGAGCTGCATCTAACTCGACGGGAAGGTAATGTTTAGGCTCTAGCCCTAACCATTCTGGTAATACAGTACCGATCGAAATAGATGACCAAGTCCCTGAAATTACGCCAATAAACATAGCAATAGCAAAACCTTGTAGCGGAGCGCCCCCCATCAGCCATAACGCTGAAATGGTCATTAAGGTTGTTCCCGAAGTCACCATGGTACGCGAAAACGTTGCAATAACGGCTTGGTCATTGATATCTGCGGTTGGGGTTTTCTGCTTAGCCAGTAATAGCTCACGAATACGGTCAGCGATAATGATCGAATCGTTTAGCGAGTATCCCAGTACTGCAAGCACTGCCGCAAATACAGTCAAGTTAAACTCCATTTGCGTGATAGCAAAGAAACCAAGCACGAGAATGACATCGTGCAGCAACGCCAACAAAGCTCCACTCGCTAAACGCCATTCAAAACGAAAGCTCAGGTAACCAAGAATAGAAAGCAGACAAATCAGTAGCGCTAAACCACCTTGATCAACCAGCTCCTGCCCAACTTGAGATCCCACCATGCTATTGCTGACAATCTGTACATGCTCAGAGATATGATGAAGAGTGCTAGCCATATCAACCGGAGCAGTACCTTCCGCGGCTAGTGGGTAGCGAATCACCCAGCGGCCTTCTTCTCCAGAAGGAGTTACTGTGACTGACTCACCCAATACAGGCTGTAATTGATCAATTAATTGAACCTTGCTGACGGAACTATCGATGACCGCTTCGGTAACCATACCGCCCGTAAAATCCAGCCCCATGTTGAGACCTTTTATCGCAAAAGCCGCGAGTGAAATCACCATCAACAAGATTGAAATCATGCCCGTAATATAACGAATCGGACGAATTCGTGATTTTAAATATTCAATCATGGCCTATACCCTCACATCACGACGTGTATCACGTCCCCAAACCAAATTAATTAATGCTCGTGAAGCAAATACCCCACTAAACATACTGGTGAGCAAACCTAACCCCAAAGTCAATGCAAAACCTTGAATAGGTCCGTTACCGATTGAATAGAGAATGACGACGGTGATCATGGTGGTGATGTTCGCATCCAAAATGGTACTGAATGCGCTATCAAAACCTGTATCAATGGCCTGTGCGAAATTGCGACCTTCACTCAGTTTGTCGCGAATACGCTCAAAAATCAGTACGTTGGTATCCACCGCCATACCAACTGTTAAAACCAAACCGGCAATACCCGGCAAGGTCAGCACTGCTCCTGGCAATAGTGCAATCAGTCCGAGCAGACAGGCCATGTTTATCAATAAGGCAACATTAGCGACCCAGCCAAGGCGACGATACCAAAGTGCCATGAATGTCAGAGTCATTGCCAAACCTAAAGCGAGTGCCGCAAAGCCGTTTGCAATGTTCTCCTCACCTAAAGAAGCACCGATGGTTCTTTCTTCCACGATGGTGACAGGAGCTGTCAGTGAGCCAGCACGCAGTAATAATGCCAGTTGCTGTGCCTCTTCCATCGAACCTGCTCCGGTGATACGGAATTGACTACCCAATTGAGACTGAATTGTTGCAACGCTGATCACCCGTTCACTTCGAACCGTTTCACCGCGGGCATTGGTCTTATATTCGCGATAAACCGTCGCCATAGGTTTCCCGATGTGCTTACCAGAAAAATCACTCATGATTTTTCCGCCAGCATGGTCAAGTGAGATGTTTACTTCTGACATGCCCATGTTATCTACACCAGCACGAGCATTGACGATATGTTCACCACTCAGCACAGGACGTTTGGCCAAAATCACCGGACGCCCATTGCCATCTTCGAGGATTAAGTCATCGAAACTGCGTGCATCGGTGGGGGATTTGGCTTCATAGAACGCTAAACTTGCAGTCGCACCAATAACGTTTTTTGCTTGAGATGGATCTTGAACTCCCGGCAGTTCAATTCGAATCGCGTGTTCGCCCTGACGCTGAACCAGAGCTTCAGTAATACCCAGCTCCTCAATTCGATCACGCATGATTTTCAAGTTTTGCTGGATAGTAGCGGTTTGAAACTCCGACTTATTTTGCTGTGACGGTTGCACTTGCAAATGATCGGAGCCTTGACGGATATCCCAACCTCGGTAGTTTTCTTGCAGGTATTGGCGAACATGATTAAGTGCTTGCGGCTGCTGGGTTTTCACATCAAACGCATCATTGCCAACGGCCTGAACCGAAACTCCACGTAAACGCTCTGCACGCAGAGAATCTTTCACGGCATCAATCATGCTGTCTCGCTGCTCTTGGAATGCTTTATCTACATCAACATTAAGCAAAAACTGCACACCGCCACGCAAATCCAGCCCCAATTTGATCGGCGAAAAACCAAGTTCATCTAGCCACTTTGGGGCAACCGACACATAAGAATAGGTGATGGTGTCCCCTTCTTTAACCAGCGAATCTAGCGCGTTTCGGGCGAGTGATTGCTGATTTTCGTTGGCAAAAACCAAGGTCGTTTTATCACCTTGCTGAGTAATTCCATCTGCTTGAATATTTTGTTTGCTAAGCAGATGGGCAAGTTCAGGCACATTAAGTAGAACGCTTGCGGCATCCTTACTTTGCAATTGGATAGATGGTTGTTCGCCATACCAGGTTGGAATAGCACTTAATGTGAGGATGATGATCGTTGTTATTAAAACCACGTATTTCCACGCAGAATAGTGGTTGATCAGGCGCTTTGCAGCCTGCTTTTGTTCTCTTTTTTTCATAGTTTCCCTCTCAGCCTAACACTGAGTTATTCAACAAGTGACGATGTCACACTAAATTTTGACTGTGGAAACCTGATACTGACTATTGAGCGCAACATACATAGCGTTGCTCTCTTTCCAGCCCGCTAAGCGGTGAGTAGAAGTGAAAAAATCGTAGTTTCGATTGGAATAGCTGACCCTAACCAATTGTGGTCGACTGACCGAGCCCAGTTTAGGTTCATCAGAATTAAAATCGAAAGGAACATCTGAGCCACAACCCGCCATAACACGTGAATTTGTTACATTGCGTGAGTGGTTTAATATGGCGTATGAGCTATGAGTATCGTGAGACTGCGAACTCGGTATAGCAGGCTGCGGCACCGATTCAAACAGCTTGTCGTGATCAATGGTTAGAGTTTGTGGGGTGATTGAATCAAAACTGTCAGCAGCGTGATCATTTTGCAGTGCATGAGCCATCACTTGCGAAGGCAATACCACCGCAAGCAGAGCAACCCAACACTGTACAAACACACGCCAGAACATGACTTAAGCTCTAACTAACATCAACAAGCAAGCAGTGTAGGCCGATGTTTGCTTTAGCTCAAGCGAAATAATGGACATTAACGGTAGATAATTTTGCCCGTTTCCATATTCAGGTAGATCTTATTCGCCTGACTTAATCCCCCACAGTAAATAAAGTAAACTGGTTCTTTGCCAAAAGTGACAGAACGCACCCAACCGCTCAGTTCTTCAAAATCTTTCGGTGAACAGATACCTTCTTTAAGTAAAGTATCGGTCGTGGTGAGAAATTTTTCTTTATACGTTAGAAAATCATCAGAGCCTTCAATATACCCTGTCAGTGTTTTTGTACGCTCTTCTTGGGTGATTACAGGAGCTTCGACGATCAAACCATCTAAAGGTATCCATTCCGCTACTTCAGGACCTCCATCTTCATAAACGTAGTAATCTGAAATTCGTCCCCACCCTGCTTTTTTTTCTAACAAGTGAACTTTGTCCCCTCGATAGAGCTTTTTATCGACATCGGGATAAGCATTAAGATCAGGTTGTTCACGTATTCCTAACGTTACCGCATCCACATAAAAATCCATAATTTCGGGTTTGGCTTCAGCTGCTGATGTGGGAGATTGAGGCTCAGTTTGCGCGGTGGCATCCCCTGCCGAATTGGCTTTGGCGGCTTCAGCATCCATTTGCGGTTTGAGATAAAACAGGTAATACCCAGCACCAGCTCCTCCTAACCCAAGCAATAACACGAGTATCATCAGTATCTTTTTCATTTACCCCTCACTCGTAAAATTCTAATTACGCAACTTCATCATCAAAAAATGCGACAAATTTTGCGTTTATTATCAATATAGCGGGATATCTGGATAAAGCTTGACCGGAAATCACAAGGACAAAGACTATTTTTGAAGGAATGACACATTTAAATGTCTAAATCATCAATAATAGGATGTAATTTAAGAATTTTTAGCCAATTAGCCGGAGAAATTCATCAACTAATTTACAATGTAAATATTGAGCGAATCTTATTTGCTCGGTTATTGAGCATTTGCACATTTTAATTGTGGGAATCATGATCGAGTGCACGAAGTATAATTTTGGAAGCGAAATCTCATTTAAATCCAGTTATAGTGCACGCTTAACGACTTATATACTGAATTATGTACTCATCTGCCCGTAAGTATTTCATCCAATTCTCAATTGTTGCCTTCGTGCTTGGTTTTATCCCAGCACTGTACTTCATTGATGAAGCAAGCCAATTGGAAACGCAAGCCGTCAGCAGTGTAGAAAAGCAAACCCGCTTACAACTGGAATTTAGCCAACATGACTTATTGCAGATGCTACAAAAGGCTTATCAGTCGACCCAAGTTTTGGCTAAGAGTGACACTTTACTCGCGGCATCTAAAGCTCTCAATACCACCACCCTTCAGCAGTTAGAGACCTTGTGGGACGTTACCCTTCGCTCTCAATCTATTTTCTCTTCATTTAAATTGCTTGATCGCGATGGTAGAGAGCAGCTCAAAGCCATTTATGATGGTGATCGGGTTGTATTTATTGAATCCGCACAAACCATTGACGATTTCAGCCAAGAAATTATTGCTAAATACAACCAGCTACCCAATAAACAAGTTTGGGCAAGTGAATTAGCATTGAATCACAAAGATCCCTTGGGCACTTTACCGACTTTTCGATTTGTCACTGGCATTGGTAGACAAGACAATACTGATGGATACCTTGTTGTAACCGTAAAATTACAATCACTCTATCAACGACTCTCTTTTGTTTATGACCAATTCGATTCTCCCGATGTTCTGAACCTTGCGGGTGATTTACTGCTCGGTGAGCCCTCGCAACCCAATGAGAGTGATGGTTCTCCGGCTCCTCGTTTTTCCGAACAACATCCAGAACTTTGGCAACGAATTCTGATCAAACCACAAGGGTTTGCTCTCTCAAACCAAACTTGGTTTAGCTATGTACAAGTTGACCTGAGTTCAGTTTTACCCGATTCAGATCCACTCGTTCTCGTACTTCGAGTCAATAAAGAGGAAATCGATAAAACCTACGCAACCGCGCGTTGGTCACTCATGAGTCAAGCCGCCACAGTATTATCACTACTGACTATCATTGCTGCTGGATTTGCAGCATGGAATATCAATCACTTGAAAAATAGCCTCGACAGCAAATTGGCAAGGGCGGCAATGGATGGGATGTCGGCAGTAGTAATCACAGATCGCCGCAATAGAATCATTAAGGTGAATAATGAGTTTACTCGCCTCAGTGGCTTTACTTTTGATGAAGTGAAAGGAAAGCAGCCCTCTATTTTCGCCTCTGGCTTACATAAAACAGAGTTCTACATACAAATGTGGAAGGCTCTACAAGATATTGGTTTTTGGGAAGGCGAAGTCATCAATAAGCGCAAAGACGGCCAGAATATTACGGAGATTTTGCGCATCCAGAGTATTCGAGACGAGAACCATATTATTCAATTCTATGTGGCCTCTTTTGTTGATATTTCCCACCGTAAAGCACTGGAAAATCGCCTACGCGAATTAAGTGAAAAAGACGCGTTAACTGATTTATGGAACCGTCGTAAATTTGATCAAGCCATTCATCTTGAATGTGCCAAAGTGCGCCGCTATCCAAACTTAGCGCAAACTTGTCTCGCGATTGTCGATATCGACCACTTTAAACGGATTAATGATAAATTTGGCCATAGCGAGGGAGATCGTATACTGCGAGGTGTGGCCAATAGCATTCAAGAACAACTTAGAGAATCCGATTTCATCGCAAGAATCGGCGGTGAAGAGTTTGCCATCATCTTCCCATACACCTTGATTGAAGAAGCAGAGCGCGTGCTTAACCGCGTACGCCTCTATATTGCCAGCACTCAGCCTCACGACGTCACCATCAGTGGTGGTGTGACTGACCTCTGCTCTATTCCGGATCAGAGCTACAAACGAGCGGATCTTGCGCTCTATGAGTCCAAATCATCTGGGCGAAATCAGATCTCGATTTTAACTAAAGCTGAAATGCATCACTTTGCATGATGTAAAGTATCCAGCTCAACTTGGGTAACTAAGAGCGAAATCACAGCTTATAGAGGTTCCTATTCAGGCTTTGTCATTGTATTGCAATCCATTCATCTAACTCGCCCATCTTGTACTACGCTTGATAGATCCGCATATCACACATTTTGCACATGCCTAACACGCAATCTTGTGTAAAAACATGCACTTTAGGGAGATAAATTATGCAGGACACCTTGGCCGTGATTTTGGCTGGAGGCATGGGCTCACGGCTCTCACCTCTCACGGACGACAGAGCCAAACCCGCGGTTCCTTTTGGCGGGAAATATCGGATCATTGATTTCACCTTAACCAATTGCCTGCATTCTGGGTTACGTCGAATCTTGGTGTTAACTCAGTATAAGTCGCACTCCCTACACAAACATTTACGTAATGGTTGGTCTATTTTTAACCCTGAATTGGGTGAATTCATTACCGTTGTTCCTCCTCAAATGCGTAAGGGAGGGAAATGGTATGAAGGGACAGCAGATGCGTTATTTCATAACATGTGGCTGCTGGCGCGCAGTGATGCGAAATACGTAGTTATTTTGTCGGGCGATCATATTTATCGTATGGATTACGCCGCTATGCTTGAAGAGCATATTGAGAAAAATGCAACGTTAACCATCGCTTGTATGGAAGTGCCTCGGCATGAAGCCAACGCCTTTGGGGTAATGGCCATTGATGAAGAGTCTCGGATTACTTGTTTTGTGGAAAAACCGAGTGACCCACCCTGCATTCCTCATAAGCCTGATCGCAGCTTGGCATCTATGGGCATTTATATTTTCAACATTGATGTATTGAAAACAGCGTTACAAAGTGATGCCGACCTTGAACATTCCAGCCACGATTTTGGAAATGATGTAATACCTAAATTGATTGAGACTGGCAGCGTATATGCCTACGCTTTCTGCTCTGGGAAAGGTCGAGTCGCACGTGATTGTTATTGGCGAGATGTAGGTACCATCGATTCCTTCTATGACGCGAATATGGATTTATTGCAACCGGTCCCCCCCATGAACCTGTACCAAAAAAACTGGGCAATCCGAACTTATGAACCGCAGTATCCGCCTGCAAGAACCGTTTCATCCGCCACGGGCAATGAAGGCATTTTCATTAATTCAATTATTGCCAATGGGGTGATTAACTCTGGTGGTTCCGTGCAACATTCAATCATTTCCTCGAATGTACGCATTAATGACTCGGCACTGATTGTTGACAGTATTTTGTTTGATGATGTGGAAGTGGGTGAAGGTTGTAAACTTATGCACTGTATTATCGATAAGCACGTAAAAATCCCACCTTATACCGAAATTGGCCTCAACCCTATCGAAGACAGTAAGCGATTCCATATCTCTGAACGGGGTGTTGTCGTCGTACCAGAAAGCTACCAGTTTTAAATTCAAAACCCGCTCACCAATCTGCCTGTGGTGAGCTTTACTTGCGCAGAGTGAAGAAAAAAGCCTTAGTCTTTCGACTAAGGCTTTTAAGTTTAGAGCTTTACGATATCAACTCAATCCTAAGGACAAGTGACTTCTTTCCAGAACCAGTTAGTTTGTGTTGGTGTTTCCCACGAACCAGGAGGGTTTTGAGCAACGAAGCATTTACCGTTGTAAGTGACTGTATCACCTACTTTTACTGCTGTCGAACCTGGAACCCATTGAATCACCGTGCCCGTTGAACCACCACCTGTGTTGCCACCTGTATTTCCTCCGGTGTTACCACCAGTAGAAAGATTAGCCACTGGCAAATCAGGTTGCTCGAAGGTAAAAGCATATTCAACGTTGTTGATCTTCACTGAGTAGTTAGCTGGACCTGAAATTGGCAGGTAGTACACCATATCCAATTCATAGGTTGCACCCGCAGGAAGTGACTTCCACGCTGGTAGTGAGAACGCAACACGGTGCATTGTGCCATCTAAACCACCGATGTTGTTGGCACGAGAGTGACCAGAAGCAATCACTTTCAAGCCGCCACCAGATTGATCCTTCGCGTTATCCGGAGCAGAAACAGGAATATCGAACTGGAATTCTGTGCCTCCAGGGATATCAACACCTGTGTTGTTCGTGAAGGTAATCTTCGGATTGATTGGGTAGTTTTGGTCGCCCACTTTGAAGCCACCCACTTTCACTGCAATATTCACAGCTTCAGTTGGGATTGCACCCGTTGCGACTTTGTTACCATACGGTGTTGCGACTTTGAACTTGTCATAGATCGCTTTGGTCATGGTGTTACCCATGTGGTACTCACCTTTACCCGTCGCACACGCTTGCTCAGTTGGATCTACTGAAGTACGTTTGCCGTTGGCATCAAGGTTGTAACAGCTATAGTCACCCGCCAATTCCCAGAACATGATACCGCCAATCTCTTTGTTGATAACGTAATCCGCTTTCACATCAATTGACTGTTTATCTTCTGTAGACAAGAACACTTTCTTATCCGCGTTCCACAACCAAGGAGCAACTGCAACGCTGTCGTAATTGCGTACATAAGTACCAATCAGTGGTGTTGTGGTTGGGTCTAGCTTGTAAGCCGCTGCGTATGAACCCCAAATACCTTTTTCTAGGTTCTTCGCATGCCACATTGGGTTAGAACCTGCGCCCATTTCGTCACCAGCGGCGTTAACATCATGCCACATGTTGTCGATACCGGTTGCACCGTAACCACAGTTGTTCTTCTCACCTTCACCAGTTCCTGGTGCACAGAGATTTTGGTTAGGCAGTGCTGCACGGCCCCATAGGCCATTTTCACCACCTGTTACACCTTGCCAACCACGGGTGTAGTAAGGAACACCAATGTTGATACGTCCTGCTGGCATTGAACCACGGAAGTAGTGGTATGCCCAATCAGTGTTCAGGTAACCGATACCACCGTATTGCGCTGTGCCATAAACGTTCCATTGTGCCAACTCAGAGTCTTTACCAGTGTCGAACAGAGCCGCGTTATGACCAACGTGATCGTTCCACGCGCCATGCAAGTCGTAAGACATGATGTTGACGTAGTCAAGATACTTGGTGACATCAAAGGTTTCCATACCACGTAGCAGGTAACCAGAAGATGGTGCTGCGATAGTCAGCATGTAGTGGTGACCATCTTGTGCTGAAGCGCGGTCCAGTTTGTCACGTAGAACACGCATCAACTCTTGGTAAGAAGCCCACAGGTAAGCACGACGTGGCTCCATAAAACCTTTGTCATCTGGGTTTCCTGCACCAGCCATTGAGGTTGGGTATTCATAATCGATATCCACACCATCAAACTTGTACTTACGGATCATCTCTACCGCAGATGTCGCGAATTTTTCAATTGCGGCATGGTTGATTGAACCGTCTGCGTTAGTTGTCATTGTATAGAAACCACCGTCAGCAACGCGGTTGCCGTTAGCGTCAAAGTGACCGCCGGTTTCAGCCCATCCACCGATAGAAATCAGGGTTTTCACGCCGTATTTCTGTTTGTAAGTAGCTAGAGCACCAAAGTGACCTTTAAAGCCTAGCGTTGGGTCAATTTCAACACCCGGCCATTCTTTACCAACGGCTGCGTTGTTTGGATCGTTCACATTACCGATGTTTACGTTGCCATCAGAACCAATGCTGACGAACGCGTAGTTAATGTGAGTCAGTTGTTCCCAAGGAATATCTTTTACAAGGTAAGCGGCTTGTGGGTCATCACCTGCGCGCCAGCTGGTGAAGTAACCGATCACACGACGTGGGTGATCCACACCCATCTTCTCACGGCCTTCTTCATCGTAAACGGTACAGTATGGAACTTGTACGCCTTCGGTTTGATACAGGCCATCAGGACGGCAGCTTGCCACAGGAGCAACACCATTAACGACCAAAGTTGCCAATGCAGAATCTGTGGTTGCACCTAAATTGTCAGTTGCACGAGCATAAACAGCCAGAGAACCGGCTTTCGTTGTCGTGTAGTTAAGGGTATAGGGTGCTTGAGCCGATGTTCCTACCAGAGCACCGCCCACATAGAAATCGACTTTATCCACTGAACCATCAGCATCTGCGGCATCCGCAGTCAACGTCACCACAGCGCCAACATCCACAGTTGCTGCTGACAGAGCAACAGAAACGCTTGGAGCTTGGTTCACAGGGCCATCACCAGCAACGGTCAGTGTTACTGCATTCTTGGTGCTGACTGCGCCTTTATCATCAAAAGCAACAGCGCTGAATTCATGCGCACCTGCAGTGGCTGTCCAGCTTGCGGTATAAGGCGCTTGAGTGGCTTGACCAACCAGTACGCCATCAACTGAAAACTCAACGCGAGCCACTGTACCATCGGTATCAGAAGCATTGGCAGCCAGAGTCACCACATCACCCACTTTCACCTGCGCAGTAGCAAGAGGCGATGTCAGAGTAACGCTAGGGACTTGGTTAGTACCACCCGATGTGGTGCAAGAATCCAGTAATTGCCACTGAGCATAGTTGCCAGAGAATTTTTCAGGATCGTTGTTTTGAGTCCAGTAGTTGGCTTGATAAGCATTGCCTTTGTACTGCACCTTAGCACCGCTGTTATAAACTGCTGACGATTGCCATTCAGGTAACGCCGAGCAATCCATAGCTGCATAGCTACTGAATGCCATTAAACACGAAGCAGTTAAAGTGCTAAGTGTAAATACACTCTTCACCGCTTTTCCTTCAAGTAAACGCATTTTGTTCTTCCCTTAAGTTATTGTTTAAATAATTAAATAAAACCACGTAGACATGGATTCACTTAAATTCTTGCGTAAAACAACTTTAGAATAGCGGGATAATTTGGCACTCAGAAAAGTGTGAATTTTAATAATGACTCGCAAACGAGTGTCTGTTTTATGCAACTGATACAGAGTTATTTTGCATCAATAACTAATAATCCATTAATTTTTAGTCATAAAAAAAAGCCCCGTTTTTCAGAACAAAATACGGGGTTCAACAAATTTTATGTGACAATTTTTCCTAAGAGGGAGCGCTAGCCTACAACTATGCTTAATGTTACAAAAGAGTAAAAAACGCTCAAACTCTCTTCCTCTTTTAAGAAAATCACCTTTTGAGTTGTGATTTTACCGTACAAGGCACAAAAACTTTTCGTTAAATCCTCTATTTTGCATACCAGATACGTAAGAGCATTAATACCGTGCTGCAAGTTCTAGCAACATGGGGATTAATCCATCACAAATGAGGTGAGCAACATGCAATTCAGTTACGTAAACCCAACCAAAATTCATTTTGGACAAGGTCAAATCGCGAGCGTTCGCCGAGAAATTCCTAAAGATAATAAGGTGTTGGTGCTTTACGGTGGCGGTTCGATCAAACGTAATGGCGCTTATGATCAAGTCGTTCAAGCATTGAGCGAACATGAGTGGGTCGAGTTTTCAGGCGTTGAGCCTAATCCAACGAAAGAAACATTGGATAAAGCGGTAGAAATGGTTAAGAGCCAGCAGATCGATTTTATTCTTGCCGTAGGCGGTGGCTCAGTGATCGATGGCTCCAAATATGTAGCGGCAGCCGCGTTTTATGAAGGTGACGGTTGGGATATTTTGACTGGGCAACATACTGTGCATCAAGCCACACCTATCGGTGCTATTCTCACACTGCCAGCAACGGGTTCGGAATCCAATACTGGTGCGGTGATCACCAAAGCTGAAACGCAAGATAAGCTAGCCTTTTTGTCTCCAGCCGTGCAGCCACGATTTGCAGTTCTTGATCCCGATGTGATGAAAACCTTGCCTGAGCGCCAATTAGTCAACGGCTTGGTCGATGCTTGGGTACACGTTTGTGAACAATATTTGACTCTGCCTACTCAAGCCATGGTGCAAGAAGCTATGCCGAAGTTTTACTGCGAAATCTACTGATTTTAGGCGGAGATTTCGCCAACCGTGACACGGATGCATGGCGTGCTAACCTGATGTGGACGGCAAACCAAGCTTTAAATGGTCTGATCGGAACGGGGGTTCCACAAGATTGGGCAACGCACATGATCGGCCATGAGTTAACTGCGTTATGGCATGTTGACCACGCCCGATCTCTGGCCATTGTGCAACCTTGGCTGCTACGCAATCAGCTTGAACATAAAAAAGCCAAACTTGAACAGATGGGTAAAAATGTGTTTGGTTTACCGCAAACTGATGATCTCGCGAGCAAAACCATTGCAGCCATTGAAGATTTTTATCACCAATTAGGCGTTGCAACACAATTCGCTGAACACGGTATGGAGAAAAATGCCGCCGTAGAAGCCGTAATGCAGCAACTGACCGCACACGGCATGCTGAAACTTGGCGAACAAGGAACAATCACTTTAGACGAGTCTCGCAAGATCCTTGAGCAAGCTTTGTGCTAAATCTGAGGCACACGGTGCTATTCTGTAGCCTGTAAATCCTGTTACACTCTCGCAGCACGCCACCCTACTGGGTATGGCGTGCTCATTATTGCTTGTCTTGTTTCGGGAACCTTTATGTGGCTGTTGATTGTCGCTTTCTGTGTAGTTCAATTAATCACGATTGATCGCGGTCCGCGCTGGCTATTTTATCTCTCTAAGCCCACCCCGATTTTGTTGATGGCGCTGACGATTATTGCGTCAACGGATCCTATGCCGGTGTTTGCATGGTGGATAGTGGCAGGGCTGCTGCTTTCCGCACTTGGTGACATTTTGTTGATGCATCCCAAAGATAAATTTATTTCCGGTTTGCTGGTGTTTTTATTGGCCCATATCGCCTACACCATAGGCTTTAGCACCACCATTACGGCTTTCACATGGTGGCCACCTGCCATCTGGTCCGCGATGGGAATTCTTGCTTTTCTGCTCTTACTGCCCAACCTTGGCAGAATAGCATTGCCAGTGGCAGGTTATATCGCCGTCATTGTTTTGATGGCTTCCGCTGCAACTGAATATTGGCTTGGCTACAACAGCCATGCATCCCGACTTGCGCTGATGGGCGCTGCGATGTTCATCTTGTCGGATCTGGTGTTAGCCATTGACCGATTCCGTTCTTCATCGCAGTTTTCTCGCCATGTGGTGATGTTCACCTATTACAGCGCGCAAAGCTTACTCACACTCTCGGTGATCCGCTAACCGCGCGCTTTAAAGGTATCTTTTTCCAAGCCGTGTTTTTTCATTCTCAGGTAGAGTTTTTTACGCGGCACTTGCAGGTAGTTCGCTGCATCTGCCACTCGGCCTGAGAACAGAAACAGTGCATCCTCAATCACTTGCTTTTCGTAATCATCCACCAACTCATCCAGTGGCGACAACATTTCTTCCTGATTGTAGATACGTTCTTTGCCCGCCAGTTTGACAATCCCGATCGCATAGAGCTCAGCTACGTTACGCAATTCGCGCACATTGCCCGGCCATTGGTGAGCACGCAGTAAAGCCAAGTAATGTGGTTCTACATTCGGCATAGGCTTGCCCAGCTTGTAGCAACTCTGTTTTAGGAAATAGTGAAACAGCGCCGCGATATCATCCGGTCTTTGACGCAACAAAGGCACATCGATTTGCCCTTGATTCAGTAGATAGTAAAGCTCTGGTAACAACTGATTTTGTGCAATCAATTGTTCCGGCTGTTGGTCAATCACCGCAATCACTCGAGTTCTTGGGCGATTCAATCGCTCTTGGTTAAGGAGGCTTTGTACCAGATTGCGCTGTACTTCTTCAGACAGCAATTCAATATGGTCAATCAGCAAGGTTCCCCCTGCACTTTCCTGTACCTTAGGTTCAACCGTACTCCACTCTGTTTTTGCCGAGGCCACTAACTCAACCAAGGGTAAATTACCGTTATTCATGGTCAGTTGATGGATAAGGTACGCGATGGTATGTCGACCACATCCCGACTCCCCAACAATCACCACATGGCGATTAAGCAGTGCATATTGTGCAACATGGGAGCGAATTTGCTCCATTTGGGCAGATTTGCCTACTAATTCACGTTTTACTGAGCGTGACAGTAAAAGTTTTTGCTCAATGAAGGAACGGCGCAATTCAAGGTGTTGCTTAATCAGCGTCAGCAGTTGAGGCGGATTGATCGGCTTTTCAAGGAAATCACACGCGCCCATTTTGACGGCTTCCACCGCCATAGGAATATCACCATGGCCTGTGATCACAATCACCGGGATTTTGTCGTCAACGGCTTTGATCTGCTTGAGTAGCTCCATACCATGCAGTTGTGGCATATACATATCCAGCAATACAACACCATTCCAGTCTGGCTGAATCTGGCTCATCGCTTGAGTCGGATCGATCACCGCTTTGGCTGCTAATCCCGCAATCGACATCAAATGTAGATAGGAATCCAAAACGTCCTGATCGTCATCAATCAGCAGTACAGTACTTTTCATCTTGCAATAACTCCAAAATCACCATCGCACCTTTTTCCAGATCGGAGGCCAGTGCGATACGGCCTTGCATTTTTTCAACTAATGATTGGCAAATGCTCAATCCCAGCCCCAACCCCACTTCCTTGGTGGTCGTGAACGGGGTAAATAATTTATCGACAACATCGTGTTCAAAGCCTTGACCGCTATCGACTACCGCAATCCGCTGTATCCCTTGGCTTGCTTCTAACGCAATCAATTTTACCCAAGGTTGCGGGCTGGTTGTTGAAGCATCACAGCCGTTAACAATCAAATTGATCAGCACTTGCTCAAGGCTCAATGCATCAGCCATCACCATCAAATCATCTGGTAGTTCATTGATGAGCCGGATCTGTTGTCGCTTGGCTTTGGCTTGCACCAGTACCAAAGCCTGCTCCACCACGTTCTTCAAGCGAATGGGTTGTAATGATTCATCACTGCTGTTTTTGCGGGCAAAGTGGCGCAAGCTATTGACGATTTTCCCCATTCGCTCGGTGAGACTTTCAATATGATCTAATGACTGCGCAAGTTGAGGTTGCGGAGCTTGCTCAAGTGCCAGTTTTGCGGAGAAAAGATAAGTCGACATCGCGCTTAGCGGCTGATTGAGTTCATGCGCCAAACTCGTCATCGTCTGACCGACCACTGCCATTTTCGCCGCTTGGATAAGCTCACCTTGCGTTTTTTTCAGGTGTGCTTCTGCGCGTTGACGCTCTTCCACTTCAGCTTGTAACTCACGGTTTTTTTCACGCAGCGACTGGGTTTTCTCTTTCACTCGTTGTTCCAAAAGTCGATTCGCGTGTTCTTGATCCGTCACGTCGGTGATCGTCACAATGATTTTGTCATGCAGGCCTTGGTTGTAGCGACGTAGATACAAACGTAAGTAATACGGCTTTTCCGGATTACCAAGCGACAAAGTTAAACTGTCAGCCCCTTTGCGAACTAACTGCCCCTGCTCATCAAATAGGTGGCTCACCTTAGATTGCACACGCTCAGAGAAGCAGCTCCATAAAGTGAGAGGTTTAACAATCGACTCCAGCCGCAAAGTCGCCATAGCGCTGGGGTTGGCAGATTCAATTTGTCCGTGTAAATCACAAGTGATCAAGCTTGCCTGAGTGTTGTTGATCAGACTTAAGGCGTTGGTGCGCTCCATCTCTTCCACTTTTTTGCCATACATGATCAGTTGTTCACTCAATATGCCGATTTCATCTTTACCATCGACGGTGATCGGGTGAGACAGATCATTATGAATAATGGCATCTAGGCTTTCACTTAAGCGATTCAAACGTCCAACAATGCGTCGTTGCACAAAGTAGTACATCAACATCAGGCTTAATCCGATGGAAAGCCCGAAACAAACCAGCAGAACTCGGTTGCCTTCTTGCACCAGTTGAGCCGTTTGTCCCTTCACTTGCACAAACAGAGCATCGGCATTCGCCACCAGATCCGCAATTGCGTTATGTTGTTGATCCAACTGAGTCTGTAGCTGCTCACTCATGCTTTGTAGTTGCTGAGTGAGCTCTACCATGTCACGTAAGCTGTGGTGAAACTCACCTTCAAGTTGCAACACTTCACGCCACTCTTCTAAGAGTTGCTGATAAGCAATCGAAGAAGGTTGAGAGAAAAGCGGCTGACTGAGTCGAGTGAGTTCATCAAGCCGATATTGCAATACACGCATGCCGTTATCGACTTGCGTCAGATGTCTCGCGGTCAGCAGTTCATTCACAAACAAGAAGGCTTGTGTCTCACCATCCAAAATGGCTTGGATAAGGTTGATGGTTTGAAACATGATCTGAGCTTGTGGCTGTGGCGCCCCGCCGCGTTCAAGTTGCCATTGCAGCTCTTGACGCATAGGTGACAGCTCCATCCCAATATCTTGGTGGAGCCAATCAAGCTGTTCAGCAAACAGAGCTAGGCGACGATTCACATCAATACGAGCTGATACCAGTTCGTTGATCCGCTGCGTAATTTGTTGCAACTCAGCATAACCTTGCTGTAATGCGGCTTGCTCCTCGGTTTGCTGCAAACTCGACAAGGCTGAATTGATCGCCGTTAGATCATCTTGCAAGCGTTGATGTTGCTGATTAAGGAGCACTTTACTGGTCGCGCTGACAATCAATTGGATGCGGCGGCGAATCTCCGCGCTGCGCGTTTCCAAGACATAACTGGTGTTGTATTTCGGTACGCTCTGGTTAAGCAATTCCTCAACTTGGTAATCCAATCGGCTCCACGTACCCCACGCGACCAAACTCACAATCGTCAGTAGCGAGGTGCTAAAGGCGAAGGCAAGCAGCAACCGAGCGCCTATCGTATGTCGAGTACGAAAACTCATTGCGCTTCCTCAGCCAACAAGATTTTCAATTGCTGATTGGCCTGATCTAACTGCTTCTCCAAACGAACTTTCCATTCATGCGCTTTTTCCGCCAGCAACATGCTCTGTTCAGCTTGCTTCTCTTCAGATTCTGTTGCCGGAGATAACTGCTCGGCTAAAGCGTTCACTTCTTCCTCGGATATCGGCATGGCAAACACCGACACTTCAATCTGCTCGATCTTCGCCAAGATAGACGGACGGCGAGCAAACTGTGCTTTAGCATCCAGTAACGCCAGCAAAGTATCTTTTAATTGAGGCAATTGCTTGGTGATAGAAAGATCAAACAGGGTATTGATGCACTCTTCTCGGAGGATAATCTTGTGCATAGATAATTGAGTGAAACGCTCATTAAACAATGATTTATCTTGAGTGCTGTGCTTGGCGAAATCGTTACTCTCCATATTGGTCTGTACCGAAGTCGACATCAAAAGCTCAATAAACGCTTTCGCGTATTCGTCGTTGTGATTCTGTCTGACTTGTGCCACATACGTCGGCATTAAGGTGAAACTCTCATCGTACACAAACTGCACGTAGTCGAGTTTACGGCCAAGAATCAAGGCATAGCTGTCTATGGTTGGGCCAACACCAAACTGACCGTTGGCAATATAGTCACTAACGCCGAAACTTCTGGCCGACGCAGTCGCGAGATTTGCGCCCACACGCAGCAAAATGCCCCACCCTTCTTGCCAGCCATATTTGCCCAGAATGCTCTCCACCATCATTTGCGTGGTACCAGAGCGTGCAGGCGTACTCATGGTGACATGACCAAAATAGATAGGCTTCGCTAAATCAACAAACTCTTTAGGCTGCGGTAGCTGATGCGTTTTCAGATAATCTTGGTTCCAGACCAAACCCGCACCGGAGTAACCAATCGTGGCGACTTGTTCAGAGCTAGGCAAAGCATAAGGCTTCAACCAATCTGGCGTTTGCATTCGCTCCGGTAAAGTGACGAGCTTTCCGCTTTGCGCCAAATGCTGCATAAGATAAGGCGATGAGCTAAGCACCAGATCAATGTTCTGGATGTAACTCTTATTCAGCAGTTGAACGCTGGACTGAGCGCGTCGGTGAATAATTTGCACTTCCACGCCCTCGTAGCGACGGCTGAACTCTTCAACCAAAGGCAATAAAGGCTCACGCGAAAAAGTAGTGAGGATCACCAACTCTCTTTCTGCGGCCTGAGTCACACTCGGCAACACACCAAAACTCAGCAAGAGGCTGGGTAAAATAAAAGCAAAAATCCGTCGCTGCATTGGGTAAATCCCTAGGTTTTGTGCGTTCACTCAAATCTCTATCAATTGTTCAAAAAAAGTCATCTGCGTGTTTGGGTCAACTCTGACCTCTCTTGCCATTAATATTATCAGCAATTGCTTATCAACTGAGGTCAAAATTCCCAGTTTTGACACGTTCATAGCGTGTAGTTGAGTCATTTCTGTCCCAAAAAAGCGACTTTGAGCCCAAATTTGCTTTGCCTGATGATGCTTCACGACAAACAGCCCGTTTGATCTTGTGAACTAGGGAGAGCAGTTATGCTTAATTTCTTTAAAACCCGCCCAGATCTGCCTTTAATGAGCAGCTCAAAAGCGGAAATGTTAAAACGCTACAAAAGTTATCAGTGGCAAGTCTTTATTGGCCTGATTTTCGGTTACGCCATGTTCTACGTGGTACGTATGGCGCTCGGCGTAGTGAAAAAGCCGATGCTGGATGCGGGTATCGTAACCCTCGAAGAACTCGGTATCATGGGTTCGGCATTCTTCTTTACTTACGCATTTGGTAAGTTCCTGAACGGCTTCCTGTCTGACTATGCCAACATTGGCCGCTTTATGTCGTTCTCACTGCTGCTGTCGGGTATCGCCTCTATTTTCATGGGGATGAACACCGTCGCTTTCTTCTTCGTTCTGCTATGGGGCTTGAACGGTTGGTTCCAGTCAGTAGGTTCTGCGCCATCTTGCGTATCTATCTACCAATGGTTCTCTCCAAAGCAACGTGGTAGCCGTTACTCAATCTGGGGTGGCTCACGTAACATCGGTGAAGGTATCACTTGGATCCTAACGGCAACCTTGGTGAGCTACTTCGGCTGGCGTGCAGGTTTCATCGGTGCAGGTATCGCAGGTATCGTTGCTTCTCTCATCATGTTTAAACTTTTGAAAGACCGTCCACAAACTTACGGTATGCCAGATCCAGGCACAGCGTTTGACGAAGGTACTGAAATCAAAAAATCGAACGACCCAAAAGAAACTCGTCGTGCGCAAATGTTCATCCTGAAGCAACCAGTTGTATGGCTAATCGCTCTGGCTTGTGCGGCGATGTACATCTCTCGCTACGCGATGTCTTCATGGGCAGTTCTGTTCCTGCAAGAACAAAAAGGCTACTCACTGATTGACGCTGGTTTTGCGATGTCTATGTACCCAACTGCGGGTCTGGCTGGTGCGATTCTGTCGGGTATCTTGTCTGACAAAGTGTTCAAAGGTAACCGTAACATCCCTAACCTGCTGTACGGATTGACCAACATCGCTGGTATGTGTCTGATGTTCTTCGGCCCAGATAACCGTATCGTTGATGCTGTCGCACTGAGCATGATCGGCTTCTCAATCGGTGGTCTAGTAGTATTCCTAGCAGGTCTGATCGCTTGTGACCTGATGCCGAAAAACGCAGTAGGTGCAGTTAAAGGTCTGATCGGTCTATGTTCTTACATCGCCGCTTCTGCTCAAGAACTTATCTCTGCATCGCTGATCACTGTAACTGAAGTAGAAGGCGTAAAACACTACGACTTCGGTAACGCTCAGTACTTCTGGCTGGCAGCGGGTGTGGTTTCAGTACTGCTCGCACTGACAGTGTGGAATGCGAAGAAAGTCGTCGATATCGACGAAGCTGAAGGCAAACCTCTGAAAACTCAAGAAGCCTCTTAATCTACGCCAAGCAGGAGCCTAGCTCCTGCTTACTTTCTCCTTTTTTATTTTCTTGTTGAGCGTCGTTATAGGAATTGCAATATGTGTAAAACCAAAATTGTGGCCACTTTAGGCCCTGCTAGTCAAACTCGTGAAACCCTTACTCAACTCATCCAAGCTGGCGTGAACGTTGTTCGCCTTAACTTTTCTCACGGCAGCGCTGAAGAACACATTGCTCGCGCCGAAATGGTTCGTGAAATCGCCCAAGAGCTGAATGTGAGCGTTGGCGTACTGGTTGACCTGCAAGGTCCTAAAATTCGTATCGCTTGCTTTGAAGAAGGCGCGATTCAACTCGCCGCAGGCGACACCTTTATTCTTGATGGCAATTTAGATCGTCAAGCAGGTACTCAAGAGCGCGTGGGTTTAGATTATCCAGAACTGATTGATGATCTGAAAGTGGGCAATATCCTGCTCCTTGATGATGGCCGTATTCAACTTGAAGTGACCGCGGTAGATGCCCAAACTCGCATCGCTCACACTGTAGCACTCAATAGCGGCAAACTTTCAAACCGTAAAGGCATTAACCTGCTGGGCGGTGGTCTTTCAGCGCCTGCACTGACTGAAAAAGACAAAATCGACATCATTACTGCAGCTGAGCTGCAAGCAGACTTCTTAGCCGTTTCTTTCCCACGTAATGCAGAAGACATTGAATACGCACGTCAATTAGCCGTACAAGCGGGTTGTCATGCACACATTGTTGCCAAAGTTGAGCGTGCTGAAGTGGTTGCCAATGAAGCGGCAATGGACAGCGTGATCCGCGCATCAGATGTGATCATGGTTGCTCGTGGTGACTTAGGCGTAGAAATTGGTGATGCTCGCCTACCAAGCGTACAAAAAGCGCTGATCGCTCGTTCTAAGCACTTAGGTAAGCCAGTGATCACTGCCACTCAAATGATGGAGTCCATGATCGAAAACCCACTGCCAACGCGTGCAGAAGTGTTAGACGTGGCAAACGCTGTTATTGATGGTACTGACGCGATCATGCTTTCAGCAGAGTCAGCAGCGGGACGTTACCCAGTTGAAGCCGTGCAAGCTATGGTGCGTATCGCACAAGGTGTTGAGCATGAAACTCACTGCGCACAAGATTGCTGGGATGCACTACAACATCTTTGCAGCGATGCGGGCAAAAGCTTCGCTCTGTCTTCAATGATTTCAGCATCAAAAGTGAATAAAGATCTTGGTGTTGCGATTGTGACTGAGCAAGGCGAAACGCCACTGTTGATGTCACGCTGCCAAAGCCAAGCCACCATTTGGGCGGTTTCTGATAAGCCTGCTCTACTGCGTAAGCTTTCCATTCTACGTGGTGTAACACCGACTTATTTCCAGCATTTAGACAAGCAAGGTGATGTTGCTACTCAACTGATTCACTTGCTGCGTAAACCTGCACAAGATAAGCAAATTTCATCCATCCTAGTGACTCAACTTGAGTCAGTAGAAGGTGTTGGTCACATTAACGTGTGCCGACTACTGAATTTGGCGCAACAGGAAGAACTGGTCGCCTAACCCAATTAGTGACGCGGGAAGTAGGGTTCAGCGTCACTAATATCCCCCAAAACTTTGTAATCATACTCTCCCAAATGCTCCACATAGGGATTTGACCTGCGCTTGTCGCAGGTCTTTTTTTATCCATTTTTCAAATTAGCTCAGTGCTTGATACAAAGCTTGTTTCGCTTGCTCAACAGCTTGAACTAATGGGGTTGATAGATAAACTTCAGCAGGGGAAGCGGCTTTCTCAATCCGTTGACAAAGCTGATATAACGCCGTTAACCACAATGCTCCTGCAGAGCCTTTCAATTTATGAGCTTGGCTTTTGATCACTGCATCGTTGTCTTTCTGCTCTTCACAAATAGCGAAGAACTCTGCACATCCTTGTTCAAAATAGCCGACAATTTCGCGCATTTTATCGACCCCAAGGATCTGCAAATCCTGCTCAAACTTGCTCATATCCAGCACAGCAACGGCTTCCTTCTCCGCTTGTTCCGTGACTGTGGAAGCAGGCGTCTCTGATTGAGGTTTCATTGTTTCACCATCGCTGACAGCATACGTTACATGTCCCGCCAACTGCTGACGCAGCATGGAGGCTAATTGTTCTTTGACCAGAGGTTTAGGCAGATAGCCATCAAAACCGGCAGCTAAGTACCCCGCCACGTCCTCATTAAACACATGAGCAGAAACCGCGACAAAAGGGATCACCGCGTTGTGCGCTCTGTCTTCCATTTGCCGCAGGTCGCGCAACAAATCAACCCCATTTCCATCCGGCAAATGAATATCAAGTAATGCAATATCAAAGCGTTGCTGTTGGAAGCACAGCTTCGCTTCCTGCACGCTTTTCGCTATGGTGACACGGTGACCTAAGCTGGTTAAAAAACCTTGTGCCACCAAACAGTTGACTTCGTTATCTTCCACCACCAACACATCCGCTACTGGTACTTCATCCAAGGTACGGGCCGGTGTGTCTACGGGTTGGCCTGGTTGTAAAGGCAATATGAAGCTAAAGCAACTGCCTTGCCCTAATTGGGATGATAACTGTAACTCTCCGCCCATCGCTTGCACTAACTTGCGGCTGATCGCTAAACCTAGCCCGGTCCCTTGTTTGCGACGCCCTGCTTCCGCTTGCGTAAAGGCATCAAACAGTGATGCTTGATCTTGCTCCGCGATACCAATTCCCGAATCTTCCACCGCAAAGCGAATGCCTTGCCCTTCCGGATCTTGGCTAATTCGGATACACACATGCCCTTGTTCGGTAAATTTGATCCCGTTGCCGACCAAATTATTCAGCACTTGTCCGATGCGTATTTCATCGCCTTGCCAGTATTGCGTTACATCATCTTCAAATTGGTAAGACAGTGTAATGCCTTTCTCCAAAGCACGGCTTTGCATCAGCTCATGGGTTTCACGCACTAAACGGTACAAATCAAAATGGGCTTGATGAATTTCCAAATGCCCCGCTTCGATCTTGGAATAATCCAACACATCGTTAAGGATCGCGAGCAGCGATCGTCCACTACGGTTAATCACTTGCACGTAGTGTTGCTGGGTTGAAGTAAGAGAGGTTTCCTGCAACAGACGCGCCGTACCCAACACCCCATTCATTGGAGTACGAATTTCATGGCTCATGGTAGCCAAGAACGCCGATTTAGCACGGCTTGCCTGTTCAGCTTGGTAACGAGCTTTGGCGTGATTAAGCACTTCTTGGTTGAGTTTATGGTTCATTTCACTCAATTGATGGGTACGCTGCTCCACCAACTCTTCCAAATGCTCTTTGTGTTGTTGCAGTTCGCGCTTCGCCAACACCTCACTTTCTGCCACCACCTTAAGTGCTTTGGCGGTATCACGCGCATGGGCAATCGCTTGCCCCATCTGCGCTAATTCATCTTTGCCTTGGGTAAAAACTTCCACCTCAAGTTGCCCTTTGGCCACCGAAAGCAGCGCGGTAGTGTGTTTATCCAGCCGTTGGATGACCGAGCGATACACCACTTTCCACACAATCCACACCACAATCACCAAACCAAGCAAACCGAGTATGGTAAGAATGAGCTGAGCGTAGTAAAGCGTATCGGAAAGCTTTCCTACTGCATCCGTCGTCACCTGATTTGAGGTATCGACTAGCTGGTTAACGGTTTTGTTGAGGCTCGCAAATTGAGTCAAACTGTCTTGCAGTAATTGTTGGGCAGCTTGTTCATTGTCGTAACGCTGTTTAAGCAGATCAAACACCACGCGACGCTTTTCCAACTCACGCAGCAAACTCACCATCTGCTTGGAACGTGTCGGGTCTTCAACCGCCTGCACGCGGCGCTGCATAATGCTCAGGTTTTCAACAAATTCAGTATTGAGGGCAAGTATACGTTCTAGGTCGGTGACCGTTTGTGTCTCTTCAATCTCATTCAGCACTTTAAACGCCAGCAGATGCAGTTCATGTAAGCGCTCTGCCAGATCCAAATCCACTTCAACCAGATTATCTAAAGCTTGATAGACCTGTGCCTGTTGCTGTTTTTGCAGCAAATCATAAATATGGGTGACGTTTGCCACTGCGATCGTGCTGGTATTGAGCACTTGAGTGCGCGTCAGTTGTTCAAGCTCTTGCGCCAGTTTGCGCATCTCTTTCACTATGGCACTCAGCTGGTTTTCTAATGAAAGACGATCTTCCACCCGACGCCCTAGCTGTGCGAGCGTATCAATGACGTTCTGTACATCTTGCTCTAACCTATCCAGCAATACGCCATCAAAGGCATCTTCCCCAAGCTGCTGAATATGGGTTAACAAGGTTTCTAGCTGCGAGAAAACTTTCTGCCCTGCGGTTTGATGTTCTTGTTCATTTTTTGCGTTAGAGAGTGTCTGGACAGTGGCAATGATTTGATGGCTCAACTCGGCAACTTGCCGGGCTTCGATCATAGATGGTATGGCATTATTCACCACATCACGTTCCGTTTTTGCAACGAAAGAGAAACCTAACACACCAATCAAAGCGGAGAGCAACACCAGCAACGCCATCGCGCTGAAAGAGAATAAGAGCTTACGACCAATACTGGCTTTAGCGAGACGCATGGGGAAAACCTTCTTGTTGACTTCTTCTGCGTGACGGATTGGGCTATATTGTGCAGTGTTTACTCTGGTTCGCCAACGAATAACCTCATGCTAAATCTGCGTTTGTACTCATTTTCTCTGATTTCTGTACTTTTACTGCTCTCTGCTTACCCCGCAGTAGCGGCGGAAAAAGTCTGTGCTCTCTATCCTCATCTCAAAGATTCTTACTGGCTGTCGGTAAATTACGGCATGGTGGAAGAAGCTCGTAAGCTCAATCTCAACTTACGAGTTATGGAAGCCGGTGGTTACCCTAACCATGCCAAACAACAGCAACAGATTGCGCTGTGTGTACGCTGGGGAGCGGATGCGATCCTACTTGGTACTGTGGCACCTGAGCTGTACCAACACGATTTAACAAAATACACGCGCTCCGTACCGGTGTTTGCCACCGTCAATCAGTTGCTATTGGATGACAAACAACAGAGCCATTTAAAAGGCGAAGTGGGGGTAGATTGGTACTGGATGGGGTTTTACGCCGGTGAATATTTAGCGCAAAAACACCCGAAAGGCAGTGGTTTAGTGAATATTGTGGTACTTCCCGGCCCCATCTCGAGCGGCGGCACTCAACCTGTGTTGCAAGGACTGAATGATGCGATACGTGAAAGCGATGTGCGCATAACGCAAACCTTGTGGGCTGATAACGATAAAGAATTACAACGCAACCTGATTCAACAAGTGTTGGAACAACCGAATGTGCGTTATCTGGTCGGCAGCGCTGTAGCGATTGAAGCGGCGATCAGTGAACTGCGTACACTCAACAAGAGTGAACAAATCGGCCTTATTGCGACCTATTTGAGTCATGGCGTTTATCGTGGATTACTGCGCGGGCGCGTTGAATTCGCCCCAACCGATAAAATGGTGGAACAAGGGCGGCTTTCGGTACGCCAAGCAGCCGCATTTTTACGCGATGAACCTTACGCCAAACAACAAGCACCGAAGATTGAAGCATTGACCCCACAACGCTTGGAGAAAAAGATCATTGCAGATTCGTTATCTCCATCCGAATACAGGCCTGTATTTCAGGTAAAAGCGGTTGAATAAACGCAGATTTTTGGTTATCAAGCATCTAGTCAAAAAACATTAGGAAATATACCAATGAAAAAAACTACCCGCACCATGGCAGCGCATAAACACGTTGCTCTTGTGGCTCACGATAACTGCAAAGGTGAACTGCTGCGTTGGGTACAGGAAAACAAGGAAAAATTACAGCGCCATTTTCTGTATGCGACGGGCACAACAGGCCACATGCTGAGCAAAGAAACTGGCCTTGCCATCAAAAGCATGATCAGTGGCCCAATGGGAGGCGATCAACAGCTTGGCGCGTTAATTTCTGAAGGGAAAATTGATGTACTGATTTTCTTTTGGGATCCACTGAATGCTGTTCCGCATGACCCTGATGTGAAAGCCCTACTACGTATCGCCAGCGTGTGGAATATTCCTGTCGCAACGAACCGTGCCAGTGCCAAATTTTTGTTTACTTCCGCACTCATGGAGCAAGAAGTAAATATTGAGATCCCTGATTACCAAGCATATCTCGCCGAACGCACTTAATAGTTTTCGCTATTGGCTATCCCTGACTAGACTCATCAATGACTAGAAATGGATAGCCATATTCCACGATTTAACGGTTAAGTAATTGTTGTGAAGTGATCAAGTGGCAACCTGCTGCCTGCATCTCCTGCCATGCTCTACCACAGTCACCGGGGTTAAGTTCTACTCCACGGCACGCATCCTGAACGACCCATGTATTAAAACAGAGTGAGCACGCATCTAACGCGGTGAATTTCACACAGTAGTCAGTTGCCAATCCAACGATGTAAAGATCCGAAATGCCATGACTGCTCAAATATTCAGCCAGGCCTGTGGCATGAAAACGTTGGTTGTCAAAAAAACCACTGTAACTATCAACATCGGGATGTGTCCCTTTAGTCACAATGTGAGTAATCCGGCTGAGATCCAACCCTGCGATAAATTCTGCACCAAGGGTATTTTGCACACAGTGATCAGGCCACATCACTTGTGGAATACCACAGAGATCAATCAGCTCACCCGGCGTTTTCCCTTGTACAGATGCAAAACTGGCGTGTTTGGCTGGATGCCAATCTTTTGTCGCAATCACATGCTCAAATAGGGGAATAAGTTGATTCACCACCGGTACAATCAAATCCCCTTCAGGAACGGGTAAAGCGCCACTGGGCGAAAAATCATTTTGGATATCAACGAGGAGAAGTGCTTTAGTCATTCATTTCGGCCTATGAATCATAAAAGAAATAATATTTGGGACATAGGATAACACTCCTTTCACTTTCAATCATTAGGCCGAATAACACCGCGTAATATCAAAAAGACAAGCTCGCATAAATACCAGTTTCATCACCATCAAAATAAGGAATAAGCACCAAATTAGTAGCGGAAATGCCCCCTACTGTAATCGCATATTGAATACCCGTGGCTAGTGCCATGCCCGCCGCCACATCTCGCCAGTAGTGTTTGTTGGCTTCGACACGCGAGTAACCCACAACTGCAGCGGCAGCGTAAGCAGGTATGCCATAGACAGAGCCATAACGAAATTGTAAGTAAGCGGCCCCCTGACTTGCCGCAGAGGTATGTCCAGAAGGGAAGCTTTGCGTACCGCCGTTAGGACGCTGCGCATCAACCGACACCTTAAGAATTTCGGTTGTCGCCGCAGTCCAAAATGCGCCTTCTGCAAGCTGCATCATGCCTTCGCCATCCATATGAATCGCCGTAATCAAACCCGCCGTGAGAGGAATTCCGTATTGAGCGATATCTCCGTAAACTTCCAATTTACTTTTTGCTGCGTACGACATAGGAGAGGTAAAACTGAATATTGATATAGTCAACAGCAGACGAAACTTCATGACAAAATCCTTTTATTTGTTGTTTAAATGATATTCTTCTCATTCAATCAATGAATATTTAAAATTAAAACCACCTAATTAATTTGCTTACTAATAAATAGTATAAAAACACTTAATTCATTATTGTCACCAAGTACTAAAACCACCACGAAAATAAGTAAACATTTGCAATTGGTTACAAACTATCAATAGCAATCATTTTATAGTAAGCAAGTTTCACGCCTAACTTTACAAATAATCACAAGGGACCTCAAAAAATCAAAAGGATTTAATAACATGATTAAAACTTAGCAAGAATGGGACAATATCAACTCTCCATGAAACACCTCAGTTGATACAAATTCTTAATTAATACTTAAGAAAAAAAGATTACATGGAAAATTTTTTTATTAGTTGGCAGAACAGTGTAAATCTTTATAATCCATATCCATTGAAAACAAACACAACACAACAGAAATCTATGAAACATTCACGCACAGGTATTGCCCGTATATTCTATGCTACTGGTTACTCCATGAAAGGTTTTGCCGCCGCATGGAAAAATGAAGCCGCATTTCGTCAAGAAGTTGCCTTAACTTTGCCACTCACTATTCTGACGTTTTTCTTACCCGTCACAAACGTGGAACAAGTATTACTCGTTGGCTGTTTAGTGCTTATTGTCATTACTGAACTGCTAAATTCAGCGGTTGAAGCGGTGGTAGATCGCATTGGTGCGGAACATCATGAATTGAGTGGACGAGCTAAAGATATCGGCTCTGCGGCTGTTTTTGTCTCCCTCTGTTTTGCAGCCTTTACTTGGGCTTGGATCCTGCTTTAAAAACTCATCCACACTATTTTAAAGGTTTGCGAAAGCAAACCTTTTTTATTGCACTAAGCTTAGTGAGTTCAATTCTGAACGCATTCTAACCACTCTCTTAAGTATTCATTAAGGTTGAATCCGTAAGATGAGATCAATGCATAACGTAAAGGAGCGCATTATGTCACTACTATCAGTTTCTCGTTTGTTTGCTATCACTTCTCTTGGCTTAGTTTCAGCAGCGGCATTTGCTGACCCAACTTGCACTAAAGAGCCAGAAAGTAGTTGGATTCCTTTTGAACAAGCACAGCAACAAGTCGAAGAGATGGGTTACAAAATTAAAGTCTTTAAAGTCACCAAAACGGGTTGTTACGAGCTTTATGGACACGATAAAGACAACAAACGCGTCGAAATTTATTTCAATCCAACCAATATGGAAAAGGTGAAAGAGGAAAAAGATGGCTAAACCACACACTTGGGATCTTTTTGTTCGAGCTACACATTGGTTGGTTGCCGCACTTTTCTTAGCGAATTTTTTTGCTCTCGAAGAAGGTAGTGAGCCACACGAATGGGTTGGTTATATTGTGATGGCGGCTGTAGGGCTACGTTTAGTATGGGGATTGTTCACTCACTCCCCAGCTCGTCTCAGTGCGTTTGTACCATCAATACCCAAAGCAATAGAGCACCTTAAAGAGGTGCTGAAAACCAAACAAGATAATCACACTGGGCATAACCCTGCTGGTGCCATTATGATCTGGGCAATGTGGGCTTTGCTACTTACCACTGGCCTCTCTGGCTGGATGAGTCAATGGGATATGTTTTGGGGGGAAGATTGGATTAAAGAAGTCCATGGTACTTTGGCTGATCTCACCATGATTGCCGTTGCTGTACATGTCTCCGCAGTGATTATCATGTCAAAACTCACGGGTCATCCCTACGTGCATGGCATGTTGATGGGACATAAACCACCTCACGATGTGTAAACCTAATCAACAACATTGATTAACGATAAGACCCAGCGCTTTGCTGGGTCTTGTTGTTTACATGGTAACTGTTTACACAGCAATTCATAACTCAGCATCTGCTGATTTCAATCACACTCGTTAATTCTGATGAACAAAGACCCTGCCGTGGCCGTCGATATCACATCGGCCACCCAATATGCACGAGCAAGAAAACGAAAACCGGCGATTTCTTGCCCTTTAACATACCATCCAACACTAAAGACTTAACTGAACAAATCTTATTTATATCCACTTATGAATTAAAGAGCTGACTGCATGAGCCATCTTACCTCTGATATCGAGATAGCTTCTTAGACTCATTGAGTTAAAAAAGAACCCCACCGTAAGGTTGGGTTCATTGGGAATATGATCTAACAAGTTGGTGATACCTTTTCGGCAGTTCTTCTCAACTCGCTTGTTGACCTTTATTTCTGCCGGATCACCGGATAGTCATCATTCAGCAGCTCTTGCACAAAACCAGATCCATTGCCGTTGTATGTAACCCACACCTTCTCCTTGGCTCGTGTCAACGCCACGTAGAATAAGCGTCGCTCTTCAGCATAAGGAAAATCGTCGTCACCTTGACTTAGCGCTCCATCCAGATGCAGAGCTTTGACTCTTGCTGGGAATTGACCTTCATCCACCGCCAGAATAATCACGTAATCGGCTTCTTTGCCTTTACTGGCATGGCAGGTCATAAAATCAATTTTGAGTGACAGATAGCGGTTCTGCCAATCTTTCAAAAACTCCGGCTTGTGATAGTGATTACGACCAAGTAGCAACACGGTTTTTAGCTTATTGGTCGCACGATTGACTTCATCCAGTATTTTTTCAACCGAATTATTTGACGCTAGCACAACCGCTTTCTGCTTCTGCGTTTTAAAGCTGTTGAGCGTTTTGGGCAGTTGATTCGGATTTTGCTGGATAAAGCGATTCGCCACTGTGCCTATTTGGTCGTTAAAACGATACGTCGTATCAAGATAATGCACGGTTGATTGTGCAAAGCGCGCGGCAAAACCCGTCGTCAAATCAACATCTGAACCTGCAAATTGGTAAATAGATTGCCAGTCATCGCCCACAGCAAACAGGTTACATTGTCCTTGATTTTGCTCACATAGCGCTTGAAGCAGGCGCAAACGCTGCGGCGAAATATCCTGATACTCATCCACCATGATAAATTTCCATGGCGAACGGAACTTGCCTTTTTCAACATACTCCATAGCTCGGGTGATCATAATGTTGAAATCAATATGATTCTGCTCTTTAAGCATTTGCTGCCACGCTTGGTAGCATGGCCAACATAGGGAAAGCTCGCTATTTAAGCGTGGAAAATCATCGTGATCGACCAAGCGCTCTTGCAGTTCTTTTTTCGTGAGGCTGAGTTGTGCGAGTTGATCGAGTTGCTTTTCAAGCCAAGCAATCAACTTAGGGTTTTCAACATGACTGCCGAGTTCATCATCACCCGCCAGATACGCAATTGGCCATTTGGCGAGATGTTTTTGCCAACGTTTAAAGTTGGTAGGCGTCATCCAATGGCGCTTTAACCAATCAATACACCATGCCTGCTTAAGCTTACTGTCATTCGCCAGAGGCGACATGATCACGGTTCGGCCTTCAACACGGTTGAGAATACGCAGCCCCAACTGGTGGAAGGTATTCACATGCAATCTTTCAGCTTCCAGACCTATCTTATTTTTCAGTCGTTCAGCCATTTCTTCCGCGGCATCCCTCGCAAATGCGACCATCAAAATTTGCTCCGGTTTGGCAAGATGGCTTTGCAGCAAGTAGGCAACGCGAGCCGTTAACACGCTCGTTTTGCCTGAGCCTGCTCCGGCTAATACTAAGTTATGATCGTCATTGAGCAGTACCGCGTATTGTTGCGATACATTCAAAGGTGAGGATTCGAGCTGAGAAAACAGCACAGTCCAGTTAGCGCGTTCTACCTCTAGCCAAGCTTGGTTGCGCTCATGCAAAGTCGCTGAAGTATCCAAAAGCCAAGGCAATAAAGAGTCAAACACGGTGGGCAGGTGTTTCTGCGCTTCATGCAAGGTCATATCCATCCGTTTTAAATCGGCATAGACCTGCGCAACCCAAGCTTCTATCGCGGAATGAGACAAGAAAGAAGGTAAACGCTTTAGGCGCGACAGCTCTTGCTGCCAACGAGGGAAATAGAGGCTAAGTTGTTCGCACTGACGGTTGTGCCATGCCTGATAATGAGCAACCAGTTGATGCCCAAACTCTCGACATTGCGGCCAAGGCAGACCTTGCACCAACCAAGTCCGTTGCACGCCCTCTTCTGGGTGAGCAAAGAATTGCAAAGAACCCCATACCAACCCTCTTCGGATCTGCACTTCACCATTCCAAACATGGAATGGGATACGCTCTTCGCTACTGAGCGAAGTGAGAACCAACCACTCTTTTTCAAGTTGGACTTGGTAATATTCATTGGCAATAAAAAACTGTGCAGTCTTATTCGCGTTCAGCTGCATTGATAAAAGCCCACTAACAAAGTTGTCGGCAATAATAACTCAATCCCTCTCGCCGATGAAAAGATAATGTCAATATTCTTAATGATTAATGAGCACTTAACTCTTTCTCACCAACCACAACCCATGACCTTGCTCCATCCAGCCGAAAGAGGAGATTTCTTTATCTTGATCAGAATCTTATTCTCTCAATCTGCTACACTCCGGACTTTCAACACTGACTTGCGTGCTGAGCTGTGCCAAAAACCAATCAACTGCGCCTGTATTGGGCAAATAAAACTGTTAACTACAGTGTCTTGATATTACTCACTCTGCTTGGTGTGGTGATCCCTGCTTGGCATTATCAACTGAACACTTGGATTACGCCCTTGATTTTGGGGGTTATTGCCGCCGCACTGGCTGATCGCGATGACCGCTTCAGTGGCCGGTTGAAATCCATCACGCTGACCTTGATCTGCTTTGCCATCGCAGCCTTTTCGATTGAAATTCTGTTTCGCACACCGTGGTTATTTGCCATCGGCCTTTTCACTTCGACGTTTGGCTTTATTATGCTCGGCGCAATGGGAGCCCGTTACGCCAGTATCGCTTTTGCATCACTCTTGATTGCCGTTTACACCATGTTGGGCGCACACCAAAGCACCAATGTCTGGTTCCAGCCATTACTGTTGCTCAGTGGCAGTGCTTGGTATTACCTGATGTCTATGCTCTGGCATGCTTTCTGGCCAATGCAACCTGTGCAACAAAATCTGGCCAACGTATTTTTGCAACTGGCGAATTACCTAGAAGCGAAATCTACCCTGTTTCATCCGGTTTCCAATATGGTCCCACAACCCTATCGGATCATTGAAGCAAACCTCAATGCCGCTACGGTCAACTCCCTCAATCAATGTAAAGCCATTTTTCTCACCCGCTCCAAACGGGGACATGTCGATAGTGCCAGCGACCGCTTTTTAAACATCTATTTTCTGGCGCAAGATATTCACGAACGGGTAAGTTCCAGCCACTACCGTTATCAAGAACTGGCCGATCATTTTGGTCGCTCAGACATTCTGTTCCGCTTTAAATACTTGCTGGAAACGCAGGCAAAAGCATGCCGAGATATTGCGCAGTCCATTCGCCTTGGTCACAGCTACCAACACGATTCCGCCTCGATTGTGGCACTTGATGAGCTGCAACTGTCGCTGAGTTATTTACGACAACAAGAGCGCCGAGACTGGAAGAGCTTACTCGGCCAGTTGGGGTATCTGTTCAATAACCTCGCCACCGTGGAGAAACAGCTCAATAACGTCAGTAACCCAGATGCAGCCAAACCCGATGAAGGTGTGTTGGATGATACCGAGGCACACACTTTAAGCAGCATGTGGCAGCGTCTACGTGCCAATCTAAGTAAAGATTCGCTGTTGTTTCGCCATGCGCTGCGTATGTCTATCGCACTTACGGCTGGTTACGGCATTATTCAAGGATTGGGTATTGAACGCGGTTACTGGATTTTGCTCACCACGCTCTTTGTTTGCCAGCCTAACTACGCTGCCACCAAGCAAAAACTCACAGCGCGGATTATTGGCACGTTAGCCGGACTTTTAATCGGAGTGCCTTTGCTCACCGTTTTCCCATCGCAAGAAAGCCAGTTAGTGTTTATTGTGCTCTCTGGGGTGATGTTCTTTGCTTTCCGCTTAAACAACTACAGTTATGCCACTGGCTTTATTACCTTGCTGGTTCTGTTTTGTTTCAACCAATTAGGTGAAGGTTATGCCGTTGTGTTACCAAGACTGGCGGATACCTTAATTGGTTGTGCATTAGCGGTTGCCGCCGTGATGTGGATTCTGCCTGACTGGCAATCCAAGCGTCTGCACAAAGTGATGGCAGAAGCTGTGGAAGCTAATAAGCAGTATCTGGCACAAATCATCGGTCAGTATCGGATTGGCAAAAAAGACAGCTTGAGTTACCGGATTGCTCGGCGTCATGCACACAATCAAGATGCAGCCCTCTCCGCGGCGGTTACCAATATGCTGGCAGAGCCGGGGCGTTATCGTTCTGCTGCAGATGAAAGCTTTCGCTTTTTAACACTTAACCATGCCCTGCTCAGTTACATCTCAGCACTCGGAGCACACCGCACTCGGCTTGATGATGAAACAGTACATCAATTGGTATTAGATTCGCATCGAGTGATCCACCAACATCTCGACCTCTTGTATCAACAATTGTTCCACCACTATGGAGAGTGTGATACCAGCAGCATTGACAGCTCCGGGCTAGAAAAACGCCTTGCTGAATGGCGTGAAGATGACGAAGGATCCGCGCGAATGGTGCTGCAACAGTTGCACTTGATTTATCGTATGTTGCCAGAGCTCCACTCTCTCGCCAGTAAATTTGCCGTACGTGTCAACACAACCACAGAAAAATAGAGCTTAAGCCAGTCCCACAATGACTGGCTTTATCTTTTGTCACTTAAAGGTGTGTTCCACATTTCCTAAATTTGAACCCACATCTCTTCTATTAAGACTTTTCTAAACTAATCACCACATCTTTTGAAAACACTGACACTTTTCGGACAAAAAACCACCAGCGCAGCGCTAGTTTTTGCTTATTACAACACGGCAACATGGAGCGTTCAGTATGAGCACCGATTGTCGAAAACGTCTGAACAACGACCTATTTTTATTACTACCGGAACACGCAATGAATCATCAACAATTTGAACGCTGGAAAGCCCAATTGAGCCAGTTAAGCCCGCAGCAACTTCGCGCCCTACAGGGAGAGATTGATCGTTCACTACACCAAGGTGAAACTTCTCTGCTGACCGACGAAGAACTGGACGCGATTGCACATCTGTTTTCTTAACTTGAGTAACCCAAGCGGTACGGCTAAACTTTAAGCACAAAGGTGAGGTAAGTACTATGCCCGTATCAGCAGTTCCCAATGGCTCTTCAATGCTCATGCAATCTTCCAAAATGATGGAAGACGCCGCGCGTGACATTCAACAAACTAGCCTCCCTGTTGAATCATCGAGCACCAAAAATGTCGATCCAAGCCTGCAACCCGCTCCTCCGGCAATCAAAAAACAGTATGCCGATCATATTGATGCCTTAAATGCTCTCAATCAGGCATCACACTACAGCCGCATCGGTACAAACATCATTCAGCGCGATCAAGACATGCTCGGCACCATGTTGGATGTGCGTGTTTAAAACAAACTGTAAGCTTTTTTATCCTCGCGTTGAAATTCACCTCTTTCGCTTTACAATGCCCAGCAAACTCAATACCAAGAACTGTTATGCCTAAGTTTGCTCTGCTGCCCCCTTATTCGCCGGATATGGCGACTCTTGATAACGATATGCTGACTGAGCAACTCGCTCCGCGCTTTCACAGGCCAAATTTACGCCTAACACCAAGCCCCGCACTCAATGAACAACAAGTGATGAAGCGCTGGCAAAAACTGGATGCACCCCAAGCTCAAGCGATACTGCTCGATGAACATACCGAACAGACCATGCTGGCTTACCAGAAAAACATCGAATATTTCATTGGCACAGTGAAGTTACCTGTCGGAATTGCCGGGCCGCTGCGCGTCAATGGGTCGCATGCCCAAGGGGATTATCTGGTTCCGCTTGCCACCACGGAAGCGGCGTTGGTTGCTTCATATCATCGCGGTAGCCAACTCATCACTGCGGCAGGTGGCGCAAGTGCACTATTGATCAATGAAGGGGTGACTCGAACGCCTGTCTTTGCCTTTCTCTCTTTAGCGCAAGCCGGAGAATTTGTCGGTTGGGTCACCAGCCAGTTTGAACAGATGAAAGAGATTGCTCAATCCACCACCGCGCACGGTAAGCTCAAAGATATTCAAGTCAATATTGAGGGCAATCACGTCTATCTGGTGTTTGAATACACCACAGGCGATGCGAGTGGGCAGAACATGGTGACCATTGCTACGCACGCGGTATTTGAGTTTATTTTGAGCCACTCTCCGGTCACACCGACTCAAGCTTTTTTGGACGGTAACCTCTCCGGTGATAAAAAGGCCAACAGCTACACGCTACGCAGTGTACGCGGCAAGAAAGTAACCGCAGAAGTTCATCTATCCACAGAGTTAGTGAAAAAATATCTGCACACCACACCCGAAAAAATGGTGCAGTTTGGTCAAATGACCACAGTGGGTGGAGCACTCAGTGGCGCAATCGGAGTCAACGCGCATTACGCGAACGCCCTAGCGGCACTCTACATTGCTTGCGGACAAGATGCCGCGTGTGTGGCGGAATCCGCGATTGGGATGACGCGTATGGAAATCCACCCGAAAGGCGGTTTGTATGCCAGCGTAACGTTACCCAATTTGATGGTGGGAACCGTCGGTGGTGGCACCAGCCTACCCAGCCAACAGGCCTGCTTATCCTTAATGGGGTTAGCGGGGCAAGGCCACGCAAGAGCCTTAGCGGAAGTGGCCGCCGCACTTTGTCTTGCTGGTGAGTTATCGATTGTCGGGGCGTTTTGTGCCGGACATTTTTCACGTGCTCACCATAAGCTCGCGCGCTGATCACTCAGCGCACAAAACCGATCTCCCAGCAAACTAATGCCAGTGTAAATAAGGCAAGACTAAGGCTAATGGGTCAGGATCACATCGCGTTGTGACACGCTGACCCCTTTAATTTGCGCGAATACTGACATGCCCACTTCTAACGCCAACTCCGCGTAAGCCCATTCAGTAACCACCGCCCACAAATAGCATTTCGGTGCTAATTCCAGTTTCAGCGAAACGCTTTTTTTGCTCGGTTGCTGGTGTTCAATCGCCACAATGCGTGCTGGCAAAATATTCCGAATAGAACTCGTGGTAGGTTTATCTAGCGCTATCGACACATCATTGGCACGCACTTGCATGCGCACACTGCTGCCGATCTCAGCATCCACTTGTTGTACCCAAAGTAGAACCTCATCCGCCAAGCGGACTTGGGTCAAACCGTATTCTTGGTGATGTTTGGCCACCATCGCGGAAAAGAGCGTGCTTTGTTCACTGAATGATTGCCAAGGTCGCATCGCTTTAGATGACCAGACTTGTTCAATAGGCCCCGAACTCAAAACTTTACCCTGATCCAACACCACCAGATGATCGGCCAAGCGCAAAATTTCCTGCATGCTGTGTGAGACATAAAGAATCGGCAGCTGAAAATGCTGCGCAAGGTTTTCCAGAAATGGCATCACCTCTTTCTTGCGTGGCATATCGAGCGAGGCCAGAGGCTCATCCATCAGCAACAAATCCGGTTTAGACAGCAGCGCACGGCCAATCGCTACACGCTGCTTTTCTCCACCGGAGAGATCGCGTGGATGGCGATCTAATAACGGCTCTAATGCCAATAAGCGAGCGACGCTGGCAAAGTAATCAGGATCGGCTTGGGTAACCCCATAATTGAGGTTACCACGCACCGTGTAGTGCGGAAAAAGCCGTGCATCTTGGAACACATAACCGATCTTGCGCCGTTCAATTGGCAGGTTAATGCACTGTGATGAACTAAACAGAGTCCGTCCGGCAAGGTGAATTTCACCGTGCTCAGGCGTGGTTAATCCACTGATCAGGTTGATTAACGAGGTTTTCCCCGCTCCAGAACGGCCAAAAATGGCGCAAATCCCTGATGCAGGCAGTCGTAAATCCACATCGAGGTGAGTTTCCCCTAATTGCTTTTGGATTTGTAAAATCACCTCGTTCATTACTGCACTCCTAGGCGATGCTTCATGCGGCGACTTAACCATTCCGAAGTAAACAGTGAACCTAATGCAATAACGATGGAGATCACACACAGCCGAGCGGCTTCCATTTCCGAACCCGGTGTTTCTAAAAAGGTGAACATGGCCAGCGGGATGGTTTGTGTTTCCCCTGGGATGTTAGAAACAAAACTGATGGTGGCGCCAAACTCGCCAAGGCTACGCGCAAAAGCCAACATCACCCCAGTCAAAATTCCCGGCAAAGTTAACGGCAATGTAATGGTGAAAAAGACTCGCAGTGGTGATGCGCCTAAAGTGCGAGCTGCTTGTTCGAGTTTTTGATCAACGCTTTCCAGACTGAGACGAATCGAGCGCACCATTAAAGGCAGCGCAATCACCATACAAGCCAACACCGCACCACGCCAACTGAAGCTGAAACTCAGCCCAAACACTTGATAAAGCCATTGGCCGATAAAACCTTGCCGACCCATGCTGATCAGCAGCAAATAGCCAATCACCACCGGCGGCAAAACCAGTGGCAAGTGTACTAAACTATCAATCAGCCCTTTGCCGACAAAAGAAGTACGCGCCAACACCCACGCCAGCACTATGCCGATCGGCAGCAGCCATAACGTGGCGTAACCCGCCACTTTCAAACTCAGCACCAGTGCTGCCCATTCGTAATCGGTCAACACAACTCATTACTCGCTGGCAGATTCAAAGCCAAAGCCTTGCAAAATTTGTTGTGCTTGAGCTGAGCGGAAATACTTCACCAACTCAGCACTTGCGGCTTTATCGTTAAGTTGTGCCAGTGGATAACGAATCGCTTGATGTGACTGCGCCGAGAAAGTCATCACGATCGTGACTTTGTCACTGAGCATCGCATCGGTTTTATAGACAATCCCAAGGGGAGATTCACCACGCTCCACCAACGCCAGAGCCAAACGCACGTTATTGGTTTGCGCAAGGCGTGATTCGAGTTGCGACCACACTCCGGCATATTGCAAAGCTTGCTTGGCATAAATACCCGCAGGTACAGCATCGACTTGTGCCACCGCCAATCGTGAGTCTGCTAATGCTGCTTGCCATGCCGATACATTTTGCACATCAAATGCTTCAATAGGCTGCGTAGAAGGACGGATCAAGACCAAACTGTTTGCCGCAAGCGTTGTGACGTTTTGTGCCTTGACCAGAGACTTCTCAACCAAGTAATTCGCCCACTCTTCATTAGCGGAAATAAACAGATCGGCTGGCGCGCCCGCCTCAATTTGGCGTGCCAGAGAAGAAGAACCACCGTACACCGTCACCAACTTAACATCATGCTGCTGTTGATAGGCTGCGACCAAGGCATTGACCGCATTGGTCATCGACGATGCCGCATAGATTTGCAGCGTCTCTTTTGCACTCACAACCTGCACGTTAAAAGCGATACACAGCAGCAACAAAATTCGTTTGAACATGTGAATTTTCCTTATAAGTCTGGCCACAAGAGTTTGAGATCTAGGTGCTGTTCAATCGCATCTGCGATGCGGTCAATCGCCCGCTCTTGTACTGCTCTGTGGTTATACTGTTCAATTTCCGCAGCGCCTGCCCATTGGCAAACACGCAGCGCGGTTTCAGGGCGGTCAAAAATACCATGTAAATAGGTACCAAAGAGTTGATTGCAGTCACTGACTAACCCATCGACACAACCATCACTGAGCAAAATCGGACTTTTTTGATCTTCAGTCCAAGTCGAACGCCCAGCATGGATCTCATAACCTTGCGCGATAACTTCTTGTCCGTCTAACGTCAATGTACCTTGCACATTGGTAAGGCGCTTTTCGGTGGTGAGCTCAGTTTCCATCGCAAATAGACCCAGCCCTTCGCTGCTTCCCGCTTCACCTTCAATACCTAATGGGTCATGTACCCATTTCCCAAGCATTTGAAAGCCGCCACAAATCCCCATCACTTTACCACCCAAGCGCATGTGACGAAGGATCTCTTTATCCCATTCTTGAGAGCGTAAATAAGCGAGATCAGCTCGCGTGGATTTAGTACCGGGGAGAATGATCAGATCCGCTCCCGAAAGTGATTCGCCCTGCCCGACATAACGAAAATCGATATTGGGATTAAGCCGCAGCGGGTCAAAATCCGTGTGATTACTGATCAGCGTAAACACAGGTACCGCAACACGCAGTTGGCGATCCGCTGAAAGTGTTTGATGTGCTGAAATCGCATCTTCCGCTTCCAGATCAAACCCGTGCAGGTAAGGCAATACGCCAATCACAGGCTTCCCCGTTTTCTGCTCTAACCAGTCTAGTCCAGATTGCAGCAGCGCAATATCACCGCGAAAACGGTTAATCACAAAGCCTTTGACTCGTGCCTGCTCTGACTCTGAAAGCAGCGCCAACGTGCCGTATAAGTGGGCAAACACGCCACCGCGATCAATATCCGCCACAATAATCACCGGAACATCAGCCTTTTCAGCAAAGCCCATATTGGCGATGTCATTGGCACGTAAGTTGATTTCGGCCGGGCTACCCGCCCCTTCAATCATTACCGCTTCGTAGTCGTTTTGCAGACGCTGGAAGGAATCCATCACGGTATCCATCGCGACTTTTTTATAGTCGTGGTATGCGTTGGCTTCCATGTTGGATAAAGCACGCCCCTGCAAAATCACTTGTGCACCCGTATCGGAATTGGGCTTCAGCAATACAGGATTCATGTGCACACTTGGTGCAATACCGCATGCCTGTGCTTGTACGGCTTGTGCGCGGCCAATCTCACCACCATCGGGGGTTACCGCGCTGTTCAACGCCATATTCTGCGGCTTAAAAGGGGCTACCTTGATGCCTCGGCGAGCCAATACACGGCACAGCCCCGCAACCAAAACACTTTTGCCAGCATCTGAGGTGGTGCCTTGCACCATTAAGGCTTTTGATGTCGGAATCATTTCAACTTAACTCTCTGAATTTGGCGACATAATAAGTGCTGAACCCTGCTCACTCAACAAAATGAACCGAATATTAATCGTCACCTCAGTATTCGTTCAAATCCGATAGCGTTTAATAGCCACATCAAGACAACAAAGAGTCTCGTGAAGAGGCAAAATGATTAAAAAAGGAAAAACTATGAAACGTACTATTATCGCTCTGACTTCTGCTCTGATTCTGGCTCCTGCAGTAACCCTAGCTGCTGACAATTCTCAGCACATCAAATTTGTTGACGATAACCAAGCACAAACGGGTGTGCAATTCCAAGGCCCTGTAGATGTGGTGAAAGTGCAGTCTCTGCTTGATTCATCAAACCCTTTTATGGAGAAAAAAGTGGTAGTGGAAGGCAACTTGGTTCGTCAACTGCGTAAGGACACTTATATGTTTTCTGATGGTAGCAACGAAATTCAGGTCGAACTGGATGATGACATTCGCCTGAACGCAACCCTGACTCCAGAAACCAAAGTGCGCCTATTCGGTGAATTTGAAAACGGCCGCACACCAGAGATTGAAGTGGATCATATTGAACTGCTGTAATATCTCCGCCTAATTATTCACACAGCGATGCCTTCTGGCATCGCTGCTACTTTTCGCTTCAACCCCTTTCTTTTCTTCTTTCATTCCCTCTCCGATCAATTTTTCTGATGCAGAATCATTCAACAAATGACGATTTGGCATAAATGGCCTGTAATTTGCTTTCTATTACGGTATCTTTGCCACTTATTTGATTGCTTGCGGACAACGTCATTATGCTTAATAAAACGCACCTATCCCTGCTGCTTGGCCTGACACTCTCTACACCAGCTTTGGCTAACAACTTTAATTACAACTTTCTTGAGTTCAGAACCGCAATGAGCCCGGAATCAGGCGGCGTTGAGTTCAGCACCTACTTTACCGATAACTCACACTTTATCGCGCGCATCGACTCTCAATTAGACAGCGACTGGGATATTGCAGGCGGCATCGGCTTTAATGGCCCTGTAAGCCAGTTTGCTGATGTGTATGGACAGATGTTGGTACACAGCATTCGCATGCCAAAAGAAAATGGCGGTGAAAGAGATACAGAACTCGAATTCAACATTGGTGGCCGCGTTTGGTTGACTAACCAAGTGGAAGGCCACGCACGGATTGGCCGTTTGGGTGATCACTCTGTCTTTATCGCGGGTGTACGTTTTCATTCCACGGAGCAGCTTTCATTGACAGCAGAAACACGTAATGCCGGCGTTTGGGGACCACAAATTGGAATGGGTGTGCGTTTCCAGTTTTAACGACTATTCTCACTCAGAGACGCCAAGTTGAGTCGACACTCGCTTGGCGTAGTATCAATACGTCAACTTAATGCAAGAATGGCGAGATGAGTGTGGCAAAAAAACCGTTTTAAGGTGTATAACTTTGCCAATTATTAACGAGGTGTTACTTATTTGGCATGGCTATCGGTTCAACTGATCTAAACAAACTGGCCTTACTTTTAAAACCCGGCATGAAAATGTCGGCTGAAATTCAATTTGGCCCAGAAGATTCCTACGCTTTCCACACAACGCTCATCGGCCACAAGATAGAACAACACATCATTTTGGATCTACCGCTCAAAGCACATGAGGCTTTAGTGATGCGCAAGGTCAATAATGTGCAGATCGTGCTAAGAGGCATGTGTGATACAGAGTTGGGTCATATTCTGGCGTTTAAAACGTCGATTTTACAAGCCAGCACCAAGCCTTTTTGTATGCTGTTTTTGCGCCCTCCCAAGCACTTTGCAACCAAAGCCATTCGCAGCCATGAGCGCTACAAAATAGCTATCCCAGCCGAACTCAACGAAGACAACAAAAGCTACTCAGGGACTTTAGTGGACTTTTCCGTGTCAGGCTGTGGAGTGTTTATCAAAGGCGAGAATGAGTTAAATAAGGGATCAAAAGTGCGCATTAACAGCGAACTCGATCCCTTCTTACCGAAACTGATTAAAAGCCAGATCGTCAATATTCGCCGTCAAGCTAACGGCCATTTGATCGGAATTCAGTTTGAACAACCCATCGCTCTCACCGAACCATTGAAAAAACAAGTGCTAGAACAAGCTTTTCTTGCTGGCTCAATTTGAGCGATCATTGTTATTGAGATACTGGTTTTTATAGTGCTCTAATGCTTTATGCAGTGTCTGCTCTTTGAGTGGTTTAACGAGTACGTACTCTGCACCTGCATGGAAGAAGGCTTGGCGTGTTTCTTCCAGACCATCTGCCGTACAGGCATACACCACAACAGGCAAATGCAGAACCTGTTTGATGGTTTTCGTCGTTTCTACGCCATCAAGATAAGGTAACTGGTTATCCATCAACACCAAGTCATAAGTGTGGAGCTTGAGCTCCTCAATCGCCTGTAACCCATCGGTGACCCAGCTAACATCAAGACCATATTTACGACAAAACGCTTGAGCAATGAACGCATTAGTATGGTTATCCTCAACAAGCAGCACACGTAGCGGTTTTTCAAATAATCGATACGGCTCTTGCGGTGGAGCAAGCTGTTGAGGCGTCGCGGTCATTTCCACCAACTCTATCGGCAGCTGAATCTCAAAGCGTGTGCCGTGACCATATTCTGAACTCACATGCAATTGCCCACTGAGCATCTCAACTAAGCTATGAACTATGGTCAACCCCAAACCACTGCCGCCGTATTCACGAGTTGTCGTCGATTCCGCCTGCATAAATGGCTCAAAAATTACGGTCAGATCTTCTTCCCGAATCCCAATCCCGGTATCCATCACCTGAATCACCAACTGCGCTAAAGGATCACCTTCAATCAATTCCAGAGCGACTCGAATGGAACCTTGGTGAGTAAATTTGATCGCGTTATTGAGCAAATTAAACAGAATCTGATTAATACGGATCTGATCACTGCGTACCAAGGTCGCACTCGTGATGTTTGATTCCACCACCAGCTCTATCCCTTTGTCGTTACACAATGGACGATAGATTCGATCAATCGCGCAGACTAATTCCTTAAGACGGAATTCACTCTTTTGAATGCGGAATTTACCTTGTTCCAGACGAGAGAAATCCAGAATATCATTCAGCACCGCCAGCAGATGCTCCCCACTGCTACACAGTACCGCCACATGCTCACGCTGCTCATCCGTGAGTGGAGTACGTTTAAGCAATTGAGAAACGCCTAACACACCATTGAGCGGCGTACGCAGCTCGTGGCTCATCTTGGCCAAAAATTCCGCCCTCACGCGCGCAGACTCTTCGGCTTCACGTCTGGCTACTTGGCTCTGCTTTTCTGCCTCAGCAATTGATGTGACATCCTGACCTTGGGTAATAATCGAGATAATCTGCCCTTCCACCATGATTGGTGAAAGGTTCCAGCGATACACTCGCCCATCCACTTCTGTCGTCACTTCACTAGGGTTTTTACCTTGTGCCGCATAGGTGATCATCGGCAATAATTGACGTTCAAGAATCTCAAATAAGAAATGATTCTGCGCATCTTCACGCAAGAACTGAATTTGTGCCGAAGGGTTCATACGGATCAGTCGACCAGCCGTATTCCATAACATGGTGGGTGACAAAGCAAAGTTGAAGAGATCTTCAAACTGCTTCTCTTTGTTGGCCAAACGGCGGAATGACTGCTCGAGAGTTCGCCCAAAATAGTCAAATTCATAGATTTTCGACCCCGCGAACTGACTTTTCGTATCTAACTCCATCAGCTTGTGGGTGTAACTCATTAAGGTTTCGATTTCAGACTGAATACGTTTTTGCAACCACCAGCGTGATGCAATTGATACTGCAATCATGCTTACGAGCGCAAAGGCCATCCAGAAATAAAAATTATCACGTAAGGTCAGAACATTTTTGTTGGGCTGAATCGAGTAAACACAAAGGTAGGTTGGCACACCTTCCACATCTAAAAAGGTCTGCCCCACAATAAAGCTGTCGTTCATTGCGTCGTTGGCACTGTTCATCACGTAATCCAACGTGTAAGGCTCGTTACCTTTCAGTGTAGAAACCAGCAGATTAGAATCCACCGCCAACACGAGGTTTTCAGAGTTACTGCCACTGCGTATGGTTTCGACTAAAGCAAAGTTGTCGTTAAGTACGATGCCAACATAGAGGTAGCCCATCACTTGGCCAGTGCCGGATTCAATCAGTGACGAGCGACGTACTAAAAGGTGGATCGATTTACCATCACTGGGGGTTTGCACCAGATGCCAGTTGCCACTGATCGCCACTTTGCGAATCAACTTATTCTGTTCAGACACTGAGATCCCATAAAAAGAGGCGTTGCCGTCATCCCATAGGATTTTATCGTTACTCGAAATGAAACGCAGATCGGGCGCATTAGCGAGCTCAAGCTCATCAACACTGGAAAAGAACTCATCCAACCGACCAGACTGTCTACTGGCCAATGCACTAATTAAACTGACATTTTTTGCCGTACTGTCTTGGTGAATTTTGAGTGCCGCTAGACGAAAATCGAACAAGCTTTGTATCAGGCTTGAGGTTTGAACCGAGGTTCGTTGCCCTTCTTGTGCCATCAAGCGGCTACTGATCTGATAGCTTTGGAATAAAACACTCAGGATCAACACACCCAAGGTCGCGACCACCGCATGAGTAATAAATGAAGCGATACGCTGTTTATGCTTGATCTGGCTAGGTCGAATGTTCAAACACTTAGTCCTCTTTCCCTTAACGATCCGAATAACGGAAAGCGCGGGCTTTCAGTGCTTCAACATATTTTGATGAATCTTGTTGGGTCACGATTTCAAAATCACCAGAATAGACGAGTGGTACGACTTTCTCTTCCAAATCCCACTTAATGGCTTCCGCCATTGCCACGCCTGTATCATCATTCATTCGCATGATAGTGAGATTCAGTTCGCCTTTGGCCAAAGCATCCAATTCAGCTGAACCGCCACCCCAGCCATTCAGTAAAATGTCTTGTCGGCCAAGTTCTTTTAATGCTTGAGCGGCTCCCAAAGCAATATCCGTTGCACAGGCATAAATGAAACCAATCTCTGGATTATTTTTGACTATGTTCAATGTCGCCTCGTAACCACTTTGTTCGGTCGCTTTAGTGTAATACGAAGAAGCCAATTGAAAACGGTGTTCTTCATTCATCTGCTGAATGAAAGTATCGCCCCGTGCTTCACTGATGTAACCTTCAGAAAAATAGAGAACGGAGTATGGTTTTTGTTTAGGGGCAATTTTTTGGTACTGCTGCGCGAGCTGCAAAGCCCCTAGCTCGTGATCAAAGCCGATGTACATCATAGGTTGACGGCCTTGCCAATCTTTTACGGGGGTCGTGATGTTTTGCAAAATCAGCTTGGTTTCAGAAGAGTGCAACACATGCTCAATAAACTTACGGTGACGCGTGGTATCTAAAGTGAAAATCAGATAATCGCTCTTGTTTTTGAGTGCTTCCATCAAGGAGACACTTTGCTGGCGAGTATCGAGATTAGGACGAGTAAAAACTTGATTAATTTGATAACGGATACCGAGTTCATCCATCCGTTTCTCGAAAGCCTTGATATTACGAACCCAATAATCGGAGATCTGTTGTCCGGGATACACGACCGAAATCACGACGGGTTGCCGCTGTTTAACACTGAGTGGTATAGGCTTATCGCGTACTGTTTTTGCTAGCTGATCGGTCAGATTCTGCTGCTCGGGGAATTCCATCAGGAACTCATCATAATGCCAATACCCTTTCAAAGAATCAGCATCGGTTGCTGAAGTGAAGAGCATTGCAGTCAGAAGCAGCGACAGCAGTATATTTCTTTTCATAGTTTCCTCACGAGGATCAACCAAGGATTTACGGTACCAGTCTCGGTTAGCACCATAAAGTAGAAGATGAACTCTTTTTGCCCTGAGAGGGAAATCGTTGTCACTGATTATTAAGCATGATTAGGTTAATTCATAGTGCAGGTGTGGGAAAAAAGGTTTCTCACACCTGCGACTGCCTACTTATTCAGCAAAATATGCTTAGAAGGTAAACGCAAGGTTAGCAGCAACACCAAACTGACTGTCGCCAGCATAAGATCCTGCGATATCGAGACTGACAAAATCCCCTGGACTGATGCCCAGACCTAAAGAAACCGAATCATCTAAAGAACTTTGCAAATCAACCTCATAACCCGCTCTTAGCTGCGCCCAATTCCAAGCATTACCTTCAACCCCGAAACGGAGGAACTGTATATCGTCTTTATCCCCGTTGAAACGGCGCTGCTTGGTTAAATCGAGATCGACAGCTGCGACAAAATAATCAGTAACATAGCTTCCGGACACCGTAAGTTGAGTATCCAGCTTGTAGGTATTGTTTTTATTGAAGGTTTCAATGTCTTTTGCAAACAGATCCTTAGCAACCACACCAACACGATACTGATCCAACAACCACACCGCCCCCATATCAAGATTAAAGGCATTATCTTTCACTTCACTCTTATCGTAGTTATCCAACTCGAATGATTTGATTGAAATGTTGTCTTGATACGTCCTCAACTGCTGTATTTTAGGAGTCACACCCAAAGCCACGGTTTGCCCAGCAAGCATCACTTGCTTCGCAACTGCAAGACCTACTTCGGTATAGCTAAAGGCGATCAAATCTACATCTGAATTTTGATAACGATTTTGTACATCGATAGCGGTGTCACCCGTCTTGGCCGCAACGTTGGATTTAGCGATCACTTCAGCATAACCTCGGGTAAAAAAGTTAACTGATACGGTATTAAACGGTAAAGCCACAGCTAAACCAAGCCCCGCCGTAACTGCCAATGGTTTGTCATCCGATAATTGATCCAGATAACCGTTCAGCTGGTTGATGTTGTCTTGCGTTGCTGCCCCTGCGCCTAAACGCTCAAACTGCTCAATAGAATCTTGCAGATCATCGATCGTCGTTAGTGACTCATCCGTGTCTTCTGCTCTCAGACCTATGCTGGGGAGCAAGACACCAAAGGAATCCTTTTGACGATAAACCGCGGTGAGCGCTGGATTGTAATAAGGAGCGAGGAGATAGTCTGCTGTCGAGACGCCTGTATTGCCCATCCCTGCACCACGGGCATCAACAACGATATTTGCCGCCAATACAGAGGAAGAGAAGGCCATAGTGATGGCCACTGCTAAAGTACTTTTTGTTTGTATATTCATTCCGTTACCAACCTATGTTTGGTTATCCCATAATCAAGGTTAATACAAGAATGACATTTTCCCAGTGAGAAAGGTGATCAAAATCACCAATCTGGAACGATCAACTGAAAATAACCTCACTGTGTTCAATATGAGCGCCGCCTGCGACTAGCGCTTCTTTTTGGGCTTTAGAGAGCGCTTTAATGCGACACTCCAATTTCAGTGCCGCACTTTTGTCGTCTGAGACTGGATGTGACCAAGCCAACTCTAATGGGCCTTTGCCACGCAGTGCTTTAGCGCCACTGCCCTTTTGGTGCTGAGCAAAGCGGCGCTGGACGTCCGTGGTAATGCCACAATAAAGGGCATTACGCGCCGTTCGGACTAAGTAAACAGACCAAAGCGGAGAGGCTGGCGCTTCCATTAACCTAAATGCTGCTCAATCAAAGCCCGCAACTCTGCCACTTCTTCACGCAACGCAGCGACTTCTTGTTCCAACTCCGCCAGTTGTGACGATGTCGCCCCCTCGTTTTCAGCACCTGCAGCAAAAGCGGTCATATCCACTTCACCGCAAAACAGATGATGGTAACGAGACTCTCGCTTACCCGGCTCACGTGGCAGCTTAACGACTAAAGCACCTGACTCACGGTTAGCTAAACGGTCAAGCACCGCTTCAGTTTCTTTAACGTCACTGAAATTACACAAACGGTTGGTACGTGTACGCAGTTCACCCGGGGTTTGCGCACCACGCAATAGTAAACAGCAAATCAGCCCTAACTCCTGTTCATTCAGCTTCAGATCACCAAATTCTGTGTTGCAGAAACGGTGCTGATATTTGCTGGTACGGCTGTTAAAGCTGCTTTCATCACTCACGAGGCGGCGAGCAATGAGCGCTTCCACCGTATCTTGTACTTCCGCTTCACTCAGGTTGAGTACAGGTTCACGATTGCTCTTTTGGTTACAGGCAGTCGTCAAGCTGTTGAGTGTCAGTGGGTAGTGATCGGGCGTGGTGACTTCTTTTTCAATCAAACAGCCAATTACGCGGGCTTCGAGTGGGGAGAGTTGAATATTCATCGTGCTGTCCTTCTGCTAGCGGGCGAACCCGAAGTCGGTATTTTAGTGTTCGGTTAACAGAGGTAACCGAATCATCTTGCCATTCTCATCAATCATAACGATTTTGGCGCGGTTTAATTCAATTTCGGTCAATTCGAGTTGCTGACGCGCGTTGACATAAGCCTCTCGCAGCCTAGTGGCAGCTTCGTCAGGCTCAATTTGCGTCAGTGTTGGGGGAACCAAAATTTCAGAATTACGCATGGTTACTCATCATGTCTTCATGAATGGCGCCCATGATATAGCGCATTTTTTCCTATGTACAATCGGCTGCCTAACTGAGTGGTGATAAATTGGTCAAGTTAAGCCGCATATTGATCTTAAGTCTGTTATGAAGTGAGTTGTTGTGTTTTAATCTTCGCAGTTGCATTAAAAGGTAGGAAAAGGAACCTATGAACAGCGTATTTGAAATTGTGAGCTTGGCTCGCCGCAAAAATAAACTTCAACGCGAACTCGATGATAACGAGAAAAAAGTTCGTGATAACCGTAAGCGTGTTGAACTGCTTGTGAATCTGTTGGACTACATCAAACCAAACATGAGCCACGAAGAGATTCTGGGCATCATCAAAAACATGAAGTCTGACTATGAAGATCGTGTGGATGACCACATCATCAAAAGCGCTGAAATTTCTAAAGAGCGCCGTGACCTCAGCCGCCGTATCAAAGACCTGACTGAACACGATAAGCAAATGACTCAAGCAAAAAAGCCTAATTCATTCAGACCCACCGAAAGGTGGGTTTTCTTTTTCTCTCTTTTCTTCCTCTGCGAATCTCCCCCCCATCGGCGTTAACTTATCTATCAATGATTCAGTGCAGAAAACTGAACGTGATCGACATTAAACGTTTGCGTAATCGCTAACCTTCACCGAACAAAATTACGAGCCTTTCATCACATATTTTCCGTTGCTATAGTGTTGGCAGTGAATCAACTGGATGTACCGACAAGCGCAAGTTTGACTAAAATAGCGATATAGCGGCATCTTTTCTTGGTGGTTTGGCAATACTCAACCCATGGTCAAATCAACCGAGAGAACCATTCGAGGCATGGAGCTTCCTCACTACTCTCAAGATGAGAAGATTGGTACGACACTGACACTGTCCACACTATTACCGAGGGTCAAATTAATGGATATGAGTATGGTTGAAATTTTAGGTTACGCGGCATCGATCATGGTGGCGGTATCTCTGACAATGAAAGACATCGTGAAACTGCGCGTTCTAAACTTTATTGGCTGTGCGCTGTTCACTGCCTACGGCTTAATGATTGATGCCTGGCCAGTAGTAATGACCAACGGTTTTATCGCCTGCGTGAACGTCTACTTCTTGGTGAAAATGCAGCAGGAAAAAAAGCCTGACGCGTCTTCGAACGCGGCTTAATCCCCCAGATGAAAAAATAATGCCCGGTTTACCCGGGCATTATTTTTATCGGGAAGACAATGTCTAATCTTCTTCGTTGTGCAGCTCAGCCCATGCTTGAGCACATTTCACTGCACGCTTCCAACCTTTATAACGGCGTTGACGTTTCTCTTCATCATGATGTGGAGCGAAACTGCGATCAATTTCCGCTTTACCTTGCAGCTCTTCCAGACCATCCCAGAAACCAACTGCCAGACCAGCAAGATAAGCCGCACCCAAAGCCGTCACTTCAGTGACTTTCGGACGATGCACTTCGGTATCCAACACATCGGCTTGGAACTGCATTAAGAAGTTGTTCGCTACCGCACCACCATCCACACGCAGTGCTGAAAGCTTGATGCCAGAGTCCGCTTGCATGGCATCCAACACATCACGCGTTTGGTAGGCAATACTTTCCAGTGTTGCGCGAATAATGTGGTTAGAGTTCACGCCACGCGTTAAACCAACAATTGTGCCGCGCGCATACGCATCCCAATAGGGTGCACCTAAACCAGTAAACGCAGGCACAACGTACACACCATTGGAGGTATCCACTTTAGTGGCGAAATATTCAGAATCACGCGCATCAGAGATAAGTTTCAGTTCATCTCGCAACCATTGAATGGATGCGCCGCCCATAAATACAGCGCCTTCCAACGCATAAGCGGGTTCACCACGTGGTCCACAGGCAAGCGTAGTCAACAAGCCATTGTGTGAGGTAACTTTTTCCTGTCCGGTGTTCATCAGCAGGAAGCAGCCTGTACCGTAAGTGTTCTTCGCTTGTCCTGCCTGTACACACATTTGGCCATACAGCGCAGCTTGTTGGTCACCAGCAATACCTGCGATAGGAATACGCGTACCCCCTTTACCACCTATGTTGGTTTGACCATACACTTCGGATGACTTTTTCACTTCTGGCATCATGGACAACGGAATATTGAATTCCGCTAGAATTTTCTCGTCCCATTGCAAGGTGTTGATATTGAACAGCATGGTACGCGAGGCATTGGTGTAGTCAGTAACATGCACACGGCCTTGGGTCATTTTCCAAACCAGCCAAGTATCGACTGTACCAAACAACAGTTCACCCGCCTCGGCTTGCTCACGTGCACCTTCAACGTTATCCAGAATCCATTTGATTTTGGTGCCAGAGAAATAAGGGTCAAGCACTAAGCCCGTATTATCACGAATGTAGCTTTCTAAACCGCGTGCTTTCAACTCTTCACAAATCGGTGCAGTACGCCGGCACTGCCACACAATCGCGTTATACACGGGTTTACCCGTTTCTTTATTCCAAACAACGGTCGTCTCACGTTGGTTAGTGATACCGATCGCCGCTACTTGATCACTACGGATGCCCGCCTTGCCTAAAGCTTCAACCAGCGTTGAGCTCTGGGTTGCGTAGATTTCTAAAGGATCGTGTTCCACCCACCCTGCTTCCGGGTAGATTTGAGTAAATTCACGCTGAGAAACGCTCACGATATTCGCATCATGGTCTAACACCACGGCACGAGAGCTGGTAGTACCTTGATCGAGAGCGACGATGTATTTTTGCTCAGTCATGTTCTATTCCTTATGGTTTCACGTTCTTGTCTTACTCTTCTTACTTGATGTTGTAACAAGGTCGATAACAACACCAAGTCATTTGAGTATTCATATTCTTACTTTTGATGTTTGATTCGTTAAGTTTATACCGGCTATGCGCGGGCTTCTTCGTTCTCTTCTGCGGTGTCGCATTGATTTGGAATGGTGCAACCCGTTCCCGTTTTTGGCAGATAAGCGGCGATAAATTTCGGGTATGCCCACGCACCAAAGCAAGCACCGAGAATTGGCGCAACAATCGGTACGATGAAGTAAGGGATCTCTTTCGCGCCAGTCAATGCCTGCTCCCATCCCGCTAGGTAAGCAAACAGCTTAGGACCAAAGTCACGCGCAGGGTTCATTGCAAAGCCAGTCAATGGACCTAATGAGCCGCCGATGACTGCAATCAAAATACCGATCAACAGCGGGTTCATCGCATTGCGGTGCGCGCCATTGTTCTCATCACCTAAGGCTAAAATTGCGAACATCAATACCGCAGTAATAGTGAACTCCACCGCCATTGCGCCCATAAAGGAAATCGAAGCATGTGGATAGGTTGAGAAAATCCCTGCCGTTGCTAATGCTTCTTGGCTGCTACGTACAAAATTGTGGGCGATTTCATAATCGATAAAGAGATTACTGTACAAGCTGTAAACCAGAGCAGCAGAGCAAAACGCGCCTGCCAGTTGCGAAATGATGTAAGGAAGCACTTTTGCTTTATCAAACCCATGGAAAGCCGCCAGTGCGATGGTCACCGCCGGGTTAATGTGCGCACCAGAAACCCCAGCCGTACAGTAGATAGCAATAGATACACCGAAGCCCCAGACGATACTGATTTCCCATTGTCCGAATTGAGCCCCCGCTAAAACAAGCGCTGCCACACAGCCTACGCCAAAGAAAATCAGTAATCCCGTACCGATAAACTCGGCGATACACTGCCCGAGCAGAGTATGTTGCTTTGTTTGGTTCATAGTCAGAGTCCTTTTTTGTTATGTCACGACCAGAGCCGTATATCCGCTAGTCACACCATTTCCACTCAGATTTGCAGCAGTGTTTGCTGAAATTCTTAGTGTTTATGGTATATACTGCGATTACTGCCTACACCCGTCGGCTCTGATAGCAAGAATTAATTGTCGTTATTGGATGAACAACTTAACTGTTCGCGGTGAATCTGGCACAAAAAACTCACCACGAAAATAAACGACCGCAATTAATGAGTGTTCGAGCACAATTTTGTTACTAACAAATTCGTTTTTTGTTAAACAACGCATTCTTTTCACCGCCTCATATAAGACTCGATACAGAGCAATTTCTTTCATTAAGCAAACACTAAATAGCCAGCACATCCCTTATTTAACGTACGCTAGCACTTAAACATCTGCTTTTTCGAGCCGCTTCTTTTAAAGCACAATCGCTCAAACGAACTCGGCATGTATACGAATTGTTGCAAATCATGTTAATCATCAATAATTAATTCACTTAAAATCTAAACAATGTGGTGAATAACAGTGCAACGAAAACATTTAAATGCTCGTTCGCGCTTTTGTGAGCAAAATACCGAACATGAAATGAAAATAATGACACACTATTCGTACGTATTTTGATTGCATAAGGTTGAGCTCATGACGACTTATCAAAGAATGGAAACCGACGTCGTCATTATTGGCGGCGGCGCAACCGGAACGGGCATATTACGTGACTGCGCTCTGCGTGGGTTACGTTGCATCTTAGTCGAAAAAGATGACATCGCTGCGGGTACCACAGGCCGTAACCACGGTTTACTTCATTCCGGCGCTCGTTACGCGGTCACTGATTCTGAATCAGCACGCGAGTGTATTCGAGAAAATAGAATCCTTAAGTCAATTGCACGCCACTGCGTGGAAGCAACCGATGGTTTGTTTATCACCCTGCCAGAAGATGACTTAGGTTTTCAGGAATCGTTTATTCATGCCTGCAGTGACGCAGGGATTGAAACGCAGCGCTTAACACCTAAAGAAGCCTTGCTACTTGAGCCGAATGTCAACCCTGCCTTGATTGGCGCGGTGAAAGTGCCTGACGGCACGCTCGATCCTTTTCGCCTGTGTGCGGCCAATGTGCTGGATGCCAAAGAATATGGCGCGCGAATTTTCAATCGCACTATCGTCACACAACTGATCCGTGAAGGGGATACCGTGCTCGGCGTGCACTGCCAGCATTTAGGCAATGGCGCCAAGTTCGATATTTTCGCGCAGCAAGTGATTAATGCCGCGGGCATTTGGGGACAGAATATCTGCGAATACGCCGATCTCAATATCAAGATGTTCCCTGCTAAAGGCTCGCTGCTGATCTTGGATTACCGCATCAACAATCTGGTGATCAACCGCTGCCGTAGGCCATCCGATGCGGACATTTTGGTTCCCGGCGATACCATTTCGCTGATTGGCACCACTTCCGAGCACATTGATTATGACCAGATCGATAATCTGCATGTCACCGAACGTGAAGTGGATATTCTGCTCGAAGAAGGAGCCAAGCTCGCTCCTATCATGGCCAATACTCGTGTACTACGGGCTTATGCGGGCGTTCGCCCACTGGTTGCAGTGAATGACGATGGCAGTGGCCGCAATATCAGTCGCGGTATTGTGCTGCTGGATCATGAACAGCGTGACGGTTTGAAAGGCTTAACCACCATTACTGGCGGTAAACTGATGACTTATCGTTTGATGGCCGAATGGGCAACCGATCTGGTGGCAAAAAAATTGGGCAATACCGAAATCTGCCAAACCCACTTACGCCCTTTACCGGGCTCTCAAGAAGCGCCAAAAACGCTCAAAAAAACCGCCAGTATTGCCAAACCAGTTTATGAGTCAGCCATTTACCGTCACGGTGAACGCGCGACTCGCTTTCTATCGGACGATGCCAAAAGCCAAGCTGTCATTTGTGAGTGTGAAATGGTCACCGCCGGTGAAATTGAGTACGCCATCAAGCAGCTTGATGTGAATAATTTAGTCGACCTACGTCGCCGCACTCGTTTGGGAATGGGGCCTTGTCAGGGCGAGCTGTGCAGCTATCGCGCGGCCAGTCTGTTTAGTGAATACGCGCAAGTTTCCGGTTGCCAGTCTAGTCACCTGCTGGTTGATTTTCTGGAAGAGCGCTGGAAAGGCATCAAGCCAATTTTCTGGGGCGATGCCCTGCGTGAAGCGGAATTTAGCTATTGGATTTATGAAGGCTTGCTCGGCGCAAGCGATTTACCTTCCCTCGACTCAGCCACGGAGAAACAACAATGATGCACTATGATGTGGCCGTCATCGGTGGCGGAATTGCCGGATACAGTGCTGCTCTGCGCGCACTGCAAGCTGGAACAAAAGTGGTGTTAATCAACCAAGGGCAAAGTGCGCTGCATTTTTCTTCTGGCTCCATTGATGTACTCGGTCGCTTGCCAGATGGCACCTCAGTGAATCAGCCTCTTGAGGCGTTCTCTACCCTGCAAGAACAAGCGCCAGAACATCCCTACAGCAAAGTGGGACGCAAAAACAGCGAGAAAGGTTTGATGTGGTTCAAACGCACTTTAGACAGTGCCCATGTGCCTTTGCATCATGAGCCTGATGGCGCAAACCACTGGCGAATTACCCCTATTGGTACGCTCAAGAATACTTGGTTATCACAGCCTTTTGTTTACCCTTATCGCGGCCATGCCGACTTCTCTCGTATCGTCATCATTGCTATTGACGGCTATCGTGATTTTCAGCCCACCATGCTGCGTGACAACCTCGCTCAGCGCCCAGAATTAGCGCATATCCCTATGCTTTCGGCTAGTGTATCGATCCCCGGTTTTGAGGGATTCAGACGCAACCCGAATGAGCTGCGCTCGATTGATATTGCTCGCTTACTGCGCCAAGAACCGGCGTGGAATGCTTTATGCGATCAACTGATGCGCGTCGCTCGCCCTGAAGATTTGGTGATCATGCCGGCCATCATGGGCAACGGTGATGGTTTGCATTTGATGACCAAGCTCCAGCAAGTGACTCAACTACGCTTTCATGAAGTGCCGACCATGCCCCCATCTCTGCTCGGGATCCGCATTGAAGAAGCACTGCATCGCAGCTTTATTCAAGGGGGAGGTGTGCAACTCAAGGGTGACAAAGTCATCGGTGGCGATTTTGCAGGCACTCGCCTTACCGCAATTCATACCCAAAATCTGCGCGATTTCCCAATCAGTGCCGAACACTATGTAATGGCGACAGGCAGTTACTTCAGCCAAGGTTTGCAAGCCTCACAACACGCCATTCAAGAGCCAATATTTGGGCTGGACGTGCAACAAAACCCTGACCGTGCTCAGTGGCGACATGCCCAATTTATCGCGGCGCAATCTCACCCGTTTATGACTTTCGGCGTCACTACGGATGCCAATCTACATCCTTCACGGCAAGGAAAAACCATTGAAAATCTCTGGTGTTGTGGTGCCATGTTAAGTGGTTATGACCCGGTATTTGAAGGCTGTGGAGGTGGTGTTGCCATTGCAACCGCTTATCACTGCGTAGAACACATTCTGGCAACTCATGTACAAACACAACAACAGGAGGTGCTGCTATGAATCATGCTTTTGTTCGCTCTGCGCCCCAAAACACCACCTTTGACCAATGCATCAAATGCACGGTGTGCACTGTTTATTGCCCTGTAGCTAAAGCCAATCCCAACTATCCGGGACCAAAACAGTGTGGCCCAGATGGTGAACGCTTACGCATTAAAAGTGCGGAATACTATGATGATGCACTCAAGCTTTGTACCAACTGCAAACGCTGTGAAACCGCCTGCCCTTCAGGAGTAAAAATTGGCGATATGATCGCTGTCGCGCGTGGTAAATATGGTAAGAAACCGCTCAACCCTAAATTGGTGCGCGATTTTGTGCTCAGCCATACCGATCTGTTTGGCTCGCTCGCCACGCCCTTCGCACCTTTAGTCAACGCCGCAACCTCGTTGCCGTTGGTGAAGAAACTGATGCACAAAACCATTGGCGTGCACGACCATAAAACCTTGCCCAAATATTCCCACGGCACCTTCCGTCGCTGGTTTAAACAAAACTGTACCAGCCAGCCGCTATACCAAAGACAAGTCGCTTATTTCCATGGTTGCTACGTGAACTACAACCATCCGCAACTGGGCAAAGACTTTGTCCGAGTGATGAATGCGATGAACATTGGCGTGCGTTTGCTCGATAGCGAAAAGTGTTGTGGTGTGCCGTTGATCGCCAATGGTTTTCATAACAAAGCACGTAACAATGCTCTGCACAACGTCAAACACCTCGAGGTAATGGTGAATGATTACCACGCACCGGTACTTTCCACCTCTTCCACCTGTTCATTCACGTTGCAGCAAGAATACCCGCATGTGCTGGGAGTGGATAACAGCCAAGTGGTGGATCAAATTCATTACGTTACTCGTTTTCTGCTCAAAGAATTTATGAGTGGCAACGCACCGAAAATGCAGCCAGTTCGTAAAAAAGTGGTTTACCACACGCCTTGCCACTTAGAACGCAGTGGTAATGTGATGTTTACGATTGAACTGTTGAAAATGATCCCCGGATTAGAGCTAGTGGTGCTCGACAGTGAATGCTGCGGACTAGCAGGAACCTACGGGTTCAAAGAAGAAAACTACGACGTTTCCAAAAAAATTGGCTCACATCTGTTTGATGCGATTCAAACCTCAGATGCTGATTATGCAGTGACGGATTGCGAAACCTGTAAGTGGCAAATTGAAGAGAATGCGCATTTAGAAACCATTCACCCGATAAGCCTACTGGCAATGGCACTGACGGAGTAATACTTGCCTCACATCAGGCATAAAAAACAAAGCCCCTCTATCAATTGAGGGGCTTTTTACTTCTGAGTTCTGGATTCCGATGGCTTAGAACTTCACTTCCACCGTCATCCCTTCTATCCAGCGGTTTTGTCCTACTTCCTCGTCAAATGCGAGAGTCACTTTCATATACGCCGGCTGACCTTCAAAAGGTTTAGTGAGCTGAGTGGGTAATTTACTTACTATCTCCACCGCTTGCGAAACGGTAGCTGAGTAAGTTTTTCCATCGGGGAACTTTACCTTTGCCTTATTCCCAAACTGCGCAATATCCAAGTATTTAGGGTTGAGATAAGCCGTAACGTGAGGCATAACATTTTTTGCAATCACTATGACTGGATCACCTTTTTCGACCTGCTGTCCCTCGACCACAGGAATATCAACGACACGTCCATCGTAAGGACTTCGAACATTCAATTGATCCAGTTGTGTCTGTTTAACCACCAGTTCTTTCATTAGCGATCTTCTTGCCTGGCTAATCGGGCCTGCAAGTCGACGTTCTTGGTAGTTGTTTTGGGCATCATTAAGAGCGATATGCCGACTATTTAGCTCATTCTGTGCACTGTAAGCAAGGTTAATTATTGCCGCGTAGTCCACATCAGAAACTTGCCCTTTCGCTTTATAAAACTCATAACGTTTACGGATCTGCTGAATTTGATCCGCATTTTTCTGCGCATTTTCGATCGTCAACGTGTGGTAATCAAAACTCTCCTCTTGATTCACATTCAATTGAGCAATTTCCTGACGGATGAAATCTAACTCACCACTTAACGCATCGTTGACTATCTCAAACAGAGCTTGCTGTTCAGTGACGGACTGGCCAGTTACCAGATTAAGTGACCCGACAATGCCCTCCTCTGCAGCTTTAATCACCACGGGATCCGATGTCACAATCGCTGGTGCAATCACCAAAACTTTATCTCGGTAGAGGTAATAACCCATCGCGAGCAATGGGCTAATCACTAACGCCAGAATCAGATACCAGCGCAGTCGATATCCGCCACGTTTGGCCTGACCATACATCACTTTCATGCCACGCTCTGATTGTGGCTGATGCTGTTTATCCAGATGAAATTTCACTTTCATAATTAAAAACGTTTTCCTCGTTTTAGCACCCACCAAGGAGCCATACTGGATTCCTCATGACTGCGGCGCACAACCTCGTTCACCATAGAGAACGCTGTAATTAAGCGCATAAAAAACTGATAGATGGGGTAAAGCGGAAGCCAAACCGCCATGCGAAGATCTTCCTTCGCGCGTTCAGAAACCAAGCCGATGTAGACAATAAAAAATAGTACAACGATAAAGAGATAGATGCCGTACAGCAGCATCATTAGCGAGCTGACGAAAACCCATGGATAACTCCACACCAAAAAGGTCATGAAGATAATCACCATCAATGGCAGTAAGACATTCTGCAATACACCGTAAGTCAGGGTGAAAATGAAGTTCCCCCAACCAAGCAGTTTCGGAGTTAACCCTTGGCGGTGCTTACGCAAAAACAGAAATAGCAAGTCGCCATCCCAGCGTAAACGCTGCATGATCAAGCCCTTAAGAGTATCCGGCACATCGGTATGCCCAACAGCGTGTGGGGCAAACGCAAGCCGAGTGTTTTTATAGCGCCGCTTGTACTGTTTTAAGCGCATGGTCAAATCCAAATCTTCTGCCGTATGGGTGTCCCAACCGCCGACCTGTTTCAAAATAGGCTTACGGAATGCCCCAAATGCACCCGATATATTGTTTAACACACCCCACTTAGCCATGCCGGTTTTACCTGCCTGCATGGAGAGCATGTATTCCAAAGCTTGCATTCGAGTGAGCAAGTTGGTGCTCCAGTTACGTACCCGTAAAGCGCCACCACTGGCAATCACATTCGGGTCAGTAAACTGCTGCATCATGCGCATTGCCATGTCGTTATCGAAAGAAGTGTCACCATCGACGTTAATCACAAACTCCCCTTTCGCTTCAGAAAGTCCAGCATTCAAGGTAGAAACCCGCCCACCTCGCTGCCATTTCGGGATCACACGTACAGTCCGGTTCGGCTTCCCTTGGTGCTTACGCATCCCTTTCATTGCCGCCTGATAGGTGTCGGCGTTTTGTTTCGCCCCATCCACCACGGCCAGAATTTCAATCTGTCCCGGATAAATCTGTTCTGCCAAGGTATCTATGGTGATCTCAATGGCATCCCCTTCGCCGTAGCAAGTAATCACAAAGCTGATTGAAGGGTAATGTGGCAACCCTTCTGGCTCTTGGTAGTACGCCCAGCGAAAAATTCCCGTCAAAACCAACAGGTAGAGCGGCAGTTCGATCGCAATCATCATTGGGAAAACGACTAACCAAAGTTCCTGATTGCGAGCTAACGACAGCACCAGTTGATCAAGTACGTAGAAACTATCCGGCCACATAGATATTGCTAACCTGTTGCTGAATCCACTCGCTACCATCCTCAGTCAAACTAGGATCCGGCAGCATCCACGCAAAAACATCCAGCGTAAACTGATCACTTTCCACCAAACGGCTCATATCCTCAATTTTGCCTTTCAACACATCCAGATGTTCCAAACTGGCTTTCGGCATCAGCACTAAAATCAGATCATGATGGTACTGGCAGCAGACATCTGTCTCACGGAACATGCCGTTGAGACGTTCCGTTAGCTGTTCAGTCAGGGAAAAGGTTTTCGCCTCGCCAAACGTTTTAAGGTATTCCTCAAACGTTGGAATATGCAGCGCCAAAATCAAATGCTGTTCATCATGGCGTTGTGCCAATTTGTTCAACCACACCAAAAGACTCATAAAATACGATTTGTCGACTTTTCCATTGAGCGACAGCTCAGGAGCTGCCAATTGACGACCAAATCTCAACACCTCTTCCCCTTGTTCACCAAGGGTGTAGGTTAAAATTTTACGGATAACTAACTGCTCAACTTGGCTGGATGCTTCACAAGAAAGACAATTCACCCCCGTTTCTGCTTCCACAAACGCGTGGTGACAATGGTTACATTCATGTGTTTCCAACGGGCGATCGTAATCCACGCCAATATGGCGCAACTGAGTCAAACATTTGGGACACTGTAATCGTCCACCACGGGTAAAATGGTGTTGTTCACCGACATGACCGCAGGTGAAACAGTGCAGTGACACTTTTTCTCGAATATCGATATGCCGACAAGAGGGACATACTTCGACATAGTTTAAGTGCCCACTATGGCAACTTGGGCACAACCGAATACGATCCACAAGCTGTTCAGTACTCAGCAAACCGCGATTCGCTTCAGCGGCCAAAAAACGTGTGGGGGAATCTAATTCTGGGAGAATGGCGTCTAGCAGTGGGTAGCGATAGAGGTTAGGATCGCGACTATCACGCAGTGGGATCAATTTTCGATTTGGCATTAACCCCAACCAACCGAGTAAAGGGTCGCAATCATTCGGTTCATGGAAAAGCGCTAACCGACGCTGCAATTCATGCCACTCACTGAGTGAGGTTTCCTCTTCCCATACACCATCGCTGAGTAAGCCGCTTAACGGGCTCTCTTCTTCAACTTTAATTAACCATGACCAATATTGACGAGTGTGGTGTAGAGCTTGTAAGAGTTCATCTTGATCCGGGGAGCTCGCAATGATCAGTAGCCCTCCGTACGTAGATGGCAGCGATTCAATGTGCTCGATAACTCGATATGAAGCATCCTTACTCAGTAGCAACACCTCTTTCCCGAGGCACAAGATTTGATTTTGTAATTGCAAGGTTATTCCCCGTTTCTATTCAGAACTCAAATAAAACTAATGGGTGATATCACTGATTCACTTTGCAATCATAGTTCAAGAATTAAGTGAGAAATATTGGGAAGTGTCCCAAATTAAAGACAAGCGCATTAAGAGAGCAAAAATAAATCAAACGGGGTTGTCATTTTGTAAAAAATAAAAAGGAGGCAAAATACCTCCCTAATTGTTATTGATATCAGTTATTTTATTGCACTTGCTGATGCTTCTTGCAGTGCTCAATCGCATCTTTCAATAAATCCAGTGCCGTTTGATCACAAGCAGGAAGAGTGGCATCACTGGTTTCTTTCGGAGTTACACGTTCCCCCCAACGAATGTGCCCAGCCCCCCAAGTCAAACCTGCTCCAAATGCCGCGACTAAAAGCTCATCATTGGGTTTAACTCTGCCCTGCTCCAACGCTTCGCACAAAGCGATCGGCACTGTCGCGGCAGAAGTGTTGCCGTAACGATGAATGTTTACAAAGGCTTTGTCTTGCGCGATGCCCGCCAAATCACACAGCGTTTGAATAATACGAATATTGGCCTGATGCGGGATCACCACATCGATTTCCTCCGTCGATAAACCACTGCGTGCTAACACTTGCTGAGCCGCTGCGCCCATGCCACGCACCGCACGTTTGAAAATCTCTTTACCGACAAAATCAAATGCCCAGTAACCATTGTCCGCATCGAAGCGATCCATTGCTGTGCCAAACTTAGGCACGGCTAGAATATCTCGGCCTTGAGCGTCACAACCAATTTGCGCATCTTGCAGGCCTACTTTCTGCTGAGTTTTACTCAGCACCACCGCACCAGCACCATCGCCAAACAACACGGCAGTGTCTCGCTTCGTCCAGTCAAGATAGAAAGATAGGCGCTCAGCACCAATCACCAAAGCATGACGATAATGGCTCGCTTGCATCAAACGGGTGGCGGTTTCCAGACCATAGAGAAAACCAGTACATGCGGCATTAAGATCAAAGGCTGCCGCAGAAGGAATCGCTAAATTTTGTTGCACTTTTGAAGCAATATTGGGAATTAACGAATCGGGTGAACACGTTGCCACAATAATCAGGTCTATATCTTCGGCACTCACGCCAGCACAAGCGATAGCATGCTTGGCTGCCACGGTAGCGAGATCAGAGGTATTCACATGGCTGATCCGACGCTGTTCAATCCCGGTACGGGACTGAATCCATTCATCAGAAGTATCAAGAAAGGTGCTCAAATCGTGATTGGAGAGCGTGGCAGGTGGCAGGCATTTACCCCACCCGGTAATTTCGGCATAACATTGAGTCATAAAAATTCCGTCTATGCTGCTTATTGTAATTTGGCTGAGCGCCCCAAAATCTTGAGTAACGCTTGTCACCATTGTCGGCAATGCGCTGAAGTATACGCCGATTTTCGAACCATGGTTAACCATTGAGCTTAAACTGGTGACGAAAACGCAAAATAAAAAGAGAGGAAGTCATGTCAACATTCAATACCCGCTGCCCATCCTGTCACAGCCTCAACCGTGTGCCAGTTGAACGCATTACGGAAAGCCCCAATTGTGGCAAATGCCAAAGTTCTTTACTTGATGGCGCACCTATTGAAGGTACCGAAGCCAATTTTTCCGCTTTACTGCAAAGCGACAAACCTGTCGTTGTTGATTTTTGGGCACCTTGGTGTAATCCGTGTGTTGGCTTCGCTCCTGTTTTTAGCGATGTGGCAACTGAGCGCAAAGGGCGAGTTCGCTTCATTAAGATTGATACGGAAGCACAACAAAACCTCGCTGCACATTTCCAAATTCGCAGCATTCCAACCATTATGGTGTTCAAAAATGGTCAACGTATCGACATGATCAATGGGGCGCTACCAAAATCTCAATTTGACCAATGGTTAAACCAGGCTCTGACTAAATAGTCATAGCATTAATCTAACAATTAAGTTGGCATTTTTAGCCAAATTATGCCAACTTAACTGCCACTTTCTCCACGCTCATCCTCAACAACTAAAGTTTATCGTCAGGAACGTTTTTTTTCGTTTTACTCTGAACACTTTTCATCCCATATTCGCGCCAACTGTTCCTTCTGTTGTTCCGAGGCCTGCTGTGGAAATCCATCCTTCTGCACCAAACCGCATTGCGGTGCCTGTTATTGCTTTAACTCTTTATGCTGTGGCGTCTGGCTATCTCATGAGCTTAGTGCCGTTAATGTTGCCTCATTACCAATTAGAATCTGGCTTAGCCAGCTGGTTGGCGAGCATTTTTTATGCGGGCTTATTAGCAGGTGCGGTGGTAGCAGAACCTTTCGTTAATCGTTTGGGTCACCGTAAAGCCTTTATTTGGTGCTTGAGCTTATTGCAACTGTCTATCGTTGTGATGCCTATGATGCCTTATGCCAGCGTTTGGCTGTTGGCTCGTCTAGTGGCAGGTGTTGCTGTTGCTGGCATTTTTGTTGTGGTGGAGTCTTGGTTGCTGCATGGTGATGAACAAGGCCGCGCAAAACGCCTTGGCATTTACATGGTGGCGCTCTACGGCGGCACAGCTCTGGGACAAATGGCGATTGGTCAACTTGGCGTGGCGGGTGCAGTACCTTTTATTGCAATTACCACTTTGCTGTTGATTGCTTCCATCGTGTTGATTTACGTGGATTCCGATCAGCCGTCAACACAACAATCGAGTTCTCTTTCACTACGCCAAATCACGCAACTTAGCAAAGCTGCGATGATTGGTTGCCTGGTTTCTGGGCTGACCTTGGGTGCTATTTATGGCTTGATGCCTGTTGAATTAGCTAATCGAGGCATTGGTCATACTGATCTTGGTAACTTAATGGCACTGGTGATTTTAGGTGGCATGGCAGTCCAACCACTCGTGCCCTGGCTGTCGAAATTCCTCGGCCGTACTTTGCTAATGGCACTCTTTTGTTTGCTTGGCACGGCAGCAATCGCACTGACTGTTTTAGACAGCTCACTGTTGGTATTAGGCACAAGCTTATTTGTGCTCGGCATGGCGACTTTCGCACTCTACCCGATTGCGATTAATTTGGGCTGCGACAAACTTGATACCAGCTACATTGTTTCCGCCACTCAAGTCATGCTGCTCAGCTACAGTGTCGGTTCAGTGATTGGTCCCGTACTTGCCGATTGGTTTATGCAAGATCGCCACGGTTTAATGGCTTACTTGTTTGCCATCCTGCTCGCGACCTGTCTGTATATGCTGATCAAAAGCGTCAAAACCAAACGTCAATGGGTGGCGGGAGAATAGTATTCTTCACGACTCTTTGGTTTCACTTTTCATGGCTTTTAACCGTTGATGACGGTTAGAAGCCTCTGCTTTTGGTTTCTCCGGAATGGCTTTTCTTTCATGCCATAAATGGCGAAGCGACAAAATGGGATGTGGCAACAACATCCTTGGCCCTGCATAACGCATTACTTCTTTCATCATCGCTTTCTGCTCTGGTTTGTAGCAATGAATTGGACAACGATTACACGTCGGCTTTTCTTCCCCATAGGGGCAGCGATCTAGGCGTGTTTCAGCATACTCCATCAACGCCAAGCACTCGGCACATAGTCCTGTTTTCTGATGATGATCACGACAGTAAATCGCAATCATCGCTTGCACAGTGCGAAATTCAGTCAGCAAAGCACCAGATAAAAATGAAGAAGTTGGTTGTGGCACAAGTTGTACTCCCCAAAATAGCTGTCGCCACCATAACAAAATCTACATCGCAGAGAATTGACTGAGATTAAAAGCACGTTATCTCCTTGCGCACAGCCAAAAGGGATTTCACCCACACTTCTTTGCTGTTTCATCTAAGCTTCATAATCAACACATACAGTCATCGTAAACCGCAAACTCGATGACATCGTGAAGCCACTCAAACGCTATCAATATGAACGCTACGCCGTTTTGTGCAACCTCGCCTATCCGCGCATTTTTAAACAGACTCGCTATGGCTTTGACCCTAACGGGCAACGCGTAATCACCAATCAGTTCGGTAAAATCATGATTCGAGTGCTATGGAGTAAAGCCAGCGATGAAGTTGTGGTAGTGATCAAAGGTTCACACAGCATGACCGACTGGCTACTGAATTTCGCACTTTGGACACGAAGTTGTCACCATCTTGGGCTGAAATATCGTATTCATGCTGGCTTCTACCATTTATTGCATCAAGAGAGCCAACCAAGCCGTAACGCAGATACGTTAGGGATGTCGGTCATCGATAAACTAGAACAAACCTTGTTGCCTTTAATTGAACAGGGCAAACGGATTGCGATTACGGGGCATTCTTCTGGAGGAGCGATCGGTTGTGTATTTGCCGACTATTTTGAACGTAAATATCCACGCACCATCAAACGTGTCGTGACGTTTGGTCAACCCGCGATCGGGGATTGGCGATTCCCGAAGCATTATGGCTTGACCCACAAAACTTATCGGATTTGCTGCGATTTAGACATTGTCACTTTCATGCCTCCTGTGCCTTTTCTTTACTGGCACGCAGGGAAACTACTTTGGTTGTATAACGGACGAATTTACGAAAATACACCGACTTGGGAGCGCTTGGGGCGTTCGATCATCAGCTGGTTGATCCGGCCTTTTTCTTACCATTTGATGAGTAAGTACATCCGCAACAAAGATTTTTTTGATGAACGTTAGATAGGTAAAAACAGAGAAAGAAATGGAGGCGCGTCCCGGAGTCGAACCGAGGTTCACGGATTTGCAATCCGCTGCATGGCCACTCTGCCAACGCGCCTAACTGAGATGTCTTAATTCAAGAGAGATGGTGCCCCGGGCCGGACTTGAACCGGCACGACTCGAAAGTCGAGGGATTTTAAATCCCTTGTGTCTACCGATTTCACCACCAGGGCAACGCATACTGCGATGGAAGACACCATCTGTTCTAACGAGCTTTGCCGTGAGAACGAGGCGTACTTTAACGGATTGAGATTTCTGGTCAACTATAAATTTACTTGAATTGATTCAGATGCTTAAAAAGCACTCTCGACAGAATAGATAACAACCATCACGATCAATTTATAGACGAAACGTCTGCCTCACACTTCGACTTTCTCCTTAAAAAGGCCGACGACTTTCATGTGAGAAGCAAGAGTTTGCGATTTTCTAGTGATTGACCCCGAATCATTTCAGGGTCAGTTCAGTGAAAGCCAACACAGTTATAACACGATTGCTGGGATTAGGATGGTGGGTTTGGCTTTTTCGAGCTTAATTGCAACAAACTTCGAGGTGGGTGTGAAAGTACGCTCTCCATAACTGTCGAGTGGCACCAGAGGATTGGTTTCCGGATAATATGCTGCTGCCTGCCCTGCTGGCACATCATAAGCGATCAGTTCAAAACCATTCACGCGACGCTCAAGTCCATCGTCCCATAATGTCACCAGATTCACTCTGTCACCCGGTTCAAAACCCAAGCGCCGAATATCTTCTTCGTTAGCAAACACAACATCGCGTCGACCAAACACGCCACGGTAGCGGTCATCAAGTCCATATAAGGTGGTGTTGTATTGATCATGGGAACGAAGGGTTTGCAAAATCAGATCTGGCTTATCACCTCGTTGGGTAACATTTTCATTCACCAATTGCTCCGGCAATGTGGTAGCAGAAAACTGCGCTTTACCGCTAGCTGTGTTCCATTCACGGCGAGCGGCACTATTGCCAAGATAAAAGCCTCCCGGGTTTTGCACTCGCTGATTGAAGTTTTGGAAACCTGGAATGGTGTCGGCAATCAAATCACGGATATGCCTGTAATCAGCAATCGCCCAATCCCAATCGATCGGGAAATTACCCAATGTCGCTTTGGCGATTCCCGCCAGAATGGCGGCCTCTGAACGTAGATGTGGCGAGCGAGCTTTTAGTTGACCATAGGAGAGATGAACCATACTGAACGTATCTTCCACCGTCACGCCTTGTGGCCCATTGGCTTGCATATCGATTTCAGTACGCCCAAGACACGGTAAGATCAACGCATCACGACCAGTCACCAGATGTGAACGATTGAGTTTTGTCGCTATGTGTACGGTTAATTGACAATTACGCATTGCCGCGTGAGTACGCGGCGTATCAGGTGTTGCTTGTGCAAAGTTACCACCAAGACCGACGAACACTTTGGCGCGTTTTTCTTCCATTGCTTTGATGGCTAATACCGCATTGTGGCCATGAGTTCGTGGCACTTTGAATTGAAAGCGTTTTTCCAAGGCATCCAGCAGAAACTGAGGTGGCTTCTCATTGATCCCCATTGTACGGTCACCCTGTACATTACTGTGCCCACGTACGGGTGACAAACCAGCGCCCGGTTTACCTACGTTTCCGCGCAACAACTGCAAGTTAACCACTTCTTGAATGGTGAATACCGAGTGACGATGCTGAGTCAGCCCCATAGCCCAGCACATCACTACTCGTTCGGCACGTCGGTACATGCGCGCCAATACTTCTATTTCTTCTAGCTCAAGCCCGATTGCTGGGTAATGTGTTCCCATGATGTTTGCTCAACCGCACTCAGATATTCCTCAATACCATTTGTGTGTTCACGAATAAAATCATGGTCAAGCACGGGAGCATCACCCTGTGCCTGAGCTTGGCGATCCCATTGCAGAAGAAACTTAGCCATGCCGCGAAATACCGCCATGTCTCCGCCAAGTGCAGGACGGAAATAAGCGCTACTTGTGGGTTCGGAGCCATTACTCAGCATTTCAATGGGATGCTGCGGGTTTTGAAAACGTTCAAGGCCACGCTCTTTCAGAGGATTCAAGCAGATAACCTGCGCACCACGCTTGACCGCTTCACGCAGCGGTTCCAACATTCGCGGGTGGTTTGTTCCCGGGTTTTGACCAATAACAAAAATCGCATCGGCTAGTTCGAGATCTTTAAATACAACAGTACCTTTACCAACACCAATCGTGTCAAACATGCCTATCGCACTGGCTTCGTGACACATGTTTGAACAATCTGGGAAGTTATTGGTACCAAAAGCCCGAACGAATAATTGATAAAGGAAGGCGGCTTCATTGCTGGCGCGTCCAGATGTGTAAAATTCTGCTTCATCAGGTGATTGCAACGCATTAAGGTGCTTACCGACTAAATCAAAGGCATCTTCCCACGAGATCTCAACATAATGATCCGTTTGTGCGTCATAACGCATCGGATGACTCAAACGTCCTTGATATTCTAGCCAGTAATCCGTCTGTTTACTCAGCTCCGACACACTATATTGAGCGAAAAACTCAGGATCGACAAGGCGACTTGTCGCTTCCCAGTTCACCGCTTTCGCACCATTTTCACAGAAGTTAACCATGCCATTTTCTGGTGATTCCCCCCAAGCGCATCCCGGGCAGTCAAATCCACCATTCTGGTTTGTTTTCAGCATCGCACGCAGGTTTCTAAACCCGTTTTCACTGCCTAACCAGCTTTTTGTTACCGCTTTAAGTGCTCCCCAGCCCGCAGCAGGTCCGGGATACTCTTTAATTTCTTCCTTTTGGTTCATCTCGACACTCCTCTTTTGGCATTGTTGTAAGCTCGCTTTTATTCACTGATGAGTGTCGATAAATATTCACCTTTGAAACAGATATATATCTTCACATTAGAGTAATAAATAAGCTTTCATTATTTTTATTTAGACTGAGACAAGTTTAACAAAGCTATTATTTAATAAAATGGTAGATATTAATAACATTAACGTCTAATTGAACTTATTTAACTCATCATTGATGTTATCTATCACAAGATAAAAATCACAATAACCATATTAAATGTAGATAATTTCATCATGGGCTTTAGTTTGTACCTTTTTTCTTTGCAGCCAAAAAACTGTTCTCCTTGAGTTTCTATTTTGATTACTGTCTAGCCAGAAAGCGCCAACAAACCAATAGAGAATATCTATCATGTAATAGAAACAACCAATTTGACCTTGTGCATTTCAAGCCATATTCTTGATTCAGATCAATTGAACTGCAAATTTTTAATTAAATTGGCTTGTTTTTATAGCCATTTTTCATGCCTATTATTGATAAAATAGAGTTCTGCATCAATTTTGTTTTTAATTTAAACTCATGAAAAGAACACATACAAAATATAACAATCAGCAAGTTTAGATTAAATTAGAATTAATAATTTCAGTAAGATTAAAATAACCATTTATCAAAGATATTAAACGGAAGATAAACAAAATTTAATTAACCTTTTCATTCGTCAGTCAATATATACTTATAATTAAAGTGACTAATGGATTCTTCTTACCTTGTGAAGGTGTTATTTATTTTCTTGCGTATTTTCTCTGTCCATTTTCATTAAATTTAGCAACAATACAGATGCATACCTTGGTGGTAATAATCTCGAACATAACGCTCCATCATCACTCAAATGTGTTTATGTGTTCGAAGTAACGAGATTCAAACATTGTAGGAGTCATCGCCACCGACTTAGGCTAGGCATTACCATCTCTACACAATAAAAATAAGTATCAAGTGACCAGAAGAACGAACTACGAGCGCAACGAACTATGAGCACATTGTGCGCCAATAAGAATTTCTGGCGCTTAAGGAAGCACTATGGACATTAAGCAATTGAAATTCCTCGTTGCTCTCGACGAAACCCAACATTTTGGGCAAGCCGCAGCAATGTGTCACATCACTCAACCTACGTTGTCGATGCGAATTCGTAATCTGGAAGATGAGCTGCAACTCACCTTGATTAATCGTGGACAACGTTTTGAAGGTTTTACCGAAGCGGGAGAACGCATTTTAGCTTGGGCGCGAAGTGTGCTTGTAGCACATGATGGCTTACAAGCTGAAGCGGCTAACTGCCGTGGTCAACTGGTGGGCAGCCTACGTTTTGGCATGGTACCACTTGCCAGCTTGAACCCAATGGAGCTGCTAGAGCCAATTGCCAAATGCTACCCAGAATTACGCTACCAGCTCTGTTCGATCACGTCTAAACAAGTAGTGGATGGCTTAAATCGAAACCAACTTGATCTTGGGCTTTGTTATCTTGATCAAGTGGATATTTCTCATTTTGAAGTACTGGAACTCTCTGCCACCAGCCTTGGTTTACTACACGATGCTCGCCATTTCACCTTTTCTGATCCACAACTGGACTGGGAACATTTAACTCAAATGCCCCTAGGCCTACTCACTAAAGGGATGCATTACCGTAAATCCATTGATTTAAGCTTTAGTAGTAAAGGCATCACACCGAATATTCTGCTGGAAAGTGACTCCACGTTTCAGCTACTTCAAGCTGTTAATGCTGGGTTGTGCTGCGCCATCATGCCATTAAACAGTGGTATGGAAACCATGAATGAACACCTGCGTATGATCCCGATTGCAGGAGCGGAAGTTCATTCACGTATTGGTTTATTGATGCGTAAAGCGGAACCTCGCTCAGCGCTGGCAGAACGCTGCTTTGCTAAAGCACAGGAACTGTTTACTACCGATAATTTGCTAACCCAATAGCTGAGGAAATTTGCATGTCGTGTACCGTTGCTCAGTTCATTGAATTGGCTGAACCGAATTTTTCGCCACCAGCACCAGAGCAGTACGAATATGTTGCAATGAATGCGGAGCAAACAACAGGCACATCGGCCCTCGCCAGTGAAACTGCGCTATCAATCAGCTATAACGGTATCAGCTATGCCGTCATGATGGTGACACCGGGCAATCTCGAAGACTTCGTCAAAGGTTTCAGTCTCAGCAGTGGCATTGTGGAATCAGCCAGCGCAATACACGATGTGCAATTGAGTGTGAATCAAGAATCCCACCATGCAGCTGTGGAAATTACCAACCGCGCATTTTGGTCACTCAAAACACAGCGCCGTCAGTTAGCAGGTACCAGTGGTTGCGGCATCTGTGGTGTCGAGGCTCTGGAACAAGCACTGCCCACGCTCACGCCTCTTACCCAAGTCTCACCACCTTGCCCCACCCTATTTGACGGTTTGCGTGAACGTATTCAACAAGCCCAAGTGCTCGCACGCTACAGTGGAGCACTGCATGCCGCGCTTTATGTTAACGAAGCTGGAAATGTAGCACTTTGTCGTGAAGATATTGGCCGCCACAACGCGTTAGATAAACTGATTGGTGCGATCATTGGCGCGAAAATCGATCCACGACGAGGGTTTGTTGTCATGACCAGCCGCTGTAGCTTGGAATTGATTCATAAAGCGGTACGCGCAAAAATCGCAACCTTGGTTACACTCTCCGCTCCCACTGCATTAACCGTGCAGTGGGCTCGTCGCCACCATTTAAATCTCATTCACTTACCAAAAGAAGGCGCACCACGTCTTTATAGCCCAGCACAAATGAACAGCAATATTGTCAATCTGTACTCTTCATTGTAACGATGCATCATTGCCTGAAAGAGAAAGCGCTTAATAAGCTTCAAACGCTAAAGCTTTTTTCTCAATCTGGCGGAAGAGTAATGTCAGTACACCGTTAACGGCGAGATAGAAGGCACCCGCGACCCCAAATACCGTTAATGTATCGTAGGTTTGGGCGTTGATCCGCTGAGCGTATCCCATCAAGTCCATAATGGTGATCGTGCTAGCAAGAGAAGTGCCTTTGAACACCAGAATCACTTCGTTGGAATAAGCAGGCACAGCTCGGCGTAATGCATAAGGCAGCAACACGCGCAACGTAGCGATTTTGTTCATGCCTAACGCGCGGCACGCTTGCCATTGCCCACTTGGAATAGCGTTGAAAGCCCCTTTAAATAGCTGGGTGCTATAAGCCGCAGTATTGAGTGCCAAAGCAAACATAGCGCAGAACCAAGGTTGACTCAGCCATACCCAAAGTACACTTTCACGGATCCACTCAAACTGCCCCGGGCCGTAGTAGACCAAGAAAATCTGCACCAGAAGCGGTGTCCCCGTAAACAGCGTAATCAAAGCACGACTAAACCAATGCACAATGGGCGTGCGCATGACTAAGCTGATGGTCATCAATAACGATAGAATACATCCCACCAGCAGCGAAGCGGCGGTAAGTTGTAAGCTGGTACCTAAGCCTTCAAGCAGTTGCCATAGATGTTGCTCTTTCATGCGCTGGCTCCTTGGCTAAGGCTCATTCCTTGTACAGAAAACTTATTATCAATCACTTTTACGGCGCGTTGAGTGATCAAAGTGATCACTAGATATACAGCAGCGGCCGTGGCGTACCACGTAAAGGCCTCATGGGTTGCAGCGGAAGTAAGCTGCGCTTGTTTCAGCAGATCCGTCACACCAATCAAAGAAACTAACGCGGTATCTTTAAGTAGCACCAGCCATTGGTTCATTAAACCGGGTAAAGCGTGACGGACGGCTTGCGGGAGAACTATGCGAAAAAACGCATGAGCAGGAGGAATTCCTAACGCACTTGCTGCTTCGCGCTGACCTCGGCCTACTGCTTTTAATGCACCGCGCAGTGTCTGCGAGGCGTAGGAGGCAAAAATCAGTGATAAGGCAATCACACCAGAGATAAACGGGCTGATCTCAATAAATTCACCAGTGATCAAAAACAGCACTTGGGTCGAACCGAAGTAGATAAACAACACCACTAAAAGCTCAGGCAAACCTCGGATCACAGTGACCAACAAGGTGGTTGGCCATTTAATCAGTTTGAGTTTTGCCATTTCACCGCTGGCAAATACAAGTGCCAACAGTAAACCAACCAGCAAGCTGGCAAACGCAATTTGCAGCGTCATCCAGCTTGCTTGTACCAGTGATAAAGAGTAGCCCGTTAACACCATCTTAGTTTCCGAAATACTTATTAAAGATCGCTGCGTATTCGCCGTTCTCTTTCACTGCTTCCAAAGCGGCGTTGAGCTGATCGACTAGTGCTTGGTTATCTTTATTCACCGCAATACCAAAACCGTTACCGAAGTACTGCGCGTTCGTGACACGCTCACCGACATAAGTCAGGTTGTTATCGCCTTTGAACCATTCAGCAACAACGGCAGTATCACCAAATACTGAGTCAATACGGCCATTCTTCATATCAATGAACGCATCTTGGTAGCTTGAGTAAGGTACCGCAACCACATCAGGCAATTGCTCTAACAGAAAGCTTTGGTGGGTTGAACCATTTTGTACGCCCACACGCTTACCTTTCAGTGCCGCTTGATCAGCTACTTTACCCGCCAGTGAAACAAACGCTGCCGAGTTGTCATAGTAAGGATTAGAGAAGCTTACTTGCTCCAAACGCGCTTCAGTAATGTCCATTGCAGAGATTGCCGCGTCATAACGCTTGAATTTCAGCGCAGGGATCAAACTGTCAAAAGCTTGGTTGTGGAAACTGCATTTCGCTTCAAGCTGCTTACACAGGGCATTCGCCAAATCGACGTCGAAGCCTTGGATCTGGTTGTTCTCATCCATGTATTCAAATGGCGCGTAAGTCGCTTCCATCACAAACTTGATTTCTTGCTGCGCAGCAGCGCTAGCCGATACTAAACCGATCAAAGACGCTAATAGGATCTTTTTCATTGCAATACTCCATGTGTTCTGCGAAATCTGGCCGCATCAATGGCCAGAATCTGTGGGCTAAAGTCAGATAACTTATGTTTTCAAGCTGTTGTATTAAAGCTCGTGTTCTAAACCTAATGTTTTAAATAATCAGCAAACTGTGGTGTCTGCGGATGAATAAAGGCGTCGTGAGTGCCATGCTCAATAATGCGGCCCTTCTCAAGGTAAAGCACATGACTAGCAATTTTCTTGGCAAAATCCACTTCATGGGTGACGACGACTTGGGTAATACCCGTTCCACTTAACTCTCTGATGATTTTCACGACTTGGTTCGTGATTTCAGGATCAAGCGCAGCAGTCGGCTCATCAAACAACAACACGTCAGGTTTCATCATCAACGCACGAGCGATCGCCACGCGTTGCTGCTGGCCACCAGAAAGTTGCAACGGCCACGCATCCGCTTTATCAGCCAATTGTAAGGTGGTTAGAATTTCCATCGCTTGTTGCTTAGCTTGTGTTTTGGCAACACCAGAGACTTTCACTGGCGCTTCAATCAAGTTGTCCAATACTGTCATGTGCGGCCATAGGTGGTATTGCTGAAATACCATGCCAACTTTACGGCGTAGCGCTAAGCTTGTTGCTCGGAAGGGGTTTGAGAAAAATCAAAATCTTGATGGGCGATATGCAGTTGGCCGTGATCGGCAGTCTCTAATAGATTGAGCACACGCAGCAAAGAACTTTTGCCTGCACCACTTGGGCCAAGCAATACCAAGGTTTCACCGTTAGCACATTCAAAACTGATATCGTGCAGCACCTTTGTGGTGCCATAAGACTTGTTAATTCCGTTAACTCGAATACTCATGCTGACATACTGCATTAATTATCATCTGCCGTTCATACTACTACGAACGGATTTTTATGCAATAAAAATGTATAAAATCAAAAACAACTGACTATTTGTATAAAAAAACGCCATAAGAATAGCAAGAATGACTGGTTAAACCACAAAACTATGCATAAATCGTGATAGGGGGAGTAAAAAGTCAGGTATGGAGAGGTTGAGTAACGGAAGCTGCCTCAATGGCAGAAAACAGACGTAAAAAAACCAGCTCATGGCTGGCTTAGTTTCTGACTTCATAAAAGAATGGAGGCGCGTCCCGGAGTCGAACCGAGGTCCACGGATTTGCAATCCGCTGCATGGCCACTCTGCCAACGCGCCTCTGAAGTCAAACAAGGTGGTCTCCCTTGCTGCTTTCGCTGCGTACTTTACGGATTATGCGAGCTGAGTCAAACAAAAAAACGAAATCATGGTTCATTTGCTGAGAATTACAACGATTTGTTTAACTAACATGCGTAATGCAGCGGAACACCACAGATTACTCCCGGTTACCACTTCTTCATTAAGCGTCCTACCAAGCTTGGGTGATAGCTCCAGCAGTGATCAAACATACTCATCAACTGTGGGTTGCCATATTTCGATAAACTAATGGCATGAAAACGGTTTTTGCGCGCTTTGAGTTCTTCCACTTTCGCAAGTAGCTCATCACTCTGCTTTGGTGCGATAAAGTCCGACATCACAACCAAATCACCGTTGCGGTATTTATCGCTACTCATTAATTCAATCGATTTGAGGATCACCGGCTCAAAGTCCGTACCACCGTGGAAGGAGTAGCTGAGAAAATCGCTCGCTTCGCGCAATCCATCTTGGCGAGTTAATTCATAGGTAATGAACTCGGAAGAGAAAAGCATAACGTAGCAATCGCGATCCTCTGCGAGTGCAATTTGCATCAGTGCATAAGCCATGGCTTTGGCTGATTGCTCAGGAAAACCACTCATTGACCCAGAGGCATCCACACAAATCACGAATGGCCCTTTTTCAATGTCGATCTGCTTGTTGTCAGGACGATGCGCCCGAACTTTACGCAGCGTGCGTGATTTACCTTGCATGCGGTAGTTCATTAAGCGCTTGTCGACCAGATGCTTATAGAACACCACTTCAAGTTCCGGATAAGCCAAAAACATGGTTTCGTTAGGCAAGAGTTTATTCAGATCGTCGCTTTCATGAATACCAACAATATCATCGGTCGCTTCATCAGAGCGCTCTTCGACCATTTGCAACTCTTCTGCAGGAGCGCGGTTAAGGTCAGGATCATTGACTTGCCCTGCCATGCGACCAAGCTGCTCGGCGATCTCCTGCATCCCTTTGTGTTTTTTAAGGAACTCGGCATAACGTTTCATCACCGTGAGATCATTGCGGCTTAGCTTTGCTGCCGCCATATCCCATAAGCGCCCAACAATGGCTTCATCACCCGCTTCCGTCACTTTATCCATATTGCGCATGGTTTCCATACGTTGATAAAGATCAGCAAGCATGCGCTCTTTGTTGGCCGTTAGCTCCAACAATTGTGCTTTACGAATGGCATCAGAAAGCGATTTATACCATTGGTCACAAAAGAAATGGGGAAACATGGGATTATGGTGCAGCTTTTCTTTTTCGAGCAGTCGGCGAGCTTCCAAGTAAAATGCCGAATCCCATTCGAGCTTTTTCACGACTTCAGGAACTTGTTCAAAGAAGGTCGCTTCATCCCAGTGGATCACTTCTTGATAGAGCGCGAGTTCACGTTGAAAACGCTCGGTTTCGCACACCTTGGTCATGCGACGTCGCACATTGCTGCGCCATTTTAGAAGATGGTTTTTTACCGAGGTTCCTACACCTCGGTTTTCAGCCATCATCATCACCTGCGATCGCGCCACCAAATCGTTGACAGCCGTATCAATCAGACCCGATTCAGCAATACTTATCACCAGATTGAGAGCGTCAGCTCCTAACATAAAAATCCTTAGGCGAAAAATTGGTTGAGATTGCGAATACGCATCACGCTACGCACACATTCAATTTGGGAAGATTCCAAATGCTGCTGCAGTGTGTGCAATGTTGCTTCCATCGCGGTTGGAAGCTCTGGATCAATAAAGCTGTGTGGCAAAGCATCATGGAATTTCAGTCGCACTTTACGCAAATGATGCTCAGCGTGAGTCAGTTGCGCCATCGCCTGATTCGCTTTCGTCACCCAATTTTGATAAAGCGTTTCCTCTAAACCTTGTTTGGTCACCATAGCCACCAATACAGATCGGTTGGCGATGTCTTTAATCACAAGATTATTGCTGGCATCGAGATCAAAACGCAGACGACATAGGTTGGTGTTTTGGTTCACGTAGCCATAGGCTTCACCATGACCTTCTTTAATCACGCGTTCCAACTCACTTTTTTGTACATAGATCCAACGGCTATCGCCCTTTTCGCCTTCAGAAACCGACATATTGCTTTGCAGCAACACCAGTTTGATCAGATCTGGGGTCATTCCCACCTTGTAGATTTTGGCATCGGATAGATCATACTGATGATGAACCTGTTTTTTGATTAAGCCATTGGACGTTTCAAGTGACAGAACCATAGCGAACTCAGATTCCAACTCTTCCTGAATTTGGGCAAGTTCAAGTCGGCACACATCTAACTGCTGTTCTACTTCAGCTTGATCAAACGCGTAGCGTAATGCAAATTCGCGAATCACCTCATGCACCACTTCGTGTGACTCCGGCGTATTCCACAGACAGTTTTGCAACAGCAGCAGATCAAGAGGGTTTATCTCATCACGGCCGTTAAAGAATGCGCTGGCTTTCAATAGTTTGGCAGCCTTTTTCCAACGACGGTCAGAGACGTACATCTCTAAGTCGGAGCCTGCACTCTCTTTTGAGCGCTCCTCAACCATGGTTTTCAACTGGTAAAGTTTTTCAAACACATCATCGGTTAACTCAAGCTTGTCGAGTTGCTTCTGCCACTGATGATACTCTTCATCGGTAATTGCCAGCCCAGCAGGAATTTGGGCTTCTTGCGCGGTGCCAACGGTCAACATGGATTTGAAATTTTGCTTGTTCTGAATTCGGTTAACGAATATGCGCACCAACATACGGTCATAAAGTGCTTCAAGTCCGCTATCCTCATCTGGTAATTCGTTGGAAGCCGTCACCAGCAAACGCATCGGAACAGCTTCAATCTCACTGCCGTTTTTGAAGGTTTTTTCGTTCACGACCGTCAATAAGGTATTCAGAATTGCAGGGCCCGCTTTCCAAATTTCATCTAAGAAAACCACTTGTGCAGTTGGCAAGTAGCCTTTGGTTAAGCGCACATATCGGCCGTTATCTTTCAACTCTTGAATGCTCAGAGGCCCGAAGACTTCTTCAGGCGTTGAAAAGCGAGTCATCAGATATTCAAAGTAGCTGCTGTTGTCGAATGCTTGGATTAAACGTTTCGCGATTAAACTTTTGGCGATCCCCGGAGGGCCAAGCAAGAACACGCTCTCGCCCGCTAACGCCGTTAGCAAACAGAGTTTGATGGTATTTTCTCGCTCATACACACCATCAGAGAGCGCTCTGGCCAGCTTATTAATTCGCTCTGAAAGCAGAGCTTTTTGCGCGTGAGAGCCAGTGGTCGGTTGCAGCATCTCTTCATTCCTCGGACAAGAATCCCTGTGGGGCAAAATGGGGTTAAATTGATTTAACAAACAGTTACTTTATACAGTTGTTGTTGAATTGTTACAAAGTGTATTTTTTGTTTTGCGCACCCTTATAACAGATCTCATTTCACTGAAACAATCGGTAATCATTGATTGCACATTTCGTGGCTCAACTTCTCACCAACTCCACACAATACCGCTCAAAAAGTGTAATTTATTCTTGGGGATGCCGCTTAACGTGAGTTAAGGTAACTCCTTCATGACTACCCTTCGGTTTACAAGAAACATCCCATGAGCAAAATCATCCATCAATGGAAAAGCATCGCGCTGGTCGAGGAAGAGGTTTTGCTTCCTAACGGCCACTCAGTTACCCATACCACCATCGCTCATCCCGGCGCAGCCGTTATTCTGCCACTCACTGAACAAGGTGAAATTGTGGTTATTCGCCAATTTCGACCTTCACTCAAAAAATGGTTGATTGAGTTGCCCGCTGGCACCATAGAACACGATGAACCCCCTTTAGCTTGCGCGCAGCGTGAGTTGGAAGAAGAAACCGGGTTCAGTGCCAACCAATTTTTTGATTTAGGCCAAGTGACTCCTTTAGCTGGATTCTGTGATGAAATTCAATACCTTTTTGTGGCTAAGGATCTGAGCAAAACTGCCCGCTATTCTTGCGATGAGGACGAAGTGATAGAAGTCCTGTTTCTTACCTCACAAGAATTGGAACGCAAAATTGTCGAAGGCGAAATCACCGATTCCAAGACCATTGCTTGTTTAAGTAAAGCCAAACTTTGCGGATATTTGTAGGAGAAAAAATGGACTTTCGATCTGATACAGTGACTCAACCCACCGAAGCTATGCGCCTTGCGATGGCGCAAGCCTCTGTCGGCGATGATGTGTATGGTGATGACCCAACCGTTAATGAGTTAGAGCAATGGGCAGCCGAACGCCACGGCTTTGAAGCCGCCTTATTTACCACCTCGGGCACTCAAGCCAACTTATTGGGCTTGCTCGCGCATTGTGAGCGTGGCGATGAATATTTGTGTGGTCAGCAAGCGCACAACTATCGTTATGAAGCTGGTGGCGCGGCGGTATTGGGTTCAATCCAGCCTCAGCCCATTGAAAACGAGCCGGATGGCACACTGGATTTCGCTAAACTCAAAGCGGCTATCAAACCTGACGACGCGCATTTTGCTCGCACCAAACTGCTTAGCTTAGAAAACACCATTAATGGCAAAGTGCTCCCTCTCAGCTATTTGGCGGAGGCGCGTGAATTCGTCAACCAACATGGATTGCAACTGCACCTCGACGGCGCTCGTGTTTACAACGCGGCAGTCGCGCTGGATGTGGATATCAAAGAGATCGCGCAATACTTTGATTCAATGACCGTTTGCTTGTCCAAAGGCTTGGCGGCTCCTGTCGGCTCACTGTTACTCGGTTCAAATGCATTTATTGCAAGAGCAAGACGTTGGCGCAAAATGGTCGGCGGTGGTATGCGTCAAGCTGGCATTCTGGCAGCAGCCGGTAAACTAGCGCTGACAGAACAAGTGGCTCAACTCAAAATCGATCATGAAAATGCTCGTTACCTAGCTCAAGGCCTGAATGAATTACCCGGATTCTCCGTCAATACCGAGTGGGTACAAACCAATATTGTGTTTGCCAAGCTGGACAGTCATGTGGATATCACCGCGATTGCAGCACGTTTACGTCAAGAAGGCATTATTATCACTCAGGGGAATCCATTGCGCTTAGTTACGCACAAAGACATTACGCGTGAGAATATTGATACCCTCTTGTCAAAACTCCAAGCTCTACTGGCCTAATTCGCCCCCTCAGCTAATCGACTTACAAATAATAGGCTCGCAAAAGTGCGAGCCTATTATAATTCTTATCGTTGAGCTTCCCCTTAGGGAAAGCTTTATACTGCGTTCAACTTACAACAGCTTGGAACCAGACAATGCGTCACTATTTCTCTTTGCTTTGCTTATCTCTCTTATCCATCAATGCCTTTGCCAGTGGCGATCCCGTGCTCGGACAGCAAAAAGCGCCAAGCTGCGTGTTTTGCCATGGCAGCGACGGCATAGCGACGCAACCCAGCTATCCTAATCTCAATGGCTTAAGTGCAGAGTATTTGTTTAAGTCGATGAAAGCTTATCAGAATGGTGAAAGAACCGGCCCAATGGCAGAAATGATGAAGGCACAGCTACAACGGTTGAATGACCAAGATTTGCGCGACGTTGCTGCTTTTTACGCCTCCAAACCTTGAATTTTCTTCGCTGAAGTTGCTTTTGTGCGAAATGGCGATGAAAAATCGCTGCAGATCTGGTAAATACTGGGGCGTTTCAGTGGCTGCTAAACATTAGGTTGACATGATTGAAAAAAAACAAGGGCGCCGCAGTGCACATGACGCCCAAAAAACGCGTTACCACATCATCACAATAGCTGCAGAGTTATTCTGTGAGCTGGGGTATTCCCGCGTGTCTCTTCGCCATATCAGTGAAAAAGCTGGGGTATCACATAGTCTGATCCGCCACCATTTCGGCAGCAAAGAAAAAATTTGGCACAGCATCAGCGATGGCTTACATGCTTACATCATTCGCTATATGCAGACGGTACTGGAGGCGATTCCTGCAGAAACTCCCGTCAACGTAAAACTGTATTACTTTGTTATGCGCCTTTTGGCGCATGGCTTGATCATTAAGCAGCCCATTCAGTTGATTGCTGATGCGGTGCGACAAGAAGATGCACTGTTTGACTATTTTCTTGATACATCAGGGGAAGTAGAAACGTTCGTGGAATCGCTTGCCAACGAATATAACCGTCAGCATCCGGAATCGCCGATCCATCTGTGGGAAATCAAATGGCAATTGATCATGTACACCCATGGTGCAGCCAGCTTAACGCCTTTTATGCGTGCGACTTGGGCACCAGAGGTCGAAGATTTAGCTACGTGTTTACTCAATCATTGGCGGCTGTTTAACTCACTGATGATTGAAAAATTCCACGTTGCCAAGCCATACATCATGCAACCCTCTTCTGTCGATGAACTGGTGTATACACTCAATTGTGACTGGCGAGATTTCTATAAAGAAACTGACGAATGGGATTAAAAAGAAAGGCGCGATGCCCTTCCAACCTCGAAGTTAAGGTTGGGAGGATACCGCGCCTTCTATTTTATTGTTCTAACGTGCTTTTTTACCGCGCTGCGCATGGATTTTCAATTGCGCTTTCATCTTGCGTTTTTCTGCTGAGCGGCCACTAGAACGACGTGGTGAATTTTCCTCACGCACTACCGGGCTTGGTTCAAAACCTGTCAACCATTCTTGAGGAAGACGCGTATTTAGCAAGCGCTCAATCGCTTCGAGTTGCGGCTCTTCATCATGTGACAGTAGAGAAACGGCTAAGCCGGCTAAACCTGCACGGCCAGTACGCCCGATACGGTGCACATAATCTTCCGCTTTAAACGGCATGTCAAAGTTCACCACTTGCTCAAGCTGGGCAATGTCTAACCCACGCGCCGCCACATCGGTGGCAATCAAAGCACGTACTTTACCCGCTTTGAAGTCATCCAGTGCTTTTTGGCGTGCACCTTGGCTTTTATCGCCGTTAATCGAAACCGCTTTGATGCCATCCAGCTTGAGTTCTTCAGCAAGCGCATCGCTGCCTTGACGAGTTTTAGTAAACACCAAGACTTGCTGCCAGTTTTTAGAGCCAATCAAATAAGACAACAGTTCGCGCTTACGCTTTTTATCCACCGGATAAACCATCTGTTGAACCGTTTCTGCCGTGGAATTCGATGGCGTCACTTGCACTTCGACCGGATCACGCATAATGCGATAAGCCACGGCTTTGATTTTGCTATCGAAAGTTGCGGAGAAAAACAGCGTTTGGCGCAGTGGCGATAAACGACGCAATACACGCTGGAGATCTGGCATAAAGCCCATGTCGAGCATGCGATCCGCTTCATCAAGCACCAAAACTTCAACTTTGCCCAAAAATAGAGATTTCACATGGGCGTGATCGAGCAAACGCCCCGGTGTCGCAATCAAAATATCCACACCACCACGCAAATGATTAAGCTGAACCTTCATACTCGTGCCACCATAAACGGCCACGATCTTAAGCTCAGTCCCCTTTGCATAGGCTTGCATGCTATCCAACACTTGCTGGGCTAACTCACGAGTTGGCACTAGCACTAACGCGCGGATCTCTTTGCTGTTCTCTTCCCGCACCCAAGGCTGTTCAATAAATCGCTGGATCAAGGGCAGACCAAATGCTGCCGTTTTTCCCGTTCCGGTTTGCGCACCTGCCAACACATCTTTTCCTTGCAAGACATGCGGAATTGCTTGTTGTTGGATCAGTGTGGGATTGACGATACCCAGATCGCTCAACGTATTCAGCAAATGAGGATCTAAGCCGAGTTGCGAAAAAGTGATGGGGGTTTCTGACATGTCGCGTACCTAATGAACTTTTGGGGCGCGGATTGTATCAAAGTGTACGGCGTTTGGCTTTCTCTAAAACATCAGGATAAAGCGCATCAAACAGCGCTTGTAACTCAGTGTAATTTTCCTCAAGTGCCGCTGCGCTACGAGCCAACGGCTGCATCCGCTCACTGCGCTGAGCCATTCGGCTAAGCGCATAACGAATATTGGCAAACTCTGCATAAGACTCAAGCCATTCACCTTGCCACATGGCTTGGTTAACGCGTACAAAACGTTCAGGTAGCGCCTGTGTGCTTTCTGCGGTAATGTCCTGTTGTGCGTGACTCAGAAATTGTGCTAGAGACTCAGCATGCCATCTCGACCAAGTATTGACTAAGCAGTGATCCCAAAACAGATCCAAAGCAATCGGAGCAAAGCGTTGCTGTGGTGAAGGAAATAAGTGTTTAGCGGTTTTCATCACTGAGTGGCTATCGGTGTATGCATCAACCCAGCGATGTAAACGGATACCTTGCACCAAATTCTGCGGATACTGATTTGTCGGATCACCTTTGACAAAATCACCCAGCAAATTGCCTAACAGGCTACTTTGGCAGTGATGGGCTATATGCAGATGGGCAAGAAAATTCATGTGAAATGTGACATTCAGCGTTTATACCGAAATGGGATGATTAGGCAGGTGAAACGTCTGACGACTCTTGTTCTTCAGCTTGGTAATCGCTCAGCGTAAAACCAATCTCCATCGCATCAAGTAGCTCTAGACATTCATCATTATGACTGTGGTCACTCATGGTTGACCTCCTTAGTTAACTCTTTTCTTTATCCTTTTAACCGTTCCTGATGAACTAATTATGACAAGCCCTTTCAGAAACGCCATTAAGGTTTACCACAGCTCGCCTCAAAGTAACAAGATTTCTTTCTATTGATATTTCAGAGCCCCAACGCATGTAAATTATTAATTACACTTTCGGATTTAAATTTTTACAAACAGATTGACGCAAATCGAAACGTTCTACAGAATAGCCAAAATCTAGCGAAACAAGATTAATTGCTGATTAAATTTCGCACAAACCACTAAACGCAACATCACATAACGTAAAAAAGAGTTTACACAATGGCACAATCAAAGCTTTTAGGCAGTACTTTGATTATCGCGGGCACCACGATTGGTGCAGGAATGCTAGCTCTGCCTCTAGCTTCCGCAGGTATCGGTTTCTCTACATCGCTGATCATTATGCTGGGCTTGTGGATGCTGATGGCATTTACCGCGCTGCTGATGGTGGAAATTCACCAGTACGCAGAGAAAGAAGCCACATTGCACACACTTGCTAAACAAATCTTAGGTGATAAAGGCAAGTGGGTTGCCAGCTTTGCCATGTTATTCCTGTTTTACTCATTATGTGCGGCCTACATTGCGGGTGGTGGTGCGCAATTTACCCAACGTATTTCTGATTTCACTGGCGTTGCTGTAGAAAGCTCTAGCGGTACTCTGCTGTTTACCCTGATTGTCGCCTTAGTCGTTACCATTGGTACTGGCACCGTGGATCGCGTAAACCGCGTTTTGTTTGCAGGAAAAATGATTGCGATGGTAGCAGTGCTGTTCTTCCTCGCTCCTAATGTTTCCCACTCTTACCTGCTGAGTATGCCGATTGAGCAAGGTTTGGTGGTTGCGGCAATTCCGGTTATTTTCACGTCGTTTGGTTTCCACGGCAGCATTCCTGCCATTGTGAATTACTTGGATGGCGATACCCCTGCCCTGCGCAAAGCAATTCTCATTGGTTCTGCGATTCCACTCGTGATCTACATTTTCTGGCAACTGGTGACACTCGGTGTGGTAAGCCAATCAGCCTTACTCGACAACATGGGTTTAACCGCGCTGATCGGTGTGCTATCAACCACAGTTCATCAATCCAACCTAAGTAACATCATTGGAGTGTTCGCGGATCTGGCTCTGCTGACTTCCTTTTTAGGCGTAAGCTTGGGTTTGTTTGAATTTATGGGTGATTCTCTACGTAACAAGCAAGGCAAAATGAACCGCCCACTGGCTTCTGTAGTGACCTTTTTACCACCGCTGATTTTTGCGCTGTTCTACCCACAAGGTTTTATTATGGCGCTGGGTTACGCGGCGATTGCCCTTGCGATTCTGGCCATCTTTTTACCTTTGGTGATGGTAGTTAAAGTACGTACTCAAGCCACCAACCAACATTACCAAGTGATGGGTGGTAATATCGCACTAATGGTGACTGGATTGATTGGATTTTTGATCATCGGTGCACAAATCTTTATTACCTTAGGTGTGCTACCTGCACTGGGTTAATTGAAAAATCCGAACCTCTTTAACAGGGCGAATAGTGATTTATTCGCCCTGTTTTTATGCAATAAAATTACTTGATTGAAGTCTCAATATTTAAATTACCAGACATACATTTATCATTTTTACTCGACTGAAATCTCGTTTTTATAAGTTAAATAAGATTAACTTGTGCCTGCAAATTTTGTCATGCAGGAACCACCATGAAAGAAGTTCAATTCAGGACGATTGACCGAGTCTTTATCCGCATGTCGATCAACGACAAAATGTGGGTGATTTTTTTACTGTTTTTAACCGCTATCACCGCTATTGCTGGAGCGCGTTATTGGCATACTCTAGCCAGTATTGAGCAACAATCCCGATTAGCGGTGGAATACAAATTACAGGGGTTACTCAACCATCCCGATCCAACTCAACTTTCGATGTTAAAAGCACAAAACCGTTTGAGTGAGACAACCTATGCTCAGGGGATGGTCACTGCCAGCGCGACCAGTCCAAACGGCCAAATTTACGCCTATAGTGAACCAATGAAGCAATATGAGCAGCCCGCTCGCGAACAAGCGTTATCCTCCTTTTTACTGACTTACCTTTGGGCGATTCCTTTTGCGATTTTTACTTATTGGGTTGCAACTTTCATCGGCGGCGCACTTTGGGTGCTCTACACCACTACACAGAAAATTGCTGAAGGCGATCTGACTTCACGACTTGGCTTTCATCCGGGACGTGATGAGTTTGGCACCATTGGTTGCGCTCTGGATAAGGCGATGGATACACTGTCAGAACTCATTGTGGCAGTAAAACAAAACAGTGCGACGCTAAGTGATACGGCCAATACTTTTGCTCACGAAGTGAAAGAATCCGAAATTCAGATCCAGAATCAATACAGTTCTCTCGATTCCGTTGCTACCGCGATGGAGCAGATGACAGCCTCTTCGGCAGAGGTTTCAAGCACCTCGCAACGTGCGACCGATCAAACCGAACAAGACACTCAACAAGTTGAACGCAGCCAGCAGCGCGTGAAGAAAGCCATTCAGGATATTGAGCAGTTATCACGCTATATTGCGCAGGCGTCATCCTCCGTTGAAACTCTCAATACCAATGCTACGCAAATCAATGCGGTGATCACCACCATTAATGCGATTTCGGAACAGACCAACTTGTTAGCGCTCAACGCCGCAATTGAAGCCGCTCGAGCGGGCGAACAAGGCCGAGGCTTCGCCGTGGTTGCTGATGAAGTGCGCACTTTGGCAAGCCGTACGCAAGCCGCAACGGTAGAAATTCAGGCGATGATCGAAAAGCTGCAGGTGGAAAGCCAAAACATTGCCAAACTGACTGAGCAAACTGTCAGCCAAGCACACACCAGCAGCCAATTAGTGAGTGAAGTGGGTAACGATGTACAAGCCATCGCTCATTCTGCGCAGTTGATTAACGATCTCAGCGTGCAAATTTCCACCTCAGCGAGCGAACAAAGCTCAGTAGCCAGCGGAATTTCTTCGGAGCTGAGTGATATTCGTAGCCAATCCAACACCCTACGCCGTGTCGCGCAACAAACCTCTCAAGGAGTGAGTGAGATCACTCAAGCAACACGTAACTTAGGCGATATTTTGTCTCGTTACCGCACTTAACTGTTCATCCGTGTTGGAGCATCGGCTCTAAGGAATGAAAGTTATAAAAAAGCAAACGCCCATCGGAATGATGGGCGTTTTCGTATCAAATATCGATTTGATGAACAATCTTAGGCGCTTACGCTTCAGGATAACCTTGCGGGTTATTTGACTGCCAACGCCAAGTATCTTGAGTCATCTCATCTAGAGTACGAGTTGCTTTCCAGCCAAGATCTTGTGCAGCTTTACTTGGGTCTGCCCAGCACTCAGCAATGTCACCAGGGCGACGATCTACAATACGGTAAGGCACTTCACAGCCAGAGGCAGCTTCAAACGCTTTCACCATTTCTAAAACGCTGTAACCATTACCTGTACCTAGGTTGTAAATATGCAAACCTGCTTGTGAACCTACCTTTTCCAGCGCAGCGATATGGCCATCAGCCAGATCCATCACATGGATATAATCACGCACACCCGTACCATCTTTGGTTGGGTAATCACTACCAAACACCGATAGAAACTCACGGCGACCCACTGCCACTTGTGAGACAAACGGCATCAGGTTATTTGGGATGCCTTGTGGATCTTCGCCAAGCTCGCCTGATGGGTGAGAGCCAACTGGGTTAAAGTAACGCAGTAGCGTAATACTCCAATCTGGATTGGCTTTTTGGAAGTCGGTTAAACACTCTTCTACCATCAACTTGCTGCGGCCGTATGGGTTAGTCGCACTGGTTGGGAAGGATTCAGTAATTGGCACCGATGCAGGATCGCCATACACAGTCGCCGATGAACTGAACACCAGCGATTTCACGCCGGCTTCACGCATTGCGGCCACCAGTACTAAAGTACCGTTGACGTTGTTGTCATAATACTCGAGTGGTTTTTGTACCGATTCACCCACCGCCTTCAAGCCAGCAAAATGTACAACTGCTTCAATTTGGTGTTGTTTCATCAGCTCAACCAGCAAAGCTTGATCACGAATATCGCCCTGCACAAACAGAGGACGAACACCGGCCACTTTTTCAATCCGTCCAAGAACGGTGGATTTGCTGTTATACAAATTATCTAGGATCACTGGGGTCATACCCGCTTGGATCATCTGAATACAGGTGTGACTACCTATATATCCCATGCCACCTGTAACTAATACTTTCATTCCTAGCCTCCTTGATGTTTTCGGCGATTGTAACGGCTTTTTAGCGTTCGCCAAAGCATTGATGCTTCTGGATTTACAGAATAGCTCGCACTATACCTTAATAAATTGCGTCGAATCTGAGATCCAGACTTCAGTTTCTAGAAACATCGTTTCATTTTTAAAATAACTTGTCATGCCATGTATCGTTCAAAAAAGAAACCAATGCTATTTTCCGTTCTCACTGGATGACATTCACACACGCAAATTTAGTCACTCAAAAGCAAATTCGGCTGACGAATTCGTGCTTTTTCGCTACCTTAACGAACAGAATTGACAAAAGGATGTACGACAGTGAGCAAACGGACGATTCAACTCAATTGCGATATGGGTGAAAGCTTCGGAATTTGGACTATGGGAGCCGATGAGGACGTGATGCCTTGGATTGACATGGCCAATATCGCTTGCGGTTTTCACGCCTCTGATCCCCATGTCATGAGTCGTACCATAGATCTCGCGCTTGAACACCAAGTCATGATTGGTGCTCATCCTAGCTACCCTGATTTGCAAGGTTTTGGTCGTCGGTCGCTGGCAATGAGCGAACAAGAAATCAGTGAAATCATTCTTTATCAGGTTGGGGCACTGAAAGCACTGTGTGAAAGTAAAAATGGTCATTTGAGTTATGTGAAACCTCATGGTGCGCTGTATAACGACATGATGAGCGATCCCAGTATCTTTCGTGCGGTGGTCGATGCGGTTTCCTGTTTTAATTTGCCCTTGATGGTACTCGCCTCTGCCAACAACCAAGACTATCTCGATATTGCTGACCGCTTTGATGTACCGCTGCTGTTTGAAGCCTTTGCCGATCGTACTTATCTCGCGAATGGAAAACTGACACCACGCTCGCAGCCCAATGCTGTTCTAACGACTGATGAAGATATTTTGAGCCAGGTCCGGCAAATCGCTCGCTACGGTAAAGTCACCAGTTCCGATGGTTTTGTGATTCCGATTGAAGCCGATACCTTATGTGTACACGGAGATAATCCAAACTCGATTGCTTTGATCGCGCGAATTCGTGCTGCCTTGGATGAATAAAGCATGTCCATCACATTTGAGATTGAACCGATTGCCGAAGGCAGTTTGCTGGTGCGCTTTCAACACCCGGCCAATGCAACTTTAGCGATTCATATCGGCGAATGTGCTCGTGACATCATGCAGTGTTTTGCGCATGGACTGATGAATGTCACGCCTTCCTACACCACTTTGCTGATTGACTACCTTCCCTATCGTTTAGCACAAAACGATCTGATGGTTCAGTTGACTTCCCTGCTAAACCAACCTCGCCAGGCAAATCAAACCAACGCAAATATCATTGAGTTGCCCGTTTACTACCATCCCGATGTGGGGCCAGATCTCATTCGCTATCAAGAGCAAGGGCTTTCGTTACAAGAGGTGATTCAATTACATACTTCTGTGAATTACACCGTATGCGCGATTGGTTTTGCGCCGGGTTTTCCCTTTATGACTGAAGTGGCTGAACCACTACGCCGACCTAGACGCGCCACGCCACGCCTGATGTTGCCTAAAGGCAGCGTTGGGATTGCCGAGAACCAGACCGCGATTTACCCCAATGCCTCACCGGGAGGTTGGAATATTATCGGTAACTGTCCGGTGAATTTGTTTAACCCTAACCAAACACCAATGTCACCGTGGCAAATTGGTTCTCAAGTGCAGTTTCGTTCTATTGAACGAGAGGAGTTTGTTCAGTTAGGCGGCGTCATTCAGCCACAACGTTTTCAGTAAGGAAGAAAGATGCAAGGGATGCTAAAAGTGCTCAAAGCTGGGCCAATGACCCTACTTCACGACTTGGGGCGTTATGGCTTCAGCCATTTGGGCATTAGCCCGTCAGGCCCCTTGGATGAATACGCTTACAGTTGGGCTAACCACTTGCTTGGCAATCAGGCCAATCAAGCGGCGTTGGAGATCACTTTAGGCCCCGCTGAATTTCGTTTACAGCACGATGCGCAGCTCGCAATCACAGGTGGCGATCTCAACGCGACTCTTGATGGTGTTCCCATTCCGAATTGGAGTCGCTTTTATGCACAGAAGGGGAAAATTCTGCGCTTTGGTTTGCCACGCAACGGACTCCGCGCTTATCTCGCGGTTCAGGGGGGATTTGCGATAACGCCGCAGCTTGGCTCAGTCTCGACTCACATTCGACAAGGTTTAGGCGGTTTGCACCAACAAGGGCAAGCGTTACGGCAAGGTGATGAGTTGGCCTTTGACTCCTTACAAATCGCCCTAAAATCAGCACAAATGACATTTCGTTTCCGCCCTGATTACAACTTACCTTTGCGGCTAAGAGTGATTGAGAGTTACCAACATAGTCAGTTTTCCCAATCGGCAATAGAGTGTTTTTATCACAACAAGTTTGTGGTGACGCCAAACAGTGATCGCATGGGTTACCGCTTGCAAGGTGAAAGCGTGACACCGCCAGAAAAGCCTATTTTGTCGGAAGGGATTGCCTTAGGTGCCATTCAAATTCCACCCAACGGACAACCGATCATTTTGCTTAATGATCGACAAACAATTGGTGGCTATCCCAAATTCGGTTGTGTGGCGAGAATTGATTTACCCCGTTTAGCTCAAGCTAAACCGGGGCATCCCGTACAGTTTGTCGCTGGCGATCTCGCAGGACTACAAGCGGTATGGTGTCGATGGGCGCGTTTTTTCGGTTACTGAGCTTGAGGTTACTGAACCTTTCTGATTACCGTTTTATAGCCCGTACACTTTGGCTAGTGCTGTGGGGTAACCACGCTCTTGGGTTAGTGTGATGGCATGCTGTTCAACCTGATCTGCCGTTAACGCCATGCTCAGCGGATGTTCGTTTTCGATGGAGAACGCCGTTTGAGTTGGCCTCAGTTGCCACACTTCCACCAACTGCCGAGCCGCACGCAATGCAGAAGATCCCTTCACCACTTCCAATCTCGCGTAGTGGTTAGCTTCAAAGCTGACATCAGCCGCGCGCAACGTCACATCATCACCGGGAATTTGCTGCGCCCCAAACAGTGGCGTTCCTGCGTATTCTGCATTGCCAAACGCAGGCACAAACCGGCTCATGTGTTCTATTGCCCGTTGGGTACGATCTTGTTGAGCGGCCATCGGCCAACCGCGCTCAATTTTATGCTGTAGGTAGCTCGGCAATTGAGGCTGCGCTGAATCAGCACTGGATGCCACTAGGCCATCAGAAAACAGTGTGATCGCCTCTGTCATTCCGTGCAATTGGAACGTTCCGTCCGCATAAGGCGTTAACTGCGCCATGCCATCGTCACTGCCACGTGGTCCATGGAAGATCACTTCTGGCCACCACTGATGGCAAGCGGGCCAATGGGTCACATATGCAGCCTTAAACTCCACCAAGCGTTGTCTGTGGTGGCTTGCCATATCGTCCACTTGTCCGGTTTCAAAGCCACAAGCATTGACCAGATAATCTACGGTCTGTGTATGGCGCTCACCTTGCGCATCCTGATAGGTTAACTGCCATTGGTTCTCTTGATACTGCGCATCAATAAGCTCAGTGCGTAGCATCACTTCACAATTTGGCAGTGCGGCAAGCGTGAGATCCACACTAGCAGCGAGACGAAATACACTCCAACCATACTCTTGCACCAACACTACTGGATATTTGAGTTGGTCTAAATCCGCATTTTGTGCAAAAGGAATGACCCAATCATCATCACTGCGTGGCGGGTTAGGCTGCACCGCTTGCGCAAGACGCTCTAAGTCTTCACGTTGATAAAGGCGGTAATAGTTTTCAACTTCACCCAATACTTTATTAGCCGGATCCTGTTCTACCATCTGCTGGTAAGCATTTTGAATGGTTGCCAATCGCGGCAAAATATCTTGTGGTTCACCCGGATCCGATTTTGGAATGGTGATAAGGGTTGGACGCACATTCAAGGTGTGTGGATAAAGACGAACGGTTTCAATCGATTGTTCAAGCAAATCAATACACTGCTGCTCAGAGATTTCTCGATAGGAGATTTCCCCCCGCATGCAAATGACAAATGGGTGGCCCATTGACTAAACCCGCGCCTTTTTCCATTAATAGCACATTCAGTCCAAGCTCACCCAAGTGAACGGCCGCGGTTGCACCAGCAATACCGCCACCTATGATAGCAATTCGGGGATCTTGAGATCTCAATGTCATATTTTACCTACAGTTACATCAAGGCGAAGAAAAGTGGCTGCTATTCTAAAGGGTATGAAACGTTAATAAAATCACATTTTTTACGCGGACTTATCCTTTGCGGATCACTCAATCTTGCCCAAACAGATCGCGGGTATAAATTTTTTCCTGCACATCGTCGAGTTCGGCCACCAGACGATTGGTCACAATCACCTCAGCCATCACTTTGAACTGCGCTAAATCAGTAATGACGGGAGAGCCGTAGAACGTCGATTCGCTGAGCACTGGCTCGTAAATCACAACGTCGATACCTCGGGCTTTGATGCGTTTCATAATCCCCAGAATTGACGAAGCGCGATAATTGTCAGAGCCCGCTTTCATGATCAACCGATAAATCCCCACCACTTTAGGGTTTCGATTCAATATTGAAAACGCAATATGGTCTTTGCGTGTGGTATTGGCATCGACAATGGCACGAATTAAGTTATTCGGTACATCTTCAAAATTACGCAGCAACTGGCGGGTATCTTTCGGTAAACAGTAACCACCATAACCAAAGGAAGGGTTGTTGTAGTGGTTCCCAATACGAGGATCAAGCCCGACGCCTTCAATAATCTGTTGGGTATCTAAACCATGAGTTTCCGCGTAAGTATCCAACTCGTTAAAGAAAGAGACACGCATTGCAAGATAAGTATTGGAGAAAAGTTTGACCGCTTCAGCTTCGGTTGAATGGGTAAGTAAAATAGGGATGTTGGTTTTCTTTGCGCCTTGAGCCAGTAACTCGGCAAAGGCCTGTGCGCGCTCTGATTTTTCACCCACGATGATCCTCGATGGGTATAAGTTGTCATACAAGGCGCGGCCTTCACGTAAAAACTCCGGGGAAAACACAATATTGTTACAGCACAGGCGCTGCTTGATGCGTTTCGTGTAACCAACCGGTACTGTCGATTTGATCACCATAATGGCATTTGGGTTGATTGCTAATACATCATCAATCACCGCCTCCACCGTTCGGGTGTCAAAGTAGTTAGTATCCGGGTTGTAATCGGTCGGTGTGGCAATCACGACATACTGGGCATCTTGATACGCTTCCTGCTTATCGCAAGTGGCTCTAAAATCAATGGGTTGATGTTGCAGAAAATCTTCGATTTCCGGATCAGCGATGGGGGAAATCTTATCGTTTAACTGCTGAACCCGACTCGGCACAATATCCAGTGCAACCACTTGATTGTGCTGAGCGAGTAGCACCCCGTTTGATAGACCAACATATCCAGTCCCCGCAATCGCAATCTTCATGCTTGATCCTTTTACTTGCTGCCTAAAAGGCGCTTCAAGTTTTCACCATGCCATAGAAAATTGACGATTTAGTGACTGCAAATTGTTTGCCTTAACTGACCTTCCAAGACAAAAAATGGCCTGTAACATAAGGATTTTTGGCCAATAGCTCTCATGGCTCACAAAGCCAAGTTATAACCTGAAAAAAAACAAAAAATCGCTTGACTCAAATTTGCCATTATTCAGATTTCACCGCTTTGTGAATAACCCAATCTCGCAAACCTCGGCCACTACGGGGCTGGCACGAAGCTCCTCTTAAACAGCGGTTTTACTTATCCCAAAAGTTATCCACTGTTTTTGTGGATAACTAACCCATTTACTCAACTGTTCAATCGCTGAACGCTTTATTCACGGGGGCTAACAGCCGTTTGAGCAGGCTGCTCACAACCGCAGCTAATGTGCAAAAAGTCAGCGCGGGTAAAGCAAACCACAGTGCCATATGCAAGCTTGGCGTTAAGCTAAAGCCCCATTTCATCACAGCAGCAACGACAATATCGGCGCTCAAACTCGCCACTAAACCGCCCACGAGCGCCATCACCCCATATTCCGCCCAAATAGTGTGCATGACTCGACGACGACTCGCCCCTAGAGTGCGGTATAAACGAATTTCCTGCTGACGTTGGCTGAGGCTCAAACGCAGTAAAGTGAAGATCAGCAGGATTCCTGCCAAGACTCCGAGTGCCGCCAGAACCGTCACAGACCAAACAATCTGCGTCAGTAAAGCTTGGATTTTTGCTCCCATAGTGCGGATATCCATCAGGCTCACCGTGGGATGCTGACGTGATAACTGGCTCAAAAGTGCATCATGTTCAGGCAATAGCCGGAAACTTATCAGATAACTCACAGGCAGGTTTTGCATCACATCAGGGCTAAAAATGAAGTAGAAATTGGGCTTCATTTCTCGCCACTCGACATGACGAATTGAGTTAACTTGCGCAGTTACTGGCTGGCTGTTAATGACAAATGTCAAAGTATCGCCAAGCTTAAGCCCGAGATCGCGCGCCACCTCTTGTTCCACCGATACCCCATTTTTGCTTTGCCACTGACCTTTAAGGATCGGGTTGTAGTCAGGTAGTTGCTCAGCCCACGTAAGGTTCAGTTCGCGCCGCAATGCATCAGAGCTCTCTTCCCCATTGCGGGCATATTGTTTGGCTTCTTGCCCATTAATCTGCGTTAAACGCCCACGCATAATGGGGTAAGCAACTGAACGTTCAATCTTGGCTGCGTCCAAAGCGGCGAGATAACTCGCTTTCTCCGACTCACTGATATTGAGTGCGAACGCATTCGGCGCATTTTCTGGCAGCGTGCGTTGCCAATCCGAAAGTAAATCGGTGCGTACCAGCCAAATGATTGCCAGCAGCATCAAAGAGAGGGCTAATGCACCAAATTGTAAGCCGCTGGCTGCGCCAGAACGGTTGATTCGGCTTAATGCCAATGCCATCGGCGGGTTTAACGGTAGCTTGGCTAATAGCCGTGTAACAAACACGCTCACCAGAGCCAACACCACAAACAGCGCGACGATGCCAATCAGCACAATCCAAATCAATTGGTTTTGCCAATACACCAGCAGCAGGGGCACCACTGGCACCATGATCAGCAGCAGATTACGTTGCCAGCGTACTTCGTTTTGCACTGGCTGCATCACCGCCACCGCGCTCACCGAAAGTAAACGGCCAAGCGGAATCCCCAGCGCGGGAACTGCAATCAATAAACTACTGGCCAGTGCAATCCACAAAGGACGCAGACCATAACTAGGCAAGGGATCAGGCAGGAGATCTTGCAGCGGCAAGCGCAATAAAGACTCCAAACCTACACCAATCACACTTCCGAGCAATACCGCAAACACCAACAACAGAGCCACTTGCAGTGCTAACCAGCGGCGTAGCCACTGACGGCTTGCTCCGAGGCTCTTGAGCATCGCGATGGTGTGGAGACGAGTCGAAACATAGTGCTGGCAGGTCAAGACCAAGGTTGTAGCGGCCATCAAGATCACGATTGCCACGGTCAAAGAGAGATATTGCTGAGTGCGCTCAAACACTTCATTGGTGCGGCTAGCACTCTCTTGATCACGCCAGCGATCACTCGGCGTTAAGGTAACCTCTTGCTTAATCGCCTTAATCGTCGAGTCATCACCAGTAATAAACAAACTAAATTGCACGCGGCTGCCGGGCTGAATCGCACCTGTTTTATCGATATCCGAAGCATGAATGTACACGGCGGGCATTTGCTGGAAGGGATTAAAGCTTAGCCCCGGCTCTTCGAGCACTTCACCACTGACCACAAAATCTGCATCACCTATTGTGACATTGTCACCAATGGCCACACCTAACTGGTCTTTTACTCTGGGTTCTAACCAAAGCTGATTAGCACTGACATGGTTCACCACTTGCTGCCCATCACTCAAGCGCATTTCCCCACGCAGTGGGTAAGCGCCATCCACGGCTTTGACCGTCACCAACTGCATGCCTTGATCACTGAACGCCATAGTGGCAAAACGGGTCATTTGCGAAGTGTGCGCAGCTTGCTTGGCCGTTAGAGTGAGTAATGTGTCAGGCAGTGGGTTTGCAGAAACAAACACCGTATCAGCCGTCAGTGCATCACGCCCTTGCTTAACAATCACCTGCTCCATACGTTGCGCCAGTGCAGTTAACGCAAAAATCGAAGCAATGATCAAAGTCAGAGCGACCGTCACAGGCCACAATTGGCCGTGGCGTATTTCACTCAAACTCCAACGCAATAAACGGCGGTTGAGCGCCGTAGAGGGCAAAGCCTTCATACTCGCTCCTCCAATTCACCCGCCTGCATAAAGAAACGGCGCTGGCAGCGCTGCGCCAGTTTCGGGTCATGAGTCACCAACACCAAGGTGGTACCGTGCTCACGGTTGAGTTCAAACAGCAAGTCGATCACTTTCGCGGCCGTTTCTTGGTCAAGGTTTCCTGTCGGTTCATCGGCAAACAGCACTTGCGGACGAATCATAAACGCCCGAGCAATCGCCACACGTTGTTGCTCACCACCGGATAATTGAGCGGGAGAATGGTGCATACGATGTTCCAACCCGACCGATTTAAGTAGCATCTGTGCACGATCGCGATCTTCTGCCTCGCCTTTAAGCAAACAAGGCAAGGTCACATTTTCCAAAGCAGAAAGACTTGGGATCAGCAGAAAACTTTGAAATACAAACCCGACCGATTCACTCCGCAGCGCCGCACGCGCTTCATCATCCAACTTCGACAGGGGCTTACCGAGTAGGTACACCTCCCCTTCACTGGGCGTATCTAAGCCCGCCAGCAGAGTCATTAACGTTGATTTACCAGCACCCGAGGCTCCGACAATCGCTACGCTCTCTCCGGCCTGAATCGAGAGATTCACCTGCTTAAGGATTGTTAAATGTTCCTGATTGGTGGAGACTAGTTTGGATAATGATTGCGCTGAAATGATGGATGTTTGCATGACTCGACTACTTTCCTTTTTGTTTGTTGTTGTCTTTTCTGCTGCGGTAAGCAGTAAAACCTTGTTGATCCTGGGTGATAGTTTGAGCGCGGGATACGAGATGCCCATCGAACAAGCTTGGCCTAGTTTACTGGCAGAATCTCTGGCTGAAAAAGGCAAAACTGTATCTGTTATTAACGGCAGCATTTCTGGTGATACCACAGGTAACGGATTAGATCGCCTGCCCTCACTGCTCACTCAACATCAGCCCGATGTAGTACTGATTGAATTGGGTGCAAATGATGGCTTGCGTGGCTTCCCACCACAAACCGTAAGTAAAAATCTCACGGCCATGATCGAGCAAGTTCAAGCGCAAAATGCTTCCGTGGTACTCATGCAAATTCGTATTCCGCCTAACTACGGCAAACGCTACAGCGACGCGTTTTATCAGCTCTATCCCAACTTAGCACAACAGTTTTCTATCCCACTTATCCCATTTTTCCTTGAACAGGTGATCCTAAAACCTGATTGGATGATGGCAGATGGTTTACACCCTAAACCAGAAGCACAGCCTTGGATTGCCGGATTTGTAGCCGAAAACCTCGTCGCTCATTTGTGACACCATCCACCGATTTACTGGTTTAGCTCAATAAAATTTACTCAGCTTTACGCTATTTTTGAATCCTTAACCACACAATAGGTGACCCCATGCACATCAAGCCACTCATTCAGGGCGTTGTTGCACGCAGTGCCCACCCTTATGGCTGCGAGCAGGCTGTTCTACAACAGATTCAGTACGTGAAGCAGGCTAATTCGATCAAATCTGGGCCGAAACGCGTGTTGATCTTAGGTGCTTCATCCGGTTTTGGGTTGGCAGCACGCATTGCTCTCACTTTTGGTGGTGCTAAAGCGGACACAATTGGTGTCTCTTTTGAACGCGCGCCCAGTGAAACTCAAACTGGCAGTGCTGGCTACTATAACAACCTATTTTTTAAACAGTATGCGGAGCAAGAAGGCCGTATTGCCATCAATTTAGAAGGTGATGTGTTTTCTTCGGAAATGCGTGAGCAGGTAATCGAAGCGATTGAAACCTACTTTGAAGGAGAAGTGGATTTGGTTATCTACAGTATTGCGAGCGGCATGCGCCGCAAGCCAGATGGCGAATTTTGGCGCTCTGCCATTAAACCCATTGGTGAAGCGGTCTCAGGCGCATCCATCATGTTAGACAACGATACTTGGACTGACACCACTTTAGAGCCAGCTACAGAAGAGGAAATTGAAGGAACGCTACGTGTGATGGGCGGCGATGATTGGGAAAATTGGATCGATACCTTGATCAATGCCGAGTCACTTGCCGAAGGTTGTAAAACCATTGCTTTTTCTTACATGGGCCCAGAAGTGACGCATCCTATTTACCTGGATGGCACCTTGGGACGAGCAAAAATCGATCTTCACCAAACCAGCCATTCACTTAATCTCAAACTCGCCAACTTCGATGGCGGTGCATATGCGGTGGTTTGTAAAGCCCTCGTCACCAAAGCCAGCGTGTTCATCCCCGGCTTAAGCCCCTACCTCATTGCGCTCTACCAAGTGATGAAAAGCAAAGGCACTCATGAAGGCTGTATTGAACAAATGCAACGTCTGTTTAGCGACAAGCTGTATGGTCGATCTCGTATCCCGCTCGACAGTGAGCGCTTAATCCGCATGGACGATTGGGAAATGAATCCCGATACACAGGCAAAAGTGGCTGAATGTTTACGCCAAATGAATGCCGACAACTTCCAACAGCTAGGTGATTATTCCGGTTTTAAACAAGAGTTTATGCAACTCAATGGCTTTGGATTTGAGAGCGTTGACTATAGCCAATCTGTTGATATGCATAAGTTTATTAATAAAAAATGATACCAAAAGTTGTGTTAGATTTGAGAATCCAGCCAAGCTAGCACAATTCGCTCTGCCATTCTGATCCGCTTTTGTTAGAGTGATTAACCACTGAGACAACATGATTCAGCCTCAGTGGTTTTTGTCATTCGTGCAATACCCGAGATTCGTTGCCACAATATTATTTGGAAGAAGATATCTGTCGCATGTAGGCATTGTTTTACCAGCCAAACTCAAGGAACCAGTAATGGCACCAATCCTTCCACAATCAACCCCTATACCTTCGACTATGCTGGCAAGTTGGCAAAATATGCTCAACTTACTTGCAGAGATCCTCAAGGTTCCTGCCACTATGATCATGCGGTTGCATCATCACGAGTTTGATGTGTACTGCACAAACACGAGCAACGAGAATCCCTATCGAATTGGTATGACCGAGCAACTCGGTAAAGGGCTGTATTGTGAAACGGTGGTCAATACCCGACAGATTTTGATCGTCACCAATGCCGAAACTGACCCTTTATGGAAAGACAACCCGAGCATGGAATTCGGGATGCGCGCTTACTGTGGCATTCCACTGCAATGGCCCAATGGTGACTTGTTCGGGACACTCTGCGCAACTGATCGTCGAGAACACCATTTCCATGCCACAGACCAACAGTTAATCCGCGCTTTTCGCGAATCGATTGAAGCACAACTTAAAACACTCTATCAACGCGAAACCTTGCTGCAAATGAACCAAGATTTGCACTTCAAAGTTCGCAACAAAATGCAAAGTATTGCCTCTCTTAACCAATCTCTTCATCAAGAAATCGACAAGCGTCGCGCTGCTGAACAGCAAATTGAATACCAACGCAGTCACGATGTCGGCACGGGTTTTCTTAACCGCAGCGCACTAGAGCATCAACTGGACGAACTCTTAACTCAGTTGGGTGACACCTGTGAGCTGGCAGTACTTCATATTGGTTTTGCGAATGTGCGCCAGCTACAGGCTCGACTGGGTTATCACTTGTGGGATGACGTATTAAAACAACTGCGTGAGCGAATTGGTCCGATTATCGATGCCGAGCTGATCACCGCGCGCCCAACGTCCACAAACCTTACTTTAGTTCTGAAAAGCACCCAGCTTGACGCCCATCTCAACCTGCTTTGTCACAAACTTATCCATGTAGGGCAAGCTCCGTTTCAAATCGAGGGAGTGACGGTTCATCTCAACCCATATATTGGTGTGGCGCTCTCGCGAGAAACTCACGACCCTCAGCAGCTTTTGAGCCATGCAGTCAGCAGCATGATTGCCTGCAAGGATTCCGGTTATAAAGTTTTTTTCCACTCACCCGCCATTGCGGATAACCACGCACGGCAAAATCAGTTGGAAAACTATCTGTTGCATGCCGTGCGCAATAACGACTTGATGCTCTATTTCCAACCGAAAGTGAGTGTTAAAACACAGCATTGGGTTGGTGCTGAAGCGTTACTGCGTTGGAAGCACCCGGTGTTAGGTGAGTTTTCTAACGAAACTTTAATCCACATGGCAGAGCAGAATGGGTTGATCTTTGAAGTGGGCCATTTTGTCTTACATCAAGCGCTCAAAGCCGCCAGCAATTGGCTGAGCATTTGCCCCACTTTTCGTATTGCGATTAATGTTTCCTCGGTGCAGCTAAAAAACAGCCGTTTTGTTGAACAGATCCATGATCTGCTGACGTTTTACCACTTCCCTGCCCACCAGTTAGAGCTGGAGATCACCGAAAGCGGTTTGATTGTGGACGAACCAACTGCGATTGATATCCTCAATCGGCTGCACGGGCTAGGTGTGACACTATCACTGGATGATTTTGGTACTGGCTACGCATCATTTCAGTACCTGAAAAAATTTCCTTTTGATGGCATCAAGATTGATAAAAGCTTTTTGGAGCAAATTGAACACAGCGAAAATGATCAAGAGATCGTACGCTCTATGCTGCATGTTGCAAAAAAGCTCAAGCTCAAGGTCGTAGCAGAAGGGATTGAAACCAAGCAACAAGAGCAGTTCATTCTGGAGCATGGCTGCGATATTGGCCAAGGCTTTCTCTATGGCAGGCCTATGCCCAGTGACGCATTTGAACAAAAGCTAATACAGCATGCCCAAGGATTACCAGCGCAAGAATAAGCCCAGCTATGGTTGTTTCGTGCTGAGGGATTCGCTTATCATTCCTTTACTCTTCAGTGGGCGCTACCTATAATCGCGCTCCTCTTTTTCTTTCCCTATGAGCGATAATCGAGATGGATCGACTAATTGCAACACTTAAAAAACTCGAAAAGCAGAACTATCGTGCTTATCAGCAGATCAAAGGTCAATATGACTTTGGTGACTTTACTCTGTTCATCGACCACATTCAGTCTGATCCATACGCTTCAGCCTCTCGTCTACGTGCCACTCGTGCTTGGTCATTGACAGGTCTAGATTGGCTGAGAGAGAAATCGCCTGCTTACCAAATGGCGGCTCGTGATTTTATCGCTCGTGCATTTGCTGAATTTGCAAAGCAAGACAATAGCTTATCCATCGCTATCAGCGGTCAAACCGTTCTCGACAGCACTTCTGTACTGTTCAACGAGGATGGCATCGAACTGCGTTTTCGCATGAGTATGCCGGCAGAAGGACGCGATATTCTTGCGAAAAAAGCACTGAATATTCTGACTTTCCATCTGCCTAAGTATATCCGCCGCGCCACGCTTGATCGTGAACTGGATAAAGCAGCGCTACTGCATCACTGTGAAGTCGTAGAAGATCAAGAAGCGATGCGTGCACAACTGGATGATCTGGGTTTGGTGGCTTTTGTTGCCAACGGCAGTGTACTGCCTCGCTTAGCGGGTAACTGCGATCTGCCGATGAAAGAAGCCGTACCGTTCCAAACACCGAAATCCCTCGAAGTGACTCTTTCAACGCCAAACCAAGGTGACTTGGTTGGTATGGGTATCCCACAAGGGATTACCTTGATTGTCGGTGGGGGTTTCCACGGTAAATCAACGTTGCTTACCGCACTAGAACGTTCAATTTACAACCATATTCCTGGCGATGGCCGTGAGCGCATGGTGACGGATTTGAAAGCCATGAAAATCCGTGCGGAAGAAGGTCGTTGCGTACACAACCTGAACTTATCCAACTACATCAATCACTTGCCTATGGGTAAGGATACAACGGATTTCAGCACTCAAGATGCTTCAGGCTCAACTTCGCAATCGGCTTGGCTGCAAGAATCGATTGAAGCGGGTGCAACCACACTGCTGATCGATGAAGATACTTCCGCAACCAACTTTATGATCCGCGATGAGCGCATGCAGGCACTCGTCAGCAAAGGCGCAGAGCCGATCACGCCATTGGTCGATCGTATCGGGCAACTGCGTGATGATCTCGGCATCTCGACTCTCGTGGTAATGGGTGGTTCTGGTGATTATTTGGATGTTGCCGATACTGTGATCCAAATGCATGACTATCAGCCACTTGATGTCACAGAAAAAGCACGTGAAGTGATCGCTCAGCATCCAACTCAGCGCCGCAATGAATGTGAAACGCCATTGGCAACCTTTACCCCTCGTGCTCTAAACTGCGCCACACTGCAAAAACTGCTGTTGGATGGTAAATTCCGCGTTTCAGCCAAGGGCCTAGATTCACTGCGTTTTGGTAAAGAGTTCACGGATCTTTCCGCCCTTGAGCAACTACAAAGCTCAAGCGAAGTGAATGCGATTGGTTGGTTGTGGTTCCAACTGGCACAACTGCCAGGATGGACGGAAAATCCAGCTAAAGCAATGAACAAGATGCTTGAAGGTGATTGGTATCAAGCGATGCCAAATCACGGCGACCTCGCGAAACCACGTATTTTGGATGCTATGGCCGCGCTTAACCGTATGCGCAAGGCACAATTTAAAGCCTAAGCCATTAGCTGAGTTTCCAGCACCAATGAGCTTCAAAACAGTAACGCGACCAACTGGTCGCGTTACTGTTTCTAAAACCTGATTAGAATTCTTGCCTGAGCACGTTCCAAGCTTCACACAGAATACGGAAACGTTCCGCATTTCCATTATCCCGATCTGGATGCCAACGCAGCGCGAGCTTTCGCCATGTTTTTCGGATCTCAAACGAACTGGCTTCTTCGCTCAATTCAAACAAGCGCAAAGCTTGGCCACGGGTTAAATCTTTTCCATTATGGCTGCCTACAGAGTGGCGATAACGCGTCCAGAATTCATTAAGCAGTCTTTTGACTTCACCTTCATTCGCTTCATAGTTCATCCACTGGGTATAGTAGTCACGCAAAGGATCATCGACGTCGATTTCATGAAATTCACTACGCATCATCGGCATCAGAATGATGTTCATCGCTTCCACTTGTAACCACTTTTCTGGGTGCAATGTTTCTTGCAACTGGTACAGCGCATTCATGATCAAAAAGTTACGCTTGAACAGATCTTTTTCTGGCTGAGCATCCAACACGGGCATTAAGCCTAGTTCACTCAAATGCGCTGCCAAGGTGTGCACTTTCCACCCCGAAGGTTGACGCTTCAATACTTCGAAGATCGGCCACAACAGCGGATTTTCCATATAAGTTTGAAACGTTGCAGCAAGCTGGTGACTTTCTGACATAAGGCTTCCATTCCGAAGAAATACAGTAATTCAAGACCAATCTAACCGATTTGTCACGGTGGTGAAATGGCAAATCTTCATTGTGTGAAGCTCAATCCGCATAAGGCTTATAGGCTGTTTTTCTGACACCAGAAAAGCCAGTTTTCTGGCGTTTTCTCTCACGCTTCAAATTGACAATTGAACAATGTTCATAATGATGGCAGGATAATCAGCATTCCATTGACGGAGCCACTCATTATGCCACTATCTCGACCTCTCATCGGATTAACCCTGATTTACAGTTTGGTGTTTGTTTTTTCTTCGATTGCCCCCCTCTCACGCGCAGTCTGGTTAGCAGAAATTATTCCTGCCATTCTAGTATTAGGCACCATTTGGTGGGTTTCCCTACGCTGGTCATTCAGCACCACCGCGTATGTATTGATGTTTATCTGGCTCTGTTTACACACAGTGGGAGCCAAATACACCTTCGCAGAAGTGCCGTTTGATTGGTTCAATTCACTGATCGGTTCGACGCGCAATCAATATGATCGTGTCGCGCATTTTTCGATTGGTCTCTACGCCTATCCCATCGCTGAATGGTTGCTACGCAAACAACAATCGAAACCATGGCTAGCCTACAGTTTTGCTCTTTTCAGCATAATGAGCCTTGCCGCCGGCTATGAAATTATTGAATGGTGGTATGCCGCCCTTGCTGGCGGAGAAGAGGGGATCGCCTTTTTAGGTTCACAAGGTGACATTTGGGATGCCCAGAAAGATATGCTGTGCGATACCCTTGGCGCGATAACTGCGTTGGGATTACTCACTTGGCAACGAGTTCGCTCTTAAACCGTCGTGTTATGTTTTAGCCAAGCCAAATACGGCTCAAAACCTTGTGTGATTGGCAGTTGAACAATCTGTGGCACTTGGTAGTGGTGTAATTGTTGAATCACACTCTCCACTGCCGAGTAACATCCGACTTGGGTTTTGATGATTAAAAGGAACTCATTGTCTTGGCAATAGGTATCTTGCCACAGGTAATGGCTTTCAATTGGCAACGTCTGAACACACGCCGCCAGCTTGTGTTCAAGCAAATGACGAATGATCTGCTCAGCGTTTTTCTTTTCGTTAGTGGTGGTCAGTACGACACAATATTCCGTAGGGTTCATAGGATATCCTCGCTAGCTTAGACCTGAGATGCAAAGGTACTGCACGTACTCATTCCATGGATTGCCCAAAGTGTAAATTGGTGGTTAATTCAGTAGTAAGTTTGTTAAATTGACCATAAGGCTCGACAGAGTTCGACAAGAATATGATCGGTCGCAAGCTATACATGTACTTTCTATGAATTGCATCTCAATTTCGGAACAAAGATGATAAAGCAGGCCAACAAGTGGACTGAATATGTTTATGCTAAAAACAAATATAACAATACATCCAAGCCCAGCGTTACCTAGACGCGAGGCATAATAAAAACTCTTTTTGCTGCTGAGAATAAATGTATGAATAACCCTAATGTAGAAGAAACGATTGAATGCTGCCCGCTTTGCCAACACGACGAATTTTTAATTTCCGCGGATAATGAAAAGTTCTTCTGTGGCCAGTGCGGTTTTCATACCAACTCGCTCACTAGCATTCAGCCAATGCTTGCGGCCAGAGCGAATCTAAATAACCGCTTTGTTCACTTCGGAATAAAAACCCGTCAATAAACCAAACTGATTTCGCAGTTAGGCATAATGCTTTTACCGCGTTTACCATCAATCGGGAAACGCGGTGAGCATATTAATAAGGGGAATTATTTTCAGCGTTTATGCCGAGCGGAGTACTGGGTTATCACTTAAGAATTCAGTCAACTGAAGCAGAGTGTTCAATACGATAACCTGCTCAGAATCACTGAGGTTTTGTGGGTTTAATGGACTCAGTTGAAAGGTCAACACTCCAGCATTCAGTCCCGCTTCAACGCCTTTCGGTGTATCGTCCACATAAATACACTCATCCAAAGTAAAGCCCATATTCATTGCGCAATAGCGAATGAGATCAGGTTCTGGCTTCCAACTGTTGGCATCAAATGCAGAAAAAATCCGCCCTTTGAAATAGTGATCCAACCCGGCCAGTGCCAACGTCGTGGTGATTTTTTCTCGTGGAGCATTTGAAAGCACACAAAATTCAATTTGATTACGTTTCAGATAATGGAGTAAGGCACGAGCGCCCCCCATGGGCGACAACTTACGGCTAAAGGTAGCAGTCACAATCGCTCGGTAACGTTGCTCAAGCAAATCAATATCCGCAGTGATCTGCGCTAATTGACATGCCGAATTGAGGATGTCAGCAATTTTGCCGCCGGAGAAATGTTCTGCCACTTGTTGGTAGGTTAGCGTAACGCCAATTTCACCAAATACTTGAACCAGCGCTTCACAGCACAAACGCTCGCTGTCTACTAAGGTTCCTTCACAGTCAAAAATGACGCATTTCACTCTGGATTCAGTCATTATTCATCCCTCCATCCTATTGGCAGTGTATATCTCACTTCCGCGCTAAAAAGGATGGAGTTAACAGAATGACAGAAATAAATGCATGAGTGTGCATAACTTCAACCAGCATCACTCTTTTCAGGTCAGAATGGCTGACTAGAGTTCGATATAAGGAGTCGCTTCACTCGCCGCTACAGAGTTCCATTTCGCGTAAAGTGCATGAGCAAATTGCTCACGGTCACCGTAAGGCGTATTCGCTTTCACCACTAAATCAGAAAAGAGAACATTTCCTTCATGTTCAGTTACCATGCCTGCCGCCACTGGCTCACCAAGGTGGAAACCAAGAAATAGCTGACACGGTGGTGAGTAGATAATTTGAGTGAAAAACTCGACCAAACGTTCTTGCTGATATTTGTCAGAGCTGCGCGTGGCTTGTAAAAGTGCAAACCATACCGTCAAGCGATGAAAATCAACTAAGTAGATATCTTGCAGCAGTTGCTCATCACTGGCTTGTGGCTGGAAAGATGTAACTTGAGCTTGCTGACTTAAAGATTGATAAATATCGCGCCCTTCTAAACTTTCGGCAGTCGGGAACTCGACATCCACCTGACTACATAACCACTGATTTTTGGCAACAACCACAGGTGAGGGAGAGTAAATCATAGCGGGACTTCTTCTTGGTTGGTTAAGCAACTTCTATTTCATATCCGTTGCAGTAACGGCAGCATACTCATCCAACCCCCGTGCGACAAGCTTTAATCCCTTCCAATCTCGAATTGGCTAGTCGATTTACCTATGTTCTCGGGCTTGAAGCTGCACTGTGGACGGAAAATCAGTATGATGAGGTCACTTAAACTGAACGGAACGTCATTATGCTCAATCCCATTCGCAGTGCCTTGCTTCTTTCTTTCGCTTTTGTACTGAGTGGCTGTGATCGCTCAGAAGTCGGCGATGTCAGCCTCGGCATGTTTACTTTGAAAGATATTAAAATCAACAACCTGAATGATCCGATTGTCACTGGTGTCACCTGTCATGTCGCGAGTATTGAAGCCGATTTAAGTCTGGCAGATCCTTCCGATTCTTCGATTTCTTGCCGCCAAACTGGTGAGATAACGCCAGAGATGATCGCCCAAATTGATAAATCCTCTTCTGGTGAAGTGGTATTTCAAAAATCCAAAAGCATTTTCTTCAAATCGATGAAGATTCGCCGCATTTTTGATGCCAAGAACCAAACCCTGATGTATCTCTCCTACTCTACTAAAGAAACATCAGGCAGCTTCAAACATAGCTTATCAACCATTCCTTTATGGGGAACACAGGCTTACAACGCCTTCCCTGAAACACCGACAAAATAAGCTGAAATTCAGCAGCCTGAGGTGTGTTTCATATCACTTCAGGCTGTAATAAAAATGAAAGTAATCTTTCATAACTGTGATATGATGCGCGAAAATTTTCAATCAACACTTTCAATATGAAGTTTCCCGGCCAGCGCAAATCTAAGCACTATTTTCCAACTCACGCCCGAGATCCACTCGTAAACCAAATTCAGCAAACACCGAAGCTCCACCGCCCAACGATTGTGGGTGTGGGTCAGACCATCGTGGATATTGAAGCTCGTGTCGATGACGACTTCCTTGCCCGCTACGATCTCAGCAAAGGTCATTCGCTGGTACTGGAAGAGAGTAAAGCGGATGCGCTCTACGAAGAATTGGTTGAACGTGGCTTGATCACTCACCAATATCCGGGAGATACCATTGGTAATACATTGCACAACTATTCCGTGTTGGCGGACAGTAAATCAGTTTTGCTGGGTGTAATGTCGAAAAATATCGAAGTCGGCTCATACGCTTATCGCTACCTGTGCCGAACCTCTTCGCGCATGAACCTCAACCATTTGCAAACGGTTGATGGCCCAATTGGTCGTTGTTATACCCTGATTTCTGAAGATGGCGAGCGTACTTTCGCGATCAATGAAGGGCACATGAACAAGCTGCGCCCAGATAGCATTCCGGAAGAAGTGTTTGAAAAAGCTTCAGCTCTGGTTGTTTCATCCTATTTGATGCGTGGTAAACCAGAAGACCCAATGCCACAGGCCGTACAACGTGCTATTGAGATTGCGAAAGCACACGGCATTCCCGTAGTACTCACTCTAGGCACGAAGTATGTGATCGAAGGTAATGCTCAGTGGTGGCAAGACTACATGAAAGAGCACATTACTGCCGTTGCGATGAACGAAGAGGAAGGCGCAGCACTAACGGGTGAACGTGATCCACTGCTTACAGCGGATAAGGCTCTGGAATGGGTTGACTTGGTTCTGTGTACTGCAGGCCCAGTAGGTTTGTACATGGCTGGCTATATTGAAGAATCTGCCAAGCGTGAAACGGAGCTGCCGCTGCTACCAGGCAATATTCCTGAATTTAACAAGTACGAATTCAGCCGAGCCATGCGCAAGCAAGACTGTACTCATCCGCTGAAGGTGTATTCACACATTGGCCCGTATTTAGGCGGCCCACTGGAGATTAAAAACACCAATGGCGCTGGTGATGGCGCACTTTCTGCACTGTTGCATGATATGGCGGCTAACGCGTATCACCAACGTAATGTGCCAAATTCAGCCAAGCATGATCAGCCTTATTTGACTTACTCCTCGCTCTCTCAAGTGTGTAAATACGCTAACCGTGTGAGCTATGAAGTGTTGACTCAGCACTCACCACGTTTATCACGTGCATTACCAGAGCGTGAAGATAGCTTGGAAGAAGCTTACTGGGATCGTTAATCACCATATGGTGAAAACAATGTTCTGTAAGTGACTCTAAAGTAATAAAGAAGGCGACCATTGGTCGCCTTCTTTGTTTTCCAGTTAATGAAATGGCTTATTTTTCCAATTCATAACTTTTTTGTGCGGTGTAATAATTTTCTTTGAATGCCAAACTACCCCACATGGCGTTGGCGTGCGCTCGAGTCACGATCGATTCGTCAAGCTGAAGCGGTGTCATCTTATGTGTCACTGAGTCATATTGATAGGTCGTGATATCTTGTCCTGGTTGCAATACGACGACTTGGTTATCCGGTGTTAACCAACCAAAGTTTTTGTCGCGTTGCATCATCGCGCGTTGTTTTTCAACGGGAACGTCTTTGGTTAAATCAAAGCCGATCATTGGGTTTTCACTGCTAATACCGGCTAAGGAAAGCAGCGTCGGAGCCAAATCCAACTGGCTGAGTAAGCGATCATCTTTACGCGCTTCAATATCACCACCAAAAATAACTGCTGGAATATGGAAATATTCAACCGGGATTGGATTAGTGCCTTGCGTGCGCGCGTCATGGTCTGCGACTACAACAAACACTGTGTTATCCCAATAAGGTGATTTCTTTGCTTTTTCAACAAATTGCCCCAGTGCGTAGTCAGCGTATTTCACCGCATTTTCTACCGTCTGTTTAGGTTCGTTGTATTGAGTAATCACGCCATCTGGGTATTCAAATGGACTATGGTTAGACGAGGTAAACACCAAGCTAAAGAAAGGCTTACCTTCTTTTGCCATTTGAGTGAACTGTTCATCCGCTTTGTTAAATAGATCTTCATCCGATGCTCCCCATGAACCCACAAATTTCGGGTTAGAGAAGGTGGGAAGATCTTGCATGTCCACAAAGCCATTACCGAGGAAGAAACTCTTCATATTGTCAAAATGGCTCTCGCCACCATAAATGAATTGCGTGTGGTACTGCTTAGTTTTCAGCAAACCCGCAATCGAGAAGAAGTTATTCTGGCTTTTACCAAGCTTCACGACAGAGCGAGCTGGCGTTGGAGAAAAACCCGTAGTTACTGCTTCAATACCGCGTACAGAGCGAGTACCCGTGGCGTACATACGAGTGAATGCCCAGCCTTCGTTAATCAGTTTGTCCATGTTTGGAGAAACATCAATCCCACCGAGGCTTTTCACATAACGCGCACCGTGGCTTTCCATCAACAAGATCACGATGTTTTTAGGCGTACCTTGGTAAGCCGCAACATGTTTAGCCATGGACGGTTTAGTGTCACTAACGAAATCTTCTGGAGCCACATTCATAGAAGCTCGAATTTCATCAATCACGAGTTGTTTATCCATCTTAGGATAAAACTCAAACGCATTGGCTTCTGATCCCATTTGCTTCGCAGCGAAAATCACGGAATACGAAGAGTTCAAAACAAGATCATTCATCAAAGGATCGCTAGAGAAAGAAACCATCGCAGGGTTCATTGGACGGTGCCCTAATGAAGAACGGGCACCTAAGATACCGATTGCAACCACAAGCACGGCAATGACTGGACGCCAATACCATTTCGGGTAACGCAAATCGGAAACCAGAGTTTTACTCCATCTCCAGCCGAGTACCACAGTCAGCACACTCACAACTAGGCCAATAAACAGCTCCAGTTTGTAGCCAGACCACAGCATTCCGAAGACTTCTTTTGGATAAATCAGGTATTCCACAAACAAGCGATTAGGACGCAGATCGTACTCGATGATAAAAGGAGGTGTCGCCACTTCCATGTATACAACAAGCCAAAGACCTGCGGTGATCCAAGCACGCAGCACCCAATTCCAAATACGACCCAGCCAATGCTCACCAGAAATTAAGCTAGTCAAAAGTGCAGGTAAAATGAACAAGTAGCAGATTGACGCAAAGTCCACCCGTAAACCACTGGCGAAAATGCGTACCCAACCTTCTGCATTCGCCACGCGGTCAAAATGCCAAATCGCCAACCCTAAACGGGATAACGTAAAAATGGCTAACAAGGCAAGCAAAGCGCAAACGATAGGATAAAGAGGGCCAACGAATAGTTTTAGTTTATTCAAAGTCGTTACCTAGGATTGTTTATAGATTTAGTAAATGAATATCGATAATGTCAGATTAACATTTAAAATCAAACAACCCTTGGCAACAAAACTCAAATATTCAGTTTATTACGCCGAATAACGATCAGAGAGCCCAGCAATAAAGTAACAAGGAAAGAGATTGCCCCACCTGATGAGCTTTGGCTAGCTACTGTTGTAGTGGTTCCCCCGACATTTAATGTACGCACCCCGTTACTCTCTGTAACGTAATATTTCGGCGTCTCTAACCCGTTCATCACCCGCAAGATCCAACTGTAATAGTCAGAAACTTCTGTGAAGACAGAGGTAACAGGTTGAGAAGCATCACCACAAATGGATGGACCAAAACTGGTGATTCCAATTTGAATATAACCTGAGCCATTATCCCAGTAGACAGGACCGCCCGAGTCACCAGAGCATGTTGAGTTACGGTATGAACCAGACTGAGGACCAGTAAAACAGAGATGTCCCGAGCTAAAATTGGCTCCGTAATAAGCTGTACATGTGGAAAATGGAACAAATGTCAGATTCGTTTCGAGTAGTTGTGTTCCCCCCGTGGTATTGGTACTCACATAGCCGTGGCCGACTGCTTTGTAGGAGCCACCCGTGGGGTAGTTATCATTCACCGTACTATTCAATACGCCAACAAAATTGCTCACATTAAGGTCGTTTTCTAGCTTGATAATGGCAATGTCATTCGGCCAATAGGCCGATGAAGAATGGACATAGTTATCGGGATAGTAAAATTCTGCGCCACGAGCGAACTGAATGTTGCCATTCGGGTAATCATTTTCATCTTGCAACTGAGGAATCGCTACGGTGTAGAGCATGGCGTAACTGTCGCCATAGATGCAGTGTGCCGCGGTGAGGATGTAACGTGAGTTAAGAACCGTAGCACCGCAATAAGTTCTAGTGCTGTATTGATAGGGTGAGATATAAATCGCCAAACTGGCAAAAGAGGGATAATTGCTCACGGTCGCGACTGTGCCATTGACGATATAAGGGGTAACCTCAACCGCAGAGACCTTAGTGACTAACAGTAAAAGTATCCATAGCCATTTGCGCATGCTCCACCTCATTGGTTGAATTGGTTGTTCTGCTTATTTATCACCCGCTTAAAGTGTAGCAATGAAATGAAAGTATGCGACGCAGATAACAAAAAACCCGCAGTTTTACCTGCGGGCTTATCAATTCAAGTTAATTCAGTGAATTATGCTTCTTCGCGACGACGGCTATGGCCACGTTCACCACGGTAGCTACCACTGCTCTCACCACTACGGTTGCGCTCAAAACGACGCTCACCTTCACGGAAAGGACGGCCTTCACCACCACGGCCACGACCACCACGGAAACCGCCTTCACGGTTGCCTTCTGGACGACGACCACCGTCACGACGTGGGCCACCTTCACGACGAGCACCACCACGAGATTCGCGGAAATCGTCGAAGTCACACACTACTGCGCCCACTTCTTTTTGGCGGATACGCAGCTTGCGTAGCTTGCTAGAAACGTCGCTCGACATGGCTTTTGGCAGCTGAACAAACGTATGGCCTTGAGCCAGTTTGATTGCACCGATAGAACCTTTAGTCAGACCCAGTTCGTTCGCCAATGCACCCACGATGTCTTTCACTTGAACGCCTTGGTCACGACCAACTTGCAGTTGGTAAGTATCCCAATCGTGGTTCTCTTGATCACGACCACCGAATTCACGGCGAGCAGGACGATCACCATCACGGCGGTCATCACGACGCTCACGACGACGTGATTTTTCACGCTCCATCGCTTCGATCATTGGGTCAGCACCTACGTAGAATAGAGGACGCTTACCTTGCTGACGTTTCAGCAGAATCGCAGCCAGTGTGGTTGAGTCGATTTCCAGTGACGCTTGCAGTTTTTCAACCAGCTCAGCGAAACGCTCCAGTGAGCTGAACTCTTTATCTGCAGCCAGTTCTTGACCCAGCTTAGTCAGACGAGATTCAGCCACTTTATCGCGATGCGGCAGTTGGATCTCTTCCATAGAAGAACGAGTTACACGCTCGATAGTGCGCAGCATGCGAATTTGGTTAGTACGAACCAGCAGGATCGCCTTACCTTTACGTCCAGCACGACCAGTACGGCCGATACGGTGGATGTAAGATTCAACATCGAATGGGATGTCGTAGTTAAATACGTGAGTGATACGTGGAACGTCCAGACCACGTGCTACTACGTCAGTCGCAACCAGAATATCAATCACACCTTGCTTGATATGATCAACGGTGCGCTCACGCAGAGACTGAGGGATATCACCGTGCAGAGCCGCCGCTTTAAAGCCACGCGCACACAGCCAATCCGCTAGACGCTCAGTATCCTGACGAGTACGTACGAATACGATAGAAGCATCAGTTTCTTCGGTTTCAAGCAGACGAGCCATCGCTTCATCTTTCTCAACACCTTTTACCACCCAGTATTGCTGTTCAACTTTAGCCACAGTTTGGTTAGAACCGGCTACGTCAACACACTCTGGGTTACGTAGGAAACGCTCAACGATCTCTTTTACCATTGGAGGCATAGTTGCAGAGAACAGTACGCGTTGTGCTGATTCTGGAGCTTGCTCCATGATCCAAGTAACGTCATCAACGAAGCCCATTTTGAGCATTTCGTCTGCTTCATCAAGGATGAAAGTATGACATTCGTCTAGGTGTAGACGATCACGAGTGATCAGATCTTTTACGCGGCCTGGAGTACCCACAACAATGTGAGCGCCAGATTTCAGAGCGCGCATTTGATCAAGAATTGAAGCACCACCGTAGATTTCAAGAACCTTCAGGCCTTTGATGTTTTGGCCAAGGTTTTTGATCTCAGCCGCTACCTGAATCGCCAGCTCACGCGTTGGCGCCATAACGATAGCTTGTGGCTTGTGTTGAGACAGATTAAGTTTGTTCAGCAGAGGCAGTGAGAATGCCGCTGTTTTACCCGTACCTGTTTGCGCTTTACCCAGTGCATCACGACCTTCGAGCAAAACAGGAATCGCTGCTGCTTGGATAGGTGTAGGTGATACAAAGCCCATTTCGGTTAGGGCAGAAAGGATGGCGCTGTTCAGTGCTAAATCACTGAATTGAATTGCAGTATCTTGCATGGGGATCCCACTAAATGAAGAAATAACCAAGGTCCCACGTGCTTTACCATTTCCAACCAATCCAATGAATTGCTGAGTCCGTTCAGATGCGGATAAGTATTAAAACGCATCAAGCCGCTAGGGACATATAAGGGACGCGGATTATTCCTTAAAAGCATAAAAAAAAGCTAGGAAAAATTGAATTTCATCACAAAAATTTCTTAGCAAAGGAAAAATGATGCCTCATTGACCGAAAAAACCCGTCAAAACACCAAATTTGCTGACAATTTCAGCGAATAAATAAACAGCCAACGATGCTCGAACTCACGTTTTCGGTAGTAATCCAGTCCCTCAATGATTATAGTGTGCCCAACTTAAACGGTTAGATAAAAAAGATGTTCCAAGACAATCCGCTCCTCGCGCAGCTTAAGCAAAAAATCCAAGAAACCTTGCCTAAAAAAGAAGGCACCATCAAAGCCAGTGACAAAGGTTTTGGCTTCCTCGAAGTCGATAGCAAAACCAGTTACTTTGTTCCGCCTCCTTATATGAAGAAGTGTTTACATGGCGACAAAGTCGTGGCTTTCATCCGCACCGAAAATGAACGTGAAGTCGCAGAGCCTTCTGAACTTATCGAACAATCACTGACTCGCTTCATTGGCCGCGTAAAACTGTTTAAAGGCAAACTCAATGTAGCGCCTGATCATCCACAACTTAAAAAGATGGCGTTGAAGGCGAAAACGAAGAAAGGCCTCAACGAAGCTGACTTCCAAGAAGGTGACTGGGTGGTTGCTCATCTCATTCGCCACCCTCTTAAAGGTGACAATGGTTTCTTCGCTGAGATTTCACACAAAATCACCGATGCTAATGACAAGATTGCGCCTTGGTGGGTGACGTTGGCCGAAAATGATCTGCCAAACAGTGAACCTGCTGGCATTGACGACTGGCAACTGAAAGATGATGCAGATTTGGTTCGTGAAGATCTGACTGCGGTACCTTTTGTCACTATCGATGGTGAATCCACCAAAGATATGGATGACGCGCTGTACGCACAAAAACTGCCTAACGGTGATTTTGCGCTGACTATCGCGATTGCCGACCCAACCGCTTACATCACACCAGAAGATGAGATGGACAAAGTCGCTCGTGAGCGTGGCTTTACCATTTATTTGCCGGGTCGCAACATTCCAATGTTGCCGCGTGATCTAGCCGATGAGCTTTGCTCACTGATGGAAAACCAAGTTCGTCCAGCCCTATGCTGCTCGGTGACCATTAGTAAAGATGGCGTGATTGGCGATGATATTCGCTTCTTCTCAGCCAACATAAAGTCACATGCACGTCTGGTTTACGACCATGTTTCTGACTGGTTGGAAACTGGCAGCTCGGAACAATGGCAACCAAGCGAAGAAATCGCCCAAGTGGTGCGTGATCTCTATGCCTTCTCACAAGCACGTGCCAACTGGCGTGAAACCCACGCGGTTGTGTTCCCAGACCGCCCAGACTACCGTTTCGAACTGAGTGAAGATAACGATGTGGTGGCGATTCATGCTGACATGCGCCGCACCGCGAACCGCTTGGTCGAAGAATCGATGATCACTGCAAACATCTGTGCGGGTAAAACGCTGCAAGCGACGTTTGGTTTAGGTGTATTCAATACCCATGCTGGTTTCAAAGCCGAGAAAATGGCCGATGTGGTGGAGTTGATGGCAGCACACGGTGCACCGAATGCCGATGCTGAAACACTGGCAACGGTGGAAGGCTTTGCCGCTCTGCGCCGCTGGCTGGCAACACAAGAAACTAGCTACCTTGATAACCGTATTCGTAAGTACCAGAGCTACAGTGAGATTGGCAACCAGCCTCTCCCCCACTTCGCTATGGGTCTTGATGTGTATGCAACTTGGACTTCACCGATTCGTAAATACGGCGACATGATTAACCACCGTCTGCTGAAAGCACACATTCTGGGCAAAGCCCCTGTGCAAACGCCGGATGAGACTGTTGGTGAAGAACTTGCACTGCATCGTAAGCATCACAAAATTGCCGAACGTAATGTGGCAGATTGGCTCTATGCTCGCACTCTGGCCGATGAGCCAGCGAAAGAAACTCGCTTCCAAGCAGAGATCTTTGACATCAACCGCCCAGGTATGCGTGTTCGCTTACTCGAAAACGGCGCAATGGCCTTTATTCCGGGTGCGCTGATCCTCGATAACAAAGAGCGTATCGAGTGTAATGGCGAAGATGGTACGGTGTCGATTGATAAAGAAGTGGTGTACAAACTCGGTGATGTACTGGAAATCGTTCTTGCAGAAGTGAACCAAGAAAACCGCAGCCTAGTGGGTAAACCAACTCAAGTGTTTGCTGATCTGGCCACGGAAGCACAAGCTAATACTGAAGAGAATAGCGAACCTCAAGCGTAATTCGATAAGCTTAGGCTTTCGCCCTCTTACCAAAAAGGCATTCCTCGGAATGCCTTTTGTTTATCTCGTGTCTCAAACTATACCCAGAAATAAGCTTTAGGGTCTTTCTCCACTTCGCGCATCATGGCGGTTAAATCTTCGCTACGAGCCAAAAATGGATAAGGGATCCAAGGTTCGCTGCTGGCCTGCTTTTCATCGTAGACATAAAGCGCCCACTGCTTTGAAGCCTCTTCCCAGATGATTTTTGCCACCAGACTTTCATAATCACAGTGGGTCGAATCGAGCTTGTAGTGGCACAGAATAAACTGTATTCCGTTTTCGATCGGCTCAAAGCTGGATTTGCCTAACTCAGCAGGCAAACTCTGATTGCGGCTCATACAGAGCAATTCTGCACGCCGTTCAAGCTGTCGCTGTAGAAGGTTGACAATCATTTTTAACCTCACTGGTGACTTAGTCGACTCAGTATCGCTATCTGTGGAAAGCAATTCCATGATCTCAGTGTCATTTGAGTATAAGCAATCACAGCAATCCCTGCTGATTTCACAAATCCAGAACTAAACCTAGAAACGCATTCACATTTTTGTCATACGTTTCAGGCATACTGCACAAGATTTTTTCACAATATGGGAGCTACTTTATGTTTAGGATGGCACTTGCCGCCGTTTGCGCACTATTCTTTTCCATCACAGCGATGACACCTTCTGCGCAAGCAAGTGAAATTACCGTTTCAGGTTCCACCTCAGTGACTAGAATCATGGATGTACTCGCTGAAGAGTATAACAAGATGCACCCAGAGACTTATGTTGCTGTGCAAGGCGTTGGCTCCACCGCAGGGATTGCATTACTGAAAAAGGGGGTTGCCGATATTGCCATGACCTCGCGTTACCTGACGGAAAGTGAATCACAGGACAATTTGAACAGTTTTATGCTGGCATTTGATGGTTTAGCGGTAGTCGTTAACCAAGCCAACCCGCTGACCAATCTAAGCCGTGAACAACTGTATGGTATTTATAAAGGTCAAATTACGAACTGGAAACAGGTCGGCGGCAAAGACCAAAAAATTGCCGTAGTCACCCGCGAAGCGTCATCCGGAACGCGCTACAGTTTTGAAAGCTTGATGGGACTGACCAAAACACTGAACAATAGAGAAGTTTCTGATGTGGCATCAACGGCGTTAGTCGTGAACAGCAACAGCATGATGAAGACGCTGGTTAACCACAACACTCAAGCGATTGGTTTTATCTCGATCGGCTCAGTAGATAAGTCGGTCAAAGCGATTCAGTTTGAGAAAACCGACCCGACGTCCGATAACATTGCCAAGCACAGTTACCAATTGTCGCGCCCTTTTTTGATTCTACATTACACGGATAAGGCCGATGAACAGACTCAACAATTCATTGCCTTTTTACAGTCGGATCGTGCGAAGAAATTGATTGTGGAATACGGCTATATCATGCCAAGTGATGTTGAATAAGCTACGGTTTGATAAGCGCTAAGATCTGTCGCTTCATGCAAAAAAACAAGGAGAGCCAATGCTCTCCTTGTTTTTATCAAAATCGATTAGAAATGCAGTTGAATAACGGAAACGACCACACAACCTGGGCGGCGAACGCCTTCGATCTCAACCTTGATTTCACGTTCAATCTCAAGGCCTTTCTTGATTGGTGTCACCTTTGATAACGTGCTCACAGCACGTACTCGGTTGCCCGATTTCACTGGATAAGGGAAACGTACCGAGTTAAGCCCAATATTCACCACCATTTTTGCGGTAGGGAACAGAGATTTCTCTTCATCAACGCTGTCAGTCAACTTAGGCAGCAGAGCCAGAGTTAAGAAACCGTGGGCGATCGTCGTTTTGAACGGCGACTCTGATTCCGCGCGCTCTGGATTGGTATGAATCCACTGCATATCTTCAGTCACCATACCAAATTGATTGATACGTTCTTGATCGACCAGCAACCAGTCTCCAGTGTGGATCACTTCCCCCACTTGGGTTTGCAGTTGATCATACAAAGCCTGAGCTTCCGGTTTGAGCACAATCGGTTCCGGAATCGGCGTTTCTTCATTGGCAGGCAGGTGCAGATCTTTCACCCACGCAAACAGCGGGCGACGATTGGTTTTGTGCAAAATGTCATCCCAGTACTCGCGCACAGACGGAGACACCCACTGTTTAAATTCAGTGTGCTTAACCAAGTTTTCAGCTCGATGCTTTAGTAGATCAGCGACTCTCATCAAAACCTCATTCTTAACCAAGAAGAAATGGAAACGCCCTAATTTTGAAGTACTTCACAGTAAGCTGCAATGACTTTCGGGCGTACATGCGTAATCCGTAAGTCATAAACACCTATAAAAACAATGCATTATCAATAAAACATTATTTTATTAGCCTTCCACTCATTAGAGCAAACACACCATTTCTTTATGCGATTTTGTCGAAGCGTTAGCTTTACGCTCACCTTGTCATGGGATAAGCCGCCTAAGCACGAGCTTGAAATCCGACGTCTGACTGAAAATACCAAGCAAATATTGCGCCGAGTTGTGATTTATTGGCTTAGCTCGGCCTGTGTTACAAAGTTTCAAGCTGGTTAATGTAAGCTTCGGCGGTTGCTAAAATCGCCTGTTGATCGCTACTTTTCATCTTATCCCATGTTTTATATAGCATCCCAATTCGAGGATTGTTAGCGAGTCGGTCACGATGTTTGAGCATAAAGCGCCAATAGAGCGAATTAAGTGGGCAGGCATGCTCACCTGATTTCTGTTTAACCTGATAAGAACACGAAGTGCAGTAATCACTCATTTTATTGATGTAAGAGCCACTCGCGGCATAAGGTTTAGTAGCAATCAAACCGCCATCCGCAAATAACGCCATGCCACGGGTATTAGGAAGCTCAACCCATTCAATCGCATCGATATAAATCCCTAAGTACCATGCATCGACTTGATCCGGATTGCACTCAGTCAGAAGCGCAAAATTTCCTGTTACCATTAAGCGCTGAATATGGTGTGCATAGCCAAAGTTCAGTGATTGTGTGATCGCTTGTTGTAGACAACGCATGTGAGTTTGCCCATGCCAAAAATAGCCCGGCAACGGGCGCGAAGCTTGTAAATGATTACGTGTTTTGTAGCTGGGCATATTGCTCCAATACATGCCGCGCACATACTCCCGCCAGCCCAAAATTTGCCGCACAAAACCTTCTATTTGAGCTAAAGAGATCCCCCCTTGAGCAACACGATAAGTTTCAATTGCCGTTTCAATGACTTCGCGTGAGGAAAGCAGCTTACAATTCAGCGCAAATGAAAGCCGACTGTGATAGAGGCTCCAGCTGTGCGGGTGCTCCGCCGTCATCGCATCTTGAAAGCGGCCAAAGTTGGGTAAGCAGAGCTGGCAAAAATGCGCCAGTAAGGAGAGCGCTTGCGCACGATTAATCGGCCATAGCAAAGAATCCCTCACCCGACCCATTGATTCGATCCCATGCCGATCTAAACGTGCTTTCATCGACGAGATTGGGTTATCAAACCGCAGCGGGGCTGGCAAGTTAAGCAGATCCTGCGCTTTTAATTTATTGCGGTTATCCGCATCAAAATTCCATTGTCCACCCTCTGGTTTACCATCCGGTTCCATCAAATAACTGAAACGTTTACGCATCCTCCGATAAAAGTGTTCCATCAAAACCGCTTTTCCGGCAGGAAACTGCTCGGTGATTTCAGAAAATGGCAACAGAAAGTGCTCGGTATCCACACAACCAATGATCGCTTCAGGCAAACGTAAATTCGCTAACTGTTCGAGTAAGCGATATTCGTCTGGTCTTTGGTACTGAAAGGATCTGGCTTGAACTTGGGAACATACCTGACTGATCAAATGCGGCAAATCGGCAAACTCTGCTGTGGCATCCAGATCCAGATGCATGACGTGATGCCCCTCTGCCGATAGATAGTCGACAAATGCTTTCATGGCAGCAAAAAACGCGCACTGCTTTTGGATATGGTGACGCACATACGCCTGCTCCTGATGCAACTCCGCGATCAGATACAACACATCGTCTCTGGGTTCGGTAAACCAAGAGTGAGCATGATTGAGTTGATCCCCCAATATCAATCGAACAACCGGATAGTGCATGGTGCTCCTTTATGGCAAACAGTAGAGTCGGAAACTCATTTGGATAGAGACACTTGAGTATACGTTCTGCCATGCGCTCAGATCAGTAAAGGAGTAAAAACGCATTCCCAAGAGCTCGATGCATAACAGAACGAATTCAATAAACATCTGATATTTCATGTAGATATTAGTTATTTAGCTCTAAAAATTAAGGATGAGAGCTTCATTCCACAAAATCTGTCACCACTTCGCTTTCCCACCCCAAATTGATTAAATTTGCCTTCGATCACATTTCGGCAAACCACTTGAAAAAGTGGGACGCAAAGCTTCCGGTCTGTGGGTTAAAGAGGTTCCCGACGAACACGACTTCAAACCTATGATAGCGGGGTTGCCATAACAGCAATCTGTTGTGTCTTTATGCGTTGCTGAATGTGGTGCCGTTCAGAACACTTCTGAGCGATGCCTGACAAGAATTTGTCAGCACCCAACAGTCAGCCAACAAAAAAGAGTCAGTGATGAACAAGCAACCTAAAATGACCGCTATCGCGTTAATCCTATCGGCGATCAGTGGAGTCGCCTATGGACACGGTTATATCTCAGCAGTGGAAAACGGCATTGCAGAAGGACGTGCCGCTTTATGTAAATTTGCCGCCAATGGTACTGCTGAGAAAAACACTAACTGTGGTGGTGTTCAGTACGAACCGCAAAGTGTAGAAGGGCCTGACGGCTTCCCTGTAACAGGTCCTCGTGATGGCAAGATTGCCAGTGCTGAAACGGCGCTGGCCGCAGCACTGGATGAACAAACTGCCGACCGCTGGGTAAAACGCCCAATTCAAGCTGGCCCACAAACCTTTGAGTGGACCTTTACCGCCAACCACGTCACTAAAGACTGGAAATACTACATCACCAAGCCAAACTGGAACCCAAACCAGCCACTGTCGCGCGATGCCTTTGATCTCAATCCATTCTGTGTGGTGGAAGGCAATATGGTGCAGCCGCCAAAACGTGTTAACCACGAATGTGTTGTGCCTGAGCGTGAAGGTTATCAAGTAATCCTTGCGGTATGGGATGTGGGTGATACCGCGGCTTCTTTCTATAACGTGATTGACGTGAAATTTGACGGTAACGGCCCAGTATTACCCGATTGGAACCAAGCCGGACAAATCATTCCAAGCATGGACCTTAGCATTGGCGATACGGTATACACACGTGTGTTTGATGCAACAGGTGAAAACCCTGCTTATCGCACTGAGCTGAAAATCGACTCTGAGACGCTAACCCAAGCTAATCAATGGTCTTACGCTCTGGCGACTAAGATTAACCAGACGCAAAAACAGCAACGCGCTGGTCAACTCAATGGAGATCAGTTTGTTCCGGTTTACGGCACTAACCCGATTTACCTAAAAGAAGGCAGCGGCTTGAAGCGTGTTGAAATTGGCTACCAAATTGAAGCGCCACAGCCTGAGTATTCACTGACAGTTTCTGGTCTAGCGAAAGAGTATGAAATTGACGAGCAGCCTGTTCAGCTTGATCTGACTTTAGAAGCACAAGGTGAAATGACAGCCGAACTGACGGTTTATAACCACCACCAAAAACCGCTAGCGAGCCGGACTCAAGCGATGACGGATGGCGAGCTGAAATCAGTAACCTTAGAACTGAGCGAAGCCAAAGCGGGGCATCATATGTTGGTTTCTCGCATCAAGGATCGCGATGGCAATCTGCAAGATCAGCAAACGCTAGACTTCATGTTGGTTGAGCCACAAACCCCACCAACACCGGGGGATTATGATTTTGTCTTCCCTAATGGTTTGAAAGAGTATGTGGCAGGTACCAAAGTTCTGGGTTCTGACGGTGCAATCTACCAATGTAAGCCGTGGCCATATTCTGGCTACTGCCAACAATGGTCAACCAACGCGACCCAGTACCAACCGGGTACAGGCAGCCATTGGGATATGGCGTGGGATAAACTATAAATCCCCTATCTAAAACACAAAATCCCTCAGCCAACGCTGAGGGATTTTTTATTTCGGTTAGAGAGAGCCTCATCACCGATAGAACAAAAAGTAACAGGATTAAACCTTGTTTTACTCTTCATCCATCTCGCAATCAGTACAACTTTGCAGGGCGATTTCGTGTTCAAACACGATCGTATCACTACCTTCTGCCAGTAATTCCGCGATTTCATCCGCGACTTCTTGCTCATCTTCCGCTTCAACTTGGTTCGCCAGTTCTTCTTCTGAGTAACCGTAGAAGTTCAGCAATAAGTAATCACGCGCTTCCTCTTTCGTACACGTCACGTTCACTGAAAGATCTGGCTCAACGTTGTCTTGCGCGATAATTGCCGCCACTTGTGCCAAAACATCCTCTTTCATTGCAGCCGTTAACCAGCCCAGATCCGTGCTTACTGTGGTTTTTTTACAGTCAAAACAAGGAAGTTGATGAAAGTAATATTGAAAATCAGTCATAAGTCATTTCTTCTTTGAGTGTTGAATAGCAGGATTATGCGCGATTTCTCGCAAAATACTATCTCAATAGAGATGGAAAGCGAGATTGCTGAGCTTGAGCTGAAAACCATTAACACAATGATGCACAAAAACTGGCAAACTTTCGAAACGCAAGAAACAAGATATGACCTCGCTAGCACGGAAGTCACCAGTGCAAATCACGTCGATATGCAGATTTTGGCCAGCTTCTCTTCTGCGAGAGGGATAAGATCTGAGGTTGTTATTTGAGCAATACATATGCTTTTAATCTCTTATTTCATTCTTTTCTAATCAAAAAGGTAACTTGATTACCAATATAAACTTATCGTTTTGCGATAATTTCTTATTGATTTACGAATCATGGTTATTTAGTATTGCATCAACAAATTCAATAACGACGATGAATAAAGGCATAGTAATGAAAAAACACATCTTCCTATCGATTGTATTACTTGTAATTGCAACGCCTAGTTTGGCAAAAGGCATATTTCTGGAGGATCTTATTAATACTGAGTACAACATTACTGAAGATAACTCATGGAAAAATTCTCCTTATGCAATCGATGAAACACCGCAGTTAAATGCCTTTACTGGTGATAGATGCTCAGCAGAGACTAAGAAACATCTCAATACCTACCCAGATTCGAGTAGCAACCGCAATGTGGAATGCTATGTCACCCATTTTCCAAATAGTGATGTCAAAACTCACATTCAATCGAATGATAATGGTGATGTAAGTGTGGGTTTCTCTTGGGATTTTAATTGAGAAACGGTAAGCAAAGGCTGTCATGACGTTTGCAATTAACCAAAACCGCTTTTAGCCTCTAACTTTCCCAAATCAGCGCTTGACCTTCCCCTAGGGTAAAGCTTTAAAGTACGGCTAAGTTTTTCATTCAAGGCACAAAATGCGCTTATCTCCCATTCGCATATTCTGGATCTCCATCATCAGCATGTTTGCCATGCTGAGCTCCAGTTTTGCTTCAAGCGCGCCTTTAATGACTTGGCAAATGATCAGTGCCTCCACTCACCAATCCGAACCTGAAGCTGAAGCACCTTCCGGTTGCGTGATGATGGATAGCAGCCAAATGTCTCACACCATGCCGATGGGCAACTCCTCGATGCAGGAGAACTCAAGCCATTGCATGAGTGATGCTCCCTCGATCCATAACTGTTGTACCGCTGCATGCGTGAGTGTGTTCGCGTTTTTACCACAAACCTCCTATAGCCTACCTGCACAATACCAACTAGCTTTGATTCCCTATGAATCCGCAAAATCCGTAGTGCAAAGGCAGCAATCCCTCTATCGACCTCCAATAGCCTAATTCAATCACAAATTCGTCGTGTCACTGTGCTCCTGTGAGCCGTGATGTGTGTTTTCACGTCTTTTTTTGACGTGCAGATTGGATTAGAAAAAATGAAACCGAGCCTATTGGCGCTGTGTATCAGCGTTTCCGCTCTGGTCGTAACGCCTGTGATGGCGCAGTCTTCTGCGACTTCTTCAGGTCAGTTGCTGTCCCAAAGCGATCCTTTGACTCTGCTTATTGAACAAGCGCTCGCCAACGATGCAAGCCGTAAGCAGTTTTATGCCCAATCCCAAGCCATGCGAGAAACCGGCGTTGCCGCGACTACGCTCATGGACCCCAAACTCAAAGTCGGTTTTGGTGGTTTACCGGTCGATAGCTTCAAATTTGATGAAGATGCGATGACCAATATTTCCGTTGGTTTAATGCAACAATTTGAGCGCGGCGATACCTTAGATTTGCAAGGCAAAAAAGCCTCACAGCAAGCCGATGGCATGGCTTTGCAAGTCGAAAATCGGGAGCGAGAAGTCGCCAACGGTATCACTCAACTCTGGTTGGAGCTAGGTTATCAGCAGCAAGCGGAACGTGTGCTGCGTGAAAATCAGCGCTTAATGCGCGAGCTGGAAAGCTTCATCAGCACCAACTACTCCATCGGTAAAAATGAAGCGCAAGATCTGCTGAATGCTCAACTGCAAGTCAGCCAGTTAGAAGAAAAACTGCAAGCCAATCAGCAAATGCAGCGTCGGCTTCTCTCGCAAATGTCCGAATGGTTGGGCAGTGAATGGCTCGCCAATCAAGTTCAGTTGAAAACCAGTAATCAACTGGATTGGCAAAAGCTGGATGATTTGCTCGAAACCACGTCATCAGGCAAGTATTTCCCACTCTTGGCGCAGCACCCTATGGTGCGTATGGCTGATGCCAATATTGCGGTGAACCAAACTCAAGTGGAATTGGCCGAGCAATCGTACACACCACAATTTGGGGTGGAAGTGATGTACGCCTATCGCCAAGCCAACAACATGAAAGGAGAACCCGCTTCCGATCTGGTGAGCGCCTATTTAACGATGGACATCCCGTTATTTACGGGTAATCGCCAAGATCGCAGCCATGCCGCCGCGCAATACCAAGTGGGTGCCGCCAAATCGCAAAAAGATCTGCTTCTTGCGCAAATGAATGCCAAGGTCAATGCCCTATTGGTTGACCGTACCAATCTTGAGCAACGCCTCGAACGTTACAAAACCACTTTGCTTGATCAAGCCAAAGCACGCACCAAAGCAGTGGAACGTGGCTATCAAAACAATACTTCGCAGTTCAACGATGTGATTACCGCCACTCGGGATGAACTGGCTGTCGAATTGGAATGGCAGCGTCTTATCACTGACTACAACCAAGTCAGCAGTAATTTAGCCATGTTGCTTGGCGGGTTTGATTACTCCGTCACCCAACCTGAACTGAATGCTGAATCTAGTCGTCGCTCATCTGCCAAGGAATAACCTCATGAAAACATTAAAAACCACAACCATTGCTTTACTGATTGGCGGCGCACTGGGCTTTGCGGCTAACCAATACTTCAATAGCCACGATATGAGCGCGATGGCTTCCACTGCCGATAGCAAAGGGGCGAATGAGCCACTTTATTGGGTTGCACCGATGGATCCGAATTACAAACGTGACAAACCGGGCAAATCACCGATGGGGATGGATTTGATCCCAGTTTATGCCGAGGATTTGGCAAGCAGTAATGACAAACCGGGCACAGTAAAAATCGATCCGGCGGTCGAAAATAATCTGGGCGTGAAAACGGTGCAGGTCGAACTCAGCAAATTGTCACCTCGTATTGAAACCGTCGGTTATATCGCGTTTGACGAAAGCCAACTTTGGCAAACCAACGTGCGCGTTTCCGGTTGGGTAGAAAAGCTCTACATCAACGCCGTAGGTGAGCAAGTGAAAAAAGGCGATGTGCTATTTACCCTCTACTCTCCAGAGTTGGTAAAAGCACAAGAAGAGTTGTTGAACGCGGTGCGAACCGGTCGTGAGGGCCTGGTCAAAGGGGCAACCGAAAGGCTCAGCTCACTTGGCGTAGATCGTGAGCAGATCAATCAAGTGATTCGTCGTGGCAAAGCTTCCCAAACCATCGAAGTGAAAGCGTTAGCCAATGGCGTGATTGCCAGCCTGAATATTCGTGAAGGGGGATATTTATCTCCAGCGCAAGCCGTGATCAGCGCTGGCCCACTCAACGAAGTGTGGGTGGATGCCGAAGTGTTTGAGCGTCAGGCTCACTGGCTAAACAAAGGTAGCCAAGCTAGCATGACTTTGGATGCCCTACCCGGCCAAGAGTGGCAAGGTAAAGTGGATTACGTTTATCCCATCCTTGACCCTAAAACGCGCACACTCAGAATGCGCCTGAAATTTGCTAACCCGAATGGCGAACTCAAGCCCAATATGTTTGCCAATATCACCTTGCAGCCGGTGAGTGATTCCAAAGTGCTTACCGTGCCGAAATCGGCCGTGATCCGATCCGGTGGGATGACTCGTGTGGTACTGGCAGAAGGCGAAGGCAAATACCGCTCAGCGCGTATTGAAATTGGCCGCGAAGCAGATGACAAAGTCGAAGTGCTGCAAGGCTTAACGCAAACCGATCGCATCGTCACCTCCGCGCATTTCATGCTCGATTCAGAATCAAGCCAAACGGCCGATCTTTCGCGCATCAATGGTGTTGAAGCCCCGGCAGAAACCGCATGGGCCAAAGGTGAAATTACCGATGTGATGGCCAATCACGGCATGTTAACCATCAACCACCAGCCGGTATCTCAATGGAATTGGCCCGCCATGACCATGAACTTCAATGTCGCTAAAAGCATTGATCTGAGCGGACTGAAAAAAGGTCAGCCAATTGAGTTTGAAATGCAGAAAAACGACTCCGGCCAATATGAGATCATCGATGTCAAAGCCGGCAACTCGCAAGTCGCGGGGGAAATGTGGATCAACGGCGATGTGTCCACCTTAATGGCCGAATTCGGCATGGTGACGTTATCGCACCTTCCGGTTGCCGAATGGAGCTGGGATGCAGGTCAAATCAACTTTTCCGTGGGCGATAACATCAACCTTTCCGGCTTTGAAGAGGGCCAGAAAGTCCGATTTCTAGTGGCTAGAAATGGCTCGGAATACTCACTGAAACAACTGGAAGCCATCGGAGGTCAACAATGATCTCAGCCATTATTCGTTGGTCTCTCAACAACCGATTTCTCGTGCTCATCGCTACCCTTTTTCTCACCTTGGGTGGTCTTTATAGTGTGAAAATGACGCCGGTGGATGCATTGCCGGATCTATCGGATGTGCAAGTCATCATCAAAACCAGTTATCCCGGACAAGCGCCGCAAGTGGTGGAAGATCAAGTCACCTACCGCTGACAACCGCCATGTTAGCGGTGCCGGGGGCAGAAACCGTACGTGGCTACTCGTTCTTTGGTGACTCTTACGTTTACATCATTTTCAATGATAAAACTGACATGTACTGGGCACGTTCGCGCGTGTTGGAGTATTTAAGCCAAGTCGCCCCGAAACTGCCTGCCAATGCCAAACCGACACTGGGCCCAGATGCCACCGGGGTGGGCTGGATTTACAGCTATGTGTTGCAAGATAAAACCGGTAAGCATGATTTAGCCCAACTCAGAAGCCTGCAAGATTGGTTCTTGAAATACGAACTGCAAACGGTGGAAGGGGTATCGGAAATCGCGACCGTTGGCGGCATGGTCAAGCAGTATCAAGTGCAGATCGATCCGGCAAAACTGCGCGCGTATAACCTGACTTTGCAGCAAGTCAACATGGCGATCCAAAACGGTAACCAAGAAACCGGCGCATCAGTTATTGAGGTCGCCGAAGCGGAGCACATGGTGCGCACCACGGGTTACTTAACCAGCATTGAAGATATTCAATCACTGCCACTTAAAGTGACCGATAAAGGCACACCACTGCTGCTTGGCGATATTGCCGACATCAACATCGGCCCACAAATGCGCCGTGGCATTTCCGAGTTTAACGGCGAAGGCGAAGCGGTAGGCGGCGTCATCGTGATGCGTTTTGGTGAAAACGCCAGTCAGGTGATCGACAACGTCAAAGCCAAGTTGGCAGAACTGCAACGCAGCTTGCCGGAAGGGGTAGAAATCGTCTCCACCTATGATCGCTCAACGTTAATCAATGCTGCGGTTGAGAACCTTTGGAAGAAGCTGGCGGAAGAGTTCATCGTCGTAGCGATTGTCTGCGCGCTGTTCCTGTTCCACATCCGTTCTTCCTTGGTGATCGCGCTGAGTCTGCCTGTCGGTATTCTTTCCGCCTTTATCGTCATGCATTGGCAAGGCATCAACGCCAACATCATGTCACTGGGGGGGATCGCGATTGCGATTGGTGCGATGGTGGATGGCGCGATCGTCATGATCGAAAACGTTCACAAGCATATTGAGCGCACGCCACTCACGGATAAAAACCGCTGGCAAGTGATTGGCAAAGCGGCAGAAGAAGTCGGTGCGCCACTGTTTTTTTCCTTGCTGATCATCACCCTAAGCTTTGTGCCTGTGTTTGCTCTGGAAGGCCAAGAAGGGAAAATGTTCTCTCCCCTCGCCTTTACCAAAACCTATGCGATGGCGGCGGCAGCAGGTCTAGCCATTACTTTAGTGCCGGTACTGATGGGGTATTTCATCCGCGGGAAAGTACTTTCTGAGCATAAAAACCCAGTCAACCGTGGTTTAGTTGCTCTGTATCGCCCGCTATTAAACCTCAGCCTGAAATACCCAAAATCCATGATTGTGTTGGCCTTGGGTTTGATGGCCTCAGCTTACTACCCCACCAGCCAACTCGGCAGTGAGTTTATTCCACCATTGGATGAAGGCGATTTGATGTACATGCCCACCACATACCCGGGCATTTCGGTTGGTAAAGCGCGTGAGTTGCTGCAACAAACCAATAAGCTGATCAAAACCGTGCCGGAAGTACAAACGGTATGGGGAAAAATTGGCCGTGCGGATTCCGCCACCGACCCTGCGCCACTCACCATGATTGAAACTGTGATTCAGTTAAAGCCTCGTGATCAATGGCGTGAAGGTGTCACCACCGAATCGCTGCGTAAGGAGTTTGATAATCTGGTGCAGTTCCCCGGCTTAACCAACGCTTGGGTCATGCCGATTAAAACACGTATCGACATGCTTGCGACTGGCATTAAGACGCCCATCGGGATCAAAATCTCAGGCCCAGAGCTGAAGGAGATTGAAAAAATTGGCGCGCAACTTGAACCGATCCTGAAAGGTGTTCAAGGCACCGCATCGGTTTACGCTGAGCGAGTGGCGGGTGGACGCTACGTGACCATCGATATCAAACGCCGCGCCGCCGCACGTTATGGCTTGAGCATTAAAGATGTGCAGCAAGTCATCTCCACTGCTGTCGGTGGTATGAATGTGGGTGAAACCATTGAAGGACTGGAGCGTTACCCAATCAACGTTCGCTACCCGCAAGATTACCGCGACTCAGTGGTGAAACTGCAAAACTTACCGCTCGTCACTCCGAACGGTGCGCGTATTGCGCTAGCCGATGTTGCCGACATTCGCTATGAAGATGGCCCACCGATGATCAAAACCGAAAACGCACGCCCGAATGGCTGGGTGTTTGTGGATATTGATGGTCGCGATCTGGGGACTTACGTACAAGAAGCACAAAAAACCGTAGCCGAGCAACTGGTTCTGCCTGCCGGTTATGCGCTGACTTGGTCTGGTCAATACGAATACATGGAACGCGCCAAAGAGCGTTTAAGTGTCGTGGTACCAATCACGCTCGCCATCATCATGCTGCTGCTGTATTTCAGCTTCCGACGCGTGGGTGAAGTGCTGATCATCATGGCGACACTTCCCCTCGCCATGGTGGGTGGCCTGTGGTTAATGCATTACCTAAACTATAACTTATCGATTGCAGTTGGCGTTGGCTTCATTGCCCTTGCTGGGGTTGCCGTTGAAATTGGAGTGATCATGTTGGTTTACCTCAACCAAGCATGGCACTGCAAAAAGTTGGATGCCGAAGAGAATCATCAGCCACTGAGCATGAAAGATCTCACTGAGGCTATTCGTGAAGGGGCCGGTTTACGCGTACGCCCAGTCATGATGACGGTTCTGACGGTGATCATTGGCCTTATCCCCATTATGTATGGCGAAGGTACAGGATCGGAGGTGATGCAACGCATCGCAGCCCCAATGATTGGCGGCATGGCATCCGCACTCTTGCTGACTCTGCTCGTGCTGCCCGCCATTTTCAAACTCTGGAAAAGCAAAGAGCTTCCAAAACACTAAGATCGCGGGGCAAACCGCCCCGCTCAATAACCTAAAAATCAAACAAAACGAAACCCAAAAAAGGAACATAACAATGATGAAGAAAACACTGATTGCGATGGCACTGACTTTCACCGCAACCACCACTTTTGCTAACACCATGGATCACTCCAAGATGGATCATGGCAACATGGGCAAATCCGAAATGAGTGGAAAAATGGACCACAGCATGATGAACATGGATCATTCCCAAATGATGGGTATGGAAGGCATATCTGATGTGGGGATGCCAGCACCGGGCGCGAAAGCAAACAAAGTGGTGCACGTAATTTTGAGTGATGACATGAAGATCACGTTCAAGAAAGACGTGACCATTGAACCTAACGATGTGGTTCAGTTTGTGGTGATGAACACGGGCAAAATCGATCATGAATTTTCGATTGGTTCAGCCGCGGAGCAACTGAAACACCGTGAAATGATGCGTCAAATGGGTAACCATGAACACGACAGCGGCAGCACTGTCACCGTAAAACCGGGCAAAGCCAAAGAGCTGTTATGGCATTTCCAAGGTGACAACAAAGTGGAGTTTGCTTGTAACATCCCGGGGCATGCTGAAGCGGGTATGGTGAAAAGTGTAGAGCTGTAATTTCACTCTTCTCTTCATTCAACCCCCGGCACTCAGTGCTGGGGGTTTTCTTATAGACCAGACACACTGGCAATGGTTAAAGGAACCACATGAATCTTCATGGCCAAGAAGTTCGTTCCCTCGTTATTTGGATTTACCAAATGGATAGAGCAACTGCTGCATCTCTGGCTTATCAATATTCTCCGCGGTTACGACTTTCACCGGAATATCAATCACATTCGGCACTCTTTTACCTTTTAGTACGTTGTACAGTGTTGTCAGACCCTGATAGCCAATTTGATACGCATCCTGCACCACAAAGCCTTGGATAGTGCCCGCTTTCAAAAACGCTATAATGCCTTCCGTGCTATCAAAGCCCATTACTTTGACCTTACCCGCAATACCCAAGTTATCAACTGCGTTCGCTACCCCCAAAGTACAGCCTTCATTTGTCGCATACACTGCCGACAGATCTGGGTTCGCACGCACCATATCGATCGTCTTATCCAGTGCTTTCTGTGGGTCGCCATCGCTGTACTGAACTTCTAACACCGTGATGTCGGGATATTGTTCTTTCATCGCATCAATAAACCCTTTCGAACGGTCTATCGTACTTTGGGCACCAGCAACATGAGCAATAATGCCTACTTTACCCTTACCACCGAGCATTTCCCCCAAGGTCATTGCTGCAACCGCACCCGCTTTTACGTTGTTCGTTGCGATGAAACTAGCTGGGATATCAGAGTTAATACCCGAGTCAAACGTCGCAATTTCAATACCACGAGACTTCGCTTCTTCCGCTGGTACCACTAACGCATTAGAGTCCAGCGCCGCCAGTAAAATCCCATCTGGGCGACGCGCCATCATGTCCTCCATTAACTGGATTTGCTCTGAAATCTGAGTCTCAGATGCAGGGCCTACAAAATTGGTCTTCACTCCCAATTCTTTCGCCGCTGTGTCTGAACCCAATTTCACCGTTTGCCAGAATTCGTGCTGATAACCTTTACTGACCACTGGGATATACATATCGTCCTTTGCCTGGGCGGTACCCAGTCCGACCGCAGCCAGTACTGCAAGTAGAATTAATTTGGCAGATTTCATTATTCATTCTCCATATATCAAATAAGGTACTTGTGATTGAATATTTCTATCGTTACTGCATTACTTCACTTTCTTTCTTAGTGTGTCTAGGTAAACCGCTGCGATGACAACTGTACCCATTGCAACCATTTGCCAGAATTGCGATACCCCCATCAGGTTTAATCCATTCTTCAAAATACTCATGATGAATGCCCCGATGATCGTTCCCCCTATCGTGCCGATTCCGCCCATTAAGCTGGTGCCACCGATAATGACGGCCGCTATCGCTTCAAGCTCATACCCTACACCCGCGGTCGGTTGACCCGAGTTTAAACGCGCGGTAATAATCACCCCTGCAATGCCCGTCATTAAACCGCAGAAGGTGTACACAAACATTTTGACGCGATTAACTTTAATCCCTGAAAGATGTGCCGCCCCTTCACTGCTTCCCACAGCGTAGATATACCGACCAATGACTGTACGTTTGAGAAGGTAAGCCGCAATAAAGGCAATCGCAGCAAAGTAGATAACGGGGTAAGGAATAGCGTCAAACAATTTACCTTGCGCCAACAGCTTGAAGCTTGGGTATTCCGTAAAGTACAAAGCTCGGCCATCGGTCAACACCAAATTGAGGCCACGGATAGACATCATCAACCCCAACGTCGCAATAAAGGGAGGAATGGTGATGTGAGTGATTAACGCCCCGTTCAGCACACCACAAAGTGCGCCGGCTAACGCTCCCACCATGATACAAATCGGTAATGGCAAACCTATTGATGCCGCTAAACCTACGCAGACACCCGAGAAGGCCATCACCGACCCCACCGATAGGTCGATGCCCGCAGTGATAATTACGTAGGTACACCCTATCGCAATAATCCCTATAACTGAGGTCTGCAGGGCAACCGTAAGTAAGTTATCGACGTTAAGGAAGTAAGGGGTTCCTAAACTAAAGAAAATCATTAGTAAGACTAAGCTGATTAAAGGTGCAAACTTCATGATGAGTTCTTTGTTCAGTACCTGACTTTTTCTGGATGACGTTGATAATTTGTCATCAGCACTTACATCGCTACTCATTTGTTACCCCTCTAATGTTGCGTATTTCATGATATTTTCTTGATTGGCTTCTTCCGCTTGAAGCTCGCCGGTTATCTTCCCGTTACGCATCACTAAGATGCGATCACATATACCCAATACTTCAGGCAATTCTGAAGAGATGACGATGATGGATTTACCTTGTTTGGCCAGTTGATTTATTAGCTCGTAGATCTCCAGCTTCGCCCCTACATCAATCCCTCGAGTGGGCTCATCAAAAATCAAAATTTCAGTGTTTTTACATATCCACTTAGCGATGATGATTTTTTGCTGATTACCCCCGCTTAAATTGCCCGCGACCTGCTCAAGGCTCGGGGTTTTAATCCGCAGTTTGTCTCTTAGCTTCTGGGATATCTCTCTCGATGTGCGCTCATTGATTACCCCTGCACCATTTGAGTAATCATCAAAACTGCTCAGCATAATGTTGTCTTGTACTGACATCCCCAGAGCTAAACCATCTTTCTTGCGGTCTTCGGTTAGGTAAGCAACCCCAAGTTGGATGGCTTCATGCACATTGCTGATTTCCACTGGTCGGCCAAATAGTTTGATATCGCCACTGTCGATTGAGTCTGCACCGAAAATTGCGCGAGCCACTTCTGAGCGTCCTGCCCCCATTAAGCCAGTGAAGCCCAAGATCTCACCGCGCTTTAAACGGAAGCTGACATCATTAAAAACGCCTTTTCGGTTTAAATGATTAACTTCAAGCACTGCCTCTTCTGACGGCTTATTGGCGCGTTGAGGGTAGATATCGCCAAGGTCTCGACCCACCATCATCGCAATTAGGTCGTCGATTTTAACGGTGCGGTAATCTACGGTGTTGATGAAGGTCCCATCACGCAATACTGTCGCGCGGTCTGCTATCTGTGCCAGCTCTTCCAAACGATGCGAGATATATACAATCCCTACCCCTTGCTCTTTGAGCATATTGGTCACTTTAAATAGACTCTCGATTTCTGACTCGGTCAGGGCCGCTGTTGGCTCATCCATGATGAGTACTTTGGCGTTCACCGACAACGCTTTAGCGATTTCCACCATCTGCTGTTGTGCCACTGTCAGGCTTTCAACCAACATCTCTGGTTTGATATCGAGGTTGAGTTTATCCAGCAACGCTTGAGTGGCTTTGGCTTGCGCCTCTTCATCCAACACCCATTTGTTTTTACTGGTGTACTCTCGACCGATATAGATATTTTCAGCCACCGTCAGATCAGGGAACAAGTTGAATTCTTGGTGAATAATCGTGATCCCCCTCTCTTGTGCTGAGATTGGGCTGGTGAACATCACTCGTTCACCCTCATAGGTGATGTGTCCATCATCTGGGGTATACACCCCAGACAATACTTTCATCAGTGTAGATTTACCCGCGCCATTCTCGCCAATTAGGGCGTGCACTTCGCCTTTTTTGAGATTGAAACTGACATTATCCAGCGCTAACACCCCAGGGAAATGCTTGGTAATGCCATTCATTTGTACGATTGTTGCATCCATACATCCTTCCGCTAGTTATGTAGCTAGGAATATTTCGTGTTTTGGGGAATAGCTACAGAACTTACAAATAACCTCTCTTTGCCACGCACAGAGCGCCCCCAATTATCTCTATGTTTAGAAGCTCCTACTTATAAAGCTTCTCGATATAAGGAGCGAATCTCATCAGCACTTGGTGTCACTGGATTCCCGCCTAAACACACATCATTCATTGCTTTATCGATCCATAACTCGATGTCTTGATCTGCTACACCTAAGACTCTAAAACCATCTGGGATTTCAACTTTACGCGATAGCTTTTTGATCAGTTCAACCGCAAGTTGTGCCGCTTCTTGATCATTCAAGTGAGAGGTATCCCCACCCATAGCTTCAGCAACCCCACGATACCGCTCTGGCACAGAAGCGGCGTTAAATGCACAAACAATTGGCAGCAAGATGGCATTACAAACACCATGAGGGAGATCGTGAGTTGCGCCTGGTTGATGCGCCATTGCGTGAACTAATCCCAAGCCTGCGTTATTAAATGACATGCCAGCCAAGAACTGAGCATCCGCTAGGTGAGTTCGAGCCTCAATGTTCTGACCATTTTCAACCGCTTCAGGTAGCCACTGAGTAATCAACCGAATCGCTTCTAATGCAGTTGGTCTGGTTAAGGTGTGCGCACCCGGCGTTACATAAGATTCAATGGCGTGCGTGAGCGCATCCATTCCCGTCGCGGCGGTAATACTAGGGGGTAAACCAAGCATTAATGTCGGATCATTAACGGCAATGTCTGGGATCTGTTTCGAATCAATAATGACCATTTTCACTTGGCGTACCTCATCCGTGATCACCGAATTTGAGGTCATTTCCGCTGCCGTTCCTGCCGTTGTGTTGATTGCAATAAAGAAGTCTCCGGTTTTCTTCACCTTCCCGACGCCTTCATAATCGACGATGTCTCCCGCATTTGCCGCCAAAATACGAATCGCTTTAGCGCAATCGACCGGGCTGCCACCGCCAACGGCGATCAAACAATCACATTCATTCTTTGAGTAAATCTCAAGCCCTTCACGAACGAGTGTCGCAGTTGGGTTGGGGGTGACTTTGTCAAACAGCACATAGCCAATAGCAGTCTGTTCCAACAATTCGAATAGGTGATTTAATATACCCAGTTGAATCAGCGTCTTATCCGTAACAATCATCGCACATTTCACGGGTTGTTGAGTGAGTGCCGCTATTGCATCATCGACGGCGCCAATACCGAAGTAACTTAATTTAGGAAGGTTTAATGAGAATGACATACTATATTCTCCTGATTATTGCTCTACACGTAAGCCGTAAGATTTGAACTTCTCATGCACAATTTGCATTGATGCGTCATCCAAAACTGGGACCTCTGGTGTGATCGCTAAGGTTTTCAGATAAAGATTTGCCAACACTTCGACTTCATGAGCGAGCCAAAGCGCTTTTTTTAAATTGACTTCACCCACAATCAGTCCGTGATGCTGCAACAAAATGGCTTTGCTCTTCGAAATGCCTTCCTCTACATATTTGGATAGTTGAGAGCTACCAAATGTCGCATAGGGAACACACGGAATTTCTGAAGCGCCTGTTGCCGCGATCATGTAATGAATGGCAGGAATGGATTTATTTAGAATGGACACGGCTGCACAGTTGATTGCATGGTTATGAATCACTGCATCGATATCATCACGCTGCTTATAGCAGGCTAGATGAAAACGCCATTCAGAAGAGGGAAGCTTCCCTTCTTCAAAACGACCTGCGTGGGCCACATATACAATGTGATCTGGAGATAACTCTTCATAAGGGACACCGGTTGGTGTAATCAACATCCCGCTTTCAAAGCGTACACTTATGTTACCGGCGGTACCTTGATTTAATCCTAAACGAGTCATCTCTAAGCAGGTATCAATAATTTGCTGAGATAATTCAAATCGATTCACGTTTTAATTCCTTAAAGACTAGTGACACCTTTTTTCAAAATGATATTGCCGTATTTGGCCGTTTCCCCTGTAAGGACTACGGCATAGCATTGTTTCGCACGTTCATAGAATTCATAACGCTCGACTCTTTCAATGTATTCTGTTGTTACATTGGCGACTGCCATCGCTTTTCGATATTTCTCTTCTACCGATGGGTCGAGTTCGTCCCCTAATACCGCTTGCATCATGGCCAATGGTCGCGCCACATACTGATCTAATTCAAACAAGGGGATGATGCCTGCCAATAGAGTCTCAACGCCCACACCATCACAGCGAATAACATTCTGATTTAAGGTGTGCGCTGGGAAATGAGCATCAGCAAACAAGATTTCATCGCCATGCCCCATTTCGGAAAGCGTTGCTAACAGTGATGGCGAAATTGCGGGATGAATACTTTTAAGCATGACTTGTCTCCTTTTCGTCATAACGGCAATTGACCAGATTAGGATTGACGACACGTAATGGAGGTTTCATGTTTCGTTGCGCGTCTTGGATACTTGAGTAATACCCGGCACCGAAGAAGGCGAACATGGCTGCACCTGTGACGGTTGCTTCAGCTTGCTCCACTATGTGCAGTGGACGTTGCAAAGCATTGGCTCTGAGTTGATTCCATAACGCATTTTTTGTGCCACCACCGACGACCACGATTGGACCATCATTGAGCTGACACAATTGGTTGAGATAATTAAAGTGTTGGCACAGTTGGTGGCTTAATCCCTCAAACAGCGCTCGGACGATCTGTCCACGAGAAGTATGTATCGATAAACCTTCAATAGAACCCTGACCTACGCCATTCGTACCTACGGTGAAACAAGGAGTAAACACGACGCCTTCCGCACCTTGGCGGACTTCCTCTGCCTCTTTGATCATGACGGTGTATAGTTCGTCTGCAGTTTGCTCCACAGTGAAAAATTGCTTGGCTACCCATTCAACAACCGCACTGGAAAGCCACTGCACGGCCGGGTTATACAAGCCTCTGACTGAGTCCAGCTCTACCGTCACGCCATTTTCTAACGCCTGTTGGTTTAATGTTGGGCGCTGACTTCGAGCCATTAAGATTTCCCAGGTTCCGGAACTTAAAATGGCTTGGTTTTCCTCTGCGCCAGACCCCACTAAAGCCAGTTGAGTGTCATGACCTGCTGAAATTACCGGGGTACTTGTTGGTAGTCCAAATAACTGAGCGACTTCTTTTGTCAGTCGCCCGACTTGCTCACCAGCCATCACAATAGGAGGGAAATGTTCGTCGGATAGCGCAAGATAATTGAGTACCCTCTCATGCCAGCGACCAGTATCTAAACTGGTTAGCATTGAAGTACCAGCCATAGTGTAATCTGTCGTCAAAACACCAGTCAGTCTGTGGGTGATCATCGATGAAATAAAGACAAACTTATCCATCTTTGAATATACGTTCGGCTCGTGCTCTTTCAGCCAGCGAAGCTTGTATAATGTATTGAAACTGTAGTTACCAATACCGTTGTCTCGGAAGAGTTCAAGGCGGTCGAGTTCCTCTTCAACTTGTGCCATTACCGGAACCGTTCTTGGGCATTTCCAAGAGATAATGGGATAAAGTTGTCGACCATCTTTATCAAATGGAGCACCATCAACCCCAAATGTCGTGACCGTCAAAGCCTTCACATTTCCTGCACCAATTTGACGAATCACATGCTGACCACACTCGACTAACTTCTGCCAAATCTCTTCAAAATACCACACATGAAAATCACGGTTCTGCTCATCACATTTTGACGAATTTTTAAGGAAGTGAGACGAGACAATCGCCCCTTTTGAGTCGATAGCAATCGCTCGAAGATTCGTCGCTCCACAATCTAAAACCATCACGACTGACATAGGGCCTCCTGATTCGGGCGAGGTTCCCCCCGCCCAATTGTGGTCATTTGTAAAGAGGCCCGAAAGTTGCGCAAGCACGGTAATCTTGCCCTTCTTTATCCTGACCAAATGCACTCCAAGTGTGAGGGCGGAAGACATTCTTATCTTCCACATTGTGCATTGCTATAGGAATACGAAGCATAGAAGCCAGCGTAATCAGATCGGCTCCTACGTGACCGTATGTAAGCACACAGTGGTTTGCTCCCCAGTTCGCCATCACCGAGTACACATTTCTAAACGCACCTTCACCATTCAAACGAGGCACAAACCATGTTGTTGGCCACGTAGGGTTAGTGCGCTCATCGAGTATCTCGTGAGCCTCTTTGGGGAGAGTGATGGAGTGCCCCTCTGCAATTTGAAGTACCGGACCTACACCTCTAATAAGGTTGATGCGGTGCATAGTGAAAGGCATATCCCCATGTGTCAGGAAATTGGAAGAGAAGCCGCCCCCCCGGAAATATTCAATGATCGCAGGTGGCCACTGAGTAGCATTAAGGCAATTCTGTACATCTTTTGACACCATTTCCCAATGAGGTTTAATGACTGGATTACCTTGTTCATCTCTTGCTTCACCAGATCCATCAAGTGCAGCGGACCCCGAATTGATTAAGTGAAGAAAGCCAGATTCAGGACGATAACCACTTACACGTTCTACCGAATCCTGAGACCAATAAGTGCGCACATCACAGAAAATCTGAGCCTTACCAGTCAGCATTTTGCCGAACAGCATATTCACACCGTTAAGGCTGTCGTTTTCTGTTGCGATGGCGAACGGCTCACGAATACCATTCCAGTCAAATGAAGAGTTAAGAATCGCTTCACTGAAATCACCATTTGGCAGATGATCGGTCCATTGACGCTGTCCCTGAAAACCGCCAACAACCGCATTATGACCCAAGGCCTCTTCACCAAACCCGAGCTCGGCCAATTTGGAATTACCAACCATAAGGTCACGCATGATCATGGTCATTTTAACCACGGTCTCCCAGTCTTCTTCTTTGCGTGCCACATCGAGTGGGCGACCATTGTAGTCTTTGCCTTCTTTACAGTTTTCTTTCGTCCAGGCCAACGCTAACTCAAATTCTTCTTTGTCAAAAATTTCACGATCAAGGCGACGCTTGATTTCCGTCATATCTACGTATTCGTTGCGCATACCCAGATAATGTTGGAAAAAGCTTTGATCAACGACAGAACCAGCGATCCCCATGGAAACGGATCCCATCGATAAGTTCGATTTACCACGAATAGTTGCCACCGTTAGGCCAGCTCGGCAAAAACGCAAAATTTTCTCTTGAACGTCATTTGGAATCGATGTGTCATCGGCATCCTGCACCTCTTCACCGTAAATTGAGAACGCGGGTAAACCAAGTTGCGAATAACCTGCCATCGCAGCAGCAAGATATACTGCGCCCGGACGCTCGGTACCATTAAACCCCCAAACTGCTTTTGGCATATGTGGGTCCATATCAATGGTCTCTGTTCCATAACACCAGCACGGTGTGACAGTGATAGTCAGACCGACATTTTCACGCTTGAACTTTTCCGCACAGGCCGCGGCTTCAGCAACACCCCCAATTGTTGAATCGGCAATGACACACTCCAACATTTCACCACCTACGTGGCGAATATGTTCAGTAATGAAGTTAACCAAGTTCTTAGCCATGTTCATGGTCTGCTCTTCAAGAGACTCGCGAACACCAAGACGGCGGCCATCGATGGTAGGCCGAATACCAATTTTCACTAAGTTGTTCATTTTACGTTCTCTTATTTCACGTTATGTTGAATTATTCTTTTATTTGATAGCCCTTAAGGCCAAAGTAGATCAGATAAAAAAACCAACCGTGGAGAGACAAACCGAAATACACTGAATGCAACAATAGAAGCGAATTGAAAGTTAGAAGCTTGAGCCTCAGAGCCACCTACTTGATTTATGCCATGGCATATTCGGCATATTCATCAATTTTATAAAAAATAAAAATACAGTTTACACATGAACAATATTTTATTTATTAAAAAATCACTTCCGCATTAGACACTAAAATATCCACCTCATCCAATCCACATATTCTTAACAAGCTTTTCTTTTTATATTTGCTTTTATCGGCCAATAAAATAACCTTATCGGAAACCTGAATGAATTCTCGCTTAATTTCATAATTATACTCATTAGAATCCCATACACCAGAATGTTCATCGAAACCCACACAAGAGATTACACAAAAATCCAACGCCATCTCAGACAGAGTATTTCTAGCAATCGTTCCATAAAACGCTTTATACTTTTCCGATAAACGTCCTCCTATACAAATTACATTAACATTATGCTTTCCACTCAATATATTAATATTGTTAATCGAATTAGTTACAACTGTACAATGAATATTCGGCAGTGCCTGAGCGACCAACCAACTGGTAGAACTCGCATCCAACCCAATCGCAGCGCCTTTAAAAATATGAGAGATAACTTCTTTTACTAAAATTCTTTTATCATCAATATTGTGATTTACCCGTTCATTGAATGATATCCCCTCATCTCGGTAGCTTTTCATCACTGCCCCTCCATGAATTCGGGTTACCTCTCCTTTACTGTCAAGCACCTTCAAATCTCTCCTGATAGTCTCAGGAGAAACATTTAACTCCCTTGCTAGCTCGACAACTGAAACTCGGCCGACTTTGTCAACTACACTAAGGATGTGATTCGCCCGACTCGCGGTATGCACACAGCTCTCTCTTTTCTGATTCAGCTTGTTTTAACTACAACTATAATCCAAAGTGTCCTTAATTATGCGAAGTTGATCACATTGAATTTTTATTAATTAATTTTTAAGGGAAACTTGGTACTCTCACACAAAAAATCGGTCATTTTTTGTGGCTATCCGTTCTCTAAAATAGAAATAAATAAAAATCACATACAAATTAAGTTATTACCCACAATAAAAAACTTAAATCTCTATTATTACAGCGTTTACTGGATAAATTAAAAACAATAAGATATAAAACATCATCTTGATAGTGATTCACTATTCAACATGTCAAAATTTAATTTAATCTCAATAACCAACATTACGGACATTATATTAGGAGCCGCGATAAGCAGTTGTAGTTTTTCACAGGCATAATAGCATCAAAAATTAATAAATCCGAGCAGCGAATCTCTGGCACAAAATGTAGAAGATGAACAATATAGCGTTAATCATCAGACTGATGATTAACCGTAACAATAAGTGATACTGGCTAATTATGTTGAATTAAACGTTGCTCCAGAAGACGATCACATAAACTGTTATACCTGGCTGAAGAGACTACATTTTTTCGCTTACTTCCCACTTGAGTCTAGCTATTGTGTCGGCAGAAAACTTTTTGGCCTCTCGTTAATTTTCTGCACATCAGATTCAACAACTATGGCCGCTGTTGATTTCTTGAAAAAATGGTTACGCCAAAAGTAATCGTGTATTTGGTTTTGACAATACTCTTTACTCAAATACCTATAGCTATCAATTTCCCACTATAAGTTATAATAAGACGGCCTCCGATATACACCGAGGCCGTCGTACAACAATATATGTCGAATATCTATAGGAAAGCTTTAAATGGCAGCTCCGGCTCATTTTTGAAGATGTCTTGGAAACCGCGGAAGTGTTGGTAATGCATACGCCCTTTGTCAGTTGGGTAAGTATATTTACCGCCAACTTGCCAGAAGAAAGGCGCAAACTGGTACTGCAAGCGGTCTCTTTTCATGTTCCACAGCACTTCAATTTCACGCGGATCATTTTGGAAGTTCGCCCAAATATCATGGTGGAATGGCACCACAACTTGGCAATCTAACGATTCAGCGGCACGTAAAATATCCGAAGAGGTCATTTTATCGGTCACACCACGTGGGTTCTCACCATAAGAGAGCAGCGCCACATCAATTTGGTAATCATTACCGTGTTTCGCATAGTAGTTAGAGTAATGTGAGTCACCGGAGTGATACACAGAACCGCCAGAGGTTTCAATCAGGTAGTTGACCGCTCGCTCATCCATGCCATCCAAAATCTCTTTATCGTAGGAAGACACGCCTTTCGGCAAGGTCACTAACGCGGTGCGATCGAACGAATCCAGCACGCGAATTTTGACATCGCCGATTTCCAGCACATCACCGACTTTTGCCACAATGCAGCGCTCCTGCGGTACGCCCCAGCCTAGCCACAAATCAACACAGGCTTGCGGGCCAATGAATTTCACGTGATCTCCGCAATTTTGCAGCACCGCTGCGGCAACGTTAACGTCAATATGGTCAGCGTGATCGTGTGATGCCAGCACGGCATCAATTTCTTTAATCGCAAACGGATCGAGCGGGAAAATCGAGGTACGTAAGTTAGGTTGTAGCGCTTCCACACCGCCCATACGCATCATCTGGTGCTGGGTATTCATCAAACGGTTTTTTTGCGTTTTTTTACCCGTTCCACACCAGAAATCGATCGAAAGATTCGTGTTGCCCGCGCTTTTTAGCCAAATCCCAGTACAACCCAGCCACCACATTGAAAAGGTATTTGGCTCCACTATCGTTTGTTCAATCTCTTCATTTAGCCAAGTTCCCCACTCAGGGAACGTACTCAAAATCCAGGATTCGCGAGTGATTTCATTCACTTTACTCATAACAACACCTCTTGTTTCACAACGTTAAGATAAATTTAGGATGTAGGGAACCAAGCGCCGAAACCCTGAGGATTGGCACTGGCGGTTGGGTTGGTTATTTTAATTTGGTAAAAGTGAGTGAAACGCTACACTAAAATGACTTGCGTTCCTTGCGCTTCAAGGGCTTTCACCACTTGCGCATTCGCATTTTTACCTGTGATGACGATGTCAATTTTGCTGGTAGGGCAAAACAGCATACCGGTACGTTGCCCGACTTTTGAACTGTCCACCACGACCACCAGCTTATCGATCTGCTCGAGCATCTGCTGTTCGGCAACGGCCGTGAGCATATCGGTTTTATACAATCCGGCTTCGGTTAGCCCTTTGCCAGAGGTAAACATCCAGTTTCCTGCGTAACTACCGAGTGAATCCGGCGCAGGATTGAGGAAAATGCTTTGCGCTCGATTGTATTGCCCGCCAATGATGATCACATCGTCGTGATCTTCGTTAATCAGATAGCTCGCCAAAGGAAAATAGTTGGTCACTATCTGCACTTTTTCGCCACACAACTGCTGACCCAGCAAAAAGGCGGTCGAACCACAGTTGATCACCACGCTATCGCCCGGTTGGCACAGCTCAGCCGCTTTCAAAGCGATCAGTGATTTTTCTTCATAATGCTCTGTGCTGTTGATATTCAGCGGTGACCACTTTCTTTTTTGGGTTTCAATGCGCTCTGCCCCATTACGCACTTTGCGCAGCTTACCTAGCTCATCGAGCTTGGCGATATCACGCCGCGCCGTGGCCGGAGAAACATTAAAGCGCTCAATAATGTGCGAAACGTTAATCGCTTGACTCTCTTCAAGCAGAGATAAAATGCCGTTATGTCTTTGGACTTCATTCATACCATCACCTAACTGAGAAAAAACTCACCGAATGTCTACTTAGTGATTACTTGGTGATTAAACTTGATTGAATTTGATTCTATTAATCACCCGTAAACTTGTCAAACTTTCTCCGCATAGAAATCATACATTTATCACAAATAAATTTAAATTATTGATTTTAAATCATTTAATTAAATCATGGTGATCTACCTATCATTTGTATGGTTTTCTTTTGACCAAAATTGATAAAAATCAAAATAATCACAAATGAGCATTGAATGATTACTTTTGATTGTTAAAGTTTATTCCGTGAGCAAAAGGGGTCGATTTTACGCACCACATAAAATCACTCTTCCTACATCAAAACAACTAAGGGTAAAGATATGGAGTTCTTGTACGACGTTTTCTATATTTTTTACAGCCAAGTAATGACCAAAGCTCCCTTGCTGCTGGGATTGGTGACCTTAATCGGTTATTGGCTGCTAAGACGCGATGCGACAACCATCATTAAAGGTTCGATAAAAACCATCGTGGGTTTCATGCTGGTACAAGTGGGCGCAGGCACACTGGTGGCAGGCTTTAAACCTGTGATTGAAAAACTGTCGCAATACCACGGATTAACGGGTTCGGTGATTGACCCCTACACCTCGATGATGGCCACCATGGAAACCATGGGGGACAACTATTCATGGGTAGGTTACGCCGTACTACTGGCGTTGGCGCTCAACATTCTTTTGGTGCTGTTTCGCCGCTACACCGGCATTCGTACCATCATGTTGACTGGACACATCATGTTCCAGCAAGCGGGGTTGATTGCGGTGTTCTACTTTGTGCTCGGCGCTGGCATGTGGGAAACCATCATTTATTCGGCGGTATTGATGGCGCTCTACTGGGGTATCTCTTCTAACATCATGTTCAAACCGACCGAAGAAGTCACTGGCGGCGCGGGTTTCTCCATCGGCCACCAACAGCAAGTCGCTTCATGGATCGCCACCAAAATCGCTCCCAAATTGGGGGATAAAAAAGACAGTGTTGATCACCTGCAACTGCCTAAATGGCTGCATATTTTCCACGACAGCATCGCTGCCACCGCGATTGTGATGACGGTGTTCTTCGGGATCATTCTGCTCTCCTTCGGCCTTGATAATCTGCAACAGATGGCGGGTTCAACTCACTGGAGTATCTACATCCTTGAAACCGGTCTTAAATTCGCGGTAGCAATTCAAGTGATTGTTGCAGGTGTGCGCATGTTTGTCGCCGAGTTGTCCGAAGCGTTCAAAGGCATCTCCGAGCGCGTCATTCCTAATGCGGTACTCGCGATTGACTGTGCGGCGATCTACGCTTTCTCTCCTAACGCCATGGTGTTTGGCTTTATGTGGGGCGCTCTCGGCCAGTTTGCAGCAGTCTTGGCCATGCTGGCCTTTAATGCGCCAATCATGATCATCCCCGGCTTCATTCCTATGTTCTTCTCTAACGCGACCATCGGCGTATTTGCTAACCATTTTGGTGGTTGGAAAGCGGTCATGAAGATCTGTTTTGTGATGGGCATTATCGAAGTGCTCGGCTCAGCTTGGGCGATTCATCTCTTCACCCAGCAAGGTACGGAATTCAGTGGCTGGATGGGCATGGCCGACTGGGCTCTGGTCTTCCCGCCAATTATGCAAGGTTTATCAGCGTCTAAACTCTTCTTCTTCGTGCTGGTTGCACTGGCTTTGGTCTACATGTTCTTTGCCTCAAAACAGCTACGAGCCGAAGAAGATGCACAAGGCAGCATCACCGTCAGCGAGGAGCCGGAAGTGATTGAAGCGGTTGAGCAAGCATTGCAAGCGGCGCAAGACACACGTCCAGTCAGTATTCTGGCGGTATGCGGTAACGGCCAAGGTTCATCGATGATGATGAAGATGAAAATCGGCAAGTATCTGGAGCAAAAAGGCATTCCCCACGTAATGGATTCTTGCGCGGTCTCTGATTACAAATCCAAACTCGCGACCACCGACATCATCGTCTCCTCGAAACATCTGTCGGCCGAGATGGAACCAGGTGAAGGCAAGTTTGTTCTAGGCGTGCAGAACATGCTCAACCCGAATTCCTTTGGCAATGAACTGCTCGATATCATCAATAACCATTTTGTGAAAATTCGATAACTCGACTGGCGGTGGGAAGCGATGCCTCCTTCGTTTCTTTCCGCCCACCCTACGACAATAAGAAGCTGGTTTCATCAGCTCTACTCTGGAGATAGAAACATGGGACTCAAACAATCCTTAATCGAGAACAACTCAATCCAATTGCAAGCCAAAGCCGATAACTGGCGTGAGGCGATCAAAATTGGCACCGATATGTTGATCGCCTCTGGCGCGATTACGCCAGCCTATCACGAGGCGATCATTGCCAGTGTCGAGCAGCTCGGCCCCTACATCTGCATCGCACCCAATCTTGCCCTGCCCCATGCGCGCCCTGAAAACGGCGTGTTGAAAACCGCCTTTGCGCTAGTGACATTGCAAAACCCTATCTATTTCGAAGGTGAAGAGGAACCAGTGGATGTGCTGATCACCTTAGCGGGCAGCTCTTCGGATGAGCATATGGAAGGCCTGATGGAAGTCACGCAAGTGCTGGATGATGAGAACAGCGACACCGGAGTCGATCTGGATAAGCTGCGCCGCTGCCGCGATAAACAGCAAGTCTTTGCCGTGATCGACCAAGCCCTCTCGCAACAAACTTCTGCCCAACAAGAATTAGCGCACATCGCGTAGGAGGGAGACATGTACAGCGAACTGAAACAGCGCGTGCTCGACGCCAATCTCAAACTGCCTAAATACGGTTTAGTGACTTTTACGTGGGGCAATGTATCGGAAATTGACCGTGAGCGCGGCGTACTGGCGATTAAACCAAGCGGCGTAGAGTACGATGTAATGCGTGCCGAGGATATGGTGATTGTCGATCTCACGGGCAAAGTAGTGGAAGGCAAATTGAACCCATCAAGCGATACCGCAACCCATATTGAAATCTATCGCGCCTTCCCAGAAGTCGGGGGCGTAGTGCATACCCACTCGCGCAGTGCCACTATTTGGGCTCAAGCTGGCATCGATATTCCCGCGCTCGGTACAACCCATGCCGATTACTTTTACGGCGATATTCCCTGCACACGTAAGCTTTCGCACAGCGAAATTGCTGGTGAGTACGAAAAAAACACTGGCCTAGTGATCGTCGAAGAGTTTCGCCATCGCCATATCGACCCAATGGCGGTACCGAGCGTGATTGTGGCCGGACACGCGCCTTTCTCTTGGGGAAAAGATGCGGATGACGCTGTGCATAACGCCGTGGTGCTGGAAGAGATTTCCGCTATGGCACTGGCAACCCGTTCGCTCAATAGCGGCATAAAAATTCAGCCCGAATTGTCCGATAAACACTACCTGCGCAAACACGGCGCGAACGCTTACTACGGCCAGAGGTAATCGCTATGTATAAAGTGCTCGCCTTAGATCTGGATGGCACCGTACTCAGTGACGATCACACCATCCATCCGCAAGTTAAAGAGGCGATTCATGCGGCTCAGCAGCATTGCCATGTGCTGATCGTCACTGGTCGCCACCACACGGCGGCGCGCCCTTACTACGATGAACTGGAACTCACCACTCCCATCATCTGTTGCAACGGCACTTATGTGTATGACTACGCGAGCGAAACAGTGCTGCAACACAACGCGATCGATAAACAAGATGCACTGACCTTTATCGATTTGGCACAAGAGTTTCAGCTCAAGCTGGTGATGTACATCAAAGACGCGATGACTTACTCACAGCGCAGCCCCGTTGCCTACATGCAGGCATTGGAAAAATGGGCGCAAGCGGCTTCTCTCACTCATCCGCCGCAAATTTATGCCATCGACTCCTTTCATCAAACCGCTCGTGAGTCTGAATTTGTGTGGAAATTTGTCGTCGAAGGTTTGCCAAGCTCGGTCGAACGACTCCTAGAGCATCCGTGGGTGAATGCCCGTTTTAATGGTGAGCGCTCTTGGTCCAACCGCATTGATTTTGCTGCCAAAGGCAACAGCAAAGGCGATCGCCTTGCGCAATACGTAACCCAGCTCGGCTACGCTGCCAACCATGTGATGGCGGTTGGCGATAACCACAATGACATCTCCATGCTGCGCTATGCCGGCCACGGCGTTGCCATGGCCAATGCCGATGACACCGTGAAATCTTACGCGCGCAACCTTTGCCCTACCGATAACAACCACGCTGGGCTTGCTCAACTGATACGTGAACATATTCAAGGATAAACACCATGACCAAACCAATGATTCAAATCGCCCTCGACCAAACCAACCTTTCTGATGCGCTTGCCGTGGCCAGCAATGTCGCCAGCTACGTTGATGTAATTGAAGTCGGCACCATTTTGGCTTTCGCAGAAGGCATGAAGGCGGTTTCGACTCTGCGCAGCAATCATCCGGAACACATTCTAGTGTGTGATATGAAAACCACGGACGGCGGAGCAATTTTATCGCGCATGGCATTTGAAGCGGGTGCGGATTGGATCACCGTGTCGGCTGCCGCGCACATCGCCACCATTGCAGCGTGTAAAAAAGTGGCGGATGAGCTGAATGGCGAAATTCAAATCGAGATTTATGGCAACTGGACGATGCAAGATGCTAAAGCCTGGGTTGATTTAGGCATAACTCAAGCGATTTACCACCGCTCGCGTGATGCGGAATTAGCAGGTATTGGTTGGACAACGGAAGATCTCGACAAAATGCGCCAGCTTTCTGCGCTGGGTATTGAACTTTCGATTACTGGCGGCATTGTTCCGGAAGATATTTACCTGTTTGAAGGGATCAAAACCAAAACCTTTATTGCCGGGCGTGCTTTAGCAGGCGCAGAAGGTCAACAAACCGCCGCTGCCCTACGTGAACAGATCGACCGTTTCTGGCCATAACGGGAGCCCATCATGTATCAACATTTACTGCGCCACCGTGTCGGCTTGTATGAAAAAGCACTGCCAAACACGTTAAGTTGGGATGAGAAACTTGCCTGCACCAAAGAACTCGGTTTCGATTTTCTGGAAATCTCTGTGGATGAAAGTGAAGAACGCCGCAGCCGCTTAGATTGGGATGATGCAACCATTTACCCGTTGCGCCGTCTTTGTGAGGATTATGGAGTGCCACTGCAATCCATGTGCCTCAGTGCTCATCGCAAGTTTCCTTTTGGTTCGGCCGATCCAGCGCTGCGCGATGAAGCACTGCGTATTATGCAAAAGGCGATCACCCTCGCCTACAAACTGGGCATTCGCACTATCCAGTTGGCGGGGTATGACGTCTATTATGAGCCAGCTAACCAAGCCACTCATCAGCATTTTATTGAGGGCATGCAACATGCCGCCCGTTTAGCCGAGCGCGCTGGCGTGATGTTGGCTGTCGAGATCATGGATACGCCCTACCTCAATGCTCTGAGCAAATTTGAAGTGTTAAATCGGCAGATCCAATCGCCCTTTTTTACGGCGTACCCGGACGTTGGCAACATCTCTGGTTGGAATTATGACTTGCTGACCGAACTCTCGTTAAGCAAACCACACATCACCCAGATCCATCTCAAAGACACTTACAAGGTGAGCGAGCACTCAGCCGGACAGTTTCGTGATTTAGTGATTGGAGAAGGTGAAGTCGACTTTGATGGGTTATTCCGCCACCTGAAAGAGCTGGACTGTGTGGTGCCCTTAGTGATTGAAATGTGGGCGCACGATGAACACTGGCAAAACCATATTCACACCGCGCAGCGTCGATTAAATCAAGCTTGTGATCGCGCCGAATTACCCCGCTTGTTCCCTCATCTTTAAGCTCCTGAGCCGCGCTAGGCGGCGATTCCCTCAGCAGGGAATGTGCGGTGGGTTTCCCCCGACCTACCGCACTTTTTCAGGCTCGCCTTCAGGGTTGACTTCATATCCACCTTGGCGCACAGTGGCGGCTGTTTGTTTGAAATTCCAACCGGTTAGCATGAAATTACTCCACCTTCAGCTGTTTTGGTACGAAAAGCACCATACCTTGCTTGAATTAGAAGCCCTGCCGCAACTTAGCCCAATGCAACAGCAAGAACTCGAAGAGTGGATCAAAACTCGGCGCAAAATTCTCAGCTATGAGGTACATCAACACTCGTGGATTAAGGTTAATGCCGATGGGTTTTCATCGCAGCTCACCTTTAAACCCAACGGCACATTAATTGAACAAGATATGTTTAGCGACAAAGCCCTGCATGGCTTGTGGAAAGTGATGGACGGTTTTTTGTTCGTCAAAGTGATCAGCGGCGAGTTTATTGTTGAGTACCAAATTGTCGGCCATCGGGCTAACAATGTGCATGGTGGTGTTGAGTACATCAATGGCCGGGTAAGTACCTACAGCAAATTCGCCCAATTAGCCTCTAAAGAATAAGCACCTAGCCATCAGCGTTAGCCATTACCAAAATTGGCTTTAGCTTAAAAAGGGCGTTAGACCAAGCGGTCGAGACAAACCCAAATCGCACAGATCGCCACTGCGCCACTCATCCATAAATTACGCAGCAGCATTGCACGGTGAAAGACGCGGCTTTGGGTCGCGATTTCATTCTTGCGCTTTAGAATTTGCTGGAGTAACAACCATAGCCCCAGCAAGGCGAGTGCCAGTTGCAGTGCAGAAAACAGCCCGATTTTGATCAGCAGTAACATACCTGCCGTTAACGCTAACGAACTGCGAGTCCACGCCAGTTGCGTTCTTTCACGCTGCAAACCGGGATCACGCTCTACCTCTGTTTTCATCTCACTCATAATGCCCAAAGCCCGATCAACACAGCGAAAGCGATGACCACACCTGTCATCACCATCAGGCTTTTGCTGTATTTAAACGGCCCTTCAAGCCGCATCGCTTTCTCGTTTTGATACCAGCGTAGAAATGCCCACACGGCCGTGGCAAATGCGACGCCTGCCAATGCCGGAGTTAGCCACTGGCTGTGGCTTAATATCGCCGAATCGTGCGTCGCGCTAAGTAGATCTATCCCCACCGCGGTAGCAAGAAAGGCTAATGCCGTACGAATCCAAGCCAAAAAAGTCCGTTCATTAGCCAGCGAAAAACGATAATCCGGATCTTTACCCATCTTCATTGTGAAAACCTTAATTTGCAATCACTGTTGTATGTGTTGAATCGAGCTCAGTGCGGTATGCATGCTGAACGAATCTGTCAAAGTAATGAGTTTGAAAAAAACGATATCAAAAGCCGCCATCTGCAGCAGTTGTGGGGTCACCATGCCTAATTGAGAATGTTCTTCGGTGTAACTGTAAGGGATCACATAATCCGCCAGTTGCGCCACTTTATCGCGCCCATAGCGTGTTAAAGCAATCACTTGAGCGCCGTTTTGTTTAGCGCGTTCAATCGCGGTCAACACTTCTTGGGTATTCCCCCGCGCAGAAACCACCAGCAGCACATCATTTGCTTTGAGCAGAGAAGCTTGCACAATTTGAATGTGATAATCCTGATTGAACTGCACGTTAAAACCCGCACGAATCAGCTTATGGTTGATGTCTGCCGCGACGATGGCTGAAGCGCCAATCCCCGCCAACGCAATCTTGTTGGCCTTCAACAGTTGCTGCGCACACTGCTCCACCAATTCAGCATCAATCAGGCCGATGGATTGTTCTATGGTCGACACAAACAGATGCTTGGCTTTTTCGATAATCTGCGCCGTGGAATCGCCAGTTTCAATACTGGCATAAACAGATTGAGCCGTACGTGCCATCTCTTGCGGTGCTTGTGCGGCGAGTTTTAACTTCAGATCAGGAAAACCGCTACAACCGAGGCTTTTCGCATAGCGAATCACTGACGAATCACTGATCCCAAGCAGCGCGCCGACTTTCGTCGCGCTCAACTCCGATAAATCAAACTGCCGTTCAACAATCAATTGCGAGAGCTTTTGCTCATTTTGATTACTCGAATGTACTAACGTTTTTACCTTGTTGATGAGTTTATCCATCGAAGACCCTTGTTGACTCAAAAAGCCGCCACACACTACCGCGGTGACGGCCAGATACTACCGATTCTACTGGTTTTTTTCGACTGGCTCAGTGAAGCCAAGCAACATAGAGGCAATAAAACCCACCACCCATGCAGCCAACACAGCAAACAAGAAAGAAGGAATTTGCCCTTCACCCACTAGCGGGATTAATGACAGGCCAGCCGTACCAAATGGAATGATGATCCCCACTTTAAAAGCCGCCATCATAGCGCCCCCCGCAAAACCGCCGATGCAACCTGCAATAAAGGTTTTTCCAAGCGGTAGCGAAACACCAAACAGCAGCGGCTCGCCAACACCAAGAATCCCTACAGGTAAAGCGCCCGTAATGGTTTTCTTTAAACGCTCATTTTTGGTTTTTAAGAAAACATAAGCCGCCGCACCCACTTGGCCCATGCCACCCATGGCCAAAATAGGGAACAGATAATTGAGGCCAAACGTTTCTAGAATTTGCGCATGGATTGGGATAAGCCCTTGGTGCAATCCGGTTAACAGTAGGAATAAGAAACCGCCACCTAGTACACCACCGACAGCAACAGAACCCGCTGATTCATTAAGCAATGCAACAGAAACCAGATTGCCTAACCAAACATTGACGGCGTGCGCAATCGGCTGTAACACCAACAACGCGACTGCAGAGGAAACCAGAATCGTCAGGGTTGGCGTGAGAATGAGATCAAGGCTTTCCTTGCAGTGACTGCGAAACCACAGTTCAAATTTGGATGAAAACACACACACCAACAATACGGCAAACATGCCACCGCCGCCCGGCACTAAAGTATTTCCAAACAGTTGAATATTAGCCAACCCCGGAGCCGCTAGAATGGCCGCCATCACTGCGCCAATGGCGGGTGAAGCGTGCAGCTCTTTCGCAGTGTTCATCCCGATCATCACAGATAACACGGCGAATACCGCTTTGCCCACCACAGTGAATAGGTCAAAAATTTCTGGGTAAGCGGCCACGAATTCAGGCGATACCAGTTTAAAAATGTTGACGATACCCAAAACCAAACCACAGCCGATCAATGCGGGAATCGTTGGGACGAAAATTGCAGCTAAGGTGTTCAGTGCACGACGAACCGAGAATGGCTGAGCGGTTGCAGGAGCATTAGTTTGAGTCTCCACACCCCTGCCTGACATTCTCTTTTGCAGCACACCAGTTACCTTCGCTGCCGTACCCATCCCCACAATGATTTGATACTGCTCGCCAGCATCTACCACGCCTTTAATGCCATCGACTTCACGCAACGCTTCCATATTGAACTGGCTGCGATCTTTGAGCACAAGGCGAACCCGTGTCATGCAGTTGGTTAAGGTCGCGACATTCTCAAAGCCACCAATATGGCGTTCAATCTCGTCGGCAATGATTTCCAAATGTTCTATCTTGTTAGCCATATCAGATTCCTTGCAGTAGCTGCTGTTTGAGGGATTGGAAAGGTTTAGAGGCGATAAGAAGAGCTTGAGGTGGCTCAATATCCAACCAATGCAGCAGCACCGCAGCGCGCACATTGTAATTGACCTGATTGAGTAAGGCTTGCGCCTCATCCCTCTTCACATCACAGATTTCACTGACGATGCGCTGAGCTCGCACTCGTAATTTCTCGTTGCTGGCTTTGACATCAATCATTAAGTTGCCATGCACTTTACCTAGCTGAATCATCACCGCAGTGCTGATCATGCCGAGCAACATCTTTTGCGCCGAACCACTCTTCATTCGCGTAGAGCCTGACAGCACTTCAGCACCAACATCGGGCGCAATCGCGACATCCGCCAGTTCGGAGATCAAGCCCCATCCGCGAGTACTCAATGCAATGGTTTTAGCGCCTACTTGTCTTGCGTATTCGAGCCCGGATAGCACAAAAGGTGTACGTCCACTTGCCGCAATGCCAAGGACCACATCCTGCGCATTGAGCTGTCGAGCCCTTAACTCAGCAGGTGCAGACTCTCGACAATCTTCGATATTTTCTACTGCACTCAGCATCGCCGCATGACCACCCGCAATAATCGCCTGAACCAATTCCGGTTCGGTGCCAAAAGTCGGAGGGCACTCCGCAGAATCCAGCACACCAAGACGTCCGCTGGTGCCTGCCCCGACATAGAACAAACGCCCACCTTGGCGCATTTGCTCAGCAATAACGCATACCGCTTCCGCGACTTGCGGTAATACGCGGCGAATCGAAAGCGCAACACTGGCATCATGTTCATTCAGCAATTCAAGAATTTTGAGCACTGGCAGATCCGACAAATTTGCGGTCTCCGGGTTTAGCTCTTGACTCACAGTGGATAACAACTCACTCATAACGCTCTCCGTTGGTTTTCGACATTGAAATAATAATTCAATGTCGAAAACCAACAACGATATAATTAGTAAAAGTCGAGATTCGTCACAAGGAATTTCATTAACGATACGAATTGGTATCAACCATCCATCACGATTAACAATGAAAGCCTGAAAATTGACCATAAAAAAATCCGAGTGCACAAGGCACTCGGATTAGCAGACATGACTTATTAGTTTTTAGTTCTTCTCGTCATAAGACAAGAGATCAACTAGTTACTAGCAGGTAATGACTTCGCTTCCATTACGAGATAAGCATTCCAAGATTGTTCATCACGAATACGTTTTACGAAGCCGCGGTTGGTCAACCAGCTTTCACTCGTCTCTGTAATAGCAGGCTTAGTCAGCTTAGTTTCACGCGTCACTTTACAAGCTTCAAACGTGCCTGCTGCAACTTCAACAGTTTCTTTACCCACATAGGTATCCGAGTAACTAAACTCTGAGTTAGACCATGCATTGGTAATCTCCGTCAATTCTGTTTGTTGGGTTACAGTGCGTAAACCTTGCACCGTTGAATCGCCGACGGTAAAGCTCGCCAAAGGCGCATTAAGCGCAGGACCTGAAAACACTGGAATCCCTAAGTGTTTATCAGCATCCGCGATTTTCGATTCTAAAGCGACTTTGGCAATACCCCACCCAAAGGATCCATCGGTATTGAATCCTTCTTGGCCAAGATCGTAGCCATATGCAGAATAGGCCTCTTCATACCCTAATAAATTCCCATTCAGATCCTTAACATCGATGATGGTTTTTTCCAGTAAACCATCCCACGCAGTGATCCAACTTGGCATTTCTGATACTAAATTCACCTCCGTGAGCCAAGAATAGCCACTGCCAAAGTAAGAATATTCGAAGATCAATTGTGAAGGGTAGCCACTAATCGTGCGATCAACCGCATATACCACTTTGTCTCCCACTTGCTTTGTATAGCCAGCATCAGGTAGCGAAGCTAAACATGCTTCTAATGTTGCCGGTGATGTTGGTGTGGGTGGTGTCGGTGGTGTCGGTGGTGTCGGTGGTGTTGTCTGTGAATAATTATCAACAATCAACTGCGCCGCAGTAGAACCGAACAGATAGTTTGAATCTGATTCATCCTTTTGATCTACAAAGTGTGCAATTCGAACGAAACCATCAACTTCAGCAAGATACAGTGCATTATCCGCTGTGTTGAAATTACTCCAAGTTGTCTTTCCAGCAATAGAAGCAGGCAATGTCATTTTGCGCAGAGTTTTTCCATGCTGAGTAATGTCTTGCCACTCACCTTCTTCGGCATACTTAGTAAAGTTCTCATACCAGTCCCAACCTCTTGAGTAATACATTACTTTTCCGTTGGATAATAAGTGAGCAAAAACATGGCCTTCAGCTAAACCCGCGATCGGAATCAGATCGGCTGAATTAATGGAACCTTCACGGTTTCCTGAATCAGCCGCCACTGTATCAGCCAACGTAGAAATCCATGTTTCTTGCTCGTTCTTAATAGCGCTGATGCCGTTACACATTTGATTTAAGGCTGCATAACGCTTAGGATCGCCCTCCTTACACCAGCTTCCTTTATTAAAGGTATAGAAGCCACCTTCTAGTTTTTCGGACGAAACCAAGTAGCCATAAGTGTTGGAAGGGAACATCAAATCTTGTGGGATAACACTTGCCCACACTTCATCGTCAGCACTCTTCTTAAGCACTGAGCTCACATTCAGGCCGCTGAGATCCATTTTTTTCGCCGAAACTTTTTCATTCTTTGACGAATTACCCGTTTCTAAAGTAATAGAACCATCATCGTTGAGGGTAATTTTTACAATGGCATCAGTCTCAGCTTCCCAACCCTCTTTATCTAGAATTAATTGTTCAGGATTAGCCATGTTGGTAACTGGAACAAACGAATCTGAGGCATGATCAAGCTCATATTCTTGATCAATCACTTCATCATTCTTACCCAGTGCCACAAAGCCGTAGCTCAATTCTTTGAGACCGTTTTCTTCTTCACCGGCAAACCATGTCAATGTTTCATTTTTAATCAATTCAGCTAAGTTAGCATCAGTGGCACTCTTAGCCGCTTCGTTAATATTCACTTTATCTTCTAGGTTCTCAACACTGATGCCCACATGCTGTTTATCAATGTCTTGGCCTGCTTTGATAGGGTCAAAATTCTCCCCTGCAGTTTCAACCGTAGTCACAACATTCGAAAGCGCCTTACTCACTTCAGCCGCAATCAGTGACGTCAGCTTTTCAACACTGATACCTGCATTGGCGGCGGCTTGCTCTAACTTATCTGTATTTTCAGCCATGATGGTGGCGGTGACTTGTGCGATGCGGTGAAGTCTTGCGAATTCTTTCTGATCGGCAGCGCTAAGCTCTTTTGATGATTTACCTTCGACATAATCGGCGGCCAAATCGAGCTTCGTACCTAGCTTAGCTTGTACTGCTGCTTTAGCTTCTTCAAGCGTGCGACCATTTTCAATTTCGTTATGCACTAGCGTAGTCAATGGGCTGATAAATGGAGAGCCAGGAGGTGCACTTAAGCGATAGCTTTTTGTCAGTGGCGCATCACCATAGTCAGCATCTTTGGTTTGACCTGCAACAACCTCAATCAACAGACTGCCTTTAGCAATCTGCTCTGGAGTCAAACCTTGTAGCGTGAACTGCCCATTTTCACCAGTGGTTGCCGAAGGCTCATCACGATCACACATTTTATTGGCATTAAGGTCTAAACACGCATTTGCGCCAATGAGGTAGCCGTCTGCAGCACGCGCTGTCAGTGACATCTCTGGACTGGGCTTATCAACACTTGGCTGGCTAGTATTCGACTGAGTGCTGTCACTTCCGCACGCAGCTAATGTCAAAGCTATCGCCATTGCCAATACTGAACGTTGAGGGCTCATAATAATCTCCATTAATATAAAAATTCGCTGTTTTCCATGACGGCTAGTCTATTTAGCTATCATTATTTATTACCTGTGGTAATGGGTTAGAAAGATAACAAAACGGAGTTTTATCAAACCTCTCAGCGATCAAGATTCATAATTCATACTTATGGAAATAATGGCTTTTATAAGCATTTTGCGTGTCACTTCTAAATATCAAATAGAGTAACTTACTGATCTAAAGTGACAATTTCTTACACTTTTAATTAAGTGAAATGCTGTATCCAAGTTTTTTAGAAAAATGAGTTGCTGATTTACTCATCCAGAGAATGTGATCTCTTTATTATCCGCTCAACTTTAGAATTGGATGAAATATAAACTATTCAGTTCTTTTGAATGGTAGGGAAAAATAAAGGCGAGCCAATGGCTCGCCTTTTATTGTCATCCCTAAACCACCGCTTTCAGCGGTGGTGATTGTTCCTAGGGGCTTTTGCCCGAAAATGCGCCCATGTTAAAGACAAACTCTTATTCACCATAAGTAAGAGGAGTCAAATAACATGGGCGACTATCGAAGTTCATCACACGTCTATTGGCGTTGTAAATATCATATCGTTTGGACACCAAAATTTCGTTTTAAGATCTTAAAA
>NZ_AOMO01000043.1 GCF_000338875.1 Vibrio mimicus CAIM 602 | reverse complement strand
GAACGATTGAGCTTGGWTTTGATGATTTCTGTCTTTAAGAAGCTAACGCCCGCCTAAGGGGCTGGCAACGCACTACCACAAAACTCAAACACAACAACTGTAACCACCGCGGCTCAATGGGACTGGAAACGCCGCGCGTTGACAGTCCCTCTTGAGGCGTTTGTTAGCCATGAATTTTTGGCAACTCATGCTTCTTGACAAAAGCCCTTTAACTAGGAAAGAAATACCTCAGAAACGTTCATATGAAACATCAAGACTCCCTGCCTATGGGAAATTCTTATCATTCGAAATTACTACTTGGATGACGATCATTATCATAATAGAAAAGAAACGATAGAGAAAAATTGCTATCGGATTATCTGAATACGCACCAAGCAATATTACCACCCAGCTTTTATCTCGAAAAAAAGTAATTAAAAACATACCAACACCAGCGAACCAAACATAGCTAAATGTAATAATATTCTCTAGTGTATCCACAACATAAAAAAGCCTAAACGTCAATAAAACAACAATTGAAATAAATAAAGTTTTAATTTTCATCAACCATTCCAATCTTTATCAATTCCGAAATTGTTCATATTTCTACTAATTCTTATGAAGAACTTACTAGTTTTTTATCTTGATTCCAACCATTCAAAGTGCAGATTAATGGCTAACGCTGCGTTAAGGGGTGAGTGCCGCATAAACCAACCTTCCGCAAGCCACTTTCACCACCAAAACCAACCGCATACCAAAAATGCCACGCGGCATGAATCCCTCTTAAACGCCTTGTTATGTTTAAGCCTCAAAGGGTTGAGTTTGCGATACCGAGAGCTTAACTCGACTTAACTTTGAAAAGCAAAATCAGACGCTAAAAAGCTGAATTAACTCATAAATTTGATTCTAATGCTCTTGAATTTTAGCGTGAGAAACCAAAAACTGGTGCTCAAACGTTGAAACTAAAATCGCTTCATTCGACTCACAAACGCACTGAACTTTAATGAGGCAACTCTCTGAACTTTTAGCGCCCACGAATTGGAGTCCAGAAAACAGCGACCACTAAACATAACTTGCCGACAAGACCAAAATTAGAAACATGAAGGAACAAAGAAAAGATGTAACCAACTGATTTTACGTTACTAAACATAACGCCCGCCTAAGGGGCTGACAACGCATACCACTATACTCAAACACAACAACAGTAACCACCGCGGCTCAATGGGACTGGAAACGCCACGCGTTGACAGTCCCTCTTGAGGCGTTTGTTATGCTTAAGCTTCAACACTTTACATTTGAACCCACTCAAGAATAACTCAATGAAATTATTGACAAAACTTCGAATTTTCTTGAGTTAGAACTGACTCAAATTTTACCTATGAACTAACCAATGCAGGCTTCCATTTAGCAACTAGGCCAATGTGGAAAACCTCTCCGACAAACTCACTCACCACGCATGGGCACGACAACTCAATGAGGCAATGACACTGAAATTTACAGCGACAGACACATTGCCGTTTCATTAGGCAGCGCAAAACAATGCTCAATTGCCGACTGACTTTCAGCCTGTAAGTAAAGGCACCAAACTGCTCAAAACAACTTGAGACAGCAACATTCACCCCACGCAGACTCAACATTTCAATGAGGCAATAACACTGAATTTTCAGCACCAGATACATTGCCGCTTCATTAGGCAGCGACAAACAATATTGAATTGCCGACAAAATCTGAACGAAATGCCAAGGGAATCGACAAACACAACCTACTGATTTTTATGGATTAAGCATAACGCCCGCCTAAGGGGCTGGCAACGCATAACAACCAAACTAAAACACAACAACTGCAACCACCGCGGCTCATTGGGACTGGAAACGCCGCGCGTTGGCAGTCCCTCTTGAGGCGTTTGTTAGGCAAATGTCACAAGGCTATTTTATAAATCCTGCTTACTTCACCTTCTGGGCTATATCCATCTTCAATTCTTATCCACCCAAACTTTTCATATAAGCCATCATGCCCAGTTGTAAGATACAAATTTGAGTAACCCATCATTCTCACTATCTCTTTAGCGTGTGAGAAGATAGTTCCAGACAACCGTTGGCCTCTGTGTTCTGGAGAAATATAGACACTGCACAACCAAGGATACAGATCATGTCGGCTAATAAAGTCGTTTAGTATTAGTCCATAGCATCCAACTACCTTTCCATTGTATGTGAGTAAATAGAACTGGGGGATATGTTCAGTATCTCGACTCGAATGAGAGATCGCATCGGTATAAAACACATGATTATTTTTTGTACCCCAGACTGAGTGGATGAATTTAATCGCTGCACTCAGACCATCCTCATAACTATGCACAGATACTATTTTATACATTGTAAACTCCGAATTATGATGAATGGCCTAACGCCCTGTTAAGGTGTGAGCAACGCAATGCCGATGCTACCGCATGCCACCTTAAACACTAAAATCAACGCATAGTAAAAATGCCACGCGTTGCGAATCACTCTTAAACAGTTTGTTAGCTTGTAAGTGGAATGTGGAGCATACGTGAATCTGACACAATGAGATCGTATCGTTGAATGAACTGATCAAACTTTGATGGATCATCACTGTATGATTGAATCCACTTGTTACAAGCCTGACCAAACTCATGTATTAACGCTCGATAGTCATAATATTTAGCATTTTCTTCCAACAACTCAACTTCCGGAGGAATACTGCCGACATAAGCTACCAAGCGTTTTATGCTACCTTTTTGGACTTGCCTTGAATCCAAGTTACTCATGTGTAAAAGTGAATTTCGATGCTCCCAAAGCTCTCTAGGAGTAACCTCGACTGAGGTTAAGTCAGCATACTCATTTAACCATTTAACAAACGGGGTATCTTCACCTCTAGAGCTTCCGCCAAACTCGATATAGCCAATCGAGTCAACAGCTACAAGCATAAGCTTAATGCTAGAAACATAATGTCCTGCTTGATATAAGACTCTGAAAGGTTGAAAAAAGTCATCGTTTATTAGTTCTGTAAAACGAAAACCTTTTTCTGTTATGTATTTATCACGCCAATCTACAGTCATTTGTTCTCCTACAAGCTAACGCCCGCCTAAGGGGCTGGCAACGCATTAACACTAAACTCAAACATAACAACCGAAACCACCGCGGCTCAATGGGACTGGAAACGCCACGCGTTGACAGTCCCTCTTGAGGCGTTTGTTAGCTGATCAATACACCTTACTTAAGTTTCTACGCCATTCTGGCTGCTTATCTTGAAATGCCCAATAGGTTTCCATATTGGTGATAACACCTGATACAAAACTAAAGATGCTTGTCGCATAAAAACTGTCTGGGCAGCTGGGGCTAGAAACATGAACCACACTGATTACTTTATCGCTCATGGTTTCTTCTAGTGACAGAATTTCGAACGTCCAGTCTTTGCCAAAGGCTTCATTTACCGTAATAAAATCATCTCTGCTTTCATAAAATTCACGGCTTGTCGGCCATAAGACTTTCAGATTTTCATGGAGTAATGCTTCACAGCCAACGTAATTACCTTGGCTGAACTTAGTCCAAAGCTCTTTTACTATTTCTGTATTTTTCACGCACAAATCCTTTTCTTATGATGCCGAAAATCAGCTAACGCTGCGTTAAGGGGTGAGTGCCGCCTAAACCAAGTTTCCGCACACCACTTTCACCACAAAAATCACCGCAAACCAAAAATGCCACGCGGCATGAATCCCGCTTAAGCGCCTTGTTATGTTTAAGACTCAAAGGGTTAAGTTTTGCGATACCAAGAGCTTAACTCGACTTATCTTTGAAAACCAAAGTTACAAGCTAAAAAGCTGAATTAACTCATAATTTTAATTGTGCTGACTTTGAGTTTTAACGTGAGAAACCGAAAAACCGGGGTTTTAACTTTGAAATCAAAATCACGTCACTCACCTCGCCTACACTCTGGATTTCAATGAGGCAACTCTCTGAATTTTTAGCGCCCACGAATTGGAGTCCAGAAAACAGCGACCACTAAACGTAACTTGCCGACAAGACCAAAATTAGAAACCTGAGAAAGCAAAGAAAAGATGCAACCAACTGATTTTACGTGATTAAACATAACGCCCACCTAAGGGGCTGGCAACGCATAACACTAAACTCAAACACAACAACTGAAACCACCGCGGCTCAATGGGACTGGAAACGCCACGCGTTGACAGTCCCTCTTGAGAATCTCGACTAACGATTCATATAGTCTAATACAGTCTCAAATTAAAGCATAACACATTGATATGAAATAGTTTTTGTTCTTTTTGATATCTTTCAATCTCATTGAGTCTCACGCCTCTTTGCCCCCCTTGTGCCCCACTGGATTCACCGCTAATGTGAAGGGGAACAGAACATTTTACTAAGGGGTAACAGCATGGCTGGGATCAATAAACTACATGACACTACAATAAAAAAAGCAAAAGCAGGTGATAGAGAATATACGCTCGGAGACGGTGGAAACTTATTTCTTAGAATTCGCCCTAATGGAACGAAAAATTGGATATTTGTCTATTCACATCCTCACACCAAAAAACGTATGAAGCTGGGTTTAGGTGCATATCCAGACACATCGCTCACTTACGCTAGAACATTAGCCAAAGAGTACCGTACTCAACTTGCTCAAAGCATAGACCCAAAAATCTATCGTGAGAAACTACTATTAGAACATCAAATTAAACATCAAAACACGTTCTTATTTGTCGCTGAAAACTTTCTAAAAATGCAAGAAGACAAGGAAGCATTGAAGCGCAAAACATTAATTGATGAAGCACAAAAACTGGCTAGACAAAATAACACTGATTTCGATGAGACGGATCTGGCAAAAATACATAATAAAGTTCGAACATCACATCGTAAGCGACTTTTCTTGAAAAAGAATATCTACCCTGCTCTCGCAAATATGCCTGTTACTGATATAACCGCATCTGGTGTCATCAAAGTAATCGAACCCATAGCTGCATTAGGGAAATTGGAGAACGTAAAACGTGGCTGCGCCATAATGAATCAAATAATGAATCATGCCGTTAACCATTCATTTGTTGAATCAAATCCTTTGAATGCCATTTCAGACGTTTTTGTGAAGCCGATATCTCAGTCAATGCCAACCGTTGATCCAAAGGAGTTGGGTGATGTTATGAGGATTATGAGTAATTGCAACATGAAACATGTCACTCGCTGTGCTTTCGAAATGCAGTTCCATACGCTTACTCGAGCAGAAGAACTCGCATCAATGCGTTGGTGTGACATCGACTTGGATGAAAATCTTTGGACTATACCGGACTTCATGACCAAAATGCAGCGCCAGCATAGAATTCCATTGACTATCTATACCGCTGGAATTCTTCAACATATGAAAGCCATTTCTGGGGATGACAAATACGTATTTCCCACTGACAAACTTGGTAGCAAGTTTCCACACATTAGTCCTTATGCAGTAAATTCAGCCTTACAGGCTACGCCCTTGAAAGGAAAGCTCGTAGCACATGGATTACGATCGATAGGTAGTACGAAGCTGAATGAGAAAAAGTTTGATAAGGATGCTATAGAGGTAGCACTTTCTCACTTAGACAAAGACCGTGTTCGTGCTGCTTATAATAAAAATGAATATTTAGAAGAACGTCAAGAAATCATGAATTACTGGAGCGACTTTATCGTGCAGTCTACAGGAAAATACTATTCGATTGCAGGTCAATATAAACCCGAAGACGTAATAAGCTAGCGAGAGTAGCCTTCTCACAATTTCATATTATCTACGTATATATCGCACTCTAGTTACCAGAGCGCGAAGGATTTTCGCAACCTAAAAAACTTCAAAATGGAGATTTTATTATGCTAAAACTCAATCAACCACAAGTATTAAGCTTAATTGCAGTGATGGATGAGGGCGCACAATGCCCCTCTGAATGTAGCTTATCCTCTCAGCTATATCAGCTCGGATTTGAACAGAACGATGCCATCTTGCTGATGTCGATGATTCATGAGATTCGCTCTAATCCTAATATGAATATCATTCATTTCAAACGTCGTCGTCAGCAAACTCTATTGGCTCAACTCGGAGGAATTGAACAACTCAAAGAGTGCATCCAATTAACGGATGGGTATCGCTCATAGTGCTATGAAAGCGATTCCAACCAACCAATGCTCAGCTTACTCAACATGACGGGATAACTCTATGAGAACAGTAAAAAGCATGACGCTCACCCATAAAGCACAACAAATTCTTGAACATAAGCTGAGCCATTGGCAACAACGCGGCTGGTGTAAAGCCAGCCCATTCTACCCATCGAGAGAAGGTGCATTCTGCGTTGATATTCAGATTGAACAACGCCCCGTCATCTATACATCCATTAGCGGTATTCTCTACCCCTCCAATGATGAGCACCAACAGAAAGGCATTGATGCTTATCAATCAGGGCAGCTTACGAAGCTTAAATTGATACCTGACGCTGCCAATAACTTAATCAAACTATTAGAAGCAACAGAAGCTCGATTAAAAGTACATTCTCACTGGCGTTATCGCTTATATGACGAACCAGAAAGCATGACGGAACTTTTCATCAATAACGGTTTTCAACCTCATCACCTTCACCCTGACTTTTTTGTAAAGCTCAAAGGTCGCAACCCTACCAAAGAGCATGACATCAATTTCTCGCTAAGTGATGATGCTTACCCTAATATCGTTCTTGATTCACAAGGGCTAAATCTGTATCCAGAGTTTCAAGTCTACTTAATAACAGCGGAAAACGGATTGTCACTCCAGGATATAGCCCATGTTTGGGCATTAATAGAAAATGAGACCTAAAGGTCTCATTCATATCTGTAAAACGTATATGGACAGAAGTTTGCCAGACCTGATGACCTAAAACACTTCGGTCGGATTAGGAAAATTATGCTGATTCTTTGATCGTTTGTTATATTTTTTTGCTCCACTTAGCCAATGCCTCTTCAAATGGACCATTAAAGATACAGCGATTAATGAAATATTTCTTTTCGTCTTGTGAAAGCCCTGATACCGCATAAATAAAGGCTATTTTTTGCCAAGGGTCCATGTACGCATAACCCTCTTTGTGCTCTCTTAACCAATCAAATGCCTTATTTCTAGTTGCCGCCAATAAAATCTCTCTACGAGCAAAAGGGTCACTAGATTGAAATTTCATTGCTAAACTTGAAAAGTGATTTATATGATCGTTTTTTGTAAATAAACTCAAAATAGATAGCCTAAAAAACTCACTTTGCTGTATTTCATCTGTTTCAAGCAATTGAAGTAACTTGTCCCCTACCGTTTTCCAATCTGTCGGGCTTATAGATTGAATTGACGAAATATATGTACATATATTAGCTAAACAAGGTCCGAGATTCTCAAACTCAGAAATAGACAAGTCTATTGCACCAGGGTGACCAACTTGAGTTAAGCGGCGATAAAACCAACGCAGGCGAATATAATCAACATCTGATTTATTCAAGTAGTCCTGAATGATTTGACTTACAACTGTGCTAGAAAAATTAGCCCAATCTGTAGGCTGAATTTGGCTATAAGATATCGTTTTATAAGGATTTCCGCCTGTATATCTTTTAATGATACCCAATAGTTTTTCTTCCTCATTAGATATAGGGCGGTCCTCTATCATTTCTGTACACAAATTTTGAAATTCAGACGGCGTGTATATTTTAGTTTTATGCTTTTGGAGCATTAACCTTTGTTGCTTATCTAAAATGCCAGCTAAGAGGGATAATGCTTTCTTTGCTGATTTTTCTGATTCACAAAAAATCAGAATATCGTCTGCATATCTTTGGAAAACCAATCCATTGACTTCCAAGCTATTATCAACAGGTATCAATGTTGATTCTGCAATCAAGTGTATGCCATGAGGACCAATTGGCACTCCTCGAGAAACTCCGGCAGTTGTTGATTCAAGTAAACTAATGATCCATTTTACTGCTTGGTTAGAAAAGTTAGATGAAATTAATTGATTTTCAACAGTATGGTGGTAGATCTGATTATAGAAATCTGCAATGTCACAATAAAGAACTGCACTATAGTTTTTACTTTTTTGATTTGCTTCACTCCAAAACTCATTCCATGCTGCCTTTTCTTCGTACAACCCATGATCTTTTGTAGGTAAAAATCGGTAACTGTATACCTTAGATTTATCTAACCTTCTATCTTCTATGCCTTGACCGAATTGGTGCATAATTGCTGATAAAATTATAGAGTCTTGTGGATGAAGTTGAGTTGCTTGTCGATAAGATAGCTCATCCTTAGGCACAATAAATCGCCTACAAGGCATTGGGGCTAGCTGATTTAATGGCTTATTTTCGACCAAGTTTATAAAATCAGTTTTTTGCTCGCTAATAGCTTGAAGTTCTAAAATTCGTGGAAACAAGTCTCCATCAGAATGATCTACCAAAAAATCTATTGCCCACTCTATTGAATCCTTCGTAATTGCCACCGTAACTCCTTAAAAATATAACGCCTTGTTATGTTACTGAGTTACCTATCACTCCTGTTGTTCGAAAAATAGGATATGCGAACTGGAATGTTAATCCACCCAATAATTGTGCTATTCTTCGATTTCACCACACCCTAGACATAAGTTTACGCAAATATACTCAGCGGAAAGACTATCCCTATCTTCTTTGTACATTTCTAGCATTGTGTCAAAGTGTTCCCAATCAATTTCACTTTGATCGTAAAGAGCATTCTTTAAATAACTTAAGGCTTTGTTCATTGGCAAAGCCTGAGCTTTGTCTAATACGTTTTGCACGGACGCCGTAGATATAACCTCATTCATTTACAAACTCCGAGTTCATTCAGTAACATAACGCCCAGCTCTGCGGCTGTTAAAAGAGGAGGCGAAACCGGAACTTTTAACAGTCCGACAACCGCTGCTTGTTAGGTGCTTCACACCTAGCCCTCCTTTCTCCACCGCTCTACTATTTTATCAAACGTAATATCTTTCCAACTTTCAGCCCATTCCTTGTAAGTATCGATGCTTGCAGACTTAGGCTCTGGATTTGGCTTTGGCAACTGAACTAGACTTGGAATAATTACAGAATCACCAACCACAAAGGCTTCGCCTTGGTTGAGCGATGGTAATAAATCTATAAGGCTACTTGAGCTATCAGGCAACAAAGCTTTGATGTAGTTCTGATCGACTCTATTTGTAAGTCGCATCGCGATGAAATTATTGCACTGTGAAAAAATCGTTTCTGACACTTCTGACGGGCGTTGGCTCACAACCATTAGACTCAGACCGTATTTACGTCCTTCTTTTGCAATTCTTTCAATAGACTTCTTGGAAGCCTTAAATTCGGCGCCGCCAGTCTTTGGAATGTAGTTATGTGCTTCCTCGCACACAATCAAAAAAGGAATATCGTTGGTTTGATTTGTAGAATGCCTTATCTTCGAATAATGGAATGCAAAGTCAAACATTAATCGAGATATAAGACTTACGGTTATGCTCAAAACCTCGAATGGTATTCCACTCAAGTCAACAACAGTAACATTGGATTTATCGATATACCCTAAAAACTGTTTGATTACTTCACTGAAGTCATTCGTTTTAAACGCTGTACAATCGTCTTTAACAGGCTTGAGTAAAAAGGCCAGCCTCTTATCGTTTAACTTGGTCTCTAGTCGTGAAATAAACCGATCAAACTCACCATTAAAACCTCCTTCCTTTGAAACCTTTACCCCAAGAGTTTCGTGCTTCGCATTTCCAGTTGATGATAAAAAGTTAATCTTATGCCATAGACGATCTTCGTCATATTCAATTTCTTCATCAAGTGTTGCAAAGTACTTTAGTGAGTTTTTTTCATAAACAGTTAAATTGTTCTTGTTGTAAATATAGTTATAAACCTCCTCAATACTAAAAAATACAGGAGAGTCATATGTAACTTTATCTAACTCTGGATTATTTTTTTCTTTATTTAAGATAACGGCTTGCTTAAACTGGGATAGCTGATTGTGTGAATTTTGCTCATTACTTTCTATGAAAATAGACTCTAATTCTTCAGCATTCATTAGCCAATATGGGAGTTTCAGATTATCAACATCTAGTTTGTTTAGGCTAAAGTTTTCACTTTCATCAATAGTGAAGGCTGACGAATACTCTGAGTGAATATCAAAAATTATAACGTGTGAGTTTTTTTGACTTTCTCTATTCGAATTTTTTGCATTGGCGATACCAACTGCATTTTGAATGAGACTAGACACAGCGCACGACTTACCAGATCCGGTAGATCCCACTACCCCGATATGTTTGCCAAAAAACCTATCACCATCTATACAAAACGGTACGGTAGGGTTGCCTGACAGGCGACCAATCTCAAATCCAAAGCTGCTATCATCTGAAAATATTATGGAAAGATCTTCTGTACCAAAGGTATGTACAATCTCCGTAGGGACAGGCAAAACTTGAGTTCCTCTTTTAAATTCAAGTTTATCGTCATTATTTATTAGCGCTCCGATTGGTGAAGCCTCTATCACAAAGCTCCATTCGACAGCACCGTCTTTCTCTGATTTTTGAGCCGTCAAATTGTTTACAATGGCAACTGCATAGTTCTGATTACCATCTTCAATCTTTAGGAATTTACCAACTTGTAAATCAGTCTTGTTTTCTTCAAGTGTCTTAAGATTACCAATTCCAATTGATACCTTATCTGGCGAGCTTGATAATACGTGTCCAACTTTACTCATGGCAATTCCTCATCCCTATTACATATTCAAGTTCGTTAAAGTTGCTTGTTCCAACTTGATAAAAGTTCACATCAGTTAGCTCAATATTATTTGGCGTCTCGCTACTAACCAAATACAAGTCATCACCTTTTCTATGATTTATTGCATCTTTTTCAGAGTCCATTGCTAATAACCTAAGATCGAATTCACGCTCTTCAATATTATTACTGATTATTTTTTTCATAGGATCTCTGAAAAAATGATCCACTTCAAAATCGTTCCCCACAAGTCCTGTATTTGCTTTTATTCCTTTCTTGTACAATCGAGACTCAAGATCCCTGATTGCGTCAAAATTATCATTAATAATAAATGTTGGTGCCTTAAGATGGCTCGGCTTCGAATAGTATTTCTTTATGTAATTCCCGAAAAATACAACAACTTTCTCTTCGTAATCATCAATGTCATTTTTGTTAATATAAAAATATCTGTCTCGGCTGTTTTGAGAGAAAGAACTGGAGAGCTGTTGTTTGATACGTTTAAGTATTTCGCTCCGATTTTTTAGTGCTAGCGTCCATTTAGATATTGCTGTATGTGTGGCGTTTGAAAGGTAGCTATATAATTTTGCCTTAGTTATCTGTCTCTCGGCTTCATTTTTAGTGCTCGACAATTTCGCAATTATTGCTATCGAATTTGGGTAAAGTAAAGTACCAACATCACTCCCTTGAATTCCGAGCAACTCTAGAGCATCCTTCGTGCTATCTTCAATTTCATCTAAAGAAGGGCCAAAAACAATCCTTGTATTCTTTAAGAATTCATCCTTATCGAATTTTCCTGAGATCCTAGATGCGATCTTTAATAAGGATTTATCAGTGGTCGCTAACGCAGAGTCTAGAGTTGAAAGCTCAATACTTCTCTCGCCATGAGTTTCATTCAGGACGTAAATGAAAATTGTGTATTTAATCTTTGCTGTTGGATTCTTGTCGTACGCTTCGGCCATTTGGAGCAAAGGCTTAAATATTAGGCTTGGTGTGAATTTTTCTTTGGACTCATGATATTTGCATTGAATAGCTTCCAGCTCGCCACTGGCGGACAGAACATCTACGTCTTCTACTACACCTTCAACAGTAATTACGTCTTCATCGTCCGCATTAGCTATCTCAAGAATAGTTTTATTAAATTGATATAAAAATCCTTTAATTGTGCTATCTGCAACTCTATCTGACATTAAGCATCACATCCCTTTGTTTGTTGTTTCGCCAGTGCTAGTTTGGCACCTAACGCCAAGCTAAGTGGCTGCAAACACCACTAAACTCAAAATACCCACCGTAACCACATTAGCCCATTGAATCAAAACCGCCACAGGTTTGCAGTCCGGCTTAAGCGCCTTGTTAGCTGGTTACGTTGAAGCTTGATGTTTGCACCCAAATGCATAATTTGAAATACATTATGACTATACGAACACAATGTAAAAGGGATAGCTACAAAACTTAAACCTAGCCCACGAAACATAACCGACCAAGAAAAATTACGATGAAGCCAACCATAACAAGCGAAGAACTGTATTAGTCACGAACCTCTTTCAACGTCAAAGAAACCACGCCAAAGAACTCGACAAACACACTATTAAAAGTAAAACGGTCTAGTCGAATTCAACCACTTAAATGAAAGTGCCACTGGCGAGATAGTTGAGAAGCTTGAACTTTCAGGTGTAAAGCTCGAACCACAAAACAAGAATAAAACTGCTCTTTTAATTTTCCAGCTAACGCTAAGCTAAGTGGCTGCAAACACCACTAAACTTCAAATAACCACAGTAAACACACTAGCCAATTTGAACTAAAACCGCCACAGGTTTGCAGTCCGACTTAAGCGCCTTGTTATGCTACTGCCTCGTTAAGCATACACTCCACCCTTTCTGCAACGCCGTTTTCGACTACAAAAAACGCATCTTGCGGTAAATCTTGAACCCAAACATCTTCATAACTGTAATTTTGTAAAATCCCTCTCAAAACAATTCCTGTAAGGCCATGGCTCACGACGACAACATCTTGTTCATCCGGCAACTCAGAAAGCCATGAGAGTAGTCTATTGCGGACAGATTCATAGGACTCACACTGTGGAGCACGCAGATACCAATCTCTTTGATCGAGCAAGTTAGGATTGTTTTCAACTAAATCAGGGATTATTTGTTGCTCCCAGGCACCTAATGAAAACTCCTTTAAGCGATCATCGTGCAACAAATCTAATTGGGGAAAATTAATTGCTTCACAGATAATACTTGCAGTCTGTACGGCTCGGCCAAGCGGGCTGCAATATACTTGATAATTGTGTCCAGACAAACGCTTCTTTAACTCAGCGCCAACTGAACGTGCTTGTGCTTTTCCTTTGTTCGTGAGCGGCGAATTGCAATGTCCTTGCAGTTTTTGCTCTGAATTAAACACCGTCTCACCATGCCTTATAACGTATATCTTCTTAGTCATTTGTTAATCCAAAATACAACAATGGCTAACAAAACTATACGAACCGTTCTGTTAATGCAAAACGTTAAATTTGAGTCAATTTTGACTCGGTAGCATAACAGTTATTAGACAGACAACGCCTACCAGAACGTGTCCGTATAAAATACCTTGTGTAATCCTTTCAACCCTTCATTCGTCCCGACTAAGCTTTGCCCAACTAGCTCTATAGAAGTTAGGCGATTAGCTAATCAGATCTCAAATACAGACACGTTCTGCCTAAAACATCATAGTAAACTATGTACATAATTAATCATTAGCTGAAGTTGGTCAACTAACGGCAATGGTAACGAGTCAAGGTTGTTGAGCTAAGCAACTTTGGGGCAAAGGTAATTTAGATCTACTCAAAGGATTCAAACAATGGTTGAGTCCAGACGAATCAAATTAATTCCTACTTTAGATTTCACCACAGATTTAAGTGAAATTTTCTAATCTCACTTTTCCATAATAGTCTTATAACATATTGTATTTAAAATAAAACATGAAAAATTCATCACAATTCATCCACACTTAATGAAAAGTTGAACTAATCCAACAAATACCTACCGAATCTCGATTTCTTTTTAAATGAAAACAGCTTTCCCTAGGGCACAGAAAGAAAGCCAGCGTGGAGCTGGCCATGTGAACGAAAAGTCGCCCTACAGCTCGTACTCACTGCTATCGCGTACACGTTCGTGATTTTTTTCATCAGTGAATAGCTCTCGAAGACTAGAAAGAAGTGGATTAGCCGCAGCGGGAAATTTACCTACCAACTTTTTCTCTATTTTATCTTTTAACTCATTCAAAACCGACAGGTTAGCACGATTGTTGCTCTTACTAACAAAGTACGTGAAAACCCCTCTTACGAGCTTTATCAACTCAAATTTTATATTCTGAGTAATTTCTAGCAGCTCTTGTTTCCTCTGCTCAATAAGCTTATCTAGGCGGCTTAAATCGCGAGTCTTTTCCTCTTCAGCTTTAGATAACTTGTTCACTGTCGTTTGCATTTCTTCAAACTCTTCACGGATGCTATCCAATGCTGACATTCCGTGTTTCGTAGCGTCTTCGATGATAGTTCGCGTATCTTTCATCGCTTGAATCTCATCAGTTAATGATTGACGTTCATCTTGTAGCTTTGTCACTTCATTGTTTGATTCCAGAGCTTTCTGATAAGCTAACTGCTGCTGTTCTTTGAATAACGCTACTTTTCTTTCACTATCTTCAATTCGCTTTGTATAGTAATTAAAATCACGAGCGCTCTTACGCAGTTTCGATTGCAGTATCATCTGACGATACTGCTCGCTCTTCTTTTCAGTATCACTAGTAAACACGGCCTTGAGATTTTTTCGTTTGAGTAACGCATCATTTGCAAGGACTTGGATAAGTTGTTGCAAATTGTGTCCTAGTTTTTGCGTCTCTTTATATTCTAACTTCCCATCTGGGCTGAATAATTCTTCATTGGAATATTTTTCAAATACTTTCAGATACTTATTCACAACAGCTATCATCGCTTTACGTAAATCATAGTCACCAGTAACACGATTTCTTCCGCTCAAAAAATAGTGAATATGCGCCCCAGTATTTTCTTGCTCAGTTCGTTCATCATCATGAGCAACAACAGCTTTGATATCATGGTATGGGAAAAGACGACTCAGCACCTTAACGATAAAATTTATGTATTCTTGTAGCGAAATAACATCCGTTCCAACATCCCATTTTGACGGTATTTTAAATATCCCCTCTTGGACGTACGTAGAATTTTCGGGCGCAACGTCATAGAGTTTGTTATGAAGAGCAACATACTCCCTCAGTTGCTTAACTCGTTGTTGTTTCCGAGACATATCCAATGTTTCAAAACGCTCAATGCATGAGGCATCTATTGCACCAATATCTTGAACGAGCACAGTATCCAATGCGTTAACAGCTTCAATGTACCCATTTGCACTCAGTGAGCGTAAAGAACTCTTTAACGCGAATTTTTTCTTGCGCCTATGTTCTAGAAGCGTTTTTTGTTTATGCAATTTTGGTTTCGGAGCAATATCTTCAAGTAGCGTATTCTTGTCTTCTGAACTCAACTCATGTAATGGCTGTACTTCACCATTTCGCCAAATCAGGTTTTGATCGCTTAATGCAGAATTCCACTCAATATCTTTTTTCTTGTGATTTTGTTCTGATTCAATTCGAAGTGAGTGCATAAGAGATATAATGCATTTTTTCCTGTCCTCTGGTGAAGACGAGCTGTTTATAGTACGAAAAAACAGATGGATGTGTTTAGCTGTCAAGGACATTAGCAACCTCCTTGTGGGGTTGCTAGAGAGTCGAGAGAGACTTCTCTCGCCAACAGGTCACGTTCAACTCTTTTGCCTTGGCAAAAAGTTGGATGTGACCGTAGTTGGTTACTAAGTAGTTCAACTTTCGTCAAACTACTTATTTCGTGCTCAATACACACTAGTGAATTAAGTAAGGAATTATCAGAGTGCAACGCACTCTGATTAACTCTACAGAGTTTTAGTCGTTTCATATTTACCGCCTATTTATATTATATAGATCTTATCGTTATGTTTGTTCGATTTATTTTTACACATCGATGTCTTTCAGGTTGTTGAGTTCAGCTTGTACTTTTTCAGATATATCCATTGCCTGATTAGCTATATTATCCTTTGAATATTCAGCAGGAATCTTAGTTATCAATTGATTAATATTAGCTTTAAGTGTACTTATTTCTTGTTCATATTTATCTGATAATGACTTTATATAGTTAAATTCAATCTGCAATTTCCAAAGATTTTTCAACTCTTCATCTTTAGTTAATAAATTATTATTTAATTTTTCATTATCTTTCCGAAGATAATCATTCTCCAGTTCTAGTCGAGCGATATCCTCTTTGATAGATTTAAGCTTTCGTATTTCATTTTCGAGCTTAGATAACTCATCAAGTTTAGCCGTTTCAACAGACTCCAAGTCTTCAATAGCTGCATACAGCTCAACATTTTCAGCGCGAACTAGATTAAGTTCAGCTTCAATGATCTCGGACCTCTTCAATGCTGTAGCTTGAATATCCTGGTCGATATAAGCCCAAGCTTGGTTCATTAGGTCTTCTACATTTTTATATATTGATTTCTGTACATCTAAGAACCACTCCGGCCTTTCTCTCTTAACTATGGAAGGCTTCAATGCCCCCTTAATCACCCTAAAAGCTATACGAGCTTTCGAATGATCACCTCCAACCAGTTGCCTTAGTGCTGTCATACTTGCAGGAGCATTATCAGTAAGAAAAGGAGCTAAATACACAGAAAATGGTAATCCCACCTTCGGATTCTTGCTCTCTTCTTCCATGGCAGCATTAAAGGCTTGCTCTAACTCTTGTTCATTTATCATAGCCATAAGAGTCTACCTCCGCTAGTAAGAGTGGTAAGACTACTCTTACTACTCTTACTACTCTTACTACTCTTACTACTCTTACTATCCAGCAGCGATAATAAAACACTTGATAGACTGCAATACAAATATGTTTTTATTGTGCGGTCAGCACTTATACTTATCTTCATTTTCTTTATTCTCATTATTATTGAATATGACAAAAGCAGTCCTACTTAAGGGCTGCTCTATTTCGTTCACTCATCATAAAGTGAAGGTATTTTACTTTTTAGGTCAGCACGCTTCGCAATTAAACTCTTGACAAGTAGTAGCTTATCAGCATTAATAGCAGATGCAGCAATATAAGCATCAACTTCATAAGAGAGAAAGCCAACTGACTTCTCTCCCATATTGATAGGCGGAGGGAATATCCCTTTAGTTATGTAACGATGTAATGTGGCTTTAGAAAGACCTAACCTCTTTAATACGGCGGATTTTCTTTCAATACGAAGCGGAATAGATAATAGTATTTCCATGTTTGTTATTCTTATATCTTTTGCTTAGCAAGCCAAGCTTTAATACAAGAATAAACTGAAAGGCAAATATGTCAATACATAATTTGGAAATAATGACAATATATTTAATACTTTAATTCAATTGAATTATAAAATATAAATAGACGATTAACTTATACATTCAGACAATTCCAAGTCAATATTAATACCACTACAACCATGTTGCGATTCGAACAAAATTACTATTAAATATAATAGTCAATTATCGTTTTAAAAAATTAAATACAATTTAAAACCGGAATTAGCCATCATATGACTAGCGCTAATTGTTTTTATTAGCAATATGATATAGCTTGGATTAATCCAAAGCTAGTTTCAGCCAGTCTTGGCTGAAACACTTCTGCCCCTTTCCTTGTTGGCTAAAGCTAACGTCATCACTCTCTCATCGAGAGTTTTCCATAGATTTTCTAATCCTGTCGTGAGATATGGAGAAAATACCCCACTTTGTCGTATTTTCTCGTTCGTGATTTTTTGGAGTATGATGATACTCTATTCAAAACATGCGCTTATGCTAAGTCCAAGTGTCCGGCGGATGCGCAAAAAATCCCAAAGTGAGGTGTTTAAATACCCCACTTTGGGATCTAATAAATTGTTATATCAATGGAGTACAAAATTTGGAAAGCCTGTACAAGTATTGTCCGGTTTATAATTTCGAAAACCTTGAAAATGAATATGCCATCCAAAACGTATTGAATAATCAAGTGACATTTTCGAAAAGAACAAATTTCAACGACCTTTTTGATTCCAAAATTGATTTCATCATACCCACTAAAAGTGAGCTTAGAGCCGTTCACGCGCAGCTAAAGGGTGCGGAAAAGCACGAGTTCAAACAGTTATTTTTTGGTGAGGCTGGACAAAGAAATTTTGAAGCTTTCCGTAGAAATGTAAACCAAAAATTCGATGAATACTTGTTTTTTTGTTTAACGGATAAACCTGACAATAATCTCATGTGGTCACATTACGCTAATTCTCATAAAGGCTTCTGTCTAGAATGGAACGTCAAAGATATAAACGCAGAAAAAGTAATTTATCAAGATTCAATAGCTCGCTTTGAGCTGCTTGATGTATTTAAAATGCAATTTGGTCTACTGGATAATGGAGAAGTCGGTAGGAAAATCTGGGAAGCTCTTAAAATTAAGTTAACAGAGTGGGAATATGAAAGCGAGTACAGGGTCCAGTTCGGCTCAGACATGAAGCCTCTTATCAATAAGCAGGAACCAAACTACACGTTAGTCTCTTATAAACCAGAATGGATTACCGCTATAATCTTTGGCTGTCGTATGGACAAGCGTGCCATAGCCTATCTGGATGAAAAACTCCCTGCCTTTATCGAGCGCAGGTATGCTGTAGAAAGAAAAAGCAGTATCGAGATCGTAGTAAAGGAGTAAATATGGCATTAATTGAATGTCCTGAATGTAAAAAGAGCATCTCGGATCAAGCAAAGCTGTGTGTAGGTTGTGGCTTTCCGATAAAAGAAGATACTTTTTCGTTCGTTAAGAATAATTTCAATAAACTGGGCGACGTTAAAATTAGGAAGAGTGAACCCGAGAGCGCTCCATTTTATGTTCTGGTTAAATCAGAACTGTATATTGCTGTAAATTTGCTCAATGATAGCGCTGGCGAAGAAATAAGGCAGTTACAAGCAGATGGCTTTGAGATTGTTTCTAATGATTGTATGGCTAAAGATCAACATGAAGCGATAAAGCAAGCTAAATTGGGTTTTACATGGTGGTCTGTTTGGGGAGCTTTAGGAGCATTCTCATCATTCTTGTATTTGATGTTTTCCATTGTTAATGGTGAGTACTTCGTATCGTTTATATTATTTCTATTTTGCATAGGGGCATATTTCGTACTTAAAAAAAATAAGTACGCATTTTTAGTGCTAACTATCTGTACTCTAAATCCATTGCTCTGGCTGATAAATGGAATCTATTTAAAAAACAGATGGAACCACCCTGCGGTCAATAAAAACTAACAAGCATTTAAGGCTTCAAGATACTTATTCTAATCCAGTTTTGGCACGTTAGAATCCATACTCTAACGTGCTTCTGTCCATCTTCGAGTCAGCTTGATCTGAGCTGACTCATTTGTGACCCAAAGTTTGTTACGCACCTGAAGACGTTACAGAGAATCAGCAAGTTTTAGAATAAAAAATAGTGCGTTGCAACACGCACATTAGAGTTTTAAATGTGTATCTTTGACGCAGGAATATACTTAAAGGTGATGCTGATGGGGCGAGTTGGTTCTAAGATCAGGATGAAAAAAATACGTAAGAAACTGCGAGAGTTCTTACGCTCAAAAAAAGAACCATTTAAGATTGTTGAGAGAATGACACAGTCAAAGGTATACCCTATTCACTTCGGGAAGAAAGGAGAATATGAGTTAACTGAATCTGCTCTCAAACATATTTTTTCCGGTGATACTGCAATTAGACCGGTAAGTTCACAAGGTGTCAGAACGACCGAAGTAGTTCTCTCTGGTGGGCTTCACACATGGGACGGTTGGGAGAAACTACTATCACACCATACAAACATCGCACACCTTCTTGAATATGATGTTGATAGACATGACGATTGGTTCTTCGCTCGAGAGCTTCAGAACGGAGTTATTACCTTAAAAATTCCACGACAGTTATTTACGGGTAACGCTGCTAAAATAACTATGCAACCTGATAACTATTATAAATCAGGGTACCTTTGGAAGACGCTATACCCTTTAGAATACACCGAAGATGATATTATCAAGCTTCTCACCGAAGCCTTTGATAATATTGATAAAGATGATTCTAATTACCCAACATCAGAACAAGGAGCTGGAGTACTTTATGGGTACGCTTTGGTTAACGCCCCTCTAAAAACTATAAAGTTGCGAATACAACTGAGAGGAAACCAGATTCAATCAGCTTTCCCTGCGTGGGAACAACCTTTCACTGGAAATAATGGTAAACCATACTCACATTCAAACTCAATAAGCTTCAATATTGCTGGTTCAACAGTTTTTCACGAAAAATTCTCAAATCCTTGGGGCTATATCTTTCAAGAAGAATACCCCAGCGTGGATGCGTTACTCGATATAACTCCAACCTTTATCCTACAAAGACCGCGTCGTGACTCTTCGATTACCATAGATAATTGGCGTGATATGCGTGAGAAAAAATTGATGGAGATAGCTCCTTCGATGTCTTATGAAGAGCTGCAGCTCATAGAGAATTATTTACGAGACTATATATGTAGTAAAGACCCTTATGGCGTGCAGTGTAGTATATACACCAGTCTCTTCGATCAAGTATGTCGGGACGATGAGATATTTAATGCCGCTCTATTGTTTGAGAATATAGCTGAGTGTATTCAAGTGTTGGCTCATAGTGATATAGAAAATGGCACGAGGAGAGCTATTGATGCCATGGTTCGTTTCATTAGCATGGCCGTAGTGCACACTGGTGGACTCTGTACGTTACAGTTCAAGAGGGTTCTTGGTGAGTTTTTAGAGGCAATTATAGACCATCCAGATGAGAACTCACGTCGTGACTTCTTTACCGCATTGGCGAGTTCACCATGTCGTTCAGCACTGTATAGTGAGTTCGACCTTAGTCCGTTCGTAAAAGAAAACAACACGTTAGGGCGTAGTCTTATCGGATTGCCAGAAGTAGATATCGAGCTAAAACCGGAACACCTCTACGAGTACTTGTCTTTGAACTTAGGGGAAAACTACTTATTCACTCTATCCAAGGATGAAAGACTGGCTATCGCACGCGGATGTTTCCCTACAGCTGAATTATCCGCCATGGTAGCTGACACTATGCTGTTTCTATCCGGTATCGATTTCCAGTTCTTCATGCCGGTGCGCTTGAAACCAGAAAGGCTAGCAGAGAAATCTCCACCCAGTGAAGAAGACCTAGCCGCAGTAGTGAGAGATTATAGCAGAATGCTTGTGATATACCGGCAACGGATCGTGATGGAAGATCCTGATGCTTATAAAGCAGAAATAGACCCAGAAAAGGTAGGAACAGAGGAGAACTTCAATCTCATTCGCCAGAAACACAAACGAGCGTTCGTATGGATGATGCACGAAGCAATGCTAGAAGAACTCATCAAGTTAGCAGATTATTTGGGATATGAGAACCTAAAGGTAAAGAGTGAGAACATGCTTTCACAGCTTCCTAAGGAGGTAATCCCCACACCGAAGCCAGTTCCTGACTATATCTTAGATCGTCAAGATAAATTGCAGGTTCCAGTACAGGATGTGAGTGTTGACAACTTAGTGGAACTAATACTGGGGTACGATTCTCATGTTTCCGACTGATATTCGTTGATTCTTGGTTCTGAAAAAGTAGGGTTAAGTCCAATAGCAGGCTTGGTGGTCATTTTTGCGAAAGGTCAAGATAGATCACCAATGCTGTTAGAGCGTGTGTCAGTTGGCCGGTATAACCGATGTTTCTACAAGACATTTTCTCTCTGTAATTCTGGTTATGCCTCTCATGCTATCAAGAGACAATTTCAACCGGTTATAGAACTGGAATAGATGAGTTGCTTTAACCAATCGACAAGAGGATTTGCAATACCTCAGATTATCCGCTAGATGCTAATTTACCAAAGTCGCAGACTCGATTTTGTCCATATCCGTTTTACAGATACAAATGAGACCTTTGTGGATTTATCTTGGTATGATAAAAACAACTTTTAGAATGCACAATTATTTGAGATATCTGTCACAATTTTAAAGAATAAATCGCTGTTCCCCTCAGATGCCCCCTAGCGCAAACAAAAAATGAAAATATTACTTTATTTCAATTAGTTAACCTTCTATTCGCAATCCCTCTTGAGGCGTTTGTTAGGTGCCCGAACTCTCTCTTCTTGTTGGCTCTGTTTCGTGTAAATAGCGGGTAAAAGTATCTTTCGGACGCTCAAGACCATTTTCTGCTAATACTCTTGAGGCCATACCTCGATGATTACTGCCATGTGTCAGTAAATGCAGCAAAATTTCTTCTACTGTTAGCTGCCCAAAACCACCATCGATAAAACGGAAAGTCACATTACGTTTGAGTTCATCTGCACTTACCGACTGTGTAAAATCAACAAGCCATAAGTCATGCTCATTCAATGTTCGTCGTAACTCAGATAATGAGGGTGTCTCGACTGTATTGTCACCACTGTACTTTTCTGGCTCACCTAAAATGCGACTGATGAAAAGACTATCCACGACCGTTGTATGATTTAAAATCCGAACGAAAAAGGTCGCATCGTTTTCTGGTAATTGTGAAAACTGTTTTTCACCTAGCTCAAGCAACTCATCGTTTGCCCATTTTTTATATTGAAATGTCCTAGCAAACTGCATTTTTTCTCCATGAATTATTATTGACGGCTCTAAAAACTGATTGGCACCTAACGCTGCGTTAAGGGGTGAGTGCCGCCTAAACCAAGCTTCCGCAGACCACTTTCAGCACCAAAACCAACCGCATACCAAAAATGCCACGCGGCATGAATCCCGCTTAAACGCCTTGTTATGTAACAATTTTACACGTATTGATAGACATGGTCTGCGTACAAATGACCACCGATTTCATAAGCTTGAGGCACTATCCTATCGAGTACAAAACCCACTTTTGTAAGTACCTTTTCGGAACCAATGTTACCCTCAGTGACAACTGCACTGTATTTATCGATGCCAAACTCTGACATTGAATAATTTATGAGAGCTTGCAGTGACTCTGTACCATACCCGAGTCCATGATATTCGGGCAAAAACATAAACCCAACTTCAGCAACAGAATCGTTAACACAAAAACCTGTTATACCTACTGCTTTGTCCGTTTTGGACTCGACAACAACTAAACATAGCCAATGCTTCGACTTTACAAACCAAGGTGCTAATCGAGATTTAAATTTACTCTCAATTTCTGACTTTGGCAGTTCATCGAAACAAAGTGAAATGACACTAGGATTCGTATGGAGTTGCAGAAATAAAGGCCAGTCATTTTCCGATAATGGCTTCATCCGCAGCCTTTCAGATACTACTTCCATTTAGCTGAACCCTCCTTGTTACATAACGCCCGCCTAAGGGGCTGACAACGCATTAACACTAAACCCAAACATAACAACCTTAACCACCACGGCTCAGTGGGACTGGAAACGCCGCGCGTTGACAGTCCCTCTTGAGGCGTTTGTTAGGGCGATTTTTATGATACTATACGCATCATTTTTCATTCTAGTATTCAATATATGTTTCAAGACACCATCAATTCTATCCAATCTTATCTATATACGAGGACGATAAGCCCATTATTAGGTAGTTTGACCGTATCTTGGTCGCTCTGGAACTATAAGTTTATTTTGTTAATTTTTTCGTCATTAACATATAACGAAAAACTTCGAATGATTTCCATTCTTTACAGCGATAACTGGGAGTTTTTTGGACAAGGCTTAGCGTTACCTCTAATAACATCGTTTTTCTACTTGTTTGTGTACCCAATTCCGGCACAATTTGTTTATAAACATACATTAGAGCAGCAAAAAAAATTAAACGAGATAAAACAGGCAGCTGAAAATCAACAACTCCTCACTGTAGAGCAGTCAATTAAAATCCGTACGGCTACATATCAGCTACAGGCAAATTTTGAAGAACAATTACAACAGGCAGAATCTACAGTTCAAGAACAGAAATCTGTAATATCAGAACTGACTAGCCAAATACATGAACTTAATAATAAGCTAATTGAGCAAGAACAAAGGACTATCATCACCGAGTCTAACCATGAGAGCACCCTAACAACGATCCCTAATTCGTCTTTGGATACAGAAATTCTGTCACAGATGTTCAACTATAATGAGCCGGTTTCAAAAGCAGAAATTCTCGCGCTTATTAATGCAAAGCATAACATTGCAAGCTTCTACTTTGATGAATTAGAAAAAAATGGGTTTATAGATGAGGTATATGATAATAGGGGCTCTTTAACTGGGTATATCATCACCCATAAGGGCAAACAACGTGAAATTAAACGTCTGCATGAGATTGGTGAGGTTTAATTGCCCTAACGCCCTGTTAAGGGGTGAGCAACGCAAAAAAGCCGCCGCATACCACCTTAATCACTAAATTCAACGCATAGCGAAAATGCCACGCGTTGCGAATCCCTCTTGAACAGTTTGTTATATTTAAGTTTTCGTGATGTATACTTTTGTGGTTTCTATAACGTCTTTACCTTTCCCCTGAGTTGCGATGATTGGATCACTGCCAACAATATAAAGAGAATTGCTCCTTGCGAGCTTCGATTGTTTA
>NZ_AOMO01000042.1 GCF_000338875.1 Vibrio mimicus CAIM 602 | reverse complement strand
AGGCGTTAACCATACAACACCCAAGGGGTTTTGTAGTGGACTCAATAGCTAAGCGCATAGATGTGTGTGAGAATGAAAACAGCTTTCCGAATTTTAAGAATTTGCTTGGCGACCATAGCGTTTTGGACCCACCTGATTCCATCCCGAACTCAGAAGTGAAACGAAACAGCGTCGATGGTAGTGTGGGGTCTCCCCATGTGAGAGTAGAACATCGCCAGGCTTTAACTTCTTGTTTTTAGATTTTTAAGAAAAATCTAAAGGCAAAAAAATGGCATGCTGATATAGCTCAGATGGTAGAGCGCATCCTTGGTAAGGATGAGGTCCCCAGTTCGATTCTGGGTATCAGCACCACTGATTTAGATGCTTAGCTTAAAGCTGACATCACAAAATTTGTTTGGCGACCATAGCACTTTGGACCCACCTGATTCCATCCCGAACTCAGAAGTGAAACGAAGTAGCGCCGATGGTAGTGTGGGGTCTCCCCATGTGAGAGTAGGACATCGCCAGGCTTGATTTACGAAGCCGCTGTAGAAATACAGCGGCTTTTTGCTATTTCACTTTTTCTGCTTTATTTCATTTCTTTCGCATCATTAAGTTTCCAATCATATTGGTAGTCTACCTTACCTGAATAACTGGAAAGCTTTGGGCGGTACTGTGCAAGGTGTGCGAAAAGAGCGTCTTGATTGCCAAAATCGACGGCAAACCAGTCGTAAATGGATGACAAAATCAAAGTGTCTTTCTTAAATGTTGCTCCTTTGCTGCTGTTGATAAAGGTATGTGCTGCATTACTAAGTAGTTGTTCCGTATTTTGTGCAGTAAAGGCTTGAGATTGCAAGTTTGGACAGCCTAGGCTGGCACAATTGACCGCGTAATGGGTGCGTGGTTCATTCCAGATTGGTCGTAAAATTCGGTGTTCAATATCATTGAGAGTGATGGCTTGTCCTGTTACAGAAAAAACTTTTTCATCCCACGGTCCAAAACTGAATAAGCCTCCTAGTTTGGTAATGGACGCGACTGGGTAGTCATTCAGAATTAATTTCACTGTCAGGGCGTTGTAGAGATTAACCCAATAAGCATATTGCTCTTGGCGGTTAAATTCTCTTGGATCCAATTTCGAAAGTTGAGCTAGGTAATCATTGAGTAGCGTTTTATCTTCCTTCGTTACTTCTGCATAACGAAAGAGGGCGTTCTCTCCAACTTGAGTAAGATAACGATCGAGGATGCTTTGCCAAGCTTGGTGAGAGATGCTTGTAGTATTACTGTTATTACTCGGTTGCCAATAGGCCCAAAGCTCAGCTTTTGGCGCTGCGTAAACCATGTTAGAAAAAATCAGAAGACAGAAAGCGAAGAGTCTTTTCATATCAAAGTAACCTTATAGTGGGATAGTGATTAGCTAGACCCGATCGTAGCCCATTTTCTTTCGCTATAAAAAAGGCTGCCATTTGGCAGCCTAGAAATGCTTATTTTAAGAAGCTCGGTATCTTCGCTTCATATTCAGCAATTTTTGATTCGTGCTGTAGAGTGAGACCTATATTGTCTAAGCCATTGAGTAAGCAATGACGACGAAAATCATCAATCTCGAAATGGTAGGTTTTGCCATTCGCCACCACGCTGAGTGATTCCAAATCGACGGTAATGGTTGCACCTTCAGTATTGTGAACATAGGTAAAGAGTTCATCCACTTCTTGCTCACTCAAACGAACAGGTACCATCTGGTTGTTGATCGAGTTGCCATAGAAAATATCGGCAAAGCTTGGTGCAATCATGACTCTGATGCCGTAATCGGCTAATGCCCAAGGGGCGTGCTCGCGTGATGATCCGCAACCAAAGTTTTCTCGTGCAAGCAAAATACTGGCACCTTGATAGCGAGGTTGGTTCATCACAAATTCTGGGTTCGCTTTTTCACCCGCATCGTCCAAAAATCGCCAGTCGTGGAAAAGGTGTTTGCCAAATCCAGTACGATTCACTTTTTGCAAAAACTGTTTTGGAATAATCGCATCGGTATCGACGTTGGCTGCATCAAGAGGAACGACTAAGCCGGTGTGTTGCTGAAATCCTGACATGGGGTTCTCCTTGAATTAAAACTGACGTATATCGACGAAGTGACCTGCAATCGCCGCGGCTGCCGCCATTGCTGGGCTAACTAAATGAGTACGGCCATCACGACCTTGACGCCCTTCAAAGTTGCGGTTTGAGGTAGATGCGCAGCGTTCTCCAGGCCCTAAGCGGTCATTGTTCATGGCTAAACACATTGAGCAACCCGGCAAGCGCCATTCAAATCCTGCTTCAATAAAGATCTTATCTAAGCCTTCGGCTTCGGCTTGCGCTTTCACCTGCTCAGAACCCGGTACAATAAGCGCTTGGACATGAGAAGCTACTTTTTTTCCTTTAGCTACAGCTGCCGCAGCTCGCATATCTTCGATGCGTGAGTTGGTACATGAGCCGACAAACACTTTATCGATTTTATAGTCCGAGAGCATTTTTCCCGCTTCTAGTCCCATATAAGCCAGTGCTTTTTCCGCAGAGGTGCGTTCAACGGGATCGGCAAACTGGCTAGGTGACGGGATTGGTTCATCGACAGCAATCACTTGTCCTGGGTTGGTGCCCCAAGTCACTTGCGGTTTGATTTCGCTCGCTTCAAGAGTCACTACTGCGTCGAACTGCGCATTATCATCCGTTTTTAAGGTTTGCCAATATTCGACAGCAGCATCCCAGTCATTACCTTGCGGGGCAAACTTGCGCCCTTTGATGTAGTTGAATGTAGTTGCATCAGGAGCAATCAAGCCTGCTTTAGCACCTAGCTCAATCGCCATGTTGCAGACGGTCATGCGACCTTCCATGGAGAGATCGCGAATTGCTTCTCCGCAGAATTCTACGACATAGCCTGTACCGCCAGCCGCAGTTGTTTTGCCAATGATCGCCAGTACTATGTCCTTAGCGGTAATGCCTGAAGCCACTTTGCCACGCACTTCGATTTTCATCGTCTTAGCGCGGCCTTGTTTTAGGGTTTGAGTGGCCAGTACGTGTTCTACTTCTGAGGTGCCGATGCCAAAGGCCAGTGAGCCGAAAGCACCATGAGTCGCGGTATGAGAATCACCACACACAATCGTCATGCCCGGAAGGGTGATACCGAGCTCAGGCCCCATCACATGCACAATACCTTGGTACTTGTGGTTAATGTCATACAAAGTGACGCCAAACTCTTCACAGTTTTTGGAGAGGGTTTGCATTTGGATACGCGCCATCTCACCAGAAGCATTAATGTCTTTGGTGGTGGTAGAGACGTTGTGATCCATTGTAGCGAAGGTTTTGCTGACTTGGCGTACAGGGCGGCCTTTTTCGCGCAAACCATCAAAGGCTTGTGGTGAAGTCACTTCGTGCACCAGATGACGATCGATGTACAAAATCGGTGTTTCACCCGGTGCGGCCACTACCACATGAGCATCGTAAATCTTTTCGTAGAGTGTTTTTGCTTTTGACATTGCTTCTTCCTTGAGCTCAGTGAGCTAAAGAGGAGTGGGTTAGCCCCACTCTCAAACTTATGAATTCAAAATATAGCTTGCGATCTTATCGCCCATCGCCGAAGTCGATAACGCAGGTTTACTTCCCGCTAAATCAGCAGTCAGTTCACCTGCCGCTAATGCTTGGCTCACGGCATTTTCAATATCTCGTGCCGCCGCTTCTTCACCTAAGCTGTAACGCAGCATGAGTGCAGCAGAAAGGATCTGCGCGACAGGGTTAGCGATGTTTTTGCCTGCGATATCGGGAGCGCTGCCGCCCGCGGGCTCGTACAAACCAAACTTGCTTTCGTTCATGCTGGCCGAAGGCAACATGCCCATTGAGCCTGTGATCATTGCGCATTCATCAGAAAGGATGTCACCAAAAATGTTCGAGCAGAGCATCACATCGAACTGGGAAGGATCTTTAATCAGCTGCATGGTGGCATTGTCGATGTACATGTGTGAAAGCGCGACATCGGTGTATTCTTTGGCAATCTCACTGACCACTTCGCGCCAGAGAATCGAGCTTTGCAGCACGTTAGCTTTGTCGATAGAGCAGACTTTCTTGCGGCGCAAGCGAGCTGATTCAAATGCGATACGTGCGATACGTTCAATTTCAAAACGATGGTAAACCTCGGTATCGAAGGCTTTTTCATTGGCACCTTCACCTTCACGACCTTTAGGTTGACCAAAGTAGATGCCGCCAGTCAGTTCACGTACCACCACGATATCAAAACCACGTGCAGAAATGTCAGCACGCAGAGGTGAGAAGGCTTCTAGCCCTTGGTGAATTTGAGCAGGACGCAAATTACAAAACAGTTGGAAGTGCTTACGCAGAGGCAGCAAAGCACCACGTTCAGGTTGTTCATTGGGTGGTAGATGTTCCCATTTTGGCCCCCCGACAGATCCAAACAATACCGCATCGGCTTCTTCACAAGCATGCAGAGTGCTTTCAGGTAATGGGCAACCATGGTTATCAATGGCGATACCACCTACATCGTGTTCTTCACGACTGAAGTGAATACCGTGCTTTTGTTCAATGGCATCCAATACTTTGTGTGCTTGCGCCATCACTTCCGGGCCGATACCGTCACCGGGCAATACGGCAATTTTGTAATGTTTGTCTGTCATGCTAGTCCTTTATGATCGATTTTTAAGTTGTGTTTGTGTCGCGGTATATTCCTTGGTAATTGAAGTTGCAGCAGTGTTGACTGCAACTTCAAAGGCACAGAGGAAGATTAAACCGTAGCGACGCTTTTTTTCTGTTTAATTTGGGCGATTTGATCCGCGCGATGAATGCTATTGATAACATGCAACAAGGCTTGACCGGAAGCTTCGACGATATCGGTTGAGACACCCGTACCGTGATATTTGCGTCCTTTATAATTTGCGATGATGTCCGCTTGACCAAGACCATCCTCACCTTCACCTTTGGCGGTTAGGTCGAACTTATCGAGTACAATCTCATACCCTGTGATGCGATAGATACACTGATATAACGCATCGACTGGGCCATTACCGACTGCAGCTTCGCATTTTTCTTCATCACCGCACAGGAGTTTGATACTGGTGGTTGCCATCACGCTGCCGGATTGCACGCTCAAGTAGTTGAGTTTGTAGAAGTCATCTTCTTCACGCAAATTGGAGAAATGCATCAAGGCTTCTAAGTCATAATCAAATACCTGACCTTTGCGATCCGCCAGCTTCAAGAAGTCCTCATACAAAGCATCCAAGTTGTATTCGTTTTCGTTGTAACCCATCGATTCCATATGGCTTTTCACGGCAGCACGACCACTACGGCTAGTGAGGTTCAGTGCTTGGTTTTTTAGGCCAATCGATTCTGGAGTCATGATTTCGTAGGTATTTTTGTTTTTCAGCATACCATCTTGGTGAATGCCCGAAGAGTGGCTAAAGGCATTGGCACCCACAATTGCTTTGTTGCTTTGGATGGGCATGTTGCAAAGCTGACTGACTAGTTTACTGGTGCGGCTGATCTCTTCATATTTAATACCTGTAGTCACACCTAAAAACTCTTGGCGAGTTTTGATGATCATCGCGATCTCTTCCAGCGCGCAGTTACCTGCACGTTCGCCGATACCATTGATGGTGCCTTCAACTTGACGAGCACCTGCTTGAACGGCAGCAATTGAGTTTGCAACCGACATGCCCAAATCATCATGACAATGGACGGAGATAATCGCTTTATCGATATTTGGCACACGGTTAAACAGTGTCTGAATGATGCCGCCAAATTCGCTTGGGATTGTGTAGCCGACGGTATCTGGAATATTGATGGTACGTGCGCCCGCATTGATGGCGGCTTCAACCATACGACAAAGGTTGTCGATAGGTGTGCGTCCTGCGTCTTCACAAGAGAACTCCACATCATCCGTGTATTGGCGAGCATGTTTCACCGCTTTGACTGCCATTTCTACGACGTCATCGTAGCTACGGCGCAATTTGTCTTGCACATGGATAGTTGAAGTAGAAATGAAAGTATGAATACGGAAAGCTTCGGCGACTTTCAATGCTTCAGCTGCCGCATCGATGTCTTTCGCAACGGCTCGTGAAAGGGCACAGACACGACTATTTTTGATGTGTTTGGCAATGGTTTTTACTGATTCAAAGTCACCAGGGGAAGAAACCGGGAAACCCGCTTCGATAATATCAACCCCTAAGCGCTCCAGTGCGTAGGCGATTTGTAGCTTCTCTTTTACCGTCAGGCTTGCAGACAACGCCTGCTCACCATCGCGCAATGTGGTATCGAATATAATCACCTGATCTTTCATGTTTGCTTCCTCGCACTAGAGTTAACGATTAACTTCCTGAATATTGTTGTAAAAATCGGCTATAAAAAAACCCGCATCAGCTGCGGGTTTCTTTATCTTGTGTGGTGTTTTTCGTCCACAACCTACCCGCGTGATGGTTCCACGATCAGTAGTAGGTCTAGTAGGAGAGAAAAACGCATTGTCATCATTAACAATCCACAAAATTAAGTTAACAGATTAGTACCGTACTCGACACAATGCGTCAACCCCAAAGTTGGTTTTTTATTCATATTGCTAAGCATTTGAGCAAAAAGAGAGGAGTCATTTATAATTCTTCACGTGATGAATAAGGAAATGACATGCCATTACGCAAAGCAGGAAGGCCAAGCCAACAAACTCAAGCTCGTGAGCAGCTAATTACCCATGCAAGAGAACTTTTCTCCGTCATGCCTTATGACAAAGTATCGACACGTTTGATCGCGAGTAAAGCTGGCGTCGATATCGGTTTAATTCGCTATTACTTTGCTAATAAAGTTGGGTTGTTTGAGGCGATGTTGCGAGAAACTTTGATGCCGATGAAAGCGCAATTGAGTCTATTGGTTGCCGAGAGTAGCCATCAAAACCTTACCGAGCTGATGCGCACTTATTACCGGGAAATGTTTAACATCCCTTATTTTCCACGTTTGATTATGCAGGTAATGAGTGCACCAGGGAGTGACGTAAAAAAGCAGTTAATTGAAAAAGTGATGTTGGATATTACTCGACCAATCCAAGAGACTTTATTTGAAAAGCTGCTTGCTCGTGGGGTGATTCGTGAAGGGATGGATCCGCAACTGTGCAAAATTTCTTACCTCAGTTTAATGATCTTCCCCTTTGTCGCGCCGCCTGCGCTGCTTAAAGTCCATGGTATTGAACTGTCACAGGTGTTTCTAGAGAGATTGGTTGAGCATAATATTCGATTGATGGAGCAAGGCTTTATCACTACGGCATGATCATTTTTAGCTATATTCCAATGACTACTGGGATTTTCAGTAAGAGTGTCACTATTTCGACAAACAATTTTCACCTGACTGTCATTTAGCCTAGATAAGCTCAAAGCATCACCTCAGTGGAAAAAGGATGCGTGATGCGAGCCATGGAACCTATTGCTAAATTGGATTTAGCCTTTTCATTACTCTGCTTACAGCACAGGTACAATCTACCTGTCGCTAGATTTAGTAAGTCGATTTCACATACGGGAGACGGTCATCTTTACGCTCTCATGGGAGTATTAGCGTGGTTTTTGGATGATACCCATGGCTTGATCTTCCTATTGATTGGGTTGTTAGCTTTTGCCATTGAACTCCCAATTTATTGGCTACTAAAAAACAGTTTTCAGCGTCGCCGCCCTCAAGAACTCTCTGCTTTAGTTACCGCTTTTATTACACCAAGTGATCGTTACAGCTTACCGTCGGGGCATACTGCCGCAGCTTTCGTTATGGCGACTGTAATTGGTTATATCTATCCCCATTGGTACGTGCTCGCCGTGAGTTGGGCTGGGTTGATTGGCTTAGCGCGAGTCTTGCTTGGCGTTCATTTTTTGAGTGATGTGCTTGCAGGTGCATTGCTAGGAATTGGTAGTGCAACATACGCAATTAGCGTTGTGGAGAAGACCATTTGAAAATTCTTTATGGGGTACAGGGAACGGGCAATGGACATATCGCACGTTCAAGAGCCATGTGTGAAGCACTGAAACAGCAGCAAGTCGAAGTGGATTATCTGTTCTCAGGACGAGCAGTGGAGAACTACTTTTCAATGGAATGTTTTGGCGATTTCAAAACTCGACGAGGATTCACATTTGTTACTGAAAATGGCCACGTCAATTACGTCAAAACCCTATGTAGGAATAATCTGTGGCAGTTTTGGCAAGAAGTGCGAACGCTGGATCTGTCGGGTTACGATTTGATTTTAAATGATTTTGAACCAGTCACGGCTTGGGCTGCCAAATTACAGAAGATTCCCTGTATTGGGATCAGCCACCAAAATGCTTTCCTCTATCCAGTTCCTTTAAAAGGAGCTTCTTGGCTAGATAAAGCAATCCTCCGTTATTTTGCACCAGCAAAGCATCAGCTAGGTTTACATTGGTATCATTTCGAGCAGCCTATTCTGCCACCGATCATCTACGCACCTGAGCAGCCGCTTAGTCATCAGGAGTTTATTTTAGTCTACCTTCCGTTTGAAAATGTGAGTGAAATCTGTGAGTTACTTTATCGTTTCATGAATGTTCACTTCATCTGTTATCACCCAGATGTGCAAGAGAATGAACGTACGGAAAATGTTGAGTTATGTCGCTTGCATCATAGTGATTTTCAACACCATCTGTACCAATGCGGTGGGGTGATTACCAGCGGTGGCTTTGAACTACCTTCCGAGGCTTTAGCATTGGGAAAGAAATTGTTAATGAAGCCGCTGTTTGGCCAGTTTGAACAAGTGAGTAATGCTGCAACCCTTGATACTCTTGGGTTAGCAAGTGTTATGGAATTTCTTGATCCAGCAAGCATACGCAAATGGCTTGATGAAAAGCAGGCTGAACGAGTGCGCTATCCTGATGTAGCTCATTCTTTAGTTGAATGGATTTTGAGAGGAAAGTGGGAGGAGAGTGACACTCTTTGTCAGCAGCTTTGGCAAAAAGTGGATTTCCCAAGTTATGCGATTTTGGGTAATGAGTCCGTGGGCTCAATGAATACTCCGTTAAAACATTTTTAACGTGAATATTAGTGTGTCGTAAATGATGAACTTATTGTTCAAATCAATAATTAATAAAAATCCATTAATTGTGCATTTTTATAGATTTTTATAAAAATTAATCATATTGATTAATAAGGTATTTTTTTAGCGATGGCTAAAATTAAGTGACTTTTTGTCAATGCTATTGCATAGCCTCAAATGATTAGCAGATATTACTCGCCATCCACCAAGTATCTGGGCGGTAAATATTAAAAACAGCGCTTATCTATTCACCTTCGATTTATGCATATCTATTGTTGGTGATTACACTGTGAGGCATGCAAATGTTAGATAAAAAAGACGCAATGAGTGCCATTGCGAGTTACCGCATGGAAAGCACCCTACGAGGCGTAGACCTCAACCTATTAACCGTTTTTGACGCCGTGATGCAAGAGCAAAACATCACTCGTGCTGCGCATAACTTGGGTATGTCACAGCCTGCAGTGAGTAATGCTGTAGCGCGTCTAAAAGTGATGTTCAATGACGAGCTGTTCATGCGCCAAGGGCGTGGCATCCAGCCAACTCAACGCGCTCGTCAACTGTTTGGCCCAATCCGTCAAGCATTGCAATTGATCCGTAATGAGCTGCCAAGTTCAGTGTTTACACCTGAAACTTCGACTCGACTGTTTAAGCTAGCGATCTGCAGTCCTTGTGATCTGCGTTTTGCTCCTCAGATCATTGCGTCAATCGATGAATTGGCTCCAAGTGTTCAACTGCATTTGGATGCAGAATTTGATCGCCAAATTGCTGAGCGTATGCGTTATCAAGAAATTGATTTTGTCATCGATTACGCACGTTTTGATGATCAAGGTTTTTCAAGCACAGAGATTTTCCAAGATGAGCTGGTGGTTGTGGTATCAAAACTACACCCACGTATTCAAAGCAGCATTACGGTTGAGCAATTAACCTCAGAAAAGCATGCCAAACTATCGAAAGTACATGGTCAGCGTAGCTTCTCTGAATTGGCGTATCGTGAATTTGATTGCCAGTCATACTACGAAGGCACCAGCTTGAGCAATGTACTGTATGTTGTTGGTCAATCTGAATTGGTCACCGTTGCTCCGCGTTGGATGGCAGAAAATGCCGCAAATCGCGATGAGCTACAGATCCTAGACTTCCCATTTGCTGATGCCAAAATCTCAGGTTATCTGAGCTGGCACGAATCAAGTGAGAAAGACAAAGGTCATATCTGGTTGCGTGATCAACTGATGGTGATTTGTGGAGAAGTGGTCGCGAACCGCTAATCTTTTCACCAAACTGAGTCTTTAAGGCCTTGGGCAGTAAGAACTGTCCAAGGCTTTTTTGTTACAGAATGAGTTTTAATCGATAACTTTGACGTTAGTCAGTTGTGTTTTGGCCTTTGAAATGTACACTTGTGCGCTGAAAAAGGCTTACAGGTGTAAGCTATAGGTAAGAGATATGACGAACTTAGATTTTCACATCGTTAAACGGATCCGTCAGCGCATTGCCCAAGGTGGTGATAGAGCAGCGCTGAAGCATAAAGAAAACGGCGCATGGCAAGCAATCAGTTGGCATCAATTTGGTGAGCAATTGGATGCTCTCTCAATGGCGCTTTTAGCCCAAGGTATTGGTGTGCAGGACAAAATCGCGATTTTCTCCAACAACATGCCACGTTGGACTATTGCGGATTTCGCCGCATTACAGATCCGTGCTGTGACAGTTCCCATCTATCCTACCAATACGCCAGAACAGGCGGCTTACATCTTACAAAATGCTGATGCAAAAGTGGTGTTCGTGGGTGAGCAGCCTCAATTTGATGCAGCATTGAGTCAGTTTGAGCATTGTCCTGAACTGCGCTTGATTGTGGCGATGAATCCTAACATCGATCTCAAACAAGCAAGCTGTGCAATGCATTGGGATGATTTTGTCGTGCAGAATCAAACAAAAGATCATACGCCGCTTCTTGAATTGATTGAACAAGCTGACTTTGATGATCTGTTTACCCTGATTTATACCTCAGGTACCACAGGAACTCCGAAAGGCGTGATGTTGGATTATCGCAACATTGGTGCTCAATTAGAGGGACATGATCAGCGATTGAATTTGACTCAAGATGACGTCTCACTCTGTTTCTTACCGTTGTCGCATGTCTTCGAGCGTGCTTGGACGGCTTACGTGTTGTACAAAGGCGCGACCAACTGCTACCTGCATGATGTTTCTCATGTGCGTGACGCGTTAGGTGAAGTGCGTCCGACCGTGATGTGTGCAGTACCACGCTTCTACGAAAAAATCTTCTCTGCGATTCATGAGAAAGTTGCCAAAGCACCATTCATCCGCAAAGTCCTGTTTACTTGGGCGGTGAATATGGGAGCAAAAATGGCGGTATGTCGCCAGCAACAGCGTCAACCTTCATGGTTGCTCACACAAAGTCATCAGTTAGCTGACAAACTTGTACTGAGCAAATTGCGTGCGCTGCTCGGCGGGCGGATCAACTTTATGCCTTGTGGTGGTGCTAAGTTGGATGAAACCATTGGCCGTTTTTTCCATGCCATCGGGATTAACGTCAAACTGGGTTATGGTATGACTGAAACCACAGCAACCATCTCATGTTGGGACGACCACTGTTTCAACCCTGACTCTATTGGCCTTTCCATGCCGGGCGCGCAAGTCAAAATCGGCGAGAACAATGAAATTCTAGTTCGTGGTCCAATGGTGATGCGTGGCTATTACAAGTTAGAGAAAGAAACCGCCGAAAGTTTTGATGAACACGGTTTCCTGAAAACAGGTGATGCGGGTCATATTGATGAAAATGGCAACCTGTTTATTACCGATCGAATCAAAGAGCTGATGAAAACCTCTGGTGGTAAGTACATTGCCCCACAGGTGATTGAAGGCGCGATCGGCAAAGATCACTTTATTGAACAGATCGCGGTCATTGCCGATACCCGCAAGTTTGTATCGGCTTTGATTGTTCCTTGCTTTGATTCATTGGAAGAGTACGCCAAAGAATTAAATATCAAGTATCACGACCGTTTAGAGCTTATCAAGCATAGCCAAGTGCTGGAAATGTTTGAAAAGCGAGTTAATGAACTGCAAAAAGAGTTGGCGAAGTTTGAGCAGGTGAAGAAGTTCAAACTGTTACCAAAAGCGTTTTCTATGGATAGCGGAGAGCTGACTCCGACGCAAAAACTGCGCCGTAAGGTCATCAATGACCGTTATCAGGATGAAATTGAAGAAATGTACCAAGATTCTTCGAAGAAATAGCGCGATCAAATCCTTATCTTCTTTCAACACCTCTCGGCTCTATAGCTGAGAGGTGTTTTTTTATATTTGGACTTTTTACTTGGTTACTTATTACTTTTACGTTTGAAAAGAAGAGAAGTCATTTATTGAAGAAGAAAGCCGACAAAATAATCTACTTTTTTTAGATTGCTCACTGGATGTTCAGCCTGAAACTCAATTAACTACCAAGATTGAATGCTTAATCACCGCCTTATTTTCGATTCTGCTGTAAAAGTGCACAAATTGGAGTTAGACCAGTTGATAATAAAGCGTTACATTTGTTGCGTAACCTCGCGGCTGTTATGACAGCCGCAGGACATAGCCGAAAGCGGAGAGTTTTCGAATTAGGCTACAAATAAGCCCTAAACTATGTAAAACCAACCCTTTTGCCGACCGAGCTAAAGGTATGTTGGTAAGGAGACAAGATGGAAATGCTATCTGGCGCAGAGATGATCGTCCAATCTCTGATCAATGAAGGTGTTGAGCAAATCTTCGGTTATCCCGGTGGTTCAGTACTCGACATCTACGATGCCCTTCACGAAAAAACCGATCAAATTAAACATGTCCTCGTTCGTCACGAACAAGCTGCAACTCATATGGCGGATGGCTATGCGCGTGCAACCGGAAAACCGGGCGTGGTACTAGTGTGTTCCGGTCCTGGTGCAACCAATACAGTTACGGGGATTGCAACGGCTTATATGGACTCGATCCCGATGATTGTTATCTCGGGTAACGTAGCGACTAATCTGATCGGTAACGATGCGTTCCAAGAGTGCGATATTGTTGGTGTGTCACGTCCCATCGTTAAACACAGCTTCTTGGTGAAAAGAGCAGAAGATATTCCTGAAACCATCAAAAAAGCGTTTTACATTGCGTCGACAGGTCGTCCGGGACCTGTAGTAATTGATGTGCCAAAAGATGTGATGAACCCTCTGAATAAGCTGCCTTATGAGTATCCTGAAACCATAAAAATGCGCTCTTACAACCCGACGACTGCAGGCCATAAAGGTCAGATCAAAAAAGGGTTACGCGCACTATTGGAAGCGAAAAAACCAGTACTTTACATTGGTGGCGGCGCAGTCATTTCGAATGCACATCAACAGGTACACCAGTTAGCAGAAGCGCTGAATCTGCCTGTAGTGAGCACTTTGATGGGGCTGGGCGTATTTCCGGGTACACATAAAAACGCGCTAGGTATGCTGGGTATGCATGGTGTGTATGAAGCCAATATGACAATGCACAATGCGGATCTGATTTTTGGTGTTGGGGTACGTTTTGATGACCGTACAACCAATAACTTAGAGAAATACTGCCCGAACGCGAAAATCATGCACATTGATATCGATCCATCATCGATTTCAAAAAACGTTAAAGTCGACTTACCGATTGTTGGTTCTGCTGACCAAGTGCTGGATGGGATGCTTAAGCTACTGGAAGAAAGCGCCGAACGAAATGATGCGGCGGCACTGGATAGCTGGTGGAGCGAGATTCAAGTGTGGCGTGATCGCCAATGCTTGGCTTATGAAAAGTCAGCTGAGCGTATCAAACCTCAGCAAGTGATTGAGGCTCTCTACAAAATCACGGAAGGCAAAGCTATTTTGGCTTCCGATGTAGGCCAACACCAAATGTTCGCGGCACTTTACTACCCATTCTCTAAACCACGCCAATGGATCAACTCTGGCGGCTTAGGGACGATGGGCTTTGGTCTGCCAGCTGGCATGGGTGTTAAATTCGCTATGCCAGAGGAAGAGGTGCTGGTGGTGACGGGTGATGGCAGTATTCAGATGAATATCCAAGAGCTATCGACCGCGCTGCAATACGACATTCCAGTAAAAATTATCAACCTGAATAACCGTTTCCTTGGAATGGTAAAACAGTGGCAGGACATTATTTATCAAGGGCGTCACTCTAACTCATACATGAGTTCTGTGCCGGATTTTGCGGCCATCGCTGAAGCTTATGGTCATGTCGGGATTCGTATTTCTCGCCCAGATGAACTAGAAGCAGGGCTGGAAAAAGCCTTAGCGATGAAAGATCGTCTGGTGTTTGTCGACATTAATGTGGATGAAACCGAGCACGTGTACCCAATGCAAATCAAAGGCGAAGGGATGGACAAAATGTGGTTGAGTAAAACGGAGAGAACCTAAGATGAGACATATTATTTCACTGCTATTGGAAAACCAACCGGGTGCACTGTCTCGTGTTGTTGGGCTCTTTTCACAGCGCGGATACAACATTGAAACGCTCAATGTGTCGCCGACGGATGATGAAACGCTCTCGCGACTCAACATCACGACGAAAACCGATGAAATGCAACTGGAGCAGATCCAGAAGCAACTGCATAAGCTGATTGATGTACTCAAAGTACAAGAAGTGACCGAGTGTGAGCACATCGAGCGTGAGCTGATGCTGGTAAAAGTGAAAGCCTCTGGTTTTGCACGCGCGGAAGTGAAACGTACGGCGGATATTTTCCGCGGACAGATTGTGGATGTGACCGCTTCGCAATATACCGTTCAGCTGGCGGGTACTAGCGAGAAACTCGATGCCTTTATTGAAGCGATTGCTGAAGTCACGGAAGTGATTGAAGTGGCGCGGAGTGGTGTCGTCGGCATTGCTCGTGGTGAACGAGCACTCAGAGCTTAGTCGTTATTAACACAAGTAAAAAGCCAATAAAAAACCAGCCGATAGGCTGGTTTTTTATGTTTAGGGTTCTGCATTCGTGAGCTGTGTAGCCCATGAATGTATTAGTGCAGAATACGAGCGCGAATGGTGCCGTCGATCGCTTTGAGCTTAGTTAACGCCTCTTCAGAGCGTGCGGTTTCAACATCGATGACCACATAGCCAATTTCTGCGGTAGTTTGCAGGTATTGAGCGGCGATGTTGATCCCTTCTTCCGCGAAGATGGTGTTTATTTGAGTCAAAATACCCGGGCGGTTAGCGTGAATGTGCAGCAGACGAGAGCAGTTGCGATGCTCTGGTAGTGATACATCTGGGAAGTTTACGCTGGATAGCGTTGAACCATTGTCTGAATATTTCGCCAGTTTGCCAGCGACTTCGATACCGATGTTTTCTTGCGCTTCTTGAGTGGATCCACCAACGTGTGGAGTCAAAATCACGTTGTCAAACTTCATCAGAGGAGATTCAAACGGCTCTTTGTTTGATGCTGGTTCTTCTGGGAATACGTCAATTGCAGCACCTGCAATATGGCCAGATTCGAGCGCATTGCAGAGAGCAGGGATATCCACCACAGTGCCGCGTGCTGCGTTGATGAAGATAGCGCCCGGCTTCATGCGTGCAAACTCTTCCGCACCCATCATGTTTTTGGTGCCAGCAGTTTCTGGTACATGCAGAGAAATCACGTCACACTTATTGAGCAGATCGCTAAGGTTATGAACTTGAGTTGCATTACCGAGTGAGAGTTTGCTTTCAATGTCGTAGAAATAAACGTGCATACCTAAGTTTTCAGCAATGATACCCAACTGAGTACCGATATGGCCGTAACCAATAATGCCTAAGCGCTTGCCACGTGCTTCATAAGAGTTGTCGGCACTTTTCTTCCAAATCCCACGGTGGGCAAGAGCGTTCTTTTCTGGAATGCCACGCAGTAACAACAGGATTTCGCCCAACACCAGTTCAGCCACGCTACGGGTATTTGAAAATGGTGCGTTAAACACAGGAATACCGCGTTTTGCGGCTGCATTAAGGTCAACTTGGTTGGTACCAATACAGAAACAGCCAATAGCGACCAGTTTTTCTGCCGCATTAATCACTTTCTCGGTCAGATTACTGCGCGAGCGGATGCCGACAAAATGCACATCTTTGATGGCCTCAATCAGCTCAGCTTCTTCCAGCGAGCCTTTATGGTATTCAATATTGCTATAACCGGCCGCTTGCAAAACTTCCACCGAAGATGGGTGAAGTCCTTCAAGAAGGAGGATCTTAATTCTGTCTTTTTCCAGTGAAACTTTGGCCATTTTCTCGTCCTTAAAACTATGGGAAGGTGGGCTAAGAGGCGCTGTCGTTCGAAGTTGATCGAAATAGAGTCGTATTTTAGAAAAGCAAACGTTTTCCTTGTGCGCCTTCTGCTCACTAAGTTAACAAACTTTCTTAGCTTTGGGTAAGAAAATTACGGAATAAGGCATAATTTTCTTCGAGAAAAGGATTACAAACGGCACCCATAGGTGCCGTTTGTAATCAAATAACGGAATATGTGTGAAATCGCCCGATATTACTCTTCGATTCTCGCACCTTCTGGTGTACCTGTGATCACCACATCGGCTCCACGGTGGGCAAAAAGGCCAACAGTGACAACGCCAGGAATGCCGTTGATCTTAGTTTCTAGATCTTTCGGATGAGTGATTTTCATGTTGTACACGTCGAGGATAACGTTGCCGTTATCAGTGATAACGCCTTCGCGATACACAGGATCGCCACCCAGTTTCACCAGTTCACGTGCCACGTAAGAGCGCGCCATTGGAATGACTTCAACAGGCAGTGGGAAGTTACCTAGAACATCAACTGCTTTGGTGCCATCGACGATGCACACAAATTTCTTGGCAATCGCAGCCACAATCTTTTCGCGAGTCAGTGCAGCACCGCCGCCTTTGATCATGTCACGTTCTGGGTTGATTTCATCTGCACCATCAACATAGATGTCCAGTTCTGATACATCGTTGCAGTCGTAGACACGAATGCCGAGGGCTTCGAGTTTCTCGGTAGAAGCGATTGAGCTGGATACCGCGCCTTTAATTTCTTCTTTGATAGAGCCTAAAGCATCGATGAAGTGATTAACGGTTGAGCCTGTACCAACACCGACAATGCTGCCTTTTTCTACGTATTTAAGAGCAGCCCAACCGGCGGCTTTTTTCATTTCATCTTGAGTCATGCCTATCTCCTGAATATCAACTTGAGGGTATGTTGTGCGGCGCGATTATAACCCCAAACTGGAAGCAGAAGTAATCACTAGCAAGGTGTGAAAGGGGAAGATTCAAAGCTTACCACTGCCAAAGTTTGCTCGGTGTCACGATTTTGCGCAGAGGAATATCCCAACTTTCGGTAGGGAGAGCATCCACATATTGGCAGTCGTGTGCCAATCCGATTGGCATAGCGCCTTGCTGAGTATGAAACCAAGGCGCTAATGTGCGATCGTAGTAACCGCCGCCCATCCCCAGACGCTGTCCTGAACCATCAAAAGCGACCAGTGGGGTGCCGATAATATCGAGTTCTCGAACTGGGCAGATCAAACGCTGATCGAGTTTAGGTTCATCAATCCCATAACGGTTTTTGGTCATTGGGGTTTGTGCGTGGTACTGCAGGAATAACAAGTGACCTTGGGCAAAAGGGTGTAATACGGGCAAGTAAACTTGTTTTCCTTGTTGCCAAAGCCATTCAATTAGCGGTTGGGTATTCAGCTCACCATCATTGGCAAGATAAAGGGCGATCCGCTGCGCTGAGGCAATGTCTGGCAAAGTCGAAAAGGTATGAATAAGTTGCTGGCTAGCCGTTTGCTGTTCTAAAGGGGATAGCGCTTGTCGGCGTTGACGAATTTGCTGTCGGAGGAGTGTACGAGAGTCAGTCATAAAGGGAACCCCGGGGTGCCGTTGAGGATTGTAGCCCTTGAACCATTAGGTTCAAGGCGGATCAGTAATGGTAACCGTAGGCTTCTCGGTACAAGCCGAGCCTGCTCAATAGCTACCCAATACCAACCCTGTTATGTTGCTTATCGGCTCAGGGACATAAATCCACTGACAAACACCCCAGGGTAAATCAATTCTTTGCTTATTGCTTTCCTGGCTTCACATTTTTCAATGCGGCTTCTAATGAAGCGGTGAGCTGTTCCATTCGCTCACTGAGTTGTGACTGGTTGCCTGCGTTTTCTTGCTGCTTAGTTTGTAACTCGTAGCAGATATTTAGTGCGGCAATCGTCAATAATTTCACCTCATTGGTGACTTTAGTTCGCTCAGCCATTTCTTTCAAACGGTTGTCGAGATCTTGTGCGGCTTGAAGCAACGACGCCTCTTGACCCGCAGGGCAGTTTACCCGGGTCACCTTGCCCAAAATTTCAATGTCAACCGCTTGATTACTCATGATAAATGAACTCTTTTGGCGTAACTAAAAGATGAATCAGCTCAGGTGACCATCGAGGTGGAACTATAGGTAAAGCTAAAACAAGATTCAAGCCTTTCCCGTCGCAACCCCGTAAATGGACGTTTGAAAACTCATGATTTGGACAAATTGAGCAAAAGCTAAGCACCAACCGCAAGCGAGCGTTTTCGCTCTGGCGATGAAGTGGTAGGATTAGACTAAATTTCTCGGTTAGTGAATCCAATATGAGCAAAAACACACTTCCTGCTTACCCAGCTTTGGCAAACGAGCTGCGTACCGCCTCTCTCGGTATCAATCCTGCTGAGCTACAAGGGTTACTGACGGGGATGTTGTCCGGCGGTTTGAGCCTCAACGATAAAAGTTGGCAAGCTTTGATCTTTGATTACACCAATGACGGCATGGGCTGGCCAATTGGGGTACTAGCCAGTGCCGAGCACATTCTGCTCGCGATGAATGCTGAGTTGGTGGATACCGATCTTGAACTTTCTTTGCTGTTGCCTGAAGGCGAAGGCGAAGAAGCACTGTTTGAGCTGGCGGATGCCGTTGCAGAATGGATTAACCATTTTATCTCTGGATTAGGCTTGATTGGCGTAAATCTTAAACATGCGTCAGCAGAAGCCAAAGAAGCGCTAGAAGACCTTGAAGAAATGTCCAAATTGGGCATTGATGAGGACGATGATTTGGCAGAGCAAGCGGAGCTTCTCGAGCAGGTAATCGAACATATGAAAGCCTGTGTGTTCACCTTACATGCTGAATTTGGTGTAAAACCAGAGCATGATAGCAAGCCAACAGTGCATTAATAAGGAAGCGCGATGACGGACAGCAAGCAGCCCAGTTTGAGCAAGCCGATCAGTTTTGATGTGATCATCGCTGGTGGAGCGATGGCGGGCGCGACTTTAGCTTTGGCTTTACATCAACTGAGCCAAGGCAAACTTAAAGT
>NZ_AOMO01000041.1 GCF_000338875.1 Vibrio mimicus CAIM 602 | reverse complement strand
TTGATTTCCCCCCTCCCCTTTGTCTTATTCCCAGCAGTTCTTGAACTCGTCGTGCAATCGCTAGGCCAGAATCGATCAATTGCACCTGTTCACCAAGCACTTGTTGAATTTCTTCTTTAATAAGTGGGAAGTGAGTACAACCTAGTACTGCCACATCAATGGTGTGCTTAAGAGGGTGCAGTATGTTTTCTAACTCTTCGAGATCAAGTGGCTTACCGCGCAATTTTTCCTCAGCCATATTAACTAGTCGAGTTGAACCCAATAGTTCGACATTTTTGTTGGCAGAAAAGTCTCGAATAAGCTCTTGTGTGTATTGACGCTTTACTGTTGCGGGGGTGGCGATAAGCCCAATTGCCTTGCTGGCAATTAATGAAGCTGGCTTGATGGCAGGTACAACCCCCACCACGGGTATCGTGAGTTTGGCACGTAGCACTGGCAGCACTATGGTGCTCGCGGTATTACAAGCTATAACAACGAGATCAATCCGCTCTTGTTCAACCATACGAGTGACTAAGGCATCTACTCGCGCAATCAAGGTTTCTTGAGCCAATTCACCGTAGGGGTAAGCGGCATTATCGAATAGATAGATATAGCTAAGTTGCGGCAAACGAGCTTCTATTTCCCGATATACAGAAAGACCACCAACACCAGAATCGAAAATCAGAACACGAGGAAAAGATGGAGATGACACGAGTGCGACAACCTAGCTAGAAAAAACGGGTCGATCATACTCTCTCTGTTAAATTAGGCAATCCACGCCCGATACCTTTGATAACAGAAACGTTCGGTTTGGCTTTTCCCTTCTAACACTAATTCTAAGTGTCCTGACATGCATGGGGCTTGAGTCACTAGGGTGTGGAATTCTCCATTTTCCCCACATGGGTCGACGCCTTTTGGCAGGGATTGTAAAAATGCTTGGTTGTACCATTGTCCGCAATAATCTGAACTGAGCGGATTACCATCAGTCGTGACCACCAAGGTTTGAATGCCTCGATTTATAATTTCTTGCGCTAGTTGCACTGAGCTCTCACCCATTAGAGGGAAGAGACATTCCCATCCGGCGGGCTCTAAGTAACCTTTTCGGTACTCAGCGATGCCATTGCAAAACAGATCACCAAAAGCGATTGCATCAAACCTCACGCCTGAGTTCTGTAACCCTTCCACTACTCGGCTTTGATAAATCGGATTGGATGGAAAGACCGTTGGTAATTCAATTTTAATCAAAGGAAGACCAACTAGCTGAGCTTGTAGCTCAAGCACTTCAATGGGTGTCGCTTGGAAAGGCACTTCATTACCTACGTACGTGGTAACGAGGCCAACGACTTCAACATCAGCTCTTTCACGTAATCTCTCTAAGGTGAGGGTCGAATCTTTACCTGATGACCAACTGATGATGACTTTCATTTTATTCACTGTTTTATCCCAAAAACAAAACCGCCCGAAGGCGGTTTTAACTATTAGAAACGGTAATTTACCGTCGCAAACCAGTTGCGACCTTCACCTAAGTAGTATTTACCACCCGAACTATGTGCTGTTTGGTACTCTTTGTCGAAAATGTTGCCGACTCTGGCACCCAGGGTGATAGCCTCTGTTAACTTGTAGTTGGCACTGAGATCTAACACAGTATAAGCATCCATCGTTTTACCAGTACTGTCTTTACGATCACCCACGTAATTCGCAACAGCAGAAAGACCAAAGTTATCCGCCGTGTAAGTTGATACCCAACTGAAATTCTCTCTCGCTCTTCGGATCAAAAGGCTATCGTCTGATGTATCTCGTGGGTCTTTCCATTCCGCAGATACACGATGCTCAATCACCCCCGTTTCAAACAGGGCTTCAATTTCGATACCTTCAATTTTAGCGTTATCAATGTTTGAAGGGATCCAAGCACCACCAGGCCCAGTAGGAGCCCAATCGATCATATCCTCAATTTCATTGCGATATGCAGAAATCTCAATCTGAATAAAGGACAAATAGCTTCGGATCCCCACCTCTGATGACTTAGAAGTTTCAGGCTTTAAGTCTGGATTGCCTGAGCCAGGCCAATAAAGATCATTAAATGTCGGAGCTTTGAAACCGGTACCTGTTGAAGCAACAAACTCAACATATTCAGATGGAGCAACACCAAAACCTAAGTTCCAAGTGGTTTGATCGCCAAATGCGCTATCGTCATCGTAACGAATACTGGCTTCTGCAGTGATGATATCCTTTGAGAACTGCGCGGTAACGTACGCAGCTTTATTGTCTTTCTCTGTTTTACTGTAATTGCTGCTATTCGCTCCGCCTTGTCGAGCATGCTCTTGATCATAATCGATGCCCGCGGCTAAGTTTAATGTAGGTATAACTGTCCAGTGATTCAGCCAAGATACTGAATTTCGACTAGAGAAAAGGGCCGTCTTGGCTACCGTACCAGTCTCAACACCATCCCATGATTCATTGTCGCTACGCGACACCATCAATTGAGAGGCGTAGTTATCTTTATGAAAGTTTAGGGCGCCAGCTACGCTATAAAAATCGGTATTGCTTTCATTTTTCACACCTGAAAACTGATTTGCATACTCCACATCTGAGCTAAGTTGGTAACCATTAAACTGCACATACCAAGCATCATTGATGTCATGACGAAGAGCACCAAATAAAGTTTGTGATTGAAAACCATGGCTATCGCTACTTGGTGCAACCTCATTGACTCGATACCCATCGCTCTTCTCATCGGAGAAAACAAAAGAAGCCTGAGTCGAATCATTGAGTTGTCCCGTGGAGCGCCACGCCAACGACGAATGGTCATCGTTGCCATAACCTAAGTTCGCATCATGCTTAGTTTCACGGCTATCAGGGATAGTTTTTATATGAATAACCCCCCCAATAGCATCTGAACCATAAATAGCAGCTCTTGGACCACGCACAACTTCTATTTGTTCAATCGCAAATGCTGGAATTAAACCTAACGACGCACCACCTGCTGTCGCAGAGTTAATCTTTACTCCATCAACTAACACTAGCGTGTGTTTTGATGACGTACCACGTAAAAAAATACTGCTGATTTGCCCTTTTCCACCTTGGCTATTCACTTCAACACCCGGTAGTGTTTTCAATATATCTAAAGCAGATGTGACATTCAGTTTTTCGATGTCAGCCTTAGTTACCACACTAATGGATGTTAAAACGGATGATTCAGCTTGCTCAAAACGATTCGCCGTCACAACAACCGTTTCTTGTGGTTGTGCTTCACTAGCGTGTAAATAAGAGATAGGGGTAAGCAGCGATGCTAGAATGATCGCTAAAAGAGACTTTTGCATTTTGTTGTCCTAAATCGCGTGAATCCTACTGAGTGAAGTACTCAGCTGCTGGCAGGTCTTCGGACTTGAGAGCACTTATAGCCTACTGGCTCGACTTCCCACTCTAAGAGCAGTGTCGCTTGAGCGTTCGTTCTCTCTTACCGCTGCGCGTCAGTTCCGGATTTACACCGGATTCCCTCTTCCGCCATCTTTAGCCATCCAGGCATCTAAATAGCACCAGCTTGGCGCAGATAGTATTGAGTGAACGAAAAATTGTCCAGTACAGATTCAGATCCGCTATGTTTTACAGAGAAGATCCAGCCTAAAGTAGGGGCAAAACTGGACAAGCAGCCGAGATTGAATAAAATCTGCGCTCTTTCTGTAATAGCCCATAAAAAGGTACCCCAATGGCGACTCTTGATGTAAACCCTGAACTCTACCAAGCTCAATTGGCAGACAAAATCGCCCGTTTAAAAGCGATGTTTGTTAATTACTCCATGCCAGAGCTGGAAGTGTTTGAGTCGCCTGTGGCGAATTATCGCATGCGTGCTGAATTTCGGATTTGGCATGAAGGCGATGACATGTACTACATCATGTTTAATCAAGAGACTCGCGAAAAATACCGCGTTGACCAATTTCCAGCCGCGAGTCGCCTAATCAATGATTTGATGCCACTGCTGATGGATGCGATGAAGGGCAGTCACATTCTGCGCCACAAGCTATTTCAGGTTGATTTTCTCTCAACCCTCAGCGGTGAGGTTTTGGTGTCACTGCTTTACCATCGTCAACTCAACGAGGAATGGATCACTGCGGCGCAAGCTCTTAAACAGCGCCTAAACGACGAAGGATTCAACCTGAACTTAATCGGCCGAGCTCGCAAAATGAAAGTGGTGCTGGATCGTGATTACGTCGTCGAAAAATTGCAGGTCAACGGCCAACCTTATGTGTATAAGCAAGTCGAAAACAGTTTTACCCAACCTAACGCGAAGGTAGCTGAAAAAATGTTGGAATGGGCGGTCGACTGTACCCAAGATAGCAACGGTGATTTGCTTGAGCTGTATTGCGGTAACGGCAACTTCTCACTGGCATTGGCACAAAACTTCGATCGCGTCTTGGCAACCGAATTAGCCAAGCCTTCTGTAGAAGCTGCGCAATTTAATATTGCAGCCAACCAGATCGACAATGTACAGATCATTCGCATGTCAGCAGAAGAGTTTACTCTGGCGATGGAAGGCAAACGCGAATTCAATCGCTTGAAGGATGCGGGAGTTAATCTGCAAAGCTACCGTTGCAACACCATTTTTGTCGATCCACCGCGCTCAGGCATGGATATCGATACCTGTAAGATGGTGCAAGGTTATGAGCGAATTCTATACATTTCCTGTAACCCAGAAACGCTGCAAGAGAACTTGCAGGTACTTGGTGAAACCCATCAAGTGGTGCGCTTTGCCCTATTCGACCAATTTCCTTACACCCACCATATGGAAGCGGGTGTGATGTTGGAACGTAAAAAGTAACTGCATAAAAAAACGAGCCAGATGGCTCGTTTTTTTGTTTATGGCTGTCTGCCAATGTAACCGAGCTTGCGGCCAATCCAAAAGATCAGCAGTAGCACAATCACAATCGATAAGAAGTTGGAGCCTTCATGTGGATAATGCGCTTTCACGAAAGCAGAGTGACCAAATGCACCCACGAAGAAACAGGCGAGGCTGACTAACGGGATCTCTTCCGCCACAGGATTGGTTAAATACTCTTGATAAAGCATTTGTACAGAAAGCACTAAAGCAATCAAAGCAAACAGAGAAAAAGGCACTGAGCTCATGGTTAGCCATGAAAGCAAAGCATCACTACACATACCCGCAACCAGCGCCAGAATTAGGGTCTTACGCTCCGATTGCGTTGATTTAATTTCTTTTTCCGTTGACATCTCTTCTCCTTATTCGCGATTTTTTTATTTGATATTGCTCTTATTCAATAGTGCCTTTGAGACGATTACGTTCACGCTCTTTACGATACCAGTGCGCACCTTTCGCCAGCATGCGTAGCTGCATAATCAGTCGTTCAGCCAGTTCATCTCGCTCATGTCGCCCCAAATCTAGGGCTTCCGCTCCTGAACTAAAGACTAAAGTCACCGAGGCTTCCGCTTGAGTCATCGCCTCTTCACGCGTCATGCCTGTCGCAACCAGATATTCGGTTAGCTCAGCGGCGAAATGTTGGATCTCTCGCACTACTGCTGCACGAAACTCACACGATGTGCCAGAACGCTCACGCAGCAACAAACGAAATACGTTGGGGCTGCTATCAATGAATTCCATAAAGGTTTCCACGGAGGTGCGGATCACGCTGCCTTCTTTGACAATACGTTGCCGAGCTTGGCGCATTAATTGACGCAGCAACAAGCCCCCTTCATCCACCATGGTTAAACCGAGTTCGTCCATGTCTTTAAAATGACGATAGAAAGAGGTCGGTGCGATTCCCGCTTCTCGGGCAACTTCACGTAGGCTTAAGTTAGAGAAGCTCCGGTCAGCGCTCAGTTGGCTAAAAGCGGCATCAATTAGAGAGCGGCGCGTCTTTTCTTTTTGTTGTGCTCGGATTCCCAACGATTTCATACCCAGTCAGTTCTCAGCTAAGTCGAATAATGTGGTCCATACTATAACCTGATTGGCAGCCTTGTCTAAGCAACAAAGCGCTTCACTATGAGACATCCGCCATTTTCGCAAACTCACATGGGAAAAATGAGTCATATCTTGCTAAACCAATGTAATCAAAAGTGATTAAGCCGGAGCAATACAAAATGGGGCTTTTACAACGAAGGCGTGATCCCCTCCACTCTCTGCGCCTTGAGTCATGTTTCCTCGCTAGGGAATGCGTTAAAATCTCGCAACAGCAATGTTAAGCAAATATAACAAGGATCAACTATGGGACAGAAAAACCACTTTGACGTCATTGTGATCGGCAGCGGTCCTGGCGGTGAAGGTGCAGCCATGGGGCTCACCAAAGGGGGAAAAAATGTCGCTATCATAGAAAAAGAAAGCAGTGTCGGCGGTGGTTGCACCCACTGGGGCACCATACCTTCTAAAGCCCTGCGCCACGCGGTTAGCCGAATTATCGAATTCAATAGCAACCCGCTGTTTTGTAAGAACAACTCCAGTATTCACGCTACTTTTTCGACCATTTTAGGCCACGCCAAAAGTGTGATTGATAAACAGACTCGTCTGCGCCAAGGCTTCTACGATCGCAATCAATGCTCGCTAATTTTTGGGGCAGCACACTTTATCGATCCGCACACAGTGGCGGTGAGAAAAGCCGATGGCAGCATCGAAACATACAGTGCAGATAAGTTTGTCATTGCCACTGGCTCGCGCCCTTACCATCCGAAAGATGTCGATTTTGGTCATCCTCGCATTTATGACAGCGACTCAATTCTGAATCTGGAACACGATCCTCGCCATATCATCATTTACGGCGCGGGCGTTATCGGCTGCGAATATGCCTCGATCTTCCGCGGCTTGGATGTAAAGACGGATTTGATCAACACACGAGATCGCTTACTGTCGTTTCTGGATAATGAAGTTTCCGATGCACTGTCCTACCACTTCTGGAATAGTGGCGTAGTGATTCGCAATGATGAAACCTACGACAAAGTTGAAGGCACCAGTGATGGTGTGATCATTCATCTTAAATCTGGCAAGAAAATGCGCGCGGATTGCTTGTTGTACGCCAACGGACGTACAGGTAATACCGATAAACTCAATTTGGAATCGGTTGCCTTACAAGCGGACTCACGCGGTCAGTTAGTTGTAAACACCAACTACCAGACTCAAGTGGAACACATTTATGCAGTGGGTGATGTGATTGGTTACCCAAGCCTCGCGAGTGCGGCATATGACCAAGGGCGATTCGTGGCTCAAGCAATTATTCATGGTCAAGCGGCTAACTTACTGACTGAAGACATCCCAACCGGTATCTACACCATCCCAGAGATCAGTTCTGTTGGGCGTACCGAGCAAGAGCTTACTGCCGCTAAAGTACCTTATGAAGTGGGACGAGCTTCCTTTAAACATTTGGCTCGAGCGCAAATTGCCGGGAAAGATATTGGCAGCTTAAAAATCCTGTTCCATCGCGAAACCAAAGAGATTTTAGGCATTCACTGCTTTGGTGAGCGAGCTGCAGAAATTATCCATATCGGTCAAGCAATCATGGAACAAAAAGGCGAAGCCAATACCATTGAGTATTTCGTGAATACCACCTTTAACTACCCAACGATGGCGGAAGCCTTCCGTGTCGCGGCCTTAAATGGTCTTAACCGACTGTTTTAATACGCTAGCGTTTTATACCCAAACTACTTGGAGTTGCAGGTAGGCGGCAAGTGAGTTCATCCCCATGAACATAGACAACTATGTGATTGGGGTGAATGAACGTAGTCAATACTGCTGCTTCAAGTAGGAAGAGGATATTAGATAAAGATAAAAATCCGCCTTCTTAGAAGGCGGTTTTAATATAAGCCCCCTAAAAGGGGGCTACGACGCTGTTAATCTCTCAACAACTCTAGCTGCTGCTCTTGCTCAAGCTCTTTTCTGTCTTGGTGACGAACATACCGTCTGATGATTTCTTCATTTACACCAACCGTATCTACAAAATAGCCTCGTGCCCAAAAATGATTTCCCCATAACTTTTTTCTGATATGTGGAAACTTGTTAAATAATCTAATAGCACTCCTACCCTTTAAAACTCCCATCAATGTCGAAATGGATACTTTCGGAGGAATTATGGCAACTAAGTGGATGTGATCTGGCTGAATATTTAGCTCCAATACTTCACAATCTTTCATATTACAAAGAATGTAGATCGAACGGTTCAGCTCTTTCGCCACATTGCCTTTTAAGATCTTAAAACGAAATTTTGGTGTCCAAACGATATGATATTTACAACGCCAATAGACGTGTGATGAACTTCGATAGTCGCCCATGTTATTTGACTCCTCTTACTTATGGT
>NZ_AOMO01000040.1 GCF_000338875.1 Vibrio mimicus CAIM 602 | reverse complement strand
CTCTTTCGCCACATTGCCTTTTAAGATCTTAAAACGAAATTTTGGTGTCCAAACGATATGATATTTACAACGCCAATAGACGTGTGATGAACTTCGATAGTCGCCCATGTTATTTGACTCCTCTTACTTATGGTGAATAAGAGTTTGTCTTTAACATGGGCGCATTTTCGGGCAAAAGCCCCTAGGAATAATCACCACCGCTGAAAGCGGTGGTTTAGGGATGACAACAAAAAGGTCTGGTATTAACCAGACCTTTTCTCATCTCACTTCGACCGCGAATTTGCCGTCAAAATTAATTCGGGATCAGAACTCACCCACTGCTTCTTTCAGCTTACGCATCGCGTTTTTCTCAAGCTGACGAATACGCTCAGCAGAAACACCATACATTTCGGCCAAATCTTGCAGTGTAGTCTTGTTGTCATCATCCAACCAACGAGCACGCACAATGTGTTGGCTACGCTCATCAAGACTTGCCAGAGCCATGCTGAGGCGCTGTGTAGTATGCGCTTCCCAGTTTTCCGCTTCTAGGTTGTCCGCCAAATCAGAATGTTTATCTTCGAGATACAGCACAGGCGCTGTGTAGGCCATGCCGTTCTCATCATCTTCTGCTGACATCTCAAACGCTGCATCTTGTGCTGCCAAACGAGATTCCATTTCACGCACTTCAGAAGGTTCAACACCCAACTCGCGTGCTACGGTTTCGACTTCGCCGTTATTAAACCAGCCAAGGCGTTTTTTCGATTTACGCAGATTAAAGAACAGTTTGCGCTGTGCTTTAGTCGTCGCGATTTTCACAATACGCCAGTTACGTAGCACGTATTCATGAATTTCGGCTTTAATCCAGTGCACCGCAAAAGAAACCAGTCTTACCCCCATCTCTGGGTTAAAGCGCTTAACCGCTTTCATCAGACCGATATTGCCTTCTTGCACTAAATCCGCCATTGGCAGGCCATAACCGGAATAACCACGAGCAACGTGAACAACAAATCGTAGGTGCGACAAGATCAAGCCTTTCGCAGCATCGATATCCCCTTTGTAATGTAATCGCTCTGCCAGCTCGCGCTCTTCATCTGCACTCAGCATCGGATAACCGTTAACGGAGCGGATGTAGCTATCTAAGCTGTCTTGGGAAACAAGAGCCATTGGATACGCTTGGTTAGTCATTCAATTCCTCATCATTCTCTGATCTGGATACGCTGTTTTACCGCAACAAGCTTGAACCTAAAATGAACAGGTTTCAAGTTTGACTGGTCATTATGCATAAACAAAAGTGCAACTCAAGTCAAGTTCAGCCTCAACTTTGAATCAACCGCCCATTTATGACCGTTGTCACCTAAACAGGTTCAATTTCTTTTAAATGTCGTTGCGCAGAGACTTTTGCCGCAACACATCCGAGGAATACGCCGAGCATCAAAAGCAGTAGCGATTCATCCCAGCCAAGACCAATCAAACGGAAACGGCTGTCATACAACTGAGCGAGTGCTTCAACCGCGCCATTGAGTAGAACCGTCATTAATGCCGTCAATAACCATGCAGCTACAGCACCGAGCAAACCAAACCACATCCCCGAATAAAGGTAAGGACGCAGAATATACGCATCGGTCGCGCCGATGAGTTTCATGGTTTGGATCTCTTCTTTGTTGGCTTGAACATTAAAACGTAGCGTATTGCCCACAATCAAAAATACCGACATCAGCATTAAGCTAGATAAGCTGATCACCACGATGGTCGCTAAGTGACGAATGGCATCCAAACGGGCAAACCAATCCTCATCCATACGCACATCGGTTACACCATCTTCAGCTTGTATAGCTTGCGCTAAGGTTTGGATTTGCTGCCGATTATCCACCTTCGGTGTCACTACGAGCACCGCTGGTAAAGTGGCATTATCGAGCAGGCTAATGGCTTGCTCAAAACCTGCATACTGACTTAAATCATCTAAACCTTGTTGTGGCGAGATATAACTCACTTGGGCCACTTCATCACGACGTTCTAAATCATCTTTTAATACAATGACTCGTGGTTCGGGAATATCGGTTTGTAAGTAAACACTGAGTTGAGAAGGCCCAGCCACTCGCTCAGCAACGGAAGCGATGTTCTTACTCAGCAGATACAAACTGGCAGGCAGTGCCAATGCCATGGAAATCACCGCCAAGGTCAATATGTTACCAAGCGGGCGTCGCCATAACGCGGCAAATGAAACTTTCGCCTGTTTCAGATGAATCGCGAGAAAGCTATCCGTTTTTGCTCGTTTGACATCGCGCGGTTTGCTTTTGGTCGTTTTGCTGATTTTCTTGTTACCCGGCTTAACAGCCATAATCCGCTACCTCACTTAAAAAACCCTGATTGAGTTCCAGATGACGATATTGCGGACGCGAATTCACCAGATGAATATCGTGCGTCGCCAGCAGGATGGTCACACCCGCGCGATTAAACTCTTCAAACAAACGTAGCACTCGGTTGGAAAGCTCAGGATCCAAGTTACCTGTCGGTTCATCCGCCAGTAATAATGTCGGGCGGTTTACGACGGCTCGGGCAATCCCTACTCGCTGCTGTTCGCCACCAGAAAGCTGGCTTGGCAGACAGCGGGCTTTATCAAGCAATCCCGTTTTATCGAGCGCGGCAGATACCCGGCGCTTAATTTCATTTTCCGCTATCGATTCAATACGCATCGGTAACGCGACATTGTCATAGATACTGCGATCCATCAGCAGGCGATGGTCTTGGAACACAATCCCAATGTTGCGGCGCAAAAAAGGAATATCCTTGTTAGGGATACGAGTAATGTCGTGACCATTAAAGCTAATTTTGCCATCGGTGGGACGTTCAATGGCACAAATCAGCTTGAGCAGAGTGCTTTTCCCTGCCCCAGAATGGCCACCAAGAAAGGCCATTTCACCACGCCGTAAGTGAAAATCCACTTTCTGTAGCGCTTGTCGTCCACCTCGATACGCTTTACTGACTTGCTGAAATCTGATCACGCCGTCTCCCCCTGACAAGGCTGGCACACTATGCCAACTCAGATTTGGTTACTCTTCGCGGCTAAACAGCGCGTCGATAAACTCTTGTGTTGCAAATGGACGTAAGTCGTCAATTTTCTCACCGACACCGATATAACGGATTGGGATCTGGAATTGATCGGCAATCGCGAAAATCACACCGCCTTTGGCTGTGCCGTCCAGCTTAGTGAGTGTAATGCCTGTAATAGGAGCGACTTCACTAAATAGCTTCGCCTGACTGATCGCGTTTTGCCCTGTGCCAGCATCCAGCGTCAACATGATTTCGTGTGGTGCGCTATCGTCAATTTTCTTCATCACTCGAACAATTTTGCGCAGCTCTTCCATCAAGTTACTTTTGTTTTGCAGACGACCAGCCGTATCCGCGATGACCACATCAATACCGCGCGCTTTCGCCGCTTCAATCGCATCATAAATAACCGATGCACTGTCTGCACCTGTATGCTGAGCGATTACAGGAACTTGGTTACGCTCACCCCATACTTGTAACTGCTCAACAGCGGCAGCACGGAAAGTATCGCCCGCAGCCAGCATCACTTTCTTGCCTTGCGCTTGGAACTGTTTGGCAAGCTTACCGATCGTGGTGGTTTTACCCACGCCATTCACACCCACCATCAAGATCACGTAAGGTTTCTTATCGGTCTCAATCACAAGTGGCTGCTCAACCTGAGCCAAAATCTCCGTCATCTCTTCTTTAAGCAGACCATACAGCGCTTCACCATCACGTAGTTGTTGGCGAGAGGCTTTCGCCGTCAAATTCGTGATGATTTTGGTGGTGGTATCCATCCCGACATCGGCAATCAGCAGTTGTTCTTCGAGCTCTTCAAACAACTCATCATCAATTTTCTTGCCTTTGAACAGACCAAAGAAGCCTGCACCAATATTGGCTTTCGTACGGCTAAGGCTACGTTTTAAACGTGCAAAGAAATTTTCGGTCGGTTTCTCTTGCTCCACAATACGTGTTGGTTCGACAACCGCAATTTCTTCTGTTTCTGTTTCTGTTTCTGTTTCTGTTAACGCAGTTTCAGCTTGAATCGCAACCGCTTCAACTTCGGGTTGGCTTTGTGGTTCATCCTGCGTTTGAGTATCCGTTGAAGTGGTTTGGTTTTTCTCTTCGTCACCAAATCCAAGCCATGACAACAAGCCACGCTTCTTTTTTTCCGTCATCTGGAGCTATCCTGAATCGCTTTATTTGAATACAGACTTTTCTTGGCCATTATCGTGGGCCAGAAAAGAAAAATGACAAAGCAGTGAAAACTTTTTGCTTCGCTTGGTACACTTTGCCAAGTTTTTTATGTTAACTCGGGTTGTCCCGCCGAATGGCTGACAAGTGAGTTATAGTAACACTTAATTAGCGGTCAAAAAATCTATGCAAAGACGTCGCCAGCCAAACCCATCACAAAAAAAGGCCCCTACTGGGCAAGTTCGGATTATTAGCGGTCTGTGGCGCGGCCGAAAACTGCCCGTTCATGATGCCGAAGGGTTGCGCCCAACGACCGATAGAGTCAAAGAAACTCTATTCAACTGGTTAGCTCAAGAAGTACCGCAGTCACGCTGTCTCGATCTCTTTGCTGGTTCGGGTGGGTTGGGCTTTGAATGTGCTTCACGCCAAGCAAGTCAAGTGACTATGCTGGAGCTGAACCCTCTCGCGTTTAATCAATTGAAAACGAATGTACTGAGCCTCAAAGCGGAAAATATTGAGCTTATTCACACGGATGCACTCGCCTTTCTGCGACAATCAGGCAAACCTTATGACGTGGTGTTTATTGATCCACCTTTTCGACAAGGTTTGTTACAGGAAACCACTCAGTTACTAGAGCAAAACGGTTGGCTCTCGCCACAAGCGATGATTTATATTGAGTGCGAAAAAGAGCTGCCACTGACTGAATTACCCTCTCATTGGCATCTGCATCGAGAAAAGAGTGCCGGACAAGTCTGTTATCGGCTGTTTATAAGGGAAGAACAATGAAAGCACTACTCTGGTTAGCCAAAGCGGCCATCGGCTTTGTGTGGTTGGTTTTGCTGGTCAATATCATCACACCATTTCCGGGTAATGCAGCAATCGCTCTCTACATCATGACCGCGTTTTTACTGATCATGCATGGCTTGCAAATGCTGATTTTCATCGGCGCTTTTGGCGATAAGGTACCTTTAAAACGTTGGGAGAAATGGTCGATACTGATCTTCGGCATTTTTGCCCTGTTGGACATTCGCCGTAAATATATGATGTAAAAAAACCGCCGTAAGGCGGTTTTTTTTGTGTCGAAGTTAGGTTAGAGCACGAGAGAGGCAGAAATCAACGCTTGAGCCGCGAGATAAGTTGTCGATATCAGATAATGGCCCAGAGGTAACGGCCGTCGATAATCGTGAATGGCTAACAGAGTTGCCGAAAGAATATAAACGAGGCAGCCAAGAAACCCCGCCGCAGACGCAAGTGTGACATCTTGCAACCATAACTCTCCTGCTGCCCAAGTCATTTGAACCAGCATAAGCCCCATGATAGTGACGGGGAAAATCAAAGTATCAATTTGGGGTAGTAACAAGAAAAAAGCCACGATGCTGGCAGCGACTAATAATGCGGGCAACCACCACACCATTGCGCCTGAGAGTTGCACCCAAAAAGCTTTACTAAAAAAGAGTTGAGCAACCAAAAACAGCACAAAACTGGCTCGATGGTAACGAACGTTCAAGCGCATACCATGTGCGAGCATAGAAACAGCAAGCCCAAGTGATATCCATACCAGCGCGGGGGTAGCGTGAGAGTGTCGTTCCCAGATGATCATAATCAGCAGAAATAGACTGAACATTCTGAAGAACACAGCCTGTTTAACTTTTTGATCTTCATAAGCAGAAATGCTGATAAACCCCGACAACACGACAGAAATCCAGCTCAACATGCCCATACCTCTAACCTAAACTGTCGCCAGTGTAGGGATCTCACCTTTGATGTCCAGTTGTGAACGCAAAAAGTTGGATCTTGCTAGCGAATCCTACTTTAAGCGGCTATACAAAATAGTAATGATTCCCTTGAACGACAACAATCTGACAAACTCACAAAAACAAGCAACAAAGGTCGAATAAGTTAAATTATTAGAAAAACAAACAAATAAACACAAGACATACAGGCTAAATAATCATATTAAGCTAAAAATTTAAACTAATAAAAACAATAAAAATCAATCGATTAAAATTTAAATGCCATAAAATGAAGAACCAAAAATAATTTAATCAAAAACACTGCATTTCTATTACAAAATATCAATACACCTCATCAGACCAGATAGGCAAATGACATTTACTCTCGACAAGCTATTTCAATTTCTCATAAATTGGCAATTTGCCAAACCCCATCACTCAAACCAGGACAAAAGCATATAAGTACAAACAGAACAAAGCTCAACCATAAAAAAGCAACAATCAAAACAATTAAAAACAACAACTTAAAATCAGGAACGGATAATAAACACGCATTGCGATTACGATTAAAACAGCCCAAAAGTAGGACTTTACTCTGTCCAGAATAGGTCAATAAAGTAAAAGAACTGTGTTTTTTTAAACTTTAGCCTCAGATCTATTGATCAACCTGACTAAATGATCTATTCTTTTTTTACAGAATGAGTAAACAAATAAAGGAGCAGTGTTATGATTTCTTCATCTCAGAAACAAGGACTCGTTATGATCGCAGTAATCATTGGCCTAATGACACTGCCCATGATGTACTAAGTCAATGTTTAAAAACCAAAAAGGACGCATGGCGTCCTTTTTTGTTTTCTTAATTTCTATCTATTGGAAATGTTGCGAAAGCTCTTCCCAATGCCAGTAATAGAAAAAAATGGCACCTAGTGTGATCAACATCATCAACATAAAAGCGATACGCCAAACAAACTTTCCACTTCTTGGGGTTAACTCATCCTCGCACTCTTGGCAAACGGCCAAAAAAGCTTTGCGATCGTCTAATCGGAAATCGTCTTCATGCACAATCTTGTTGCGAATCGTAGCGACATAGCGGAGTTTCTTTATCACATCATGCGGCAAACGCTCTTCACAACTGGTAACTAACTGGTGCAGACCTTTCCCTTCAGCATGGTATTGTTCGCGCAATAAAGTTTCGAGTTTTCGCGTACGTAGAACAACTTGTTCAATTTCTGACATATTCGCCCTCCTGCGCTTTCCTCACTTCTTGCATCCTTTCTAACAGCCAAAGCCTCAATATCCAATTGTTAGCAGTTCAACGGCTGACAAAGTGTGAGATAAGCCGAAAAATTTTACCTGATAGTTGCCTGACGTCTCTTTCTGCTCACAAATTGCTTGGCAAAATACGCCATTCGCTAAAATGGCTGCGTATTTCGCATAGGAGGCGGACATGCCCTACACTCTGTTGATCTCTTTAGCTTTATTGATTATTGCTGCTCTTTGGTTTTTCAGCCACTTCTACCGCCGTCACCTACATGGAGAGAATGCCCCCGAACGAACTGCCGAAGTGACGGTTCTGGATAAACAAGTCATCGATATTCCTCACCCGCTTCCCGGCCAAGACGATCAAGAGTTTTGGATTTACGTGCAAAAAGGGCGTGTAGGACCTAAACGCGAGTTTCAAGTTGGCATTCATTATTTCCATGCGCTCAATCCCGGTGACAAAGGCACTCTTACCTACCGTGGCACCCAATTTCTGCATTTCGCCCTAAAACGCTAAGGCAGCAACCAACGTGTTTTGGAACTGCGTGATACTAGCCAACTGACCCATAACGATCCCACTCCACTGATTACGACCCAGAGTGGGATCACCCACACCGGATTTCCTTGCCACCAGCCATACGCTTTCATTGGCCAGAGAAAAATGGGATGCAATAGATAGATGCCCAAGCTGTGTCGACTGACAAAGCTAGCACCTCGCTGCCAACTCAACGGCAGCTTAGTGGCTAAGGCTCGCGCCAAGATAAACACCATACTCGCAATCAACACCACATTAATCGTCTTGTATGAAAACCAACGTCCAACACTGTACTCATTCTCGGCCAGACTAAGCATCACCACAGCATGTACCGTAATATAGAGTGAAACCAGTCCAACCAAGGCTATGCCCAATACACTCCCGCGGTTTAATGGCCACTTTTGATAAAGTAGATAACCGAGCGGTAAATACCCTGAGAATAGCCACAAATCATTACTCCAAGGCCCATCTAGCCTTAGCAAATTAAGTACTGTGGTTAGCAACCACACCGCCACTAAAGCGTAAAGCGCAGAATTGTCCCAACGTTGGACGCCCCATTGCAGGAAAGGGATCACTAAATAAAGTGGAATAAAGTAATAGAAAAAGCCTAGGTGGTAATAGGTTTCATGCTGTGGACTTGAGAGTAAAGTTTGCCATGCGATTGCACCATCAAAGCCAGAGACACTACAACCAGATAAAACGGCATAAAACAGTGACCAAACCACAAAGGGGATAAACACTTTACCCAATCGACGCTCTAGGTAATAACGCAGCTCAAAAGGCCGATGATCGCTCAACATGAGCGCTCCTGAGATCATAATAAAAACAGGAACCGCCCAACGACTGGCACCATTAACCGTGACGGCGGTTAACCACTCAGCGAAAGGAATCTCCCCCAATAAATCTCGATAAGGGCCTAATACATGGATCGCAATCACGGCTACCGCGGCGATCGCTCTCAATAAATCGAAGAAAAAGACTCGTTGCTGCACATTCAGTTCCTGTTTTTTCATTGCACTATAAATACTCTTCATCCATGCCTGTTAATCTTGAGTCAATCTCCTGCAAAAGGTCACATCCCATTCTCCCTTGATAGTCTGTGGCTATTGAATAAATCAAAAAAAGCAAATTTCCTTCATCACTCTCCCCGCTTATTCTTTACTCAAGCCGCAAGGCAGAACACATAACTGAGAGGTGTAAAATGAATACGAATTTGATTGGTCTTGATACCACACAAAGTCAAAAACTGGCGAATGCGCTCAATAACTTACTTGCTAACTATCAAGTGTTTTACATGAATACCCGTGGTTACCACTGGAATATTCAAGGTAAAGACTTTTTTGAGTTGCACGCTAAGTTCGAAGAAATTTATACCGATTTACAACTGAAAATTGATGAGCTGGCAGAACGTATCCTGACCCTCAGCGCTCGTCCTATGCACAGCTTTAGTGGCTATCTAAAAGCAACGCAAATCAAAGAGCATACCGACTCGGTCGACGGCCGTACCAGTATGCAAGGCTTGGTGGATGGTTTTAGTGTCCTGCTGCATCAACAGCGCGATATTCTGGAGCTGGCAGGTGAAACCGGTGACGAAGGAACTTCAGCTCTGATGAGTGACTACATTCGTGAGCAAGAGAAGCTAGTGTGGATGCTTAATGCTTGGCTGAAATAAACCGCCTCGGTTGTAAACTGAAAAGGCATAAGGTGCAGAAAGGTTAATCTATTTGGTCGGTCAGCCTTTATCATCCTACACCCTCAGAGTCGGGCTGGCTGACCATTTACTAAATTAATCGATTGATGTCCTGGCTCCAACGCTGGGCTTCAATCAATTCCTGACGAACATCTTCCAGATCAAATCCAAGCTTATCACAGCGCTCTTCAACACCTTGCCAATCCGCTTTTTCAAAACACTCTTCAAGATCCAGCAAAACTCCTAATGGACCTTCACGGTCACGCAGTGCCAGTTTCACTTCATCGGCTAACGGTAGCTGTTCCACCAATTGTTCGATAGAAGTATCCAGCAAGGCATCCAAAACCGAGAACATACCAATGAGAAACGCCTGATCACGATACGATTTAAAATGGTGATGAGTCGCCATCAACTGGCAAAATTGCGCTCTTTGTAGCGATAAGTTGTAAAGCTCCTTCGGCTTTTTGGACGAGATATAAGACGCCACCGCCAAAGAAACAAAAATACGCAGTTTATCCTGCCCCAAATAAACCAAAGCTTGGCGAAATGAGGAGATGGAAACCGCAATGCGATCCGACATGGTATTCACGAAGCGCAGCAACTTGTACGAGAGTGCAATATCTTGTGCCACCAACCGCTCAACCCGAACGTAGTCGACTTCCGGCTGGCAAACCTCTCGGAACAACTGCATGGCAATCACATGCTCAGGGCTAATGTAACGCTGCTTGATTATTTCTGGCTTACTGAAAAAATAGCCTTGGAAGAAAGTAAAACCCGCGTGACGCGCTTGATGGAACTCATCTTCAGTTTCTACTCGTTCGGCTAAAAAGCGTCGACGACTGCCTTTTGCTAGCCGCTCGCGAACAAATTCGCACGCTTTATCTAACCCCATCGCCATGATGTCAATTTTGACAATCTGCACATAAGGCAGAAAGCGCTCCCACGCTGGTGAATAGACAAAGTCATCCAGAGCCAGCAGATAACCACGCTGACTCAGCTCTTGCACCGCTTCAAATAAATCATCTGTTGGTTGGCAAGTTTCGAGAATTTCCACCACGATTTGCTCACGCGGCAGAGTTAAAGGCAGACGTCGAATCAGGCTTTTATGCGGAAAATTGATAAAACAACGCGAACGGGCAATTCGAGGATTGGTGCCCATTGATAAAAAGTTTTCGACGATCAAACGATAAGTCGCCCGATCAGCATCCATGTACTCAGGAAACGCGTTTCTCTCTCCATCACGAAATAGCAGCTCATAGCCTAGCGTGTGTCGTTTCGCATTTAATATCGGTTGGCGTGCTACATAGGTAGTGTACATGGTTTCCTCATTGGGTTGCCTTGGCTTAAGCTTTGGCAGTCGCCAATAACATTCCGCAGCCCATAAACATCGAACCAAACAGTTTATTCATTCTGGTCATTATATTAGGTGAACGGATATAACGACCTAACTGAGCAGCCAGTGCTGTGTATCCGAACATGACAAGGGCATCAATAGTAACGGTTGTCAGTCCGAGAACCAAGAACTGAGACAGATGATTTCTTTCTGGATCAATAAATTGAGGAAATAACGCCACTAAAAAGACGATAGATTTAGGGTTGGTCAGGTTAATCAACACCGCTTTGCGAAGCAGTGCCCATTGTGATAGCTCAGCCTGCTGCGTAACCGCAGTTAACGGGGTTCGGTCGCGCCATTTTTGTATACCGAGCCATAGCAAGTACGCTGCACCAACCCATTTGATCAGAGTAAAGGCGAGTGCCGATTGAGCCACCAAAGCGCCAATTCCAACCCCCACTAACACAATGTGACAAGCAAGACCGATTTGCAGACCAACAATAGCCCCTAACGAATGCCGGGTACCGTAACTTAATCCATTACTGATCGAGTTGACCGTGCCTGACCCGGGGGCCAAACTAAACACGACAGCGGTAAGCAAATAGGCAAGCCAAACATGGATATCCATTGCAATTCCTCATTCCTGACTTATGCTAGCCAACTGAGGCCAAACGCAAACGCGCATAACCACATCGTCAACTTATGAACCCTGAAAAAAACCTTTATCCTTATACGCAAGAGTCGAGTTTGGAGCAAGCTCTCAACTTTGAGATAGCTCAAGTGTGGCACACTCGACACGAAGGAACTTATCGCAGTTTTGATAAGAAGCACATTTATTGGTGCAGCCTGAAAGATCCAAGTCACCAAAAAGCCGTGGTCATCGTCAATGGACGCATCGAGTCTGCGTGGAAATATCAAGAGCTTTGCTATGACCTATTTCGCCAAGGTTTTGATGTGTACACCTATGATCATCGAGGGCAAGGCAAATCCGATCGCCTGACCGAAGATCGGCAGATTGGCTACGTCGATGAGTTCCAAGATTATGTCACCGACCTAAGAGACTTGGTGGAGCACTTCAATCTTGGTCATTATCAGCAACGTTTTCTATTAGCGCATTCAATGGGTGGTGCCGTAGCTACCCGTTATATTCAAACCAACCCAACACATCCTTTTGATGCGATCGCACTCAGCGCGCCGATGTTTGGGGTTAAAATGCCTTGGTATCTTCGCCCGCTGGCACTGCTGATCACTCAGTTGATGGCATCGTTAAGCTCCAAACCAAGTTATGCACCAGGTTATGGGCCTTATCATCCCAAACCATTTCATCTCAACCTTCTCACTCACAGTGAAATCCGCTACCGAGTGTTTCGCGAACTGTATGAAGCACATCCCGAATTACAAATTGGCGGGCCCAGTTACCGCTGGGTATGGCACAGTCTGATGGCAACCAAACAGTGCTTACAGTTGACTCGACAGATAAAAATTCCGCTGTTGATCTTACAAGCAGGTGAAGAGGCGATTGTTTGCAACCGAGCACAAAATCGGCTATTAAAAAAACTGTCACGCACTCAAAAGTGTGCCGCTTTACATACTATTTCAGGCGCTCGACATGAGCTTCTTTTTGAACGTGATGCTTACCGTAATCAGGCGTTAGAGCAGATTTTGCGTTTTTTTCTCTGCCAGTTCTGTAAGTAATTAAAATTGAGGAAAAGCCGCGAGAGAGGTTTACCCTCTTTTTCCGCATTTAATTCCACTACACTAACAAGCCCTAGGGTGACGGGTCATCCTGCCTACAGTGAAACATGAGAACTTTATGACCACTTCAGCACAAAAACAGACTTACAAAATCGTGGCGTCGGATCTCGACGGTACTTTACTCGCCCCTAACCATCAGTTGAGCGAATTCTCGAAACAGACTCTCAAGCAACTGCATGACCGAGGATTTACCTTCATCTTCGCGACTGGTCGTCACCATGTGGATGTGGCTGGAATTCGTGAAATTGCAGGAATTCCTGCCTACATGATCACGTCGAATGGTGCACGTGTGCATGATCAAAATGACCAACTGATGTACAGCAAAAACGTACCTCAGGAGCTAGTACAAGAAGTGATTGATACGGTTAAACAAGATGAGCAGCTATTTGTGCATCTCTACCGTAACGATGAGTGGCTATTGAATAAAGAAGATGAAATCCTACGTCATTTTCACGAAGACTCTGGTTTCACCTATCGAGTTTTTGATGTCAATAACGCACCAACCGATGGCATTGCCAAGATTTTCTTCACCCAAGAAAACCAAGATCACGAACATCTCGTACAGTACGAAACCCTGCTCAATCAACGCTTTGGCGATAAAATCAACGTCGCGTTTTCAACACCTTGGTGTTTAGAAGTGATGTGCGCGGGCGTGTCAAAAGGTGATGCGCTACAAGCGGTGGCTCAATCTCTACAACTCGACTTAGAAAACTGCATCGCATTTGGTGATGGCATGAACGATGTAGAAATGCTGTCCATGGCAGGCAAAGGCCTCGTGATGGGTACTGCTCATGAAAAAGTGTTCAAGGCGCTACCCAATAATGAAGTGATTGGCAGCAACGCGGATGATGCCGTTGCGCATTACCTACACCAACACTTGTTCTAAACCACGCAGTAATTCCTCCCGCTTTTGAAATAAAAGGGAAGAACGAATACACAACGGCAGCTTTCGCTGCCGTTTGCGTTTTTATGATTTCCCGAAGGTGTGGCTTAATTGCCGCTTCAAGGCAGGAAACTGCGAAACGCTTCGCAAGCAATTCGATTGTGTGTCCGCACTCTGTCAATTGAACCCTGTGGCGGTTTAGCTTGTCCTAGCTTTATGCCATAATTCTTGCCACTGAACCGTTATCACGACTAAATCTTGAGCCAAAGGAATTGATCAATGAGAGCTTTGCCCTTCTGTGCTGTCACACTCGCCATGCTGTTACAAGCATGCTCTAACACCTCATCGTTAAACTTAGAACCCGAGCCAGCACCAATTATCCCCGCTACGCTCGATAAGCCAGAAACCATCCAGCCACAGAGCTTTATGTTGCGCGGTGAAGTGGTTGTCGGCCATGAAGTTCAACGCTTTACCCCATGTGGTAGCAATCAGCAGTTTTGGCTCAATTTGTCTCCAGAGCAACTGCGCGAAGCTCTCGCTCTTAATCGCAACCCTTACCAACCTCTGTATGGGGAAATTGTGGGTACACTCTTGCCACCAAGCCAAACTGGCTTTAATGGCGATTATGTGGCACGCATTGAGGTGCAAAACATTAACCAGTTGAGCAGCGAAAGCCGTGGTTGTGAGCAGCCAGCCAGTCCAACTCGCGCCTTTGGCAGCGAACCTTTTTGGTCGATGCGCTTTATTGATGGTGGCTTGCAATTCCAGCCTTTAGGCGGAGAGAAACGGCACTTCGCGATCTCTCGCACACAGCTAAGCACCGAGCAACGCCGCTACCAATTTGAAGATGGCGAACTGCTGCTTGAGCAAGGGCAATGCAAAGACGGCATGAGCGATAACCTCTATCAGTGGCGTTCTAAACTTTCGCTCAAGGGTGATAAATATCAAGGCTGTGCGACTTTGGCCAATATTGATCCAACACAGGAATGGAGCGGCGTCTATTTTGCGAGTTCAACAGAACAAACGGGGTTTAGTGTTAGCTTAACCTTAGAAAAAGATCACACCGCACAAACTCGCTATGAATACGCAAATGGTGAGCCAGCAGTGATTGAGCAAGGTTACTGGCAACAAATTAACCCAGATCAGATCCAAGTCGTCATGACTCGCCACCAACAGCAATACTTACTGTCTGAGCGTATTTTCACGCGAGACGGTTATCAACTGACCGCTGAAAAAGAGAAGGTTGGTCAATCGGTTTACAACATCGCGGATGGCGGCTTAGTGCTGTTTCGTTCAATGATTGAACTTAGCGAAGCGACACCGCCTCCTATCGTGGGTCAGGCAGCCATTCATGCCCAGCAGATCGCGGGACGAGCGGATTATCAAGAAGAAGTCGATCAAGCGATTCGTCGTTATTTCACGCTTCACAAAACCTCACCAGACAACACCCAATATCGCTGGCTGAAGTACGACCTTAATGGCGATGAACAACCTGAGCTTCTGGTTCAACTGGATTGGTGCGGCACTGGTGGTTGTACCTTGTTGATTTTTGAACAGCAAAATCAGCAATGGCGATTTAACAGCCGTGTCACCCTTGTACAGAACCCTATTCGTCTAGGTAAACAGACCCATCATGGCTGGCAAGATTTGATGCTCAGCGTCAGTGGCGGCGGGGCAAAACCTGCCGTGCATAGCCTGCAATACAACGGCATTAGCTACCCGACTAACCCGAGCGTCGCCCCTGAAGCCAAAGCGGAACAAATGAGCCAAGTCGTACTGTTTTCCGATGGTGTATCCCCAAGACAATCCGGGGTTAAACTGTGAGTTCAGTGTGTCCTGAGTGCGGACTCAAATTTCAATGTTTGTGTGCCGCCATTCCTAAACTCACCGCACCGTTTCAACTCTCGCTGCTCACTCACGATAACGAGTGGCAGCGCGAAACCAATACTGGGCGCTGGCTAACCAAGTCACTCGATGAATGTCAGGCGTACTCTTGGAGCCGAGTTTCGGCCAACACAGCGCTACAAGCGCGCATCGCACAACCCAATACACGTTCGTTTTTAGTTTACCCCTCAGAAGAGAGCGTGGATTTAGAGCATGCACTTACCTCACTGACCGCTGAAGAGAGTGCACACTTTATTGTGTTGGATGCCACTTGGCAGGAAGCGAGAAAGATGGAGCGCAAAAGCCCTTGGTTAGCCGACTTACCGCGTGTTCACCTCACCACACAACAAGCTTCAGCTTATCGGCTAAGACGCAATCAGCAGCAAGGCAATCTGTGCACACTTGAAGTTGGGTTGGCTTTATTGCGCCAATTTCAAGCCAAACCGCAGGCCGATGCATTAGAGCAGTTTTACCACTATTCGATGAACGTGTTTCAGGCAGATAAAAGTGGCCATCGCTGGATGGAAGGTTCTACTTTCCCCACTTGAAGTGCAGCGCAATCGGCTGCAACTTCAAGCTATTAGGATGAAGCTGACAACTACCCCAAACGTGTTGGGCGACCGAGGAAGTAGCCTTGTAGGTAATCAACGCCCATATCCTCACTGATACGACACACCGTTTGGTTGTGCACAAACTCTGCCACGGTTTTTGCATTTAGAACCTGACACAGTTTCACCAGTTGCTCTGCAATGCGCCGCTGCTTCACATCTTGGTCGATATTGCGGATCAGGCTGCCATCGAGCTTAATCACTTGCGGCTCCAGCTTCACTATCTCATCGATATTGGAATAACCGCTGCCAAAATCATCCACTATGATGGTCGCGCCGAGTGAGCGGAAATGGTTGCACACTTCAATCATGCGTCCGTAATCTTTAATCTGCTCACTTTCAAGCACTTCCAGACCGACGCGAGAAGGATCTGCCACTGATTTGATTGCCGCTTCTAAATGCTGCAAAGTGCGCTCACTCATCAAATCCTGTGGAGAGAGGTTGAGAGAAAAAGCTTCAGGTCGATGACGCATCATATTGAAAGTATGCGTAATCATTTGACGACTCAGGCGAGTGTACAGATGAGTGTCAGTGATGATAGGTAAAAAGTGGCCAGGGAGAATAATTTCCCCTTCATCTTCAATCCGTACCAAGCACTCGTACGAAGCAACCACATGGCTGCGCGCCTCACAAATAGGCTGCGCATACACCACCACATCATCACGCAGTACCGCACGGCTAACACGTGATAACCAATTGAGGCGCTCTTGGCGCACAGTCTCCTGCAACTTGAGCCGTGAGGCATTGCAAAAGTGGCGATTGTTATTGAAGGCATAACGGCGTGCTTCGATGGCTCTCAGCAGTAAATCGTCCGGCGTGTGCTCTGAAAAATCCCTATGGCTGACTAAACCTGCGCATAGCGAAATCGACAGGTAATCCAAATTCGGCAGTCCACAAGGCTCAAAGTTGACGTGTTCTAGCTGCTCAACAAACTGATAGAAATGGCTGTGAATGCACTGTTCATCGACACGAGAATAGAACACCGTCGCCCACTCACCGACTCCAATGGCATACAGCGAACTATGGCCCGCCAATTTCTGATCCAGATAAGCTTGAAACTGTTCACTTAAATCACACAGCAACTTATCCCCAACCGGATAACCGTACTTCTCGTTAATCTGATTGAAGTTAGTCACTTTGATCGCCACCAGATGCTCATTTTCCGCAAAGCGCTCTAAACGTTCACGCAGCACCACTCGGTTCGGTAAGCCTGTACGGCGATCTCGGCGGTAACTGGCCGTCAGCAATGAGGTTTGGGCACGGATCTGCTGTGCCAAGTTATCGGTCATCACATCCAAATCGTGAAACGCATGACGAATCAAATTGAACAAAGGAGAGGTCATCCCTACGGGATAACTCGGTAGCGGAGCAAGCTCAATATCACGCAGATCACCTTCACGTAGGGCAAGAAAAGTCATGCTGTGATGCATCACTTGCTGCTGCCCTTTATGATGTAGCAGTTCTCCCCAGCAGTAACAACCATCGGTAGGCGCAACAGCCTGTAAAGGCCGGAGTTCATGATTTTCATGCATGAAATTCAGTCGCAGCGCACAGTTAAACACCCACACTTGTTGGCACTGCTTGGCTTGCAGTTGCTTCGCCGTGAGGTAAACCCGCTCAAGCGTTAAGGAAGGATGGTCAAAACAGAAACGCACTTCATCTTGCACAGCCAGCGGCCGATCAAAACAGAGCCCACCTTGCGGGTCTTGGCTCAGTGGTAGAAAAATATCTTGCTGGCGATACTCACCTTTCATCAATGGGAAGCTAATCAACCACTCATGGGGCATATCGGGTTGCAAACCTAGACCTAAATTGCGCTCATAAATCGCTTCAATCGGCTCATCATCGAGGCTTAAAACTCGGTTGCCATCAACCGCAGTGACACGATAAGTGCGCCCTACAGGTTGCCATTCGGTGTAACCACCCGTTTCAACATACAAAGCCTCACCATGCAGTGCAATCGCCACGCTGGCATCTTGGTAGCAAACATCGTCCAGCAATATCCAACACCCAGCAGGCGTTTGTTTCGCTGCACCGCCCGCCACCGGAATCATACTGCCCGTGGCAGTCTGTAAAGCAAAGCGTGACGTTTGCAAAGCATCCATTTGCCAAGAAAAACACAGCACCGCTTTTGAGGATTCATTCAGCTCTAACTGACGGGCCAAACGTTGCCCATCTTCCACATAATCATCACTGTAGGTGACTACCGCACGACTGAGGTGCGTCTGCTCAAATACCGTTATTTGCAGCAAAGTGGTTTGACAATGAATCTCGCCTTGGAAGATCACTTCTTCCGTGCTGCACCCTAACAGACAGGCATGGGGAAATCGGGTACGAATTTTTTCGGCAAGCACGAGGACTTGCTCACGACTTAGAGGAGAAAAAATCTGGACTAGTACGGATTGCCCATAAGGAAGATCGATAGCATCGAGCACACTATTTGCCGATGCCAAATCAGGGATGAGACGAGATACCGTAAACATAAAGAGCAGATAAGCCAGTGAAATGTTTAGGCATTATGCAATGCAAACCTTACCGCAGACCATACTCAATACCCAAGCAATGTGATTTTTGTGACCCGATGATATGCACTCAGTTAACCATTAATAACAACTGTGGCAAACATTCAATTTCCACATCAGGTAACACGCTCGCTTTGCTCTGTCGACGAATGCTCAGCCCTTGGTCATTAAACCAGCATGCCTGAAAACCACTTTGTCGAGCACCCAGTACATCGGTTTGCAAATGGTCCCCGACATGCAAGATTGAACCTGCTGGTAATTGGAGCTGTTGAGCAGCCAATTGAAACAGATCGGCGTAAGGCTTAGCACGTCCATCAGGGCCAGCACGCAGCACAGATTGGAAATAATCACTCAAGCCAATTTTTTCCACCTGCACATTACCATTGGTGATCGCAATCAGCGGCATCTTAGCCGCCAATTCGGCCAAAACACGATGAGTTTCAGCGGGTACATCAACTTGATTGCGCCAGAACATGACTTCTTCAAGAGTATCTCGCGCTGCCTGCTCAGCCTGTGGCTGGGCATAACCCAACTGAATGAGACCATGCATTACCTGCAAATAACGCCATTCGCTCACATCGTGACACTGATCGGGAAACTGTTTCGCGATATCGCGTTTCAACGCTTGCCACCAACTCAAAGGTCGCGTAGCAGTCACTGGATGCTGGGTTAACAGCCACTCGGTGGCTTTCGCTTCCACTTGCTTAATCACTGGGCGGTTGTCGTAAAGAGTATCATCCAAATCGAAAGTGAGTGCTTGAATCGGAGCCAGTGAGCGATAAAACAGCATGCTTAGTCCTTGTTCTTTTTGCGGGCGCGTGGGTGCGCCTGATCATACACCTGAGCCAGATGTTGAAAGTCGAGGTGAGTATAGATTTGCGTGGTGGCGATATTTTCGTGACCAAGCAACTCCTGCACGGCACGCAGATTATTGCTCGATTCCAACATGTGCGTAGCAAAAGAGTGGCGCAGTTTATGTGGGCTAATATGGCTCGCGACCGCTTGCTTTTGCCCCCATTCAGCCATACGTTTTTGCACGCTGCGGTGCGAAATACGCGTGCCGAGTTTGGAAACAAACAGCGCCGTTTCGTCACTATTGGCCAACTGACTGCGCAGCTTGAGCCACTTCCCTACCCATTCTTGTGCTTGTCCAGCGAACCAGACTTTGCGCTCTTTGTTACCTTTACCGATGACGCGGATTTCCCCGTCACGCAGATTGACGTCTTTAACATCAATCGACACCAGTTCTGCCAAACGTAAACCTGAGCCATACATCAGTTCCATGATCGCACGGTCACGAATGGAAAGTGGATCATCATCGGTCACTTCCAACAACTGCGCCATTTCGTCAACATCAAGGTTTTTCGGCAGCGGACGTTGCTTGCGTGGTGCAGAAACGCCTTTCGCCGGATTCGCCTGCAACTCACCACGCAAAATCAGAAAATCGAGAAAGCTGCGCAATGAAGATAAACGGGTAGAAATGCTACTGGCCTTCATGCCTTGTCGCTTACCCAGCACGACCAATTGTCTTACCCACGCTGCATCGAGCTGAGGCCAGCTGGTTAAGCCCATTTGCGCCAAGTAACGCGCCATGGTTTCAAGTTGCTGCTTATAGTTACGCTGCGTATAGAGGCTCAGCCCTTTTTCGCTGTGCAGATAAGCATAAAATCGTTCCAGCGGCTGAGCTAACGCATTAGGAAGCGGGGTGAGTTCTTCGGTCTTCATCGTGTGACTGCCAAGGTAAAGTCTCTATCAGATGAGCTAAGACTAACGCCAGATGGCGTAAAAACAAGGTGTCCATACTCGGCTGAAAGTGGCCGCCATCTTCACTCGCAAAAGCCAAGATACCTAACGGAGCTTGGCGATGTAAGGGTAATACCACATAGGAGCCCATTTCCGGCGCAGGTCTATCACCCAACAGACGTTGGCGATCCGCTTGCCGTAAACGGCCTAAATACGCTGGCTTGCCATTAAAGTGATTGGTCGAAAAGCGCTGCCAATCCTCACTGGCTAAACCATATTTCTCATCATGTCGCTGCATAAGGCGCACATAAGCACGTAAATTCAACTCACGCGCTTTCGCTTCAATCGCATGCAGTACCGCTTGCAGTGACGAGCATTTGAGGATCTGCTCTTGCAGATCCATAAACTCATGGAAAGTGCGATCGTTATTCGCGGCGAGTGACATCAAACCGGTGATCTCTTCTTCGAGATCTTCAATTCGCTGCCGCTGCCGTGCTAACTGCACATGAGCGAGAGATACAGCACCCGCTTGAGTAGGTAGAGCTAAACGCTCAACCAGATAGGCATGGTGCTGAAAAAAGTCGGGGTGTTCATCAAGATACTCTGCCACCACTTGGGCGGTCAGAGCATCTGCCGTTACCTGAGACAAAATTGAACCTCAATTAGCAAGAGATTTGGCCATCGTAGACGTGCGTGGCTGGGCCAGTCATGTAAAGCGGTTTACCAGGGCCTTTCCAACTGATTTCCAGTTCGCCACCAGGTAAATGCACTCGGACTTGCTCATCCAGTAATCCTTGCAGAATTCCGACCGCAACCGCGCCACAAGCACCACTGCCACAGGCTTGGGTTTCGCCCGCACCACGTTCATAAACGCGCAGATTGATCTCTTCACGGCTCACCACCTGCATAAAGCCGGCATTCACACGCTCAGGGAAGCGTTCGTGAGATTCCAGAAGCGGTCCCAAGGTTTCTACCGCTGCGGTGCGAATGTCATCCACCACAGTCACCACATGAGGGTTGCCCATACTCACCGCACCGCAAAACAGCGTTTGCTCACCGGCGCGCAGAATATAGGTTTTCTCACTCTGCTTGGCACGAAATGGGATTTTGCTCGGTTCAAATTCCGGCACACCCATGTTCACTGTGATCAGATCTTCCTCTTCCACATTGAGCACCATCTTGCCTTTTTTGGTGCTGACATTGATGGTGTACTTGTTGGTTAACCCTTTCATGCGTACAAAACGGGCAAAACAGCGCGCACCATTGCCGCACTGCTCCACTTCGCTGCCATCCGCATTAAAAATTCGGTAATGGAAATCGGATTCAGGATCGTAAGGTGCTTCAACCACCAACAGTTGATCAAAGCCCACTCCAGTATGACGATCCGCCAGACGACGGATCAATTCCGGAGAGAAGAAGACGTTTTGGGTAACGCAGTCGACGACCATAAAGTCGTTACCCAAGCCGTGCATTTTAGAAAAATGGAAATGCATAAAAGATAACTTTACTCCGGTAAAACCGATTCCAACGCCCACAGGCTGCTTAAGGTTTCACGCTGGCGCACCAAATGGGCTTTATTGCCATCAACCATCACTTCAGCCACACGCGGACGGGAATTGTAATTAGAGGACATGGTAAAACCATATGCACCAGAAGAACGAACCGCGAGCAGATCCCCTTCTTCCAGCACTAAGTCGCGATCTTTACCTAAGAAATCACTGGTTTCACACACTGGGCCAACCAAATCATAGGTTTGCGCTTCGCCTTGGCGTGGGCGCAGCGGAATGATGTCTTGCCATGCTTGGTACAGCGCAGGACGAATCAAATCATTCATCGCCGCATCAATAATCGCGAAGTTTTTGTGTTCAGTGTGTTTGAGAAACTCAACCTTAGTCACCAACACACCAGCGTTAGCCGCAATCGCGCGTCCAGGTTCAAAAATCAGTTCCAAATCACGGTGACGCTCGAGGCGATCCAACAACGCTTTGGCATATTCAGAAGGCTGTGGTGGTAATTCATCACGGTAAACTACGCCTAGACCACCGCCAACGTCCAAGTGACGGATATGGATGCCTTCTGCTTTGAGTGAATCAATCAGCGCCAACAAACGGTCGGTCGCATCAATAAACGGGGCAAGTGCAGTTAATTGCGAGCCGATATGGCAGTCTATGCCATGCACATCAAGGTGCGGCAGGCTGTGCGCAAGGCGATATACCTCTGCCGCGCGGTCAAACGTGATGCCAAATTTGTTATCACGCAAACCCGTTGAGATGTAAGGGTGCGTTTTGGCATCCACATCTGGGTTGATACGCAGTGAAATCGGCGCTTTAACACCTAACTCAGCTGCCACCTTGTTCAGACGATGCAGTTCACGCTCTGACTCTACGTTAAAGCATTTGATCTTCAATTGCAGCGCACGTTTCATCTCGGCTTCGGTTTTACCGACGCCAGAAAACACCACTTTGCTTGGATCGCCGCCGGCAGCTAGGACACGTTCCAATTCACCGACCGAAACGATATCAAAGCCAGAGCCCAAGCGAGCTAAAGTATTCAATACCCCAAGGTTAGAGTTGGCTTTAACTGCATAACAAATCAGATGTGGGTAATCCCCTACCGACTTATCAAACGCATGCCAATGGCGCTCAAGAGTCGCTCTTGAGTAAACATAGAGTGGTGTGCCGTACTGGTTTGCCAGATCGGCGAGTGGAACTTGCTCGGCCCATAACTGGCCATCATCCTGATAATTGAAGTAATCCAAAATGCTTTCCCTTTTATTCTTTTTCCCGCCCACGTAAAGCCGCCGTTGTATGAACAACAACTTCACATAGCTTGCGGAGAGTGGCGTGATTTACTGACTTTGTTCGCTTTGTTTTGCATCATCAGGCATATAAAGTGGCCCAGTTTGCCCACACCCCGCTAACGCGAGCATGGACAACAAAAACAGTGCTGTGAATTTCTTTTTCATTTTGCATATCGTGCTTATTGAATCAATGCCCCCTATAATCGCACCACGATTAGGAAAAGCAATAGGATAGATAGGATGAACGAAACTGAATTTCATCAACTCGTCGACAGCCAACTAGAGCGTATAGAAGCGGCGATTGATGAGGCCGGTGCCGATATCGACTACGAGACCTCAGGCAATGTCATGACATTGGAGTTTGATGACCGTAGCCAAATCATCATTAACCGCCAAGAACCGATGCGTGAAATCTGGTTAGCATCGAAATCCGGCGGCTACCATTTCAAGTGGATTGATGGCGAGTGGATCTGCTCCAAAACCGGGCTTGAACTGCTCACCTTGCTGAAACAAGAGTGTGATAAACATGCCGATGAGCCGATTGATTGGGCTTAAGTTGGCGCACTTGTCATGCAATAAAAAAGAGCACATGAGTGCTCTTTTTTTATTGGGAATTATTCAGAAAACCTGAAGCTTCGCTGATTTAGGCATTCACCACTTGCGAAGGCTTGGAATACACGGCGCTGTCGTTACGATACGGCACCACATAAGTCTCACCCTCTTCTGGGTGAATAATTTGGTAATACTGCGGCAGGTTAAAGTTGATGCTTTTCGCGGCAAGCTTACTGCTGTCATCCAGTATCGAAGTGTAGAAGCTGTTGACGCTGGCAATCATCTCATCTTTTTCGCCATTGAACTGGTGATACACTTCAACGCGGTTGGCTTCATCCAGCACATAGATGTTGAAACCTTTTTCGGTATCTTCAAAGAAGAACTGCACCAAACCCTCGCTGGCAAAACTGTCCACCACTGCAGGCAAAGGATAATCCTGATCGCGATCGAGCATCAGCAAAGGGGAACCTTTCAGCTTATTGGTCGAGATGCTGCGATAAAAATCGACGGAGTTTTCCAGTTTTTGTACAGAAACACCACGGCGCTCAAAGAACAGACCATACATTTGATCGCCCATGCGCAGCGCTTTAAAACGACGACGCTTCTCTTGCTCCATCGGCTTCAGACGTAAATCAATGCACTCGGCCAGCAGTTGATAGACCAAGTTGCGCATCACACCACGCAAGTTTTTACTGTAGCAGAACACGTCGACCGATTCCGGCGGCAACGCATCCTGATGCATTTTTCCAAGCACGGTTTTCAAAGCATCCAGCATGGCTGTCTGGCCTTCAAAATGCAGGGTTCGAACTTCTTGCCACGAGTTTCGATACACCAAATCGACACTGCCGACTAAACATTTTTGTTCTGTGCCGAAGCTGAAAATATCAATGTTTTTCAGATCAACCTTCAGCGCTTTACCACTGAGTTCGCTGGTTGGGTCATGCTCAAAATTGATGAACATGGCGAGCTGGCTAATTTCACAAGGATTGGCCAGTGCTTGCATAGTTGGGCGACGCTTACGCAATGAGAAGGTGTTACGCAGATCGCTCACCATCTGATAGAACTTGTCGATATCTAACTGCGCTTGGCGCACGACCGCATGTAACCGCGTAGATTCGGTGATCAGGCCATTGAAAAACGCCCATGCCACCAACTTACTCAAGTATTCGTTGTGCTCAAGATAAGGCTGACCAATCAGGCGCTGCGCCTGCAATGGTTGCTTATACAGATACCAACCCGCTTTATTAGTACGCTCAGGGCAGACTTCAATAAAGCTTAAATCGGACTCATGCAAATCAGGAGAAATTTGCGGGTTCAGCAAAGTGACTTTACCCGGCAACACTTCAAACGCGGCATAAAGTTTACGCGCCAGAATCGAGATATCTTGTGGGCTGATGGCCGAAGTGATGTCATTGCGGCGCGCAAACTGAATCAGGTTACGGTAACTGAGCATGAGTGCATCGAGCAGTGCATGGTGCACCACTTTCACCTGTTCCACTTTCCAGTGGCGACGGTTATCCAGCTCAGCAATCAAGTCTGCGCCCCATTGCCACTCACTGGTGAGTTCACGCAAAGCTTCGCGACGCCAAGGCATCGAACCAATCCCCGGATCACGAGACAGTTTTTCATGGGTTTTGAGATAGAAACAGCGACGCACCAGCTCTAAGCGAGTCGTGTCACCAATGCGTTCTAAATAACGGGTGACTTTTTCGAGCATAAGATAGTAGGAATCCATCCCATACAAGTCTGGCTCATCGGCAAAGAAACGGCGTTTACTATCAATACTCAATAGTTGAGTGTGTGGGTACTCCCACGAATAGGCTTCGAGCAGGATCGCTTTTAGTACCGACTTATATGGAGAGTCGATGCTCTTATAAAGCTGCCACAAATTCGCGCCGAAGTATTCTTCAGCAGGAATGCGGTTCAACTTACCAAAATCGATCCATTCATTGCAGTTCAAAAAACCATTTGAACAGAGCTCGTGAACATATTCGTCGTAGCACTCTTCCATTTCAGGTGGCACGATCTGCCACAGCAGACGCTTACCAGCCAAACGCACCGCAGAGCGATAAAACTCATCCAACAGCAACAAATGCTGCGATGAACCACAGTTCTCACCGCTTAACGCTTCCGAATGATTATGGCGGAAACGTTCTTCATTCATGATGAAGAAGTTAGCTTCCACGCCCTGACTTTTTGCCCAATCGGTGATCAGCAGACATTTGCTAGAAAGTGCGTCTCGCGCTTCACAACTCATTTGAGCAGAAACACACACCCAAATATCCAGATCACTGGACGTACTTTGACCGATCGATGATGTACTACCCATCGTATATAAACCAAGAATCGCTGGATTCTCAGATTGAGTTAACGATTCACCGATCGTTAATTGGGCATCATCGATAAACTGCTGCTGAATGTCATTGGCTTCAAAAAGATGGATACCGAAAGGCGTATCAACAGAAAAATAACCGGGGATCAGGGGATGATTAAATTGGAACAGGGCAGGAATTAAATGGAAAACACGTTGGCTTTGCAAATCCATAAGAGCCAGCGCACGCTCGACGCGTTGCCGGTTTAGCTTATCAAGTCTATGGATTAAGGTCTGAGTATAAGCCTGCAAGGTTGCTTCCCTGAATGACAGATAAAAGCCGCTTTTTGGTTATGTTTTACGCGACCATGCCAACAAAACGTGATCAATTTAACACTTCTTTACAGTTTGGTAAAGCGCTCTTGGAAGCACATCACATCAAACTAGACACTTATCAACACTGAACAGCATAAATGATTACAGTGTTGTTGCAAATTGCCGTTTTGTAAGTATAGACCAACGAATAAACGCGATGCGAATCACACTATCCAACCCTAAGGCAACATTCTCCCATGCAAAAATCATCCATCGCAGAACTTGTAGTAAGCATTTTGAATCTCAAGTGATAGGATTAGGCGACTTTATACAGATGGATAGGAACATCATAATGACCGAGACGCCGATTCGCATTGCAACCCGCCAGAGCCCACTGGCTTTATGGCAAGCCAACTATGTTAAGGATGCCTTAATGGCAGCCCATCCGGGACTTAAGGTGGAGTTGGTCACTATGGTGACCCGTGGTGATGTGATTTTGGATACCCCACTCGCCAAAGTGGGTGGCAAAGGCCTATTCGTCAAGGAGCTGGAAGTCGCCATGCTCGAAGGTCGTGCTGATTTAGCCGTACATTCCATGAAAGATGTTCCGGTCGATTTTCCACAAGGTCTTGGTTTAGTCACCATCTGCGAGCGAGAAGATCCTCGCGATGCGTTTGTTTCTAATACCTACGCCAAGATTGATGATCTGCCATCGGGTGCCGTGGTCGGTACTTGCAGCCTGCGTCGCCAATGCCAATTAAAAGCAGCGCGTCCTGATCTAGTCATCAAAGAGTTGCGCGGCAACGTGGGTACCAGATTAAGCAAACTAGATGCTGGCGAATACGATGCGATTATTTTGGCGGCAGCTGGCCTAAAACGACTCGAACTAGAAAGCCGCATTCGCAGCTTTATCGAACCAGAGCAATCTCTGCCAGCCGTTGGCCAAGGTGCAGTGGGCATTGAGTGTCGTTTGGATGACCAACGTGTGCGTGAACTGCTTGCGCCACTCAACCATACCGATACCGCGGATCGCGTGCGCTGTGAGCGCGCGATGAACCTGACTCTGCAAGGTGGCTGCCAGGTGCCGATTGGTAGCTATGCTCTACTTGATGGTGACGAGATTTGGCTACGCGCTCTGGTGGGTGAACCAGATGGCTCACAAATCGTTCGTGGTGAAATCCGCGGCCCACGTACTGAAGCAGAACAGCTAGGTATTACACTGGCTGAGCAGCTACTTGGACAAGGAGCCAAAGAAATTCTGGAACGTCTCTATTGTGAACACGAATAAAGGCGAGCATAAATAAGCCGCAAGATGGTTCATCACATCTGTAACCGATTGAGGGTGCTATGACAGTACTGGTCACTCGTCCCGATGTACAAGGCATTGAACTGTGCCAACTTCTTCATCAGCAGGGCATCACTGCCCTGCATCATCCTCTGATCACTATCTCTGCCAGTCCTCAACTCCCTGAGCTGGCAGAAGATTTAGCTTCATTCGACATCATCATCGCCGTCAGCCAGCATGCTGTGACTTTCAGTGACCAATTTCTGCAACATCGGCGAATTTGTTGGCCAAATAGCGCTATTTACCTTGCCGTTGGTCAAAAAACCGCGCATGTTTTCAGCAAAGCCTGCCAACAATCAGTAGACTATCCAGAAATTAGCGATAGTGAACACCTGCTGGCACTAGAGGCATTACGCCATGTCGCAGGTAAGAAGATATTGATATTACGGGGCAATGGTGGCCGTGAGCTGATTTATTCCACCTTAGTGGAAAGAGGCGCAACGGTACGCTATCAAGAAGCGTATTGCCGAAGTGAGCTGCCTTTTTCTGCCACTGAGTGTATTCCTAAATGGCAACACGCCGGGGTCAGCTCACTGGTGATCACCAGCAGCGAACAGTTGGCTTTTTTCGTTAGCCAGTTAAATGGCTGCAATTTGGAATGGGTACAGCACCTCACTCTGCTGGTTCCTAGCCAACGCATCGCCGAACTCGCCCATAACCTAGGATTTCATCGGATTGTGACTACGCCAAGTGCAGCCAATCGCGATTTAGTGGTGGCATTAATGCCCTAACCAACAGGAACTCTGAGCAATGACCAACAACAATAAACCGCAACAAGAACCTGAAACCGCAGCCAAAACCAGCGTGCCCTCGCCCACCGTTACTTCACCTACCGAGCACGAATCAAAAGTCGATGCCACCGTTCAACCAGAACCCGCGGCAGCTAAAGTTTCTAACGAGCCTCAACCGCAAACTCCGACTCAGACTCAGACTCAAAATAATCAGGGCAAAAAACTGGCCAGTGTCGCCTTGCTACTGGTTTTAGCACTCGGTGCTGGTTTTGCTTATGTTCATCAGCAACAGAAAGCCCAATTTAATGCGCAACTACAAGCGGTACGTGCCGAACTGAATCAAACCCGCGAAGTGCTCAACGAACAGCTTAAGCAAACCGTGGCCAGTGCCACCTCGCAAGCCACAGAAATTACTCATCGCGCAGAAACCGTACTGGAACAACAGCAAAAAAGTATTGAGAGTTTGCAGCTTGCGGTGGCAGATATTAAAGGTCGCCGTCCAAATGATTGGCTCCTCGCGGAAGCTGATTATTTGGTGAAGCTCGCAGGACGTAAACTGTTCCTCGAACATGATGTAGAAACCGCAACCCAATTGATGGAAAGTGCCGATCAGCGCATTGCTGCGCTCAACGACCCCAGTCTAACGCCACTGCGTAAAGCCATGGCGAATGACATTACGGCGCTTAAAAATATCCCACTGGTTGATCGTGATGGTTTAGTACTGCGTCTGATCAGCTTACAGCAACAAGTCGACAGCTTACCGCTGGCCAATGCAATCTTGCCAGAAGATCAATCACAGGAAACCCAAGCGGTATCCGAGAATATTAATGATTGGCAAACCAACCTGAAAAACTCACTCAACGCCTTTGTCGATAACTTCATCACCTTCCGTTCTCGTGACGGGAATGTGATTCCTCTGCTCTCCCCAACTCAGCATTTTTATTTGAAAGAGAACCTGCAAGCCAAATTAGAAACGGCGATCAAAGGGGTGTATACAGAACAACAGACCCTTTATCTCACTTCACTGACTACCGCTGAACAGTGGTCTACCTCTTTCTTCAATGCTGGAGACAAAGCCGTACAAACCTTTAATGCAGAGCTAGCTCAACTCGCCAAACAGCAAGTCCAGGTCAAATATCCGGTGAAACTGCAAACACAGCAGCAGTTAGCCGATGTAATCACCGAACGTTTGCGCCGTAGTGTCACCCCTATCACCACGGAGGCGAAGCAATGATTCGACTGATTTTCTTATTTGTCGTCCTCGGCCTTGGCCTGTTTGTAGGTACTCAATATGCAGGCCAACAAGGTTATGTGCTGATCTCAATTGCCAATCGCACTATCGAAATGAGCGTGACTACGCTGGTGATCTTTATCATCGCCGCTTTAGCCGCGCTGTTCGCACTTGAGTTTGTGATCAAAAAAATCCTCTATACCAGCTTTCATACTTGGAACTGGTTCAGTGTGCGTAAGCTACGCCGCTCACGCCGCTATACCAATGAAGGAATCATCAAACTGCTTGAAGGTGATTGGAAACAAGCCGAGAAAAAAGTTACTCGATGGGCAAACCATCACGATATGCCGCTGCTCTGTTATCTCGTTGCATCGGAAGCAGCGAATGGAATGGGTGATCGAGCTAAGCGCGATCACTACTTAGCGCTGGCGGCAAAGCAGGACAACGCCACTTTAGCGGTTGAACTGACTCGCGCGAAACAGCAACTGAGCGATGGCGATAATGAAGCCGCATTGAACACTTTAACTCAACTGCAAAACAGCCATCCACACAATACTGTGGTATTAAACCTGCTTAAACAGTGCTACCAAGCCCTAGGCCAATGGCAGCCGCTCTTAGAACTGCTTCCCAAACTGGTGAAGGCCAAACGTTTGACTAATGAAGAAGCGCAGCAGCTTGAGCTCACCGCCCAGCGTGGCATTTTACAAAGCATTGCTAGCCAAAAAGGCAGTGAAGGATTGGTTCAGCACTGGGCACAAATGTCGCGTAAGTTAAAAGCAGAGCCAGAACTGTTGATGTGTTTTATTACTCAACTCATTCAACGCAAAGCCGATTATGAAGCGTTTTCGGTCATCAAAGAGAGTTTGAAGAAACAGCCGACCGCTGAGCTTTATGCCCTGTTGCCAGAGCTCAATATCACTGATCGCCATCCACTGATCGCTTTGCTGGAAGATGCACTGCGCCGTGATAGTAATAATGCAGAAGCACACAGCGCACTAGGCCAACTTTATCTGCGCGAAAAACATTGGGCCGATGCACAGAAACATCTCGAAAAAGCACTGTCGCTACGTTCAAGTGTCTCAGACTACGCCTATCTGGCGGATGCATTAGAAAAGCAGAATTTCACGCGTGCGGCGCATGATGTCTCTCGTAAAGCGCTCTCTTTGCTGGAATCGCCTTCCGTTCAATCATCCTGAAACGACATAGCATAAGAAACAACAAGGCCACCGCATGCGGTGGCCTTGTGTTTGAATGCAGTCTTAAATGACTCGTGAGAACTGCTGCTGACGTGCCCGCTCACGCAGGTATTTATCAAAACACATACAGATGTTGCGAATTAACAAACGACCACGCAGAGTCACTTCAATCATTTTTTCATCCACCGTCACCAACTCGTCGTCAATGAAGGTTTGTAGCAGAGCTAAATCCTGACGGAAGTAGTGATTGAAACGCAGATTGAACTCACGCTCAATCTCGGTTTTATCAAGCTTAAAGTTACAAATCAGCTGCTTAATCACTTCACGGCGCAGCAAATCATCTTTATCGAGCGCTACACCTTTCCACAGTGCATGACGCATCTCATTGACTTGCGCATAGTATTTTTTCAGCTCTTTCTGGTTTTGCGCGTACGCATCGCCCACCATAGAAATCGCGGAAACCCCAAAGCCGACTAAGTCACACTCACCTTGGGTGGTGTAGCCTTGGAAGTTACGATGCAAAATACCGTTACGTTGAGCAACAGCCAACTCATCATCCGGCAAGGCAAAGTGATCCATACCGATGAACTGATAACCCGCGCCAGTTAGAGTGGCTATCGTCTGCTGTAAAATCGCCAGTTTTTCTTCTGCGGCAGGTAAATCCGCATCTTTAATTTTGCGCTGTGCCGCGAACAGTTGTGGCATATGCGCGTAGTTAAACACCGACAAACGTCCCGGCTGCATGGTCAGCACTTGTTGCAAAGTCTGGGCAAAGGTTTCTGCGGTTTGTTTAGGTAAGCCGTAAATCAGATCGAGGTTGGTCGAACGGAAACCAAGCTGTTTTGCACGCTCAACCAAAGCAAAAATAAACTGCTCATCCTGTTCACGATTAACCAGCTTCTGTACTTCTTTATTGAAATCCTGCACACCAATGCTAACTCGGTTAAAGCCTTCTTGGCGCAGGTGATCAAGCACGTCTAATTGAATTTCACGCGGATCGATTTCAATACTGATTTCAGCATCATCAGCAAAATCGAATTCACTGCGTAGCAACGTCATCAAACGGCTGATCTGCGCATTGGTCAGAAAAGTTGGAGTGCCACCGCCAAAGTGCAGCTGAGTAACATTTCTTCCCGTCAGCAATGATGCGCGTTGGCAAATTTCATGCTCTAGCACATCAAGATATTCGTCTGCTTTGTGCGAGTGACGAGTAATGACCTTGTTACAGCCACAGTAGTAGCAAAGCTTATGGCAAAACGGGATATGGATATAAAGCGACAGAGGCCGCTCTGGGTACTGAGTACAAGCCATATCAAAGTCAGCGATAGTAAAGGCTTCATGAAACTCAACCGCAGTCGGGTATGAAGTGTAACGCGGACCGGAGTAGTTGTACTTATCCAGAATGGCCTGATCCCATACGATCTGTTGGCTGGGTACGACATACGACGACATAGTGAAACTTTCCGTTTTGCTCAATTCTTCACGGGCTATTCTGCCACACGACATCGAAAGACGTCGGGCAACAGAATAGGATTTGGCAACAAAATATTCGATTCTGCTAGCGTGATCACTCCCCCTTTCGGGTTAGTTTCACACCATCTGAATCGCAATTTGATTATTCAGAGGCTGGATGCGCTGCTTGAGTGCAGTGAGCTCTTCAATGATCGCATCTTGCAGACGACTTTCTGCTTTGGTGCGTTCCAGATTCTGCTTCATTCGCTCTTGCTTCGGTAGCTGCTGACGCGCGTCGCCGCGCGCCATGTCTTTCACCAGATGATAAAGCTCACTGATCGCGGGATACTCTTGTTCAAAATTGACGCGCTGTTCACCTTGCACATAATCCATAATGCAATAAACACGGATACTGATTTCCGACAGATCGCACTGCCCTTGAATACCCGCCATGCAAAGGATATTAACGCTATCAAAGATGTTCGCATTACGCTTTTCAATCGCTAATTGTTGATGTTGCAACTGCAGCGTTTGCTGTTTTTTCACTTGCCACAGCAAATAAGCAGCGTAACTGGCGAGCGCCACGATAATGGCACCACCCACGCTGGCGAGTAGCATCCCGTTCATCACTGCTCCTTAATCTTGATACTTATCGACATCCAGCTGTTCAAACTCAGAGAGCAAATCGTCTTCTGTTTTGCGCTTTTTGCTCGGTTTAGCTTGTGGTGCAGGCTCTTCCACTGGCTCATCATCCAATAGACCCAGTTGCTCCATCAGCATTTCGATGCGATCTAATTTCTCATCAACGTATTTCTGCAAGCCAATACCTAGCTTCTCACCGTTGTCGAGTCTATCGAGCAATACGTTCAGTTGTGCATCTTTTTCCAGCATCGCCAGTTCTTGCTCAGCCGCCAGTTTACGCTCTTGTTTATTGAGCTTCTTCGGCGCTTCAACAATCAATGGAATTGGCTTTTTGCTGCCCAAACGCGGATCACGCTTCTGCGACGCTTGACGCACTTGGCTTTCGCTACCTTCAGAGTGGCGGCTGCCTGACTTTAAACCTTTACGTTTTTTCAGTTTTTTACGCAGACGGCTTTCCACTTCGGATTCGCTGCGTGTACGTACCACGACCAGTTGGTCGTTACTGTTGGTACCCGGTTTTCTCGATTTCTTTGAGCGACTCATTACTGGGGTTTCCTCAGTAAAATTACATCATTACCAATAAATTCAAGTTCGAGCTTATCCCGCTCAGCCAGATACTGAAACGTGGCACGACTGAAAAAGATCACATGGGTGAGATCATTTTTGTAGTGCCAACCAGCAAATGCGTCCAAGTCTTTGACCATTTTTGTCATCAGACCAATCCAGCCGCCTGGCTTAACTAAATTTAACCATTGCTGCCACACTCGGTGAGGATCGTGTAGATGCTCAATCACCTCGGTCGCAGTCATAAAATCGTATTGGCGGTTCAACACCTCAGTATCCGGATGATAGAAGATGTCGTACAACGCCACGGTGTGTCCAGCTTCTTCTAACATCAGAGATAAGGTGGGGCCTGGCCCACAGCCAAAATCTAACCCTTGAGATTGGGGAGGTATTCTTTCAAGCATAGGTGAACAGACTCGCGATAAAAAGCGTCGATAGCCTTCATCGCTGGGAATGTTCTGATGCAAGTCATAGAAGCCTTTTTCTCGCTCCGCACTTAAGCGTTGCTCAGGATCGACATACACCAGCGCACACTGCTGACATTGAAAATAGCGGCGATACTTATCAGTAAAATAAGCTTGGCTGTTTTCACTGTGACATAACGGGCATGAATGCATGCTGACCTCCTCCAACGGGATGCGCAACATACCAGAAACTACCCTGAGAGTGGAGTGTAAAAGGCGATTTTCTCATCAACCTAAACAAAAAACGCTAAATAGAGAGTGATGAACCTCAAGGATTGACGGTTCTAAGGCCTAAAAAAGCAACAGCCCTAGTAAGGTCACTAGGGCTGTTTGATGTTCTTTTGCTCGTATTGCCTGATTAGTGCAGGCCACCTACGTATTTTGACAAGATATCGATATCCGAATCCGTCAGTTTATGCGCCACATCGCGCATCATTTCATTCATGTCGTTAGCACGAGTTCCTGAACGGAATTTCTCTAGCTGAGCTTTAATATAGTCTGCATGCTGCCCGGAAATTTTCGGGAAGCCAGACAGCTCAGTACCGTTACCACGAGGACCGTGACACGCGATACAAGCCGTTAAACCACGAGAGGCATCACCTGCTGTGTAAAGCACTTTACCTTGTGCAACCACATCTTCAGGTGTGGTATTGCCAGAAATAGGTAAAGAAGAGTAATACGCAGCCAAATCTGCGATGTCTTCATCGCTCAGAGGCATTGCCATTGCACTCATCACAGGATCATAACGACCTTGTTTTCCACCACTGGAAGCACCCAATTTCAGTTCCTTGAGTTGTTTCTCAAGGTACTTCTCATGTTGCCCTGCCAGTTTAGGGTAAATAGTTAATTGGCTGTTACCGTCTGCACCGTGGCAGGCAGCACAGGTTAGAGATTTGGCTTTACCAGCTTCGATACTACCTTGGGCCCATACAGAGCAGCTGGCTAAAACACTCAAGATTAGCGCTAATTTCTTCATGACATTCCATTTATAATTATCAAGCTTCCAGTACCACTCTGGGGTACCACTCATGGTACAATAGGCGACCTTATGCCGAGCACGGTTATTTTACACAATTTCACAAAAAAGTAATCAATCGACTACACAAAGTCGAGATGGAGTTAACACAGTGAGCGTAAAAATTCATTACCAGAACACGCATTTCATTACCAGTGCACCTGATATTCGCCATCTTCCTGAAGATGAAGGTATCGAAATTGCGTTCGCAGGACGCTCTAACGCTGGTAAGTCAAGTTCCCTTAATCGCCTGACCAACCAGAAAAACCTGGCAAAAACCAGTAAGACTCCGGGTCGTACTCAGTTGATTAACCTTTTTAAAGTAGCAGAGGGTTGCCACATCGTCGATTTGCCGGGATATGGCTTTGCTCAAGTACCACTAGAGATGAAACTAAAGTGGCAAAGAGCGCTCGGTGAATACCTACAAAAACGTCAGTGCTTAAAAGGTTTAGTGGTACTGATGGATATTCGCCACCCGATGAAAGATCTCGATCAGCAGCTGATTATTTGGGCTGTCGAGTGCGGCATCCCAGTACAAGTGATGCTCACCAAAGCTGATAAACTGAAAAGTGGAGCTCGCAAAGCACAAGTTTTGAAAGTGCGTGAAGACGCTAAACAATTTGGCGGCGATGTCGCGGTAGATGCGTTTTCTTCACTGAGCGGCATTGGTGTCGATACACTACGCGCGAAATTGGATCAATGGTATGCCCCTATGCTTGCAGCTCTCGCAGAGCAAGAGAATGAGCAACCAGAAGAGTCTACTGACGAATAATCTCCGTTCGAACCCATGACAAAACCTCGCTTTAGCGCTGTCTCTTATACACAAATCCCCCGTCAAGTACGGGGGATTTTTTTGAACTCTGTTTGATGTTGTCGATCTGATCTTCATTACAACATCAGGCAAGCACTATGAACTTTATATCAAACTCTGCACAATGGCTAAACATGTCTTTCAACATGCCAACTTAGGTGA
>NZ_AOMO01000039.1 GCF_000338875.1 Vibrio mimicus CAIM 602 | reverse complement strand
GCGCGCAGAGAAATTGATGACTATGGTCAGAAACCTCAAAATTGAGCACCAGAAATCAAGAGTATCGGACCATGTCACGATCACTATTGGTATTCGTCACTGCGATGAAATCGACCGAGGGATGACAGCGGAAAAACTCGTTTCTGTAGCGGATAAAGCTTTGTTCCATGCGAAGCACAATCAGCGTGGTACCATCCATATGTTTAGTGGTACCACGTGGCAAGAATAGTGGGTAAAACTGCGATTATTTTTCGCTATGCTCCCAACGCTGCGCTGCTTTTTGATCGCTATCACGCGAGTCAATCCAGCGACTTTCTTGAGTCGTCAGCTCTTTCTTCCAAAATGGCGCGCGGGTTTTCAGGTAATCCATGATGAACTCGCACGCTTCAAAGGCCGCATTACGGTGCGCACTGGTCACACCGACAAACACAATTTGATCGCCGCTGAGCATGTCGCCAACCCGGTGAATCACTCGAACTCGCTGTAAAGGCCAACGCTCTTCCGCCATATCGCAAATTTCCAACAAGGATTTTTCCGTCATCCTTGGATAATGCTCAAGGTGCAGCCCCACCACATTATCGCCCAAATTCATGTCACGAACTTTGCCGATAAAAGTAACTACGGCTCCCGCATGAGTACCTTGCGATAAAGCCTCGTATTCCTGAGCGACAGAGAAATCTTCCGTTTGTACAGAAACGCGATTGTCCATATTAACCTCCGGTTACTGGTGGGAAGAAGGCCACTTCATCACCTTCTTGTAACGGCGTATCAAGTGGCACAATCGATTGATTGACTGCGGCCAGCAACTTGCCTGGCTCTAGAGCCAAATCCCACTTACCCGGTTGCTGAACCAAATGCTGACGTAAAGCTTCTACACTCGCAAAATGCTCATCCACGGTAAGGCTATCGCAACCGACTAACTCTCGGGTTTGTGCAAAAAACAGTACCTTAATCATGCATCCACCTTAAAGTGTCCTGACTTACCACCCAATTTTTCAAGCAACCGAACATTCTCAATCACAATGTCTTTCTGTACCGCTTTGCACATGTCGTAAATGGTCAGCGCAGCAACCGACGCCGCTGTCAGCGCTTCCATCTCAACACCAGTTTTGCCGCTGAGTTTACACAGCGATTCAATGCGCACACTGTTTTGCTCCGGCAGCGCTTCTAGCTGTACTTCAACTTTGGAAAGCAGCAGAGGATGACAAAGCGGGATCAGCTCCCACGTGCGTTTTGCCGCTTGAATACCAGCAATACGCGCTGTGGCAAACACATCACCTTTGTGGTGCTGACCAGAGAGAATCAGTTGCAGCGTTTCTGGTGCCATGCGCACATAAGCTTCCGCACGAGCTTCACGAACCGTGTCGGCTTTATTCGACACATCCACCATATTCGCTTCACCCGAAGCATTAATGTGAGTGAGTTGACTCATCAAACCTCCCTTATACCGTCAGGTGTGGCATAAAGTTACATGGGCGATGAGAAGCATCCAATTGCTGTTTAATGATTTTTGTCCAACCTGTGCGGCATGCACCCGTTGAACCCGGCATAGCAAAAATCACCGTGTGGTTAGCAAAACCCGCTACCGCGCGAGATTGAATGGTCGACGTACCGATCTCTTCAAAAGACACCATACGGAACAGTTCACCAAAGCCTTCCACTTCTTTATCAAACAGAGGTTTGAGTGCTTCAGGTGTGCTGTCACGTGACGTAAACCCAGTGCCACCCGTGATCAAAATCGCTTGGATGGTTTCATCGGCAATCCACTGTGAAACTACCGCACGGATTTTGTACATATCGTCAATGACGATCTGTTTATCCGCCAGTTTATGACCCGCCTCTTGTAGCTGTTCAGCCAGATAGCGACCAGACGTATCATTTTCTTCAGTACGCGTATCTGACACCGTTAATACGGCGATGTTTGCTGCTTGAAATTTGCTTTCTGCGTGACCCATTTGTTCACCTTTTAAAAATGGTTAAACCTCGATGGAGAGGTCAAATTATCGGTAGAAACTCAGCCGCCAATTGACGCTAAATGAGGCGTGACACCCGAGTTTCCATCATGCAGGAAGTGGGTTTCTGCCTTGTTTTGCAACTGGGCTTGAATTCGTTCAATCAATGCGTTTTCTTGTTGATCTTCCTGAAGGAGATCGCGCAAATCTATGCCTTGTTCGCCAAATAAGCAGAGATGCAGCTTGCCGAGCGCCGAAACACGCAGGCGATTACAACTGCTACAAAAGTTCTTCTCATAAGGCATGATGAGGCCTATCTCCCCTTGGTAATCAGGGTGGATAAACACCTGTGCAGGGCCATCGTTATCGGCTCTGGCTTTGAGTAGCCAGCCGTTACCGAGGAGATAGTCGCGGATCGAAGTGCCAGAGACATGATGGCGAGCAAACAGCTCATCCATTTCTCCGGTCTGCATCAATTCAATAAAACGTAGTTGGATGGGCGGTTTTAATCCACTCCATGAATTTGGGCAGTTCAAGGTGGTTAAGATTTTTCATCAGCACCACGTTGACTTTGACTTGCTCGAAACCGACTTCAAACGCGCGATCAATACCGGACATCACTTGCTGGAAGCGGTTTTCACCCGTGATTTGCGCGAACATGCGAGGGTCAAGGCTATCGACACTCACATTGAGGTTCGTCAAACCCGCCTCTCGCCACTCTCCAATATATTTGGCTAATCGGTAGCCATTGGTGGTGGTGGCAACTTTCTGAATGCCGGGAGTTTGCGCTATGGTTTGAATGATTTCACTGAAATCTTTGCGCAGCGAAGGTTCACCGCCGGTAATTCTCACCTTCGAAGTGCCACAATGGGCAAACGCATTCACCACACGGCGAATCTCGTTAACGGTCAGAAAAGAGGCAGGACGATCCGCTGACGGCTTATAGCCATCAGGTAAGCAATACGTACATTTGAAATTACAAACGTCGGTTATGGATAGACGTAAATAGTAGAATTTACGTTGAAATCTGTCTTCGAATTGTTGCGCCACAGAACACCTTTCCAAATACGGGAGGCAAAATCATTTCCAATCCTGCCCTTGTGACATTCTGTCACTGGCTTACAACGCATATTTAAAGGTTTAAACTTAGCGCGGTAAACTCGGAGTTAAGGCCAAGCAGTACGATGTTTCCATCTCTTTAGCTCAGGCTGCTGGTAAAATACTTAATAATTGTATGTGATTCTAGCCTTAACGAGAAAAAAATGATTACCTTGGGGAAATTAGCCCTAAATGGGTACTCATTGTGAATGAAGTTAGTTAAATTGCTGCTGGTTATGAAAAAATAAGAAGATGCTCATGTCTCTATACGAAAACAAAAAAGTCGTTGCCATCGGGGGTGGTCATGGTTTGGGACGCATGTTGGCGGCGCTCAAAGTCTTTGGCTCCAATGCAACAGGCATAGTCACCACCACAGATAATGGCGGTTCGACAGGACGTATTCGTCACTGCCAAGGTGGCATTGCTTGGGGCGATACCCGCAATTGCATTAATCAGCTTATTACCGAGCCTTCCATCAGCTCGATGATGTTTGAGTATCGCTTCAAAGGTACGGGAGAACTCAATGGCCACAACTTGGGCAACCTAATGCTCACAGCTTTGGATAACCTTTCTGTACGTCCACTGGATGCGATTAATCTGATCCGCAACATGCTCAAGGTCGATGTGAATATTCTGCCGATGTCTGAACATCCGTCCGATCTGGCAGCACTCTCGATAGACGGTAAATGGGTAACGGGTGAAACCAGCGTTGATGAGATGACGCAAGATTTGCGACGACTTGACCTCTCACCAGAAGTCCCGGCAACCAAAGAAGCAATTACCGCGATACAAGAAGCGGACTGCGTGATTCTCGGCCCCGGCAGTTTCTTAACCAGCATCATGCCACCGCTGCTATTACCAGAATTAGGCAAAGCGATTGCTCGCAACCTGAACGCGAAACTGGTTTTTGTGGAAAACCTTTCCCCAGAATATGGGCCAGCAGGAAGAATGAGCCTAGAACAGAAGCTGGAGTGGTGTGAAAGAGCGTGTCAGGGACGCAAAATCGATGTGGTTTTGGGTCACCACCCTCATCCTGATCTGCAAGGACGTTGGAACTTTGTGACCCGTGATTTAGCTTCGGCCAACCGCGACTGGCGTCATGATCGGCAGAAGCTCAGAATGGCGATTGAAGAGCAGTTAATGAACAAGATCTGAGTAACACTGATGCGTGTGCTTAAGCAGTTCAAGCATCTGTTCCACCTCTAGCGAGATGTCAATCATCTCGCCAGATTTGGCTCGGCTATCCAGCTCTACGGCTTTTGCACACAAGCGATCTGCACCAAAACTGGCAGCACTGCTTTTCAGTGCGTGGCTGATTTCTTTGAGGTACTCCAACTTGTCAGCCACAGCCTCACTTACCAGCTTACATTGGTAGTCATTTAACTCACCGAGAAAGATGTTGACCAAAATCGGCACATTTTCTTCGCCAATTTCTCTTGCCAGCAAATCTATTTTGCTTTGGTTAATCCATTCTCTCATCGCTTACCGCTCCTTCTCTTTTTCTTTGACTTTCTCATTCCAAGCTTGGAGCTTGCGGTAAATCGTCGATGGGCTGACATCCAAATACGTTGCCGCACGAGGAATATTGCCGTCACAAGCTTCAATAGCTTGTTCTATGGCTTGCTTCTCCGTCATCCACAACGGGAAAATTTCATGCACCGACACGACTTTATTTTCATTCGCGAGAGGCAACGCTCGATTAACTGGCTCTGGCATTTGGTTAAGCGGCGGTGGCAACATATCCAAAGTAATTTCACGCCCTTCATTCAACACCACAACGTTACGCAATACGTTTTGCAGTTGGCGCACGTTACCCGGCCACTCATAGTGACGGAAGCGTTCGACCACTTCTGCCGACAAACGTATGAAGTCCTTACCTTCCTCTTTGGACATGAAGCCAAGTAGCGAATAGGCAATTTCAATCACATCATCACCGCGCGCGCGCAATGGCGGTAAATGCAGAGGGATCACATACAAACGGTAATACAAGTCTTCACGAAAACGGCCTTCTTGCACTTCTTTCCATGGGTCGCGGTTGGTTGCACAAACAAAGCGCACATCCACGCTTTTCATTTTGGAAGAACCGACCTTTTGGAAAGTCCCTGTTTGAATGAAGCGCAGTAGTTTGGTCTGTAAATCCAAATCCATTTCGCAAAGCTCATCCAAAAACAGTGTGCCACCATCAGCAGCTTCAGCAGCCCCTTGGCGTTCAGTCGCCGCTCCCGTAAAAGCCCCTTTTACGTGGCCAAACAGCTCACTTTCGATCAGATCTTTAGGAATGGCTGCACAGTTAATTGCAATAAACGGTTTATCGCCTCGTTTACTCGCAGCATGAATCGCTTCGGCACACACTTCTTTACCTGTACCACTTTCGCCGGTAATGAAGATACTTGCTTTACTGCTTGCCGCAGAATCGATAGTGCGATATACGGCTTGCATGGTTTGGCTACTGCCGATAAAGCCTTGGTAATTTTGATTTTTATTATCAACGTCGTTTTTGAGTTTCGACGCTTTACGGATCGCGTTATTCACTGTTACGCGTAGACGATCCGCTTCACAAGGCTTAATCAAAAAGTCTTGAGCGCCGTGGCGCATCGCTTCAACCGCTGTATCAATCGAGCCATGTGCGGTCATAAATACGATGGGAACATCGGGCGATTTCTGTTTTACTGCGTGTAACACGTCCATACCCGTCATATCAGGCAAACGTAGATCAAGCAGGATCAAATCAGGTTCGCGGCGGCCAATACTTTCAATGGCATCGCGTCCAGTTCCGACGATATTGATATCAATATCCAGTGGGGTGAGGTAAGAACGATACAGAGCCGCAACCGACGCCGTATCTTCTACCATGAGTAAGTACTTTGCTTTTTGCAAAGATTGTGTGTGTTGCATAGCCTAGCCATTATTGTTTTGCATTTTGCTGTAATAATTGCATTTGGAATTGCATTTTGCAAATTTGAATTGAAATTTCCTAACAGACAACGCTCAAGATCACAAAATATTGACCTATTTGAGTTGGCACGATATGTGCTTAATTACTATTGACCCGCAAGGGTCACCTAGCCAACTGACGTTGTTAGTGAATAAAAATATTCACAAATAACAGCCAATAGACTCATTCTATTGGCTATTTTTTTATCTGCTGTTTCCTATCTATTCAACTGTTAGTAATAAACTGCTGACGTAATTGGTGGATCTCGTCGCGTTTTTGAGCCGCTAATTCAAATTCTAAATTCTGCGCATGTTGATACATCGCCGCTTCCAGTTTGCTGATCTCTTTTTCCAATTGTTGAGGAGTCAGTACTTGGTACGTCGCAGACTCTTCAGCCACTTTTGCCAAAGGCACCACTTTGCTGTTCTTCTGCTTACGAGATTTAGCAATATCGCCCAGCTCCATGATGTCTTTCACGCTGCGTTTTAATGGCTGCGGAGTAATGCCAAGTTGCTCGTTATAAGCATGCTGCTTCTCACGGCGGCGCTCAGTTTCATCCATCGCTTTACGCATCGATTTAGTGATCGAATCTGCGTACAAAATAGCTTTCCCGTTGATGTTACGGGCAGCACGGCCGATGGTCTGAATTAATGAACGCTCTGAACGCAAGAAGCCTTCTTTGTCTGCATCAAGAATAGCCACTAAGGCAACTTCCGGCATATCGAGACCTTCACGGAGCAAGTTGATCCCCACCAATACATCAAACACACCCAAACGCAGATCACGGATGATTTCCACCCGCTCAACCGTATCAATGTCCGAATGCAGATAGCGCACTTTTACACCATGCTCATGCAGATACTCGGTCAGATCTTCCGCCATGCGTTTGGTTAAGGTTGTCACTAAGATCCGCTCATCATTCGCGGCACGTACACGCGCTTCTGAAAGCAAATCATCAACTTGAGTAGCAACTGGCCGCACTTCGATGATCGGATCCAACAAACCGGTTGGACGAACTACTTGATCCGCCACTTCACCACCCGATTTGGTGAGCTCATACTCACCCGGCGTTGCAGACACAAAAATGGTTTGCGGAGCCAGCGCTTCAAATTCATCAAACTTTAATGGACGGTTATCCAGAGCCGAAGGCAAGCGGAAACCAAACTCGACTAGCGTTTCTTTGCGTGAACGGTCACCTTTAAACATCGCGCCAATTTGTGGCACGGTGACGTGTGATTCATCGATGATCAGCAGACCATCGTGAGGTAAGTAGTCAAATAAGGTTGGAGGCGGCTCCCCCTCGGAGCGCCCACTGAGATAACGCGAGTAGTTTTCAATGCCAGAGCAGAATCCCAATTCGTTCATCATCTCAATATCAAACTGAGTTCGCTGAGAAATCCGCTGCTCTTCCAACAGCTTATTGCTATCCAGCAGATACTGGCGGCGCACTTGTAACTCACTCTTGATCAGCTCTATCGCCTCAAGAATACGTTCACGCGGCGTCACATAGTGAGTTTTTGGATAAACCGTATAACGAGCCAAATCGCGTGACGTAATCACGCCCGTTAATGGGTCAAACAAGCTGATGCATTCAACTTCATCGTCAAACATCTCTACTCGAACGGCTTCTTGATCCGATTCTGCTGGGAAGATATCAATCACTTCACCACGCACACGGAACTGACCACGTTCAAAAGCCATATCATTGCGTGAGTATTGCAACTCAGCCAGACGGCGCAGCATGTCGCGTTGGTTAATCACATCACCTCGGCGTAAATGCAGCATCATTTTTAGGTAAGAATCGGGATCACCCAAGCCGTAGATGGCGGATACAGAAGCCACAATGACGGCATCTTTACGTTCCAATAAAGCTTTGGTAGCCGATAACCGCATCTGTTCAATATGTGCGTTGACCGACGAATCTTTCTCAATAAACGTATCCGTACTGGGCACATAGGCTTCTGGCTGGTAGTAGTCATAGTACGAAACGAAATATTCCACCGCATTATTGGGAAAGAAGCTTTCATTTCGCCATAAAGTTGTGCAGCTAACGTTTTGTTGGGCGCGAGTAAAATCGTAGGGCGCTGAGCGGTGGCAATTACATTGGCTAAAGTAAAGGTTTTACCCGAACCCGTTACCCCAAGCAGAGTTTGATGAGCCAACCCCGCTTCCAAGCCTTCCAACAACTGCTTAATCGCTGTCGGTTGATCGCCTGCGGGTTGATAGTCTGAAACCAGTTCAAATGCTTTGCTCATTGCATCCTCGTCACGCTTTTTTGTTGAGCGCTATTGTTGCTGTATGCGCAGTGGATGATCAAGCACTTATTCCGCCCCTTTTGGCTACGCACAACATGGTGTAAACAGATTTCCTAGTTCCTGTGCGGCGGATCTTAGTTTTACTGAAAATTTTCCTAGCTTCATAGAATGAGGTTTGCTAACATCCTCAGCCCTACTTCGGCCTCTTGCCAAACTCCATCAGAAAAATAATCCACCTGTTTTCCCCAGTTTTTTCTCTGAGCGCTTATTTGTGCCTGAAAATCATGATTGAACAACGTAAAAATCAACTTGTGGAAAAGCAAACTTAGTTATTGAAAAACAATATCTTAATGAAAAATTCCACGCCATTTCAAAATTGAGCTTTTACTCAAGAGTTAGTCTAACCATCCCTTGTTCAGAATCCATCAACACAGTTATCCACAATTTTGGTGGATAAGTGAATGCAGCTCAATAGCGGTAAGGGATACAAAAAAGTAAACCCTTGGCCACACAAAAAAGGGACATTTTTTTCATCGAAAAACATTGACACTCCAAACTTAGCTCGCTACCATCCGCCGCAAAGCTATTCCTCCTTAGTTCAGTCGGTAGAACGGCGGACTGTTAATCCGTATGTCGCAGGTTCGAGTCCCGCAGGAGGAGCCAAATTCAAGAAAAAAGACGTCCTTGGATGTCTTTTTTTGTTTCACTTTTGGGTTTCAACTACAGATCAACTCTAGCCTTCCCAATTTAATCCGCCTACTCATAATTCCTTGCCTAACTTCTAGGAAACCGCTCGTTCAACTGTTTGCTAACTGACTTTTTATTTTCTCACGTAGTGCTTTATGTGCTGGATTGTTGGCTTCACGCTTGTGATAAACCAAGTGATAAGGGATCACACCTGTACTGATCGGGCATTCCAACACTTGCAGTTGTAATGTACTCGCCCATTTCTGTGCAAAAGAATGGGAAATTACCGCTAAAGAGTCTGATTGAGATACGTAAAGCGCAATCCCAGCAATGGAGCCACAAACAAGGTCGACTTGACGTTCTTCAATCGGCTCACGACAAATCTGTTCTAATCCACTGAGCTTGTCCCAAACTCCGCTATAAAATACGTGTTTCTCTTGATAGAACGCTTCCTTGGTTATCGTATTCTGTATTCTCGGGTGTCCAGCTCGGCAGATCACAGCCAACGGTTCATGATGAATTTCCTCAACCACAAAGGCACTCTCTTTTGCCAGCATGGTATCCAGAATTAAATCCACATTCTGTTGACGAAGCAGCTCAAGTAGCTGGCGTTTATCTGGGGGCGATTCACTGAGTGCCACATTTTCCAGTGGTAACAAACAGTGAAGTATTGCCTCATTGCATAAAACATTGAAGTGATCGCGCATCCGCATCGTGCTTTCAATCATGTTGAGTGCTTGACGAAAGAATGGCACGAGTTGATGCCCTTTCGTTGTCAAAGCAATTCCACGGCCATTTTTTGTAAATAAAGGCTGACCGTATTGCTTTTCCAATCGTTTGATCGCCGAACTCACCGCAGGTTGGGTGAGCTGAAGCTTTTCCGCCGCTTTAGTAAAGGATTGAAACTCAGCAACCACCAAAAATGTCCGGACTAAATTGAGGTCCATAAATCATTACACCTATAAATTTAATTTATGAATATTAAAACATTCACTCGATTGTTTCTCTTTAAAATTAGGACTAATCTGAATCGGATATGTATTTGTTTGAATAGACATTTTCGAACTTTTCCACGTGATGTTAGTTCAAATAATCGTGTAATCCACATGAAAAATGGAGTGAATATGAGTACAGGCAAACAAAAGCGCTCAAGCAAGTTGCTGCTCAATGCATGCACACTTGCCATGGGTGCAGCGTCAGCAACTGCTTATGCAGCAGATAAACCCAATATTCTAGTCATATTCGGTGACGACGTTGGTTATTGGAACTTAAGCACCTACAACCAAGGTATGTTGGCATACACCACGCCAAATATTGATAGCATTGCAACGGAAGGTGCGAAGTTTACCAACTTCTACGCACAGCAGAGTTCAACCGCAGGTCGTAGTGCTTTCATCACAGGTCAAATGCCTAAGCGTACAGGTTTAAGTAAAGTGGGAATGCCAGGTGCACCTGAAGGCATCAGTGAAAAAGATCCTACTATCGCCACTATGTTGAAGCAACTAGGCTACGCGACCGGGCAGTTTGGTAAAAACCATTTAGGCGATCGCGACGAACATCTTCCTACTAACCACGGTTTTGATGAATTTTTTGGCAACTTATACCACCTGAATGCGGAAGAAGAACCAGAGAATGTGGATTACCCGAAAGATCCTGAGTTCCGTAAGAAGTTTGGCCCTCGTGGTGTGATTCACTCCTATGCGGATGGCAAAATTGAAGATACAGGCGCACTCACTCGCAAACGCATGGAAACTGTAGATGGCGAGTTCCTTGATGCAGCTGAATCATTTATCGAGAAACAAGTTAAAGCGGATAAGCCTTTCTTTACTTGGTTCAACACGACTCGTATGCACAACTTTACCCATGTACCGGAAGAGTACCAAGGTAAAACTGGCGCGGGTTTCTATGCTGATGGAATCAGACAGCACGATGACCAAATTGGTCAACTGCTGAAGAAAATCAAAGATCTTGGTGTCGATGATAACACCATCATCATCTATACCACCGATAATGGCCCAATGATTAACCTGTGGCCGGATGCGGGTATGACGCCATTCCGTAGTGAGAAAAATACGGGCTGGGAAGGTGGTTTCCGAGTTCCAGCCCTGATCAAATGGCCTGGCAAAATCAAACCAGGAACCACTCTCAATGGCATCGTCTCTTTGGAAGACTTCTTCCCAACTCTGGTTGCAGCCGCGGGTAACGACAAAGTCAAAGATGAACTGCTGAAAGGCAAAAAAGTCGATGGCAAATCCTACAAAGTCCATTTAGATGGTTATAACCAGCTGCCTTACTTCACCGGGAAAACCGAAGAATCCGCTCGTAAAGAGTTTGTGTACTGGAGTGATGACGGCGATTTAATGGCGCTACGTTATGGCCAATGGAAATTCCATTTCATGATCCAAGAAACGGAAACAGGATTGGATATCTGGCGTAAACCATTAACGAAAATGCGTATCCCACTGATCTTTGATCTCAGTATCGATCCATTTGAGCGTGGTGATACTGGTATTGGTTACAGTCAATGGATGTACGAACGTGCCTTCTTAATGGGCCCTGCATCGGCGAAAGTGGGTGAAATCATGGATTCATTCAAAGAATTCCCACCCGTATGGAAGCCGGTAGCTTTGTTCCTAAGTAACCGCTGAGCTCATTTAATGTCGTTTGGCGCTCTACGGAGCGCCATATTTTCTATTCACCAAGGAATTATGAATGGCTAAAACCTCAATGCAAACATCAACTCTGCTCGATCTTGTGCCGCTGAAAACGGCTTATAAAGATCTCAGCGCACAGCCAACTTATCAACGCCGCTTCCACGTAATGGCTAAACCGGGTGGCGCAAAATGTAACATTGACTGCCAATATTGCTTTTACCTGCACAAAGAGAATCTACTCCATCAACCTAAACAACCTATGATGGATGACGAAACTCTTGAAGCCTTCGTGAAGAGCTATATTGAGAGTCAAGATGGCGATGAAATCGTCTTCTCTTGGCAAGGCGGAGAATCCACCCTGCTAGGCTTAGACTACTTTCGAAAAATCGTTCAGCTGCAGAAAAAGCACCAACCTAAAGGCGTTCGTATCGAGAACGACCTACAGACCAATGGCATCCTTCTGAATGATGAATGGTGTCAATTTCTGGCAGAGAATCACTTCCTTGTTGGCCTTTCTATCGACGGGCCAGAAGAGATCCACAACAAATATCGTGTCACCCGCAGCGGCAAACCGACCTTTCATCTCGTGATGGCCGCGGTAGATAAAATCAAAGCCCATGGTGTTCGTTTCAACGCACTGGTCACTGTCAACCGTTATAACGTCAAGTATCCACTTGAAGTCTATCGTTTTATGACCCGCGAGCTGGGCGCGACTTACGTGCAGTTTAACCCTGTGGTTGAACCGAGTGACTTCAAGACCACCGCACCACAGTTCTGGAATGAAAGCATGATTCCGGTTGTCGGCAGTGAGTTAGCCAAACCGGGGCATCCTATGTCCATCGTGACCGATTGGTCGGTGGATGCCGATGACTGGGGACAATTCCTGATCACCATTTTTGAAGAATGGGTGAACAACGATTTAGGCCGAGTGCTGGTTAACCTTTTTGAGACGGCAGTCGCGCAGGTGATGGGGAAACCTGCACAACTGTGCACCTCTGCAGAGTTCTGTGGTAAAGGACTCGCCATAGAACACAACGGTGATGTGTTTAGTTGCGATCACTATGTGTACCCAGAGTACAAACTCGCCAACGTGAAACAACGTCAACTCAACGAAATGGCATTTTCGATAAGACAGCAAGCGTTTGGCATGGCCAAACGAGATTCATTGCCGAAATACTGTAAAGCATGCCCTTATCTGAAACTTTGCTGGGGGGAATGCCCCAAAAATCGTCTGCTAAAAACACCAGACGGTGAAGAAGGGCTAAGCTATCTATGCTCGGGGATCAAAGCATTCTTCGACTATTCACTGCCAATGCTGACAGGCTTGGCCGTACTTCTAGGACAGCAAAATGGAACAAACCAATAAGCAATCGAGCAGTCATGAACTCAATAGTGCACATCATGATGTCATCAAATTATTGAATGCCATTGAGTCACAAGTAGTTGGCCAACGAACGGTCATCCGCAGCTTAATTTTAGGCCTGCTTTGCAGCGGGCATGTGCTGCTAGAAGGTTTGCCGGGTACAGCCAAAACGCGTTCGGTAAAGGCGTTAGCCAATGCGCTCTCCATTTCTTTTGGGCGCATCCAGTTCACACCCGATTTGTTGCCTTCCGATGTCACCGGAACCGAAGTTCTGCAAGAAACCGAAGGCAAATCGTCACTGCATTTTCAACCCGGCCCGGTCTTCAATCAAATTGTTCTGGCGGATGAAATTAACCGCGCGCCCGCCAAAGTACAGGCAGCCTTATTAGAAGCCATGGCCGAAGGTACAATTACCGTTGCAGGACAAACTCATACCTTGCCTGAGCTGTTTATGGTTTTGGCAACCCAAAACCCGATTGAGCAGGAAGGTACTTATCCCCTGCCCGAAGCACAGATGGATCGCTTTCTGATCAAAGCCTTGGTTGAGTATCCCGACAAAGAAGCTGAACGCGACATCATTCGTCTGGTTCGCCAGGAAGAAAACGGGGTATTTGCTAGTGAACCGCAAGCCAATATCACGATTGATCCGGCGAGTATTCTTAAAGCCCGCCAACAAATTGCAGCCTTGTCACTTTCAGACATGGTGGAGAGCTACATCATTGAATTGGTGATGGCAACTCGCAATCCTGAGCACTATGCGCACTCCAAGCTCGCCAACTGGCTCACGATTGGTGCAAGCCCACGCGCTTCCATCGCGTTGGATAAATGTTCACGCGCTCTGGCATGGTTAGAAGGTCGTGATCATGTCTTAATAGATGATGTACGCGAAGTCGCTTCCTTGGTTCTCGGGCATAGACTCAGCCTTTCTTATGAAGCGCTGGCCGAAGGTATCAGTCAGCAAGATGTCGTCACTGAATTGCTTGATGTGGTCAACATTGGGTAATCACTATGAGTAACCCCCACGTCACCCATGATGCTCGAATCCATGTCACTTTGCCGCAGTTAGTGCGGCTGCAAAACCAAGTGACACAAGTGAAACTCTTGAGTGCTCGCTACTCAAGAGCGCACTTGTCGGGTCGTTATCAATCGCATCAGCGTGGTCGTGGCCTGAACTTTGAGGAGCTTCGCCATTACCAACTGGGGGATGATATTCGCCAAATGGACTGGAAAGTAACTCAGCGTACGGGGAAACCCCATGTGCGCAGCTACACCGAAGAGAAAGACCACCAAGTGATAGTCTGTGTCGATCAGAGAAGTTCGATGTATTTCGGCTCAGTCAGCTATATGAAATCCGTCGTTGCGGCAGAAATCGCCGCCTTGGTGAGCTGGCTTGCTCTTGCCAACAACGACCGAGTGGGCTTTTTGATCTCAAGCTGCCAAGCACTCCACTGGGCATCAGCCAAACGAGGAAACGCGAATTTCCTGATGGGGCTGAGCCAGTTGGTTTCCGCTAATCAAGTTCTCAGTGCAGTAAGTCAAGATAGCGAAACCGTGGGATTTCGCCTATGGATGGAAAAACTCAGCCAGCGCAGGTTAAAAGCGGCTACTTTGGTGATTATCAGCGATTTTTCCGACGCGGATGACCAGTCACTCAAGCAGCTCAAATACCTACAGCAACACAACGATGTGCTGTCGATTTTTATCTCCGATCCTTTGGAAATTAACCTGCCCGAGCAGCAGCTCAATTCTACTTGGGTCGTGGGCGACGGGAGATACCAACTCGCACTGCAAAAAGGCCGACAAACGGCTGAGGTCAACAAGCTGCTACACGCTCGTTACGTTGAGAAACAAACCCATCTCAAAAGCCTGATGGCTGCACAGAAAATGCCGTTTATTGAAATCAATACTCAAGGCGATCACTTGGTGCAGCTAGCTCAGACACTGAGGGGGATTCAATGAATCCAACGCCGCCAAGCAGTTACATGCTGCGTGAATTGAAGGAAGTTCCCCTCCCCGACACCGTGAGCTGGTGGCCACAAACCCTTGGCTGGCAACTGTTGTTACTGCTTGTCGTGCTTCTTGCGTTTTTTTTCATTTATCAGAAAGCTAAGCTTTGGTGGTATAACCGTTATCGCCGAGAAGCTCTGGATGCTTTGCTGCGCTTATCGCCCAACGATGCATTGTGGCCGCGTAAGATGCTCAAAATTGTGAAAGCCGTGATGGTGTACCTTGACCCGAAAAATGCCGCTATTTATGGCCAGCCACTCCTGAACCAAATGGATCACTATCATCAAGGCGGTTCGAACATAGCGAAAAACGCACACTTTACGCAGTGGGTCGTTTGGCTGGAAAACCCTCAATCGCCGACTCCGGATTTTGCCGTACTGAGCAAAGAGATCAAAGCGTGGCTGACACACCACCAATTGCCGGGGAAAGTAGAATGACGCAGCTTGAGTTTGCTTATCCTTGGGCTTTTGCTTTGCTTCCTTTGCCGTTATTGGTCTATTGGCTAGTTCCAGCTTATCGGAGCCGCGAAAATGCCATCAAGGTGCCTTTCTTCACTCAAATTCTTAAAGCGCTCAATGAGACGCCCAAAGTGGCAGCTGGCTTACTCAATGCGAGTCATTGGCAGCACATTGCCCTGATTGTGTCATGGCTGCTGATTGTTACTGCACTGGCCAAGCCCAGCGTATTAGGTGAAGTGCAAACCAGAGAGGCATTCGGACGTGATGTACTCATGGTGGTCGATCTTTCTGGCTCAATGGAAGAAAAGGATTTTTCCACTGCAGCAGGTGAGCAATTATCGCGTTTGACTGCCGCTAAAAAAGTGCTGCGCGATTTTGTCACTCAACGCCAAGGCGATCGATTTGGCCTGATTCTGTTTGGTGATGCTGCTTTCATCCAGACCCCTTTCACTGCGGATCAAGATGTATGGCTCAATTTATTGGATGAAGCAGAAACGGGCATGGCGGGACAAAGCACCAACTTGGGTGATGCCATCGGTTTAGGCATCAAGGTGTTTGAACAAAGCCCCTCGACTTCTCAAGATCAAATCATGCTCGTGTTGACCGACGGAAATGACACTGGCAGCTTCGTTTCCCCCGTTGATGCCGCCAAAATCGCGGCAGCAAAAGGCATTCGTATTTATGTGATTGCGATGGGCGATCCAGAAAACGTTGGTGAACAACCGTTGGATATGGATGTAGTGAACCGCGTTTCATCCCTTACCCAAGCCCGATCTTTTGTCGCTATTGATCAGCCGCAGTTAAACGAGGCATATCAGGTCATTGACCAGCTTGAACCGCAAAAATACAGCAGCGAATCTTATCGCCCAAAACTAAGCCTACATCACTACCTGATTGCGATGGTTCTGGTGTTACACCTTGTGCTCTTTAGCTGGATGACATTGCAGCAGCTCCGAAATAAAAAGGAGACGCAAAATGAATAGTTGGCAGATGGAGTTTCAATTGTTGTCGCAGTTTCATTTTCTGCGCCCCGCTTGGTTATTGGCACTGATCCCGCTGCTCATCATTCTCTATCTGCGTTGGAAAAGAGACGAAGGTGGGCAGCAGCTCTCTTTCTTCCCAGAGCATCTACGCCAAGCCTTAACTCTCAATCAGGGTGGTTGGAGTAAGCAACTACCACTCAAAATGCTGATTGTGGTGGTGGTGATGACTGTGATTATTTGTGCTGGCCCCGCTTGGCAGCGAGAAGCTTCGCCTTTTGGCGAAGACAGCGCTTCCCTGATGGTACTGCTGGACAGTAGCGAATCGATGCAGCAAAAAGACATCGCACCCGATCGGCTGACCCGCAGCAAACAGAAAATCCTCGATTTAACCGAGGCGCGCAAAGGTGGCAAAACGGGGCTGATGGTGTTTGCTGGTAGTGCGCATGTCGCCATGCCACTCACCAGTGACAATCGTGTTTTGCAACCCTATTTGGCTGCAATTAACCCCAATGTCATGCCTGTTGAGGGTAAAGCCGCGCAATCTGCGTTGAATCTGCTGCATGAACAGCTTCCGCCCTATGTGGGTAACACGCTTCTATTGGTGACTGACGGCGTTACCGACTCCACCATTGAGGCGTTCAAAAATTATTTTGCGGATAATCCCTATCAATTGCTGATTCTGGCGGCGGGTAATCCTGACATTCAAGCGCAAGTACCTATCGATTTGGCCTCGCTCCAACGTTTGGCTGACAGTACAGGTGGAACTTTAGTTTCGCTGAGTCTGGACGATAGCGATATACGGACTTTGGAGAGCAAAACCGAGCGATTTCGCATGCTGAACAATGAATCCAGTATGCCTTGGCAGGATGAAGGTTACTGGTTGATTTTGCCCTTAGCCCTGATTACTTTGCTTTGGTTCCGCCGTGGCTGGCTGGTGAAATGGGGGCTGATGTTTGCGCTGCTCATCCCCACTATGGCTCCGGAAACCGCTTACGCAGAAATCACCGCCTCTGTTGCCCAATCCGAACAGAAAACCGTTGAGGTTAGTCTTTGGGATAAAAGCTATCAATGGTGGCTGGATTTATGGCTAACGCCGGATCAACAAGGGCAATGGTGGTTCACGCGGGGAGAATACCTGAAAGCCGCTGCGGCTTATCAATCCCCCATCAACAAAGGCATCGCCTATTACTACGGCAGCGAGTTCAGACTGGCTCAGGCGGCGTTTATACAAAGCGACACCGACCTTGGGCGATATTACGCAGCCAGCGCACTGGCCAGACAGCGCGAGTATCTGGCGGCACATAAGTTATTAAGAACCCTTGCTGAAAAAGAAACGCTCGAATCGGATCTAAAAGCCGATATTGAACATAACCTCAAGGTGATTGAAGGCTTAATTGATGAAATCAACCAAGCCAGTGAATCACAGGCCAACAGCATAGGCGATCAAGAAACGTCCATCGAGTTACCGGAAGACCAACCACAAACCGCTGAAGGTGCTGACGAAAAAACCACGCAAGACAAAATGATCCGCGACACCCTTAGTGCCGATCAAATCTTGGGCGATCCGCAGTTAGCGCAAGTTTGGTTAAAGCGTGTCGAAGCCAACCCACAGCGGTTTTTACAAGCCAAATTTCAGCTACAAACTCTGAAACGAAATGAAGCCGAAGAAGGAGAACAGTAATGAAGCGATTTTTGCTCCGCATCTTGTGTCTTCTTGTTTTTTGGGCACCGCTCAGCATGGTTCAGGCGCAGGAGGCTTCATCTACTGTCGAAGTTAAATTGAAAACTTGGCTCGGCGATGACCCAGAAAAGACGCTGGATGTGTGGGCACCTACCCAACAAATTGTGCTGCACGTCGAAGTCTCCACCAACACTTGGTTCACCTCTGGCACCCAAATCAAAGGCATCGAGATTCCCGATGTATTAGTCAAGCAGCGCAATACGTTTGCGGTAAATTATACCGAACGAGAAAACGGTCAAACTTGGTCTAAACAGCGCTGGGAAATCACCCTCTATCCGCAAAAAAGTGGTGATTTCACGGTTCCTGCGGCGCAAGTCATCACTCAAGTGGCTGATAAGAACAACCAGAAAAAAGCGGTCACTCTTGAAACCACGCCCATGCCTTTTCACGTCACTCTGCCCAGCCCTGAACTGGATGCTTCAAAACATTGGTTCGCCGCATCCGATGTGAAAGTCACTCAAGAGTGGAGTGATGACGGAACCCAACCACTCAAGGCGGGTGACAGCATTACACGAACTATCACGATCGAAGCGAACGACTCGCTGTCGGTACTCTTGCCGTCATTAATGAATGCAGAAGCCTCTCCATCATGGAGTGCTTACCCTGATGCCCCTCAGTTAGTCGATAAGCAAAACCGCTCTGACTACATTTCTGAGCGCACCGAAAGCCAGACTTATGTACTGCTGAACGGGGGTGATATTGCGTGGCCGACCTATGAATTCTGGTGGTGGAATACTAAAACCGAAACTTTAGAAAAAGTCTCACTGGAAGGTAAAACCCTTCATGTGCAACACACCTTAGCGTCATGGCTGCGGTATTACGCATGGGAACTTGGCGCTATTTTGCTGAGCATAATCGCGACTCTAGCGATGGTGATTTGGCTAAAACGCTATTACCAAACACACCCTACTCCAGCTTGGTTTGAATTTTATCAGTCGCTACGCCGCAAAGAGTGGTCGCGCAGTCGCATGTTCTTGTACCGAAAGCTGAATACCCAAGAACAGTCTGTAGCATTGGTTAAACACTCTCCAGAACCACGCTGGCAACATCATGCAGTGAAGGTACAAGGGGAAGACGCTTCCCGACGTGATTTCGTTTATTTGTGGCGATACATCAAGAAGCAACGTTATCGCTTCACGCTACCCAAAGCATTACCGGAATTACATCCATCTGAATCTTCGGATTCTTAACTCCATTCTATTTTTACCGTTGGCTAAATAAGGAGACATCTTGTGAAACTCTTACCTCTACAGCGCTACGCGGTTGCCCTGCTCCTCGGCTTTGCATTTATCACTCAAGCCAGTGCAGCAGCCAAAGATCCGCTTCCTTCATGGAACGACAGCGCGGCAAAATCATCAATTATTGAGTTTGTGCAACAAGTGACGGATAAAAATTCTGAGCACTTTGTACCGCAGGAAAAGCGTATCGCGGCCTTTGATAACGATGGCACGTTGTGGTCTGAGCAACCTATGTATTTTCAAGTTCAGTTTGCTCTAGACCGCATCAAAACACTGGCACCCAAACACTCTGAATGGAAAACCGAAGAACCTTACGCAAGCATTTTGCAAGGTGATTTGAAAAACCTGCACACCGAAGATTTGGTTAAAGTGCTCTACGCCACTCATGCAGGCATGACCACAGACGAATTTGATGCGATTGTTAAAGAGTGGATTGCGACTGCCAAACACCCGACCACAGGTAAAAAATACACCGAGATGGTTTTCCAACCTATGCTAGAAGTGCTCGACTATCTGCGCGCCAACGGTTTTAAAACCTTTATCGTGTCCGGTGGCGGTACTGGTTTTATGCGTGCATGGGCAACCGAGGTTTACCAAATTCCACCAGAGCAAATTGTGGGCAGCACCTTTGAAACCGAGTTTGTGATGGTCGATGGCAAACCTGTGCTCAAACGTTTACCAAACCTACTCGTGAATGATGATAAAGAGGTGAAGGTGCAACAGATTTACGAACGTATTGGCCAACGTCCGATTGCCGCTTTTGGTAACTCTGATGGTGATTTAGCCATGCTGCAATGGACAGCTGCGGGCGAAGGTCTGCGCTTGCCAGTGTACATTCACCACACCGATGACAAACGTGAATGGCGTTATGACCGTGAGTCACATATCGGTAAATTGGATAAAGGCCTTGATGAAGCGAAAGCGAAAAATTGGCCTATGGTGGATATGAAAGCGGATTGGAAAACTATCTATCCGCACTAAGTTTCTATCGCTTTGAATGTTTATCGTTAAAGTCATCTAACCTTAAGCCCGGTCGATAACAACTGGGCTTTATTATTCGCTATTTTCTTTGTACGTTAGCTCATATATCACTTAACTTTCTCTACCGTTCGCCTCTTATTTGCCACTTATTGCGTATAATTTATGTTCATGTATCTAAAACCTTAGCTTTCCTTGGTTGTTATTGCTTTGGCAAAGCAGGATAATGCCGGGATCGGAATCAAACATTTATATAACTATGACCGAATATATTTTGTTGTTAATCGGCACTGTGCTGGTGAACAATTTTGTACTGGTGAAGTTCTTGGGCTTATGTCCTTTCATGGGCGTATCGAAAAAGCTAGAGACCGCAATTGGCATGGGGTTGGCGACAACCTTCGTCCTGACCTTGGCCTCCGTTTGCGCCTATCTGGTGGAAAGCTACGTATTACGCCCACTAGGTATTGAGTATCTGCGTACCATGAGTTTTATTTTGGTGATCGCTGTCGTAGTACAGTTCACCGAAATGGTCGTGCACAAAACCAGCCCAACACTCTATCGCCTGCTAGGGATTTTCCTGCCGCTGATCACCACCAACTGTGCGGTGTTAGGTGTTGCACTGCTCAACATCAACGAAAATCACAACTTCATTCAATCGATCATTTATGGCTTTGGCGCTGCAGTCGGCTTCTCTCTAGTGTTGATTTTGTTCGCTTCGATGCGTGAACGGATCCATGTCGCCGATGTCCCCGCTCCCTTCAAAGGCGCATCCATTGCTATGATCACCGCAGGTTTAATGTCTTTGGCCTTTATGGGCTTTACCGGGTTGGTGAAACTGTAATGAGTACCTTAGTCATCGCTGTTCTTGCTCTGGCGGCATTGGCCGCCGTGTTTGGAGCCATACTGGGTTTTGCTTCGATCCGCTTTAAGGTTGAGGCAGACCCCATCGTTGATCAAATTGACTCCATCTTGCCGCAAACCCAATGTGGCCAATGCGGCTACCCCGGATGTCGCCCTTACGCTGAAGCCATTGCCAATGGCGATGCGATTAACAAGTGCCCTCCTGGTGGTCAAGCGACCATTGAAAAACTCGCAGACCTAATGGGTGTTGAAGTGCAAGACTCCGCCCATGATCTGGACAACAAAGTCAAAATGGTCGCCTTTATCCATGAAGACATGTGTATCGGTTGTACCAAGTGTATTCAGGCTTGTCCGGTCGATGCGATTGTGGGCGGTAACAAAGCCGTACACACTGTGATCAAAAATGAGTGCACAGGCTGTGACCTGTGTGTCGCACCCTGCCCGACCGACTGTATTGAAATGATCCCGGTACAAACCACGCCAGAGAGCTGGAAGTGGCAACTCAATGCCATCCCTGTGGTCAATGTGACCGATTCTGTGCCTGCTGCGCAGAAGAGTGTGAATTAAGGATTGGTATGCTGTCATTAATCGAACAAATCAAATCAGGCAAGCTTTGGGACTTCCCCGGCGGCATTCATCCATTTGAAAATAAACATCAATCCAACCGTCAGCCGATTATCAATGCGAGCATTCCGAATGAGCTGGTACTGCCGCTCAAACAGCACATTGGTAAGGCAGGCGATTTGCTGGTTAAAGTGGGCGACCGTGTCCTAAAAGGCCAGCCGCTGACGCAATACACTTCGACCTTCATGCTGCCGATTCATGCGCCGACTTCAGGCGTCATTAGCGCCATTGAACCGCGTACGGTGGCTCACCCTTCCGGTTTGAGCGAGCTGTGTATTGTACTGACACCAGACCAACAAGAAGAATGGTTCGAATTGCAGCCACAGCCGGATTATCAACAGTTGTCACCCGAGACACTGTTGGAGCTGATCCGTCAGGCTGGTATTTCAGGCATGGGCGGTGCAGGTTTCCCAACCGCGAAGAAACTGCAATCTGGGCTATCACGCACCGAGATTTTGATCATTAACGCCGCCGAGTGTGAGCCTTATATCACCGCAGATGATGTGTTAATGCGTCAATATTCCCAAGAAATCATTCAGGGCATCGAGATTGTTGAGCACATTTTAAAGCCCAAACTGACGATCATCGGGATTGAAGATAACAAACCGGAAGCCGTTGCTGCGCTGCAACAAGCCGCGCAAGATAAGCCGATGGTGATCCGTGTTATCCCAACCAAATACCCGTCAGGCGGTGAGAAGCAACTCATCAAGATCCTGACTAACTTGGAAGTTCCGAAAGGTGGCATTCCTGCCGATATTGGTTTAATGGTGCAAAATGTCGGCTCTTTGCAGGCGATTGCGCGCGCCATTTTGCATGGCGAGCCACTGATCCGCCGCGTTGTAACGCTCACCGGTGATTGTTTCCGTAAGCCGCGTAACGTTTGGGCGCTGCTCGGCACTCCAGTACAAGCTCTGCTCAATGAGTTTGGTTACAAGGTTGATAAAAAGCTACCGCGCCTAATCATGGGCGGCCCGATGATGGGTTTCACCCTGCCACACGCGCAAGTACCGATCACCAAAACCGCTAACTGCATTCTCGCGCCAACACGCAATGAGTTAACCAACAGTGATCATGAAATGGCCTGTATTCGCTGCGGTCAGTGTGCGGATGCTTGCCCGGTTTCATTGTTGCCCCAGCAGTTACAATGGCATGCCAAGGCGCAAGAGTTTGATAAGTGTGAAGAGTTAAATCTTAAAGACTGTATTGAATGCGGTGCCTGTGCCTACGTCTGCCCAAGTGACATTCCTTTGGTGCAGTATTATCGCCAAGCCAAAGCAGAAATTCGCACCCGCAGTTTAGAAGCGGAAGCCGCTGAACGCGCTAAAGCACGCTTTGAAGAGAAAAAAGCGCGAATGGATCGCGACAAAGCGGAACGCGAAAATCGCTTCAAGCAAGCGGCGGAAGATCGCCGTAAAGAAATGCAGCAGCAAGGTGGCTCCGATGCCATTGCCGCTGCGATTGAACGCGTTAAAGCGCAAAAAGCGCAGCTTGAGCCAGCCGACAACAGCGTAAAACCTGCGATTGCGGCGGCGATTGCACGCGCCAAAGCCAAACAGGCAGAAGCTGCACAAAGTGGCGCAAGTGAGCCGGATAACAGTGAAATGGCGAAACTGCGTGAAGAGCGTAAACGCCAAGCTCGGGAACGCAAAGCGGAAAAAGGCGAACCGGCAGAAGCACAAGCACCAACCAGTGATGACGCGAACGATAAGAAATCTGCCGTGGCTGCTGCGATTGCTCGCGCTAAAGCACGCAAAGCCCAGCAGCAAGACGAAACAGAGCAAAGCGAGACTCAGCAAGCCGAAGTCGCACCAAGCAATGACGACGCCGATCCGAAAAAAGCTGCGGTAGCCGCTGCGATTGCTCGTGCCAAAGCGCGTAAAGCCCAGCAACAAGACGAAACAGAGCAAAGCGAGATTCAGCAAGCCGAAGTCTCACCAAGCAATGACGACGCCGATCCGAAAAAAGCTGCGGTAGCCGCCGCCATTGCTCGCGCTAAAGCACGTAAAGCCCAGCAACAAAACGAAACAGAGCAAAGCGAGACTCAGCAAGCCGAAGTCTCACCAAGCAATGACGACGCTGATCCGAAAAAAGCTGCGGTAGCCGCCGCGATTGCTCGCGCCAAAGCACGTAAAGCCCAGCAGCAAAACGAGACGGAGCAAAGCGATGCCGTACAAGTTGAAGGCGCGCCAAGCGATGACGGCTCCGATCCGAAAAAAGCTGCGGTAGCCGCTGCGATTGCTCGCGCTAAAGCACGCAAAAGCCCAGCAGCAAAACGAAACGGAGCAAAGCGAGACTCAGCAAGCCGAAGTCGCATTGAGCAATGACGACACTGATCCGAAAAAAGCTGCTGTAGCCGCCGCCATTGCTCGTGCTAAAGCTCGCAAAGCCGCACAACAATCATCTAATTTAAACGCTGAGGAGAATGACTAGTGGCCTTCTTTATTGCTAGCTCCCCACATTTACGAAGTAAACGTAATACTGCCGATGTCATGCGCTGGGTATTGGCCTGTGCTGTGCCGGGCCTGATTGCCCAAACCTACTTTTTTGGCTACGGCACACTGATTCAATTACTGCTGGCTATCTCAGTCGCCGTGGCGCTGGAAGCAGGAATAATGCTACTGCGTAAACGCTCCCCCGTATCCGCACTACGCGACTACAGTGCAGTTGTGACGGCACTGTTGTTAGCCGTGGCCATTCCGCCGCTTTCACCGTGGTGGATTGTGGTCATTGGTTTGATCTTTGCGATCGTAATAGCCAAACATCTTTACGGTGGACTTGGGCAAAACCCATTTAACCCCGCCATGATTGCTTACGTGGTACTGCTCATCTCCTTCCCGGTACAGATGACCAGCTGGATTGCACCAACCGAGCTGAATGCCGAACCCAGTTCGCTGGTCGATTCGGTATCACTGATTTTCGGTGGCTTTAACAGTGATGGGCTGTCGTTACAGCAAATCCGCACCGGTATTGATGGCGTAACCATGGCAACCCCACTGGATGCCATCAAAACCTCGCTCAAAGCGGGCCATACCATGAGTGAAACCTTAACTCAGCCTCAGTTTAGCGGTTTTGCGGGTATTGGTTGGGAGTGGGTCAACATTGCCTATCTGCTCGGCGGCCTGATGCTGCTTAAACTGCGTATCATACGTTGGCATATTCCGGTGGCAATGTTGGCAGGTTTAATCATCACGTCGCTACTCGTTCAGCTCTTTGCTCCGGGGACAACCGCTTCGCCAGTTATCCATCTTTTATCTGGCGCGACCATGCTCGGCGCATTTTTTATTGCGACCGATCCGGTCAGTGCCAGCACCACCGACAAGGGACGCTTGATTTACGGTTTCTTCATCGGTGCTATGGTGTTTATCATTCGTAGCTGGGGTGGTTACCCTGATGGTGTTGCGTTTGCAGTGCTGCTCGCCAACATGTGCGTACCACTGATTGATTACTACACCAAACCCAGAACTTACGGACACTAAGAGCGCGACTTATGCTGACAGCAATTCGAAAAAATGGTCTGATTCTCGCCGTCTTTGCCTGTGTTTCTACTGGCTTGGTCGCGCTGACGTACGCTTTAACGGCCAACCAAATTAAACAACAAGAACAGAAGCAACTTCTGCAAGTTCTGAACCAAGTGATCCCACATAAATACCACGATAACTCGCTAGCAGAAGCCTGCACCTTGGTGAACGATGCCGAACTTGGCACACCAAAAACCATGCATGCTTATCTGGCTAAACGAGGTGGTGAACCAAGCGCCATTGCGATTGAAACCATTGCACCCGATGGTTACAACGGTGAAATCAAACTGATCGTCGGTATCGCCAATAATGGTTCAGTGTTGGGTGTACGTGTGCTTGCTCACCAAGAAACACCAGGATTAGGCGATAAGGTTGATTTACGTATCAGTAATTGGGTATTAGGATTTAACGGTCAACAAGTCACCGCAGACAACCAAGATGACTGGAAAGTTCGCAAAGATGGTGGCCAGTTTGATCAGTTTACCGGCGCAACCATTACACCGCGCGCGGTCGTACAAGCCGTGAAAAAAGCGGTGATGTATGTGAACCAGCATAAACAACAGCTGCAAAGTCAGCCTAATCCGTGCGAGGGTCAATAACATGAGTGAAAACAGAACTCTGATGTTAAATGGCATGTGGAACAATAACCCGGCCTTAGTACAATTGCTGGGGTTGTGTCCACTGTTGGCAGTCTCTTCTACCGTCACCAATGCGCTCGGGTTAGGTATCGCAACCCTACTGGTATTGGTTGGATCCAATGTGACGGTATCTCTAGTGCGTGACTATGTGCCAAAAGAAGTGCGCATTCCCGTCTTCGTCATGATCATTGCATCGCTAGTAACTTGCGTACAACTGCTGATGAATGCGTATGCCTACGGGCTTTACCTCTCACTCGGCATTTTTATTCCGCTGATTGTGACGAACTGCATCATCATTGGTCGTGCCGAAGCTTTCGCTTCAAAAAATGATGTCCTGCCTGCCGCACTCGATGGATTTTGGATGGGACTCGGCATGACTTCCGTGCTAGTCGTACTCGGTTCACTGCGTGAAATCATCGGCAACGGCACTCTATTTGATGGCGCCGATCTGCTTCTTGGTGAATGGGCCAAAGTGTTGCGTATCGAAATCTTCCATTTTGACAGCAGCTTTTTGCTGGCACTCTTGCCTCCCGGTGCCTTCATCGGTGTTGGCTTCTTGATTGCCGCGAAAAGTGTGATTGATAAACACATTGCGGCACGTCAACCAAAACAACAAAAGCAAGCCATAGAGCGCGCACGAGTGACCAATGTCTAACCTTGTAAAGGAAGCCACCCCGTCTAATGAATAACGCGAAACGGATTGAAATTTTAGAGCGCCTGCGGGCTAACAACCCAAAGCCAGAGACCGAACTAAACTGGAGTTCACCTTTTGAGTTGTTGATTGCGGTATTGCTCTCCGCACAAGCGACCGATGTTAGCGTCAACAAAGCCACCGATAAACTGTATGCGGTGGCCAACACTCCACAAGCCATGCTCGATCTGGGTGTTGATGGAGTTAAAGAGTACATTAAGACGATTGGCCTGTTTAACTCCAAAGCAGAAAACGTCATCAAAACCTGCCGTATTTTGCTTGAAAAACATCAAGGTGAAGTACCGGAAGACCGCGAAGCGTTGGAAGCGCTACCTGGTGTTGGGCGCAAAACCGCCAACGTGGTACTAAACACCGCCTTTGGCTGGCCGACCATTGCAGTGGATACCCATATCTTCCGAGTTTCTAATCGCACTAAATTTGCGGTTGGTAAAAATGTCGATGAAGTTGAACACAAGCTACTCAAAGTGGTTCCAAGCGAGTTTAAGCTCGATGTACACCACTGGCTGATCCTGCACGGGCGTTATACTTGCATTGCACGCAAGCCGCGCTGTGGCAGTTGTATCATTGAAGATCTTTGTGAATTCAAAGAGAAAGTTTACCCAGAAAGCTAATTTCAAAAAAACCGTTATCCGGAAAGCAAGGAGCCTTTATGTCAAACCACCGTATTTTGCACACCATGCTACGTGTCGGCGATTTGGATAAATCGATCGAGTTTTACACCCAAGTCATGGGCATGACTCTACTGCGTAAAAATGAGAATACCGAATACAAGTACACCCTTGCCTTCTTAGGTTATGGTGATGAATCACAAGGTGCCGTGATTGAGCTGACCTACAACTGGGGTGTGGCTGAGTATGAAAAAGGCAATGCATTCGGCCATATCGCGATTGGTGTTGACGATATCTATGCCACTTGCGACATCATCAAAGCCTCTGGTGGCATCGTGACACGCGAGCCAGGCCCAGTGAAAGGTGGTACAACGCACATCGCTTTCGTCAAAGATCCTGATGGTTACATGATTGAACTCATCCAAAACAAGCAAGCGACAGCGGGTCTTGAAGGTTAATTCAACGTTTTTCATCCCTATACCGCCACAATTGGCGGTATTTTTTTGCCCAATCTGATCAATTCCCACACAATTCTTATTATTTACATGATAATTATTATCAATTAATCTTATCCAACAGGTTATCAAGGAGACTGTGTGATGAGTATTAAAGAGTGGGAAAGGCATACCCTATTAGCCGATGTCGCCATGCAGGAGGCAGACCACCTGCGCAGCATTCTTCACTATCAACAAGCGCTAACCGTCAGCCAACAATTGGATGAAAGTGAAGAGATAGAAATGGAAGATCGCATGATGATCTCGGTTATCTCTTGCCACAACATGGCCAAGTTCTGGCGCACTATCGGTGACAATCAATACGAGTTGAAGTATTTGCAACTGGCTTCAGAGCGGGTTCTAACGCTGATCCCTCAATGCCATCGCCCCAGCTGTGAAGCTTTTGTCGATTCTCTTGGCTGCTGCCGCAAAGCGCTGCTCGACTTTATGAAGCGTCACCCTAATCCAGACATCGCGCGCATGGTGCAACACATAGATACCGCTTCGAAATGCGAGATTATTGCCCAGTTCCGCCTCAATTAACGGCGGAACCGATCAACGTTCGTTCTAATTCAATCTCTGTTCAGGTGTGAAACCCTTTCACACCTGAGTACGACCCAGCGAAATCACGACACGGCGGTTTTTATCTTTGCCAATCGGTGAAGCGTTATCGGCAATCGGACGACGTTTGCCGTAACCTTGCACCTGAATTCGGTCTTCAGGCAAACCGATGGACTTAAAGTATTCACGCAGTACTTCCGCACGCTTTTCAGATAGATTTTGGCTGTTGTTGTTGGTATCAGTTGAATCGGTGTAGGTAGAAACCAGCACTAAATCAATATCGGAGTTATAGCGAACATACTCAGCAATTTGGGCTAACCGCTTTTGCGAGGCTTTGTTCAGCTCAACGCTATCACCTTGGTCGTAATGCAAAATAGTGAACGAGATGTCTTCGAAACTGTAAGGCAGTAACTTGGAAATACAGTCACTAAATTCATTGTAAGGTTGCTGGAATAGCACCGCAGAAAGCGCAACTTCGATACGTTGATCGCGGCTTTGCCAATCTTGATAGCTGAATGTAGGGTAGCGTCCTTTTTCGAGTTCACTGAGTAGCGACCACGCGGTTTGCCCACCAATATAGCCATCAAACTGTTTAAAAAATTGCAGGTTAGTGATGCGGTCTGCCGCTTCGCCGGGACGCCAAATAGGTGGCATAGAAACGAGGCTAACATTACGGGTATCCCCCATCGGACGGCGCATTTTCAATTCAAAATCGAGATTGATTTTTTTGCTGGCGCGAGAAGAAAACTCGGCATCCCCATAATTGGGGATCGGGTGCACAAGGCGGCATTCCAACGGCGTGTTGGTCGCCATTTGCCACGTAGACTGCTGTGGTGTTGCCACATAACGCACTTCCAACGCCAAAGAGACTGGCGATGATAAAGTGCCCAAGGCAAACATACTTGTGATAACCCATTTATTCATAAATACTTTTTCTCACTACTGGTACTGCATGCTCAGGCGATGGTTTGCCGCCTGCGAGACTTGGTGTATTAGATGCAAAAATCTAGCCAGCATGATATTGCCACGGGTAACCATCGCAAAGTTTAGCTCTCCTCCCCCCTTACGGCTGCTTCTCATTAAAGGGTTAACGTTTCTCCACGTATCAGGCAACTAATTGCCTTGATTTAAGATGGCTAGGTTTTTCTCCCGCAAAGAATCTGCAATAATGTCTGCCTTATCACACGAATTAGAACCCGCATGACTGATAAAAATGACGCGCTGACCCTGAAAAAACGCTTTCGTGGCTATTTTCCTGTAGTTATCGATGTAGAAACCGCAGGATTCAATGCGCAAACTGATGCTCTTCTTGAAATTTGTGCCGTCACTCTGAGTATGGATGAGAACGGGAATTTACACCCAGCCAGCACGATCCATTTTCATGTCGAGCCTTTTGAAGGCGCTAACCTTGAAAAAGCAGCACTGGAATTTACGGGTATTTATGACCCTTTCAGCCCGCTACGTGGTGCCGTCACTGAAGATCATGCTTTAAAAGAGATTTACAAACTGGTTCGCAAAGAACAAAAAGCCGCAGACTGCAGTCGCGCCATCATAGTGGCGCATAACGCGCATTTTGATCATAGTTTTGTGATGGCTGCGAGCGAACGTTGTAAATTAAAACGTGTTCCGTTCCATCCTTTTGCCACCTTTGACACTGCGACACTGAGCGGTCTTGCTTTCGGGCAAACCGTGCTTGCGAAAGCTTGTAAAACGGCAGGGATGGAATTCGACAATCGTGAGGCACATTCTGCCTTATACGATACCCAAAAAACCGCAGAGCTGTTCTGCACCATTGTCAACCAATGGAAGGCTTTAGGTGGCTGGCCATTGGTCAATGATAATGAGGACAATAACAATGACGCCGAACTGGATTGATGTTAGTTACGTACGTGGCAACTTCAACAAGTAAGGCAAATACCCAAACCACTTGGAACTTCAGGTTGGCAGGGTATACACACAACATCCCGAGATAAAATATGAATCCAGTAGTCATTTCCGTTTGTGTCATGCTGCTGCTAGCCCTGATGCGAGTGAACGTCGTGGTTGCTTTGACGTTCAGTGCTGTGGTCGGTGGTTTAGTCGCAGGCATGAGTTTAAATGATACCGTTGCCGCTTTTGAAAGCGGTTTAGGTGGCGGTGCCACTATCGCCCTGAGTTACGCGATGCTCGGCACGTTTGCCGTTGCTATTTCTAAATCGGGGATTACCGATTTGCTAGCGCAAAGTGTGATCCGCCGTATTCACGGCCAAGAGAGCCATGTGGCTTCAACAGGCCTAAAATACTTGGTGCTGATTTCATTGCTGTTAATGGCAATGGCATCGCAAAACGTTATTCCAGTGCATATCGCGTTCATTCCCATTTTGATTCCGCCTCTACTTGGTGTCTTTGCTAAGCTCAAACTTGACCGCCGCTTGGTTGCCTGTGTACTCACTTTTGGTTTGATCACCCCTTACATGGTACTTCCAGTCGGTTTCGGTGGTATTTTCCTCAATAACATTCTGCTGAAAAATCTGCATGATAATGGATTGGAAAACGTCACAGCGAGCCAAGTACCAACTGCGATGATTCTGCCTGCGATTGGCATGATCTTTGGTCTGCTATTAGCGGTGTTTTTCACCTATCGCAAACCACGCCAGTACCAAGAAACTGAACTAACGGTTGTGAATCCAGAAGCCAATCAGATCAATAAAAAGCATATTGCGATTGCCGGAGCTGGCATTGTGGCAGCGCTGGCTGTGCAATTGTTTACGGGTTCAATGATTATCGGTGCACTTGCAGGCTTTATGGTGTTCACTTTTGGTGGCGTGATTGCGTGGAAAGAAACGCACGACGTGTTCACCAAAGGCGTACACATGATGGCGATGATTGGCTTTATCATGATTTCTGCGGCCGGTTTTGCAGCTGTAATGAAAGCCACAGGTGGCGTTGAAACACTGGTGACTTCGCTCTCCACCAGCATTGGGGATAACAAAGCACTGGCTGCACTACTCATGTTAGTGGTTGGCCTGCTGGTCACTATGGGGATTGGCTCTTCTTTCTCGACCATTCCTATCATTGCCACCATTTATGTGCCGCTCTGTCTTTCATTTGGTTTTTCACCAATGGCGACTGTTGCTCTCGTCGGTACGGCTGCTGCGTTAGGTGATGCTGGCTCTCCAGCTTCCGATTCAACGTTAGGCCCAACCTCTGGCCTCAATGCAGATGGTCAACACGAGCATATTTGGGAAACCGTGGTGCCAACCTTTATCCACTACAACCTGCCGCTCATTGTCTTCGGTTGGATTGCCGCTATGGTGCTGTAACTACAGCGTAGTGAGAAATAACACCTACGAAAAAGGCTTCCCTCGGGAAGCCTTTTTGTAACTGGACAGCTATTCAATCATTACAGACCGATTAAGCGCCTTCGTTATGTAACTCTAGGTTAGCCAGATCTTGCTGAATTTCACGTTGATATTTTGCATCATCGCTACGCATCGATTCTAGGAAATCCAAGTATTGCTGATCGATATCGCCTGTCACGTACTCACCGTTGAACACTGATGCTTCAAACTTCACGATATCTGGGTTGCCACAGCGTACAGCGTCCACCAGATCTTCGATAGTTTGGAAAATCAGTGCATCAGCACCAATTTGCTTACAAATCGCGTCATTATCACGGCCGTGAGCAATCAGTTCATTCGCACTTGGCATATCAATGCCATAAACGTTCGGGAAACGAATCTCAGGCGCAGCAGAGACGATGTAGACCTTCTTCGCACCAGAATCACGAGCCATCTCGATGATCTGCTCAGACGTCGTGCCACGCACGATTGAGTCATCCACCAAAAGTACGTTCTTATCTTTAAACTCTGAGCGAATGGCATTGAGTTTACGACGTACGGATTTCTTACGTTGCTGCTGACCCGGCATGATAAAGGTACGGCCAACATAGCGGTTTTTCACGAAACCTTGGCGGTATGGTTTATCAATGGCTTGCGCGATTTGCAGTGCGATATCACACGAAGTTTCTGGAATTGGAATAACCACATCAATATCGAGATCGCTGTAGTCCGCTTTAATGCGCTCACCCAAGCGGTTGCCCATTTCTACACGTGCGCTGTACACCGAAATCTTGTCGATGAATGAGTCTGGACGCGCAAAGTAAACGAATTCGAAGATACATGGGTTCAGTGCTGGGTTATCCGCACATTGCTTGGTGTAGAGTTCACCATCAAAAGTGACATAAATCGCTTCACCTGGTGCAACATCACGCACAAAATCAAAGCCCACCGCATCCAATGCAACAGACTCTGAAGCAACCATATACTCATGCTGGCCATTGGTTTCGCGCTTACCTAAACACAGCGGGCGGATACCATGCGGGTCACGAAACGCAATCATACCGTGACCGATGATCATTGCCGCAACCGCGTAAGCACCGCGAATGGTACGGTGTACATTGCTGATGGCACGGAATACATCCTCTGCGGTCACATTGCCTTTTACCGTGTCGATCTCATGTGCCAACACATTGAGCAACACTTCAGAATCAGACGTGGTATTGACATGACGGCGATCTTTTTCGAACAACTTCTGGCGCACTTGGTTAGCATTAGTCAGGTTGCCATTGTGAGCGAGAGTGATACCGAAAGGAGAGTTTACATAGAAAGGTTGAGCTTCTGAGGCACTGGAGCTGCCTGCGGTTGGGTAACGCACATGGCCTATCCCGACATTACCTTGCAGGCGTTGCATGTGTTTCGCTTCAAAGACATCCCTGACTAATCCGTTTGCCTTACGCAGACGAAAACGATTGCTTTCTATGGTACAAATACCCGCGGCATCTTGGCCACGATGCTGCAATACAGTCAAAGCGTCATAAATTGACTGGTTTACAGGCGTTGTACCCACGATTCCAACAATACCACACATGTCCTAATCCTCGATTTCAACCGTCTCCGGCGCTAAATCGCGCCAGAGAGAAAACTTGATGTTGCTTTTAGGTGTTCAAAGAACGGAGCAATAATGCGACTGAATTCAGGCACTAACTGCGAACTCTTCCACCACTCTGTGTTTGGAAATGCGGTAAACGCATCCATGAAGAACAGACCTGCTGCGACAATCAATACACCACGTAATGCGCCAAACACCACGCCGAGAATTCTGTCGGTTCCTGATAATCCTGTTTTTTCGACCAGTTGGGCGATCACGTAGTTAACGATAGCACCCACCACTAAAGTCGCCACAAACAGAGCCGCTATGGCTGCTCCGTTGCGAAACATATCGTCTTTAATGTTGGTGAAGTACACCGCCAGTTTGGCGTAGTACTCAGAGGCGATATAAAACGCCCCAAACCAAATCACTAAAGACAATGCTTCTTTAGCAAAGCCGCGAACAAGACTGATCAGCGCAGACAAGCCGATCACACTTAAAATGACAATATCTAACCAGTTCATGAGTTCTTACATCTTAAGTTGGCGCGCATTTTAACAGAAAAAAACGCGACGCAAACGTTTTCTTATGGGTTTAGTGGTTTAAATTTGAGCAATTGACCTTTGGCACCGGTAATTTTTTCTAATTCCAGCAGTTGAGTTTCTAGCTTAGATTTTGAAACATCGGGACCAATAATCACTCGGGTAAAATCATTTTCTTGTTTGACATGCGCTTGATAACCACGCTTCTGCAGATCTGCGACCACACTGCGCGCGTTATCGGCATTTTTCAGCGCCATCAACTGAATAATCCAAGCGGAATCTTGGTATTCATTCGTCTCAGGGACTTCAGTCACTGTTGTGGGTACGCTCTGTTCCACTTTCGCAGGTTGCGGACTTTTCGGCTCAGAAGTATTAGCTTGAGAGACACTGGACGATTCGCTATTGGTTTGCGTTACGGAAACTGGCGCTTCAGGTAAAGCAATCGTATCTTGCTCAGGTTCTAGCACCTCAAACTTTTCCACCTCGCCTTCTGGCTGTGGTTTGATTGGGATGCTAGCTATCTCTTCTTTAAAATGTGTTTTTTTACCATCCAGCACATCAGGTAGCACAATCACACCAATCGCCACCAGCACTATAGTGCCAACTAAACGGCTTTGAAATTTACTGGCCATTTACTCTCCTCTCTTCTGCCAATGCTCAAGCACTTCACCTACGGTATGGAAAGAGCCTGCGACCACAATGACATCGTGAACTGAGGTTTGTGTCAACGCGGCTTCAAATGCCGCAACCGGATTTGCGTATTGAGTGTTGCCTGCGGATAAATACTGGCAAAGTTGCTCAGCCGTCGCGGCACGTGGTCCAGACAATGAAGCGGCATACCAGTGACTTACTACAGGCTTTAATTCTGCAACTGTCGAGGCTATATCCTTATCGTGCAGCATCCCCAGCACCAGATGAATAGTTTGATGCGGGTAGCGTTGCTTGAGTTGCCCCACTAAATAATGCGCAGAATGTGGATTGTGCGCCACATCCAGCACTATGGTTGGCTCACGGCTAATCACCTGCATACGTCCCGCCAATTGCGCATTACGTAGCCCTTCGACAATATCAATATCACTGATTTCCAGCCCTGAACAACCCAGTGCCATCAGTGCCGTGGCAGCATTAGGTAAAGGCAATGAAGGGATCGGCAAGTCGGTTAATTCAAAACGTCCACTGCGCCAATGCCAAGTCGTTTCTGAGGTTTTTTCATAATTGAATTGGATTTCGACCTGATGCAATTTGGCACCAATATCATCGGCATGCGCGGCAACTGTCGCTGGTGGCTTAGGTTGACCACAAATCGCAGGTTTACCTGAGCGGAAGATTCCCGCTTTTTCATAACCGATGACAGCAATGTCGTTACCGAGCCAATCGGTATGATCAAGAGCTAAGCTGGTAATCACACTGACATCATGATCAACAACGTTGGTTGCATCCAGACGACCACCAAGTCCCACTTCCAGTAGCAATACATCTACTTTCTGTTGTTGGAAAAGATAAAGTGCAGCTAACGTGCCAAATTCAAACAAACTTAAGCTCACCTCACCGCGTTGGTGCTCAATATGAGCAAAAGCTTGGGTGTGCATTTCATCGGGAAGATCTTGGCCGTTAATGCGAACACGTTCGTTATAGCGAATAAGATGCGGCGAACTGTACACGCCGACGGAATAGCCAGCTTGGAGCAAAATAGATTCCATCAATGCACAGGTAGAACCTTTACCATTGGTGCCCGCAACCGTAATTACGGTTGGTGCAGGTTTGGTCAGTTTGGCTTTTTGGGCGACGGCTTGAACGCGTTCTAAGCGAGATCGATTGCTGAAGTGTGTATGTGGGCTAAATAATCAAGCCACACCGCGAGTGGGGATGTGGCTTGAGGAACAGGCTTTTGAGTCATCTAACGTACAACCATAGAATCCGTTGGTTTAGTTAGCGCTTACTTTACCCTTTTTTATTGGCTTCTGGTACCGCATAAGGCGCTTCATTTGGCGCGTCGTTCACAGAAACCACTAGCGGAGAGGCTTGGCCAGTCATTTTAGCCAGCAAGCTTGAAACACGTTGGCGCATATCACGACGATCAACGATCATATCAATTGCACCATGCTCAAGCAGGAACTCACTGCGTTGGAAACCTTCTGGTAGATCTTCACGTACCGTTTGCTCAATAACACGGCGACCAGCAAAACCGATCAACGCTTTAGGCTCACCAATGTTGATGTCGCCCAGCATCGCCAAACTGGCTGATACACCACCCATGGTTGGGTCAGTCATAACCGAAATGAAAGGCAGACCTTTATCAGACAAACGCTCAAGAGCAGCACTGGTTTTCGCCATCTGCATCAGAGACATCAATGCCTCTTGCATACGAGCACCGCCACTGGCAGAGAAACAAACCAAACCACAGTTGTGTTCAATCGCTGCTTCAACAGCACGAACAAAGCGAGCACCTACGACTGAGCCCATTGAGCCACCCATGAAGGAGAACTCAAACGCACAAGCAACAACTGGCACATCCAGCACTGAACCTTTCATTACAACCAGCGCATCTTTCTCACCACTGGCTTTTTGCGCCGCAACGATACGCTCTTTGTAACGCTTAGAATCTTTAAATTTCAGTTTGTCTTGCGGCTCTAGCTCTTCACCAAGCTCAAAACGTTCGCCTTGATCAAGAAACGTTTCTAGACGGCGACGCGCTTTCATACGCATGTGGTGATCGCACTTAGGACAAACTTCTAGGTTACGCTCCAGTTCTGCGTAATAAAGCACTTGTTCACACGACGTACACTTAGTCCAAACGCCTTCTGGGATAGAGGCTTTGCGTGAACTACCAATGTTGCTTTTCTCTAAAATTTTTTCGAGCCAACTCATGGAAGACCTTTTACTTTCAATCTCCCGCCATCAGCAGGAGAGATAAATTCGACAAAAATGCGTGTGGATTAAAGCACAGAAAATGCCAACTGTAGACAAAAAACTGGTTGTACCTATTCTTGCTCTTCGGCTAAAGCACAATATTGTTTATTTTTGAGTCAATTACTACCCACTAGTTCAAATTATCCGGCAAGAAAAGTGGCCCAATTGGCATTTTTGGCAATGCAAAATGTACTGGGTAATCCACTTCAACCAGATAAAGTCCTTCGGCTTTTGCTGTCGCGGCAGCCAAAGTGCGATTCTTCTGCTCAAGTAACCACTGGATCCACTCAGGCTTTTGTTCACCACGACCAACTGCAATCAAACTACCTGTGATATTACGCACCATATGATGCACAAACGCATTGGCTTTGATATCAATCACGACATAACGACCGTGACGCGTCACATTCAGGTGCATGATGTTGCGCCAGGGACTACGAGACTGGCAATGCACAGCACGAAATGAGGTGAAATCATTTTCGCCCAGCAAGTATTGTCCAGCTTGCTGCATTTTCTCGACATCCAGCTCACCGTGATAATGGCTGACGCCAGAATTCAAAATACCAGGGCGATAGACGTGGTTATAAATGACATAGCGATAACGTCTGGCTGTAGCACTGAATCGTGCATGAAAATCGTCAGGAACCGCAGTTGCCCAACGTACTGCAACATCTTTTGGCAAATTGGCGTTTGCCCCCATGGTCCACGCCACCATCTGACGCTCAGCGGTAGTATCAAAGTGCACTACTTGCCCAGTCCCATGTACACCTGCATCGGTTCGGCCAGCACACTGAACTTCAACTGGATGGTTGGCAATTTTGCTTAGCGCTTTTTCTAATGCTTCTTGAACACTTTTTACTTCTCTCTGGCGCTGCCAACCATAGTAGTGAGTACCGTCATACTCAATACCTAACGCGATTCTCATGCTGTTTGTCTCAATAAAAATGGGGCGGGCAGTATAAACAGTTTGCCAATAAATTTCTAATTACATGAAAAGCAAGAGGCAGCTTAGCTGCCTCTTAGGGGATGCTTATACTCGACCATTGAGCACGTCGATGAGCCGTTTAGCTTGTTGGCGAATCTCATCATCTCCGTCAACAATTGCCTCTTCGAGCAGCTTTATTGCGCCTTTTTCATCGTTCATTTCGATGTAAATTTTAGCAAGATCCAGCTTACCCGCAGCTTCAGCGCCACTATCCACATCAATATCTCGAATATCGCCAATCACATCTGGGAACTCATCCAAACCCACATCCAGTTTGAGTTCTTCTTCATCCGGATTTAACACTTGTTCTTCCGATTCAACCTGAGCCATAAGCTCATCAATCGTCATGTAACCATCACGCTGCGGATCAAAGTCGAGCAAATCATCTTGCGACCCCCAGTTCTCCTGTTTCGCCTGTGGTTCTGGGGTTTCACTTGCCCAAATATCTTGTTCTTCTTCCGGGACATCATCAGACAATTGTGCCTGTTGATCAGGGGTTAGGTGGAAGCCATTCCAATCTTCGCCCCCCATTTGCAACATGGCATCAATGTCCATCCCTGCACTGTCGATGGTCTGTGCATCTAGAGGACGATCAAAGCTAAATGGTACTTCGCTTTCTGGTCGCTCACTCAACCAATCCTGTAGTGTTTCTTCGTCAAATGCTTGTTTCGAGACAGTTTGCGCGACATCGGCAGGCTCTGCTGTCTGCGTGGGTTGTGGCTCTTGTAACTCATTTGCATGTGCTTGTTCTGGCACTGATTCTTGAGCAGCATCAGCCAACGCATCTTCTTCGGTGTACTCTGGTAGCTCTAACTCATCCAGTGCGACGAAATCGTCTTCATCACTTTCAGGTTCGATACTCGGTTCAAGTGCAGACTCAGAAGCTGGCTCTTGAAATGCATCCGCCAGCGCATCTTCTTCGGTATACTCAGGTAGCTCTAACTCATCCAGTGCGACGAAATCGTCTTCATCACTTTCAGGTTCGATACTCGGTTCAAGTTCAGATTCAGAAGCTGGCTCTTGAACCGCATCCGCCAACGCCTCTTCTTCGGTGTACTCTGGAAGATCTAACTCATCCAGTGCGACGAAATCGGCTTCATCACTTTCAGGTTCTATGCTCTGTTCAAGTTCAGATTCAGAAGCTGGCTCTTGAACCGCATCCGCCAACGCCTCTTCTTCGGTGTACTCTGGCAGTTCGAGCTCATCTAGCGCAACGAAATCTTCTTCATCACTTTCAGGTTCGATACTCGGTTCAAGTTCAGACTCAGAAGCTGGCTCTTGCGCAGCATCGGCTAACGCATCTTCTTCCGTGTACTCGGGTAGCTCGAGCTCATCTAGCGCAACGAAATCTTCTTCATCACTTTCGGGTTCAATGCTCTGTTCAAGTTCAGATTCAGAAGCGTGGCTCTTGAACCGCATCCGCCAGCGCATCTTCTTCGGTGAACTCTGGAAGCTCTAACTCATCCAGCACAGCGAAATCGGCTTCATCACTTTCAGGTTCAATGCTCTGTTCAACTACAGGCTCAGAAGCAGGCTCTTGCGCAGCATCGGCTAACGCATCTTCTTCGGTGTACTCTGGAAGTTCTAACTCATCCAGTGCGACGAAATCGTCTTCATCACTTTCGGGTTCAATGCTCTGTTCAAGTACAGACTCCGAAGCAGGCTCTTGCGCAGCATCCGCCAACGCATCTTCTTCGGTGAACTCGGGTAGCTCTGATTCATCCAGTGCGACGAAGTCCTCTTCATCACTTTCAGGTTCAATGCTCTGTTCAAGTTCAGATTCAGAAGTTGGCTCTTGAACTGCATCCGCCAACGCATCTTCTTCGGTGTACTCTGGCAGTTCGAACTCATCTAGCGCAACGAAATCGTCTTCATCACTTTCAGGTTCAATGCTCTGTTCAACTACAGGCTCAGAAGCAGGCTCTTGCGCAGCATCCGCCAATGCATCTTCTTCCGTGTACTCTGGTAGCTCTAACTCATCCAGTGCGACGAAATCGGCTTCATCACTTTCAGGTTCAATACTCTGTTCAACTACAGGCTCAGAAGCAGGCTCTTGCGCAGCATCGGCTAACGCATCTTCTTCGGTGTACTCGTGGAAGTTCTAACTCATCCAGTGCGACGAAATCGTCTTCATCACTTCGGGTTCAATGCTCTGTTCAAGTACAGACT
>NZ_AOMO01000038.1 GCF_000338875.1 Vibrio mimicus CAIM 602 | reverse complement strand
CTGCAAGAGCACCTTGACCCTGCGATGAACCGAGATTGGGTGGTGGTATCGGTGAATCACCAAGGTGAGCAGCCGCAAGCGCTACAAGAAGACGGTGGCAGTGGTGCAACGACCTACAGCAACCAGTTCAGCTTAATTCCTGGGCATCTCCACTGGCGTGCCGAGCCACAACCTAAACCGCAAGTTGATGGCCCAATGATAGCCACGGTCGTTGGCCCTGAAGGAGAAGAAATCTTCTGTGATGAACACGGTCGCGTGAAAATCCACTTCCCGTGGGACCGCTACTCCAACGGTAACGAGCAGAGCTCCTGTTGGGTGCGTGTGTCACAAGGTTGGGCGGGCAGCCAATACGGCTTTATCGCCATTCCGCGCATCGGCCACGAAGTGATTGTTTCCTTCTTAAACGGTGACCCAGACCAACCCATTATCACCGGTCGCACCTATCACGCGACCAATACGCCGCCATACAGCTTGCCTGAGCACAAAACCAAAACCGTGCTGCGTACCGAGACGCACCAAGGGGAAGGCTTTAACGAGCTCAGTTTTGAAGACCAAGCGGGCAAAGAGCAAATCTACCTGCATGCACAGAAAGACTTTGATGGTTTGATTGAAAACGACCACACCACGGTCATTCGCCACGACCAACACCTGACCGTTGAAAATGACCAGTTCACCCAGATTAAGCACAATCAACACCTGACGGTGGAGGAGGAGAGTCGCACGCTCGTCAAACTCGACAGCAGCAGCGAAATCGGCGGTTCATTGCAGCAAAAAATCGGCAGCAAAGCGATTTATGATGCAGGTACTGAGGTTCACCTCAAAGCGGGCAATAAACTGGTCTTAGAGGCAGGCAACGAGCTCACCATCAAAGCCGGCGGCAGTTTTATCAAAGTCGATGCCGGCGGTGTGCATGTCGTCGGCTCTGCCATTAACCTCAACTCCGGCGGCAGCGTAGGCAGCGGCTCAGGTTATGGCGGTAAAGTGGCCGAGTTGCCACAAGGGGTTGATAAAGCCCAAACACTGCAAGAGATTGAGCTAGCCGCGGTAACTCCCACTCAGCAGTCTATGTCGCCTTTACTTAAGGCGCGACAAATTGAAGCACTCAAAGGTCCTGCACCTGTGTGTGAAGTGTGTGAAGAGGCAAAGGGAAATTAATGCGTTCAACAAATTCCTTTGTCGTGCATAACTGGGTGAGCTCGGTTCCAGAGATGGAAATGGATACACAAGAAAGGCTTTACCTTTTGGTTGATGGTGCTCAAATCAGCCATCTAGCACAAGCCTTGTATCGTCTATCGGGTGAATTGGTTTTGGAGCCTTTGTACCTTTTTCCGCCTTTTGAGCAGCTTAAAGAGGTGTCTCCTTATCTCGTGTTAGCAACGGATACGGTTAAAACCTGGTTCCTTGAGCAGAATCAAGGGTTAGCTGGGTTCTTTTTTGCTTCTTTAGGCTCTATTGAAGAGATTGCTGAACAACTGCGTCGTTTGATCCAAGTGGAATCCCCTTATGGTTCAACGGTGTTTCTTAAAATGGCGAACAGTGAATGCGCGTATGTACTTTTGAGTACCCAATGCCAACCACTGTGGAAAGTGATCAATCGAGCTTGGTTGCCGACACGTCAAGGTTGGCAATATGTGCAACGACCAGAACTGACGGCGACTCAGGACACTCCTGTGCGATTCAAGCTAACCGATGAGCAGTGGCAACGGCTTGGCAACATCACATGGCTTAATACCTTAGAAACGGTCGAGCGGCATGTACAGCAGTGGTTTCCGGATTTAGCGCAGCAGTGGCAATCTCACCCTGAACTATTTCATCGTCATGCTCAATGGGCTTACCAGCAGGGCTTTAGCAGTGAGCGAGATTTAATGCTGTTTTTTAATGTGTTGGGGTTTTTAGGCGTTGATGCTCTTGAAAAAGGGAAGTATCCCGAGATTGACCTTTTGTTGCATCAGGCTTCAAGTCATACGCCTTCGCAACGCATTGAAGCTGCCGCAGGGCTAGCTTATCAATATTCACAATCATCACAGGAGGTACAAGGATGAGTAATCCCAATCATGCTGCGAAAACAGGGCAGAGCAATGATGCACAAAATCCAGCCAGTGCATGTCCTTTTAAACAGCCGTTAATAGGGATAATTCCTGTTCGTTACGCCTTTGATGTTTATGATGATCAAGGTCAAGCATTACACCCTTTACCCAAAGCGGATCGACAGTGGAAAGGCCAATTCTCTATCAAACAGCGCAGTTACACCTTAAGGCAACTACGTGATGGTTGGCTCTATGTCTATGATGAAACTGCAAAAACACTGCACGAATATGAAGTCGCTGGCTGCAAGTTGACCAAAATTGATTGGTCTGATGATGAGGCAAGCAAACCCACTCACGAGCGCGGTTCGAAAGGTGAAAGCAAAAGCTGTTTACTCTATCCCGCCCAGCACACGCTCTCTATCGGTTATGCGCATCAACGATGGACGTGGCGAGTGTGTGAGCATATGCGCTCCAATACCAGCAGCCGTCATGCTGTGATGCGTAAAGTGAGCCTTAAACAGTTTGAGTCCAATGGTACTCACCCTCATGCGCATTTTGCTCAGTATCTTGAAGACTATGTGGCGGACATCGGGACGCCGGCTGAGCAGGATATTTTTAAAGCTACCTGTACCCCTTCATTACCGGTAGAAAAAAGTGAAGAAGCGGTGAAAGGTACGGAATTCAAATTCGTGGCCGACAAAGCGGTGGTGAGCAGCAAAGATTATCTGCAAGATTTGCCGGAGCAAAACTGCGGTTTATTTGTGGCGCTGAATGACCCTTTAGCTGATGTGTCTGATTTATTTGTTACTTTTACTACCCAAGTGGCAAAGCGAACTAAAGCGGTTGGTGATGAAACGCAACAGCATAAAATGCAGATGGCAGAGCTGACACGCACATTAGGCCGAATTCGTCTTGAAGAAAAAGAAATTCCCGATTTTGTAAAACAAGATCCGATCCGTATTTTAGAGCTAGAAAGAGCCATTACTGAATATTGTGCTACGGCAAAATTGGCCGAAATCGAATCTTATGCTTTAGCCAGTGAAGGGCTTGCCCCATCGGGAAACTATGCCCCCATGCAGCAGCGAGTGGAGCAGAAACTGGCGGAATTGAAAACACTCTATCGCTTTGAACCCACCAGTGCTCAGATGCGCAAGTGGCGCAAAAAAGACAACAGCTTTATTGATGAAGTGCGTTGGGCGGATTTAGATAACTTTTTGGTGGAGCATTACACCGAGCTCAAAGGATTGGATGAACAGATTAAACAACACTATGCGCAGTTTATGTCTGCCTTCAACCAGCTCGGCCTTGACCCGCTTCTGTTTGGTATGGATAACCAAGATGAGGTTCAGCAAGCGTATTTGTTAGCATTAACTAGCCAATTTTTAGTGGTGGTTACGCAAGTCAATCATGATGAAAAATCGCTTGAGATCCTAAAAAAAGATCTCAGTTTTGATTCACCGAAAAACCTCATGGCTCTCGCGTCAACTGGCTTTTCCCTGCAGGCAAATCAAGCCATTAACAACCATATCCAAGGGTTTAGCACCGCTTTTCTCTCTACAAGTAGTCCTAGTGATATGGTTGCGTTTTCGACTGCAATCGCTAACTGGGATACGTTCACGGGGGATGGACGTATTCAGGAGAAAGCATGGTTTAAGAAATGGATTGAACCCGTTCAATCGAGTTTTAGTGCACTGCAAAAAGCGGTCGCCAATCAAGCCAAAGAGAGTTGGCAAGCGGTGATGGAGCTGCTGTTTCCTTATCAGAACCAGCCTAAAGGAGGGACGCCCAGTTTGCTGGCTAACCTTCGTTTACTGTTGGTGGAAAGCCTAGTTCGAGAAGAGGCGGTGTTGCAACATAATCCCAAATATGCGGCTGAGCTTAAGCAATTTGAGACTAAGCTGAATGCCATTTTGCAAGAGATGAATGATGCTCTGGAATTCAAACCCGGTAATGTGAGCCCGAAAAACCATCAAATTGCGACCGCGCAATCCGCACAACGTAAGCTAGGGCAATTACTCAGTAGTGAACTGCCGATGATGCTGACGCTCAAAAACCAAGCGGTGATGAACACTTTTCAGCAGTCGGTAAATGAGAAACTGAGCGCGCTATCGAAAAACGTCAAAACCAGTAGCGCGTCGGTGAGTCAGAAACTGGGTGGATTAGGGGGCTTGCTGTTTGCGCTGAACCTATGGAATACCACGGCGGTTTTGGAGAATATCCGCTATAAGGTCGCACAATACCCCAGTTGGGATCCTTCGAAGAATCCGGCGTTGGGCGAAGCCATTTATGCCACTGGCTATACCATTGTGGCCGCCGGAGCTATTAGTGCTGGGCGCGTTTGGAAGACGATAGCCAGTAATCAACAACTTTTAGAATCGCCGCTGAAAAGGGCATTACAGACTACTGCGGGCACGACAATGCAAGATGCCCTAAAAACTTTTTCTAAATCCATCGCCTTGGTGGCTACCGTGGGCATGATTGCCAGCGCATTAGAAACATGGGAAAGCTGGGGTAAGTTTAATGACAGCAGTAAAACCGATCTTGAACGCTTCGGTTATTTGTTAAAAGGGGGAGCGACGGTAACACAGATGGCTATTTTTGCTGTGCAGTTAGTTTTATATGGAGTAAGTCGATTTATAGGTTTTGGAACAATCGCAGCCATCAGTGCTGGTTGGATGGCCGCCGGTTTTGCTGTGATTGGTATTGTCTATTTGATCGGGGTGATTTTGACCAATGTGTTTAAACGCTCAGAGTTAGAAATCTGGTTATCAAAATCGATGTGGGGGAAAGAGAGTGCTCATTGGTCGGTAGGCAAAGAATTGACCGAGTTAGAGCGCCTTCTCCATCGTCCGAGTCTTCGGTTGAGTCAAGTTACGCAACGTAAAGCAGCGCAATGGATGGATTCAGGTTCTTTACAATGGCAGTTAGAACTCACGTTACCCGATTATCTTAAAGGGCAGACGATAGGCTTGCAAATAACCCGTTTGCCAGCGCAGCCGGCATATTATCAACGGCAAAGGGAGGCGGTAACACCAATACTCATCAATGAACAACAGGGAAAATGGAGTATTGAAGATAACCAGCCAGTATATCGCATTACACTGGGTGGCAGTGAGAAGGATACCGTTGGAGTTTGCGTTTCACTACCACTGCATTGGGTCAAGGAACAGAGTCTCAAATTTTGCGCCCGCGGAACTCGCGCCGGAGAATTGGATTTACAATCTGCAGAGGCGAATGATATTGCAACAAGAAATCTCGTTGTAGGAAAGAGTTAAATGTTAATTGATAAAGATGAGTTAGAGCAGTTAAAGGCAAATTTACACAGCAGTGAGGTTTTGTATCAGTGGGAATGTGTGGCATTTTCAGAGCGACGAGGTGATATCGCGCGTTGGGTTATTGGAATCTTTGCTGGTTTTTTACCAGCCTTATTATTTATCCCCCTCGGCGATATTCCCTTTAACAGTAAGGGTTTTTGGGGGTTTATGATCTTTGGAATAGTGTTTGCGCTTGTGGCAAGGTATCTTTTTATGCCCGACCACCGCTATTGTTACAGCTTAACGCAAGCGGGTGTGCATTATACCGATCAAGAAGTGATCCCGGATGCGGCCTACACTTTTGTACGCGGTTTTGCTTGGGTGGGGATTGCGGTCTGTTTGTTAGCCTTAGCCGTCGTTGGTCCGTTAGCGTTTGTTGGTGCAGGCGGTTTTGCCCTGCTGGCTTTTGGTTTGACCAAATTCCATCCCACTGTGCATCAGAAAGAGTTTTACTTTGCTGACCAATTGATTGTTTTTGATCCCATCAAAGAAAAGATGCTGATCTTTAATACAGAATTAGTGAGAGATCCAATATTTATATTTTCATTTATGGGGACACTTTATTTTAATTCATTTGATGAGAAGAACCGCGTTATGGCGTTAATAAAAAATGTGCACAATAATATCGATTATTGTCCGCTACAGCGGGTTAACGATGAATTTAAGCATCGTAAATATCAGCAAGCGCTGAAAGAGGAATAGCTCAGAACTACTTACCCTTAGCGCCGCATTGCGGCGCTTTTGTTATTTAAGCGATCGCAGGTTAACAATCAACAATGGGGCATATGGATCATGGACAGAGGTCAAGCCAGTGTATCGCATTACACTGGGTGGCAGTGAGAAGGATACTGTTGGAGTTTGCGTTTCACTACCACTGCATTGGGTCAAGGAACAGAGTCTCAAATTTTGCGCCCGCGGAACTCGCGTGGGGGAATTGGATTTACAATCTGCAGAGGCGAATGATATTGCCACAAGAAATCTCGTTGTAGGAAAGGGTTAAATGTTAATTGATAAAGATGAGTTAGAGCAGTTAAAGGCAAATTTACACAGCAGTGAGGTTTTGTATCAGTGGGAGTGTACGACAGGTGATATGAATGAGAGTTATTTATCACGTTGGCTTACCGCGATCGGTGTTGGTTTTTTGCTTCCCTCACTATTTCTTGTGTTCGGGGATATTGCTTTTAACAGTACAGAGTTTTGGGGCTTTATCAGCTTTGGCGCTGCGGGCATGGCTGTGGTGAGATACCTTTTTATGCCCGACCACCGCTATTGCTACAGTTTAACGCAAGCGGGTGTGCATTATACCGACCAAGAAGTGATCCCGGATGCGGCCTACACTTTTGTTCGCGGTTTTGCTTGGGTGGGGATTGCGGTCTGTTTGCTGGCCTTAGCCATCGTTGGTCCGTTAGCGTTTGTTGGTGCAGGCGGTTTTGCCCTGTTGGCTTTTGGTTTAACTAATTTTCGTCCGACGGTACATCAGAACGAGTTTTACTTTGCCGAGCAATTGATTGTTTTTGATCCCATCAAAGAAAAGATGCTGATCTTTAATACAGAATTAGTGAGAGACCCAATATTTATATTTATAGGGAAAGTTTATTTTAATTCATTTGATGAGAAAACCCGCGTTATGGCGTTAATAAAAAATGTGCACAATAATATCGATTATTGTCCGTTACAGCGGGTTAATGATCAATTTAAGCATCGCAAATATCATCAAGAGCTGAAAGAGGAATAGCTCAGAACTACTTACCCTGAGCGCCGCATTGCGGCGCTTTTGTTTTTCTCTGATTTGCACTTACACTCATCACGTCAAGCCAATAAGGAATAAGGATAGATTATGGTCACAACAGTTTATGCTGTCGTGCTGTGCGGCTGGTTGATTTATTTAGCAGTACAGGTGATTCGTCAGCGACGTAAACATCAGGTGCTGTTTGCCGATGGTGGTGTGGATGCCTTAGTTCGCGCGCGCAGTGCGCAGAGTAATGCAACGGAATACATTCCCATTTTCCTAATCCTGCTTGGTTTAGCGGAATTCAATGGCGTTAATGTGTGGTGGATTCACGTACTCGGCGTGGCCTTTGTGGTAGGGCGGGTGTTACACGCTGATTCGATGTTTAAAGCCACCATTCCTAATCGTGTGCGCGGTATGCAGCTCACTTTTGGCTCCTTAGCAGTGCTGATGGTGTTAAACCTATGGGCATTGCCTTATAGCAAGCTCTTCTAGGTACTATTTCCGGTAAAAAGCAAAGGGAGCCTTGGCTCCCTTTGTTGTATCTAGTTCATTTTTATCTTAGTAACACACGTTTGAGTGGTGTGCGTTCTAAGCCTTTCACGAGCAGATAAGTGGCAATCAAAGTACCAAACAGGATCAGTGCGTCTTTCTGCAAGCCTGCTAGGCCTAAAATTCCAGCGATGTTCATCATTACGATGACCATTAAAAGGTGACTGACGTAAAAGCCGAGGATGCTTTGTGACAGTGAAAATATCCAAGGCTTTCGACCTAAATCGGGTTTGGCGAGCAGAAAGAGAAACAGCCCAATCGACCACAAAGCGGTGCCAAACAGATAATCATTGGTATTAAACACCTGTCCATGTTGATGTAAGCCATACGCTTCAACGAAGTGAAAAAGCATCCCCACTAACGCCAATAACAGTGCAGAGCGCGCTTGCCACAGGATGTGTCGCTCACGAATCAGATAACCTACCACTACAAACAAAGTGCTGAAAAATGGGCCATTACGAGTATAGATGGGCGCGCTCATGCCAGTGACGACGGCACTGCTTCCTGCAAATTCACCGTAGATGTATAGCCCGATGGCAATCGGTAGCATCCAATGTGTTTTTTGTTGGCGGATCAACAGTGCCATGATGGCGACCGCAATCATCAGTGCGGGTAAAAACCAAAGGTGTACAAGCCCGCCTTCAAACAGTGAGTTAAGTGGGTGTTGTAGCAAAAATCCCCAATAACCTGAACGCTCAGCGAGGTAGCCTTGATTAACCACCACTTCGAGATTGAAAGGCATCAACAAGCTAATCACACTCCAAATCACCCATATCCTCAGTAATGGCGAGCAGTAATTACGCAAGGTTTGCATCGGGTTCTGGCTGAGTTTGGGTTGGATCAAATAGCCCGAAATAAGGAAAAACAGTGGAACAGCAAAACGGGTGGATTGGTTAAATAAGTAGGCCACCCATGGTTCTTCATCGGTGAGCCAATAAGTGGTAAAAAGTTGGCAATGCAAAGCAATAATTGCCAGCATGGCGATCACTCGCCCAAGCTCAAGGCTGGCGATCTTTTGATGGTTTGACATAACGACACTCGGCAAATTGAAAAAGCCGACCATACGCCATTCAAATCTCAATTCTATTGATTTATGTCTCTTTTTACCTTTGCACTTAACCCTAAGAGAGAATTTGCGATCCAGTGCTCACCTGTGGTGATTAGATCACGCCAAAACTAGAAAGCAGGAAAATACCAAGCGTGCAAGTGAACAGTGAAAATACAGTAGTAAGGGCAATAATATTGGCGGCAAGAGTAGAATTACCACCCATTGCTCGCGCCATCACATAACTTGCCGCCGCGGTAGGAGCAGAAGTCATCAAGAAAAGTAGCCCGAGATCTAAACCACGGAATCCAAGTAACCATGCACCACCAGTGATCAGCAAAGGTGAGAGAATGAGCTTATAGCCAGTAGCAAACCAAGCTGAATTTCGATCCTCTTTTAAAGAGTTCAAATTGAGGGATCCGCCAGTGCAGAGCAAGGCTAATGGCAAGGTCATATTGGCAAAGTACTGACCTGCATCAGTCACTATTCGTGGGATAGGCACACTGGCGATGTAGCAAACCACACCAAGCATAATCGCAATGATTAGCGGGTTTTTGGTTAATGTTTTAAACATTAATTTTCCCGCTTGCCAGCCATTACTTTCCCCTCTTGGTGTGAGGGCGATGACAGCCTGAATATTGAATAAGACAGTTGTGGCGGCAACATAGATAGCGGCTAAGGCGACCCCAGCATTGCCGTAGGTATTGGCAACATAGGCTAAACCAATAATCGCGGTATTAGCACGAAATCCACCTTGAGTGATCACTCCCCAGTCGTGTGGCTTATCGGTGAATTTACGTGTACTGAATAGTGTAAAAATAAAAAAGAGGACATTAGCGATTAAGCTATACAACACGAGAGACATACTGGAGGAAAAGTCGTGCTTTGAGCTGACGATGCTCAGAAACAACATGGCAGGTAATGTCACTTGAAAAACAATGCGTGAAGCAACTTCAATGAAATTCTCGTTAATCAGATTGATGCGCTTGAAAAACACGCCTAAACATAACATCAAACAGATCGGGCCTGTGATGGTGGCCGAAAATTGCAGCTGGGCTATGATCTCATTCATATCAATCCTTTGAATATGCTCGCATATCCGCATTCTTCCACATATCTACCCGAAGGCAAATGAGATTTTGATTGAATTCTCAATGAGCGATTTTTACTCAGTTGTTATCTGTGTGGTGAATAGGTTTTAAACGCTTGTATAAATGCTTTGATTACAAAGTAAGCTCTCGATTAATTTCAAATTATTTCAGTATGTTAAAATTGTAACCATGCTTTTGATAAGGTTAACAAATTTGCAATGATAATTATCTTTTCTGTTTGAATCTGTGGGATCATTGCCCTGCCTGATGGCCCTCATAAGGAAAATAATAATGAACAGAAACGATAGTGTCCCTTTGCCCACAAATACCCGAGAATGGTTTCTCCATCGAAACAGCCTGATTGTCTTGGCGGATGTTGTACTCTTTCTCGCACTCTATAACTTCCTCCCTTTTGAACACAATGTTGTGTTGGGGATCAGTATCCTTGCATTTATTGCTGTGCTTTGGCTGACTGAAGCTTTGCACGTTACCGTGACGGCTATTTTAGTCCCTGTAATGGCAGTCGGTTTTGGTATTTTTGAAACCCAAGCCGCATTAAATAACTTCGCAAACTCAATCATTTTCCTATTTTTAGGTGGCTTTGCGCTTGCTGCTGCAATGCACCATCAAGGGTTGGATAAAGTCATTGCCGATAAAGTGCTAGCAATGGCACAAGGCAAAATGAGTGTGGCCGTTTTTATGTTGTTTGGCGTCACCGCTCTACTCTCAATGTGGATCAGTAACACAGCTACAGCCGCTATGATGCTGCCTTTGGTCCTAGGTGTATTGAGTAAAGTGGATGCAGACAAACAACGCAGCACTTATGTGTTTGTATTATTGGGCATTGCTTACAGCGCCAGTATTGGTGGTATTGCGACTGTGGTTGGCAGCCCTCCCAATGCGATTGCGGCTGCCGAAGTGGGTCTTTCATTTACAGATTGGATGAGATTTGGTTTGCCAACGGCGTTAATGATGCTGCCGATGGCGATTGCTCTCTTATATCTTCTGTTAAAACCTAATCTAAGCGGAACCTTTGCGTTAGAGCGTGAGCCTGTCGATTGGGACAAAGGCAAAGTAGTGACTCTGGCTATTTTCGGTTTAACCGTGTTTTTATGGATTTTTAGTGGTCCGGTAAACAAGGCACTTGGTGGTTTTAAAAGCTTTGATACCCTCGTTGCGCTAAGCGCGATCCTAATGCTCAGCTTTGCGCGTGTGGTGCACTGGAAAGAGATTCAGAAAACTGCAGATTGGGGCGTGTTGCTCCTGTTTGGAGGCGGTTTATGTTTGAGCAATATCCTAAAACAGACTGGAACCAGCGTCTTTTTAGCGAACGCACTGAGCGATATGGTTTCAAACATGGGCATTTTCGTTGTGGTGTTGGTAGTAGCAGCTTTTGTGGTGTTTTTGACCGAGTTTGCTAGTAACACGGCGAGTGCAGCGTTGTTAATCCCTGTGTTTGCAACCGTTGCTGAAGCGTTCGGAATGTCTCCAGTGCTATTGTCAGTATTGATTGCTGTCGCTGCATCGTGTGCCTTTATGCTGCCAGTGGCAACGCCACCCAATGCAATTGTATTTGCATCTGGTCATATCAAACAGAGCGAGATGATGCGTGTAGGGCTTTATCTAAACATCGCTTGTATTGGTTTACTGACGGCGATTGCGATGCTCTTTTGGCAATAATTTATTAAATAGTGAGCAATGAAAAACGAGGCCTCTATGGCCTCGTTTACATTTAGGTGCTGATTTACTATTGCGAATCAGAACATGCAGATGCGAAGAAAGTGACTATTGTTTATTCACAAAAGCTTTGAAACGAGCTTTCGTTTCTTCATCCGCTTTGTTGTACCAAAAATGCAGCATCTCTTCCGCAGCAGAAGCGGCAGCATTAGAGGCTTCTTGCTGAGTCAGTGGTTGGGTCGCGATAGAGCTGGTTAGCGCTGCAATGCCGCCTTTACGGTTGTATTCGGCCGTTTCAAACTCAAAGTTACGTCCAAGCTGCATTCCTTCTTTGATTAAGCGATCCTGACGCATCTCAATCGCTTTCCCTTGCTGATCAACCAGTTGCCACTCCATTTTTTTGATGGCTTTTGTCGCTTGTGGGGCGTCACGATATTTGGGCATATCAAACGTGAAATCTTGGTTGGCAGCATCGAAAGTTGCGATGATCACGTCACTGTCGATGATGATGCGATCGCTACCTTGGCTGAAATAAGGCGAGTAGCGAAACACGATTTGTTGTTCGCCATCGTCTAGCTCAAGCTTTTTCGTGGCGTCAAAAAAGCCACCAGAGAGTTTGGGGCTACTGCCGTTAACTACCAATAGGTCGATAGTGTCTGGAATGTCTATCGTGACTTTGGCACTTGCTGATGCAGCAAAGCAAAGGGCAAGCAAACAAGAGAGACGCTGCATAGGTTTCATTTTTCTATCCTTTTTTGTTTTTCGTTCTATGACGAGTGCGGCAAAGGGTGCGCTCTTCATGGCCAAAAGGCAAGGTTCTCGTCTCACAATACATGGCAAATTCACTGAAACTTAACAGAAAATGGCACTAGGAATATTTCGTACAAAATAAGGTAAATATGCTTTAAACCTGCCTCTCATTAGCGTAAATCAACAAGGAATGCCAATTTGTTTTGTCAAAATTCCGATTTCTTGACTCAAGGTTGCTTAATTGCTGCAACATCTCATTGATTTCGAAAAATTAGCGAATTGTGCCTCGAAAAGTGATTTATTTTTTTTTCGCAAATAAAAAAGTCTCTCAGATACTGACGCTCGATGCCTTCACGCGGGTTATGTGTGTGGTGGCAGTCATTGATAAAAGTGAAATATCTAAGGAAAGAGAGACTTAACTTATGAATCGAATTACTCTGTGCGCCGCAAGTATTGCTTGTGCTCTGGCGAGCACGGCGATGGCAGCACCCTCGGCTCCTAGTGTTGACGTTTATGGGTCGAATAACCTGCAATTCTCGAAAATTGAGCTCGCAATGGAAGCCACTGCGGGCTACAACCAAATGGTGAAATACCATGACCAAGCACCGATCACGCTCAAGTTCAACCAATGGAGCGGTGTGCCTGGAAACACCTATAAGATCTATTTTGATGGTGTAGAAGTCGCTACTGGTCCTATCACAGGTAGTCAGACTACAGCCCAATTTACTTATCCTAAGGGCGGCGTTTATCAATTAGTGATCGAAGCTTGTGATGCGACTGGCTGTACCAAGAGTGCACCAACCGAAATCACTATCGCGGATACCGATGGCTCGCACCTCAAGCCATTAACCATGAATATTGACCCGAACAACAAGTCTTACACCATTCCACAAAACACAGTGGTTGGTACTTACTTTGTTGAGTGGGGTATTTACGACCGTAAATACACAGTGGATAACATTCCGGGACAAAACTTAACTCACATTCTCTATGGATTTATCCCAATTTGTGGTCCAAACGAATCACTAAAATCAGTCGGTGGCAACAGCTTCAACGCCCTACAAACGGCGTGTCAGGGTGTGCCTGATTATGAAGTGGTTATCCATGACCCATGGGCGGCTTATCAAAAGAGCTTCCCACAAGCTGGACACCAATTCAGCTCGCCAATCAAAGGTAACTACGCCATGTTGATGGCGTTGAAGAAAACTTACCCAGATCTCAAAATCATCCCATCAATTGGTGGTTGGACTCTGTCAGATCCTTTCTTCAGCTTTACTGACAAAGCGAAGCGTGATGTGTTCGTTGCTTCAGTTAAGCGCTTCCTGAAAACTTGGAAGTTCTACGACGGTGTGGATATTGACTGGGAATTCCCTGGCGGCGGCGGTCAAGCTGCTAACCTAGGCGATCCAGTGAACGATGGCCCAGCTTATGTGGCATTGATGGCAGAGCTACGCGCAATGCTGAATGAGCTTGAAGCTGAAACAGGCCGTAAGTATGAACTGACGTCAGCGATCGGTGTTGGTCACGATAAGATTGAAGATGTGAACTACGGTCAAGCGGTTCAGTATATGGACTACATCTTCGCGATGACCTATGACTTCTACGGCGGCTGGAACAACGTATTGGGTCACCAAACAGCACTGTATTGTGGCTCGTTCATGCGCCCTGGCCAATGTGATGGCAAAGGCGTTGATGAAAATGGCGAACCGTACAAAGGTCCTGCATACACAACCGATAACGGCATTCAACTGCTGCTGGCGCAAGGTGTACCACCTAGCAAGCTAGTGGTAGGTGCAGCAATGTACGGCCGTGGTTGGGAAGGCGTGTTGCCATCATCTCTCACCGATCCTAACGATCCAATGACTGGCGTTGGTAACGGCAAGCTGAAAGGCACAAGCACACAAGGTGTTTGGGAAGCGGGCGTAATCGACTACAAAGGCATCAAAACTTATATGTTGGGTGCGAACAATACCGGCGTGAATGGTTTTGAATATGGCTACGATGCGCAAGCAGAAGCGCCATGGGTATGGAACCGTACAACGGGTCAGTTAGTGACTTTCGATGATGATCGTTCTATCAAAGCGAAAGGTTCTTACGTACGTAACCTTGGCTTGGCAGGCTTGTTCTCATGGGAAATTGATGCGGACAACGGCGACATCCTCAATGCAATGCATGAAGGCTTAGCGGGTGGCACAACAACACCTCCAGCGAACAAAGCGCCTGTTGCAAATGCAGGAGCGGACGTGACGGTAACTGGCCCAGCAGCGGTTTCTTTAGATGGTAGTGCATCAAGAGACAGCGACGGTACCATCGCAAGCTACCTGTGGGAGCAAACCGCAGGTACAGCCGTAACCTTGACGGGTGCCAATACTGCTAAAGCCAGCTTTAACGCCGCTGAAGTGACAACGAAGCAGACCTTCACCTTCAAGCTGACTGTTACCGACAACAAAGGCGCAACAGCAACAGATACAGTGATTGTGACAGTGAATCCAAAGTCAACGACTCCTGGAAACACCGCACCTGTAGCCGTAGTTACTGCACCAGCTTCAGTGAACGCAGGCCAAACTGTGGTTGTTGATGCTTCTACATCCAGCGATGCAGACCAAGATGCCCTGAGCTTCACTTGGGATCTGCCTGTGGGTCTGACTGCTACCGTTCAAGGCGCAAAAGTGACTTTTGTTGCGGGTGAATACAGCCAAGATACAACGTTGAATTTCACTGTAACGGTGAGTGATGGTCAAGCAACAGCGAAAGCATCTGCTGCAGTTGTCGTACTGAAAACCAGCACTGGTGGCACTTGTACTAACCTGTGGAGTGCAGAAGCAACGTACAATACTGGTCAACAAGTGACTTGGGCTGGCAAAGTGTGGGAAGCCAAATGGTGGACACGCGGCGACGATCCAAGCAAATCTGGTGAGTGGGGCGTTTGGAAAGACTTAGGCGCAGCGAGCTGTACCACTAACTGATCGGTTTCAATTGAGCGAAGCTCAATGAAATGACGATTCTCAACTAATAAGAGAGGCTCTGCATGTGCAGAGCCTCTTTCTATTTGGTGACCGCCTTCTATGTGAAAGCGATCATTTGTTTATTCTGACCCTTGAAGCCCTTTGTTTTCATAAGGAAATACTTGCTGGTAACCCACATACAATACCCAATCACTTACAGTTAGTCATGAATGGAAGAACCGAGTGATCTTGGTGGTTAGGCCTAACGAAGCTTATTTTTCTAGGGTAATTTGCCCAATTTTGCCTTCATTCTCACTTGGTGGGAATGCAATCCTTTAATTCTTCTCTATTTCTCGATATACAAGAATCAAGATTTGAGGTGCCCACCATTAAAGGCTAAAAAGCACACATGAGCGAAACAAAGATTTCAGCAAACCAAGTTAATGAAAAATCACTGCAATTGCTGATGCAAGTTGCGGTAAACCCAGAACCTGTATCTGCTAAAGGACTGAGTGAACAACTGCAAGTTCCACTGAGTAGTCTTTACCGACATTTGAAACTACTCAAAGAGTGGAACTTGATAGAAGAAAGTCCGCACGACAAAACCTTGATCATCGGTCCGGCAGCATTGCTGTTGATGAGAAGTTATGAAACCAGCCAACACAATCTTGATGCGGTTGAAGCTGTGTTAAGTCGTCTGCAAAAACAGACAGGGGAAATGGCTGCATATATGGTGCCTGTCGGTTATCGAGCACTGTGTGTGAGCCAAAAAGAAAGTATGCAGGCGCTTCGATGCAGCTTCGTCCAGGGTCAAAGTCAACCACTGCTTCGAGGTGCCTCATCTAAAGTAATGTTGGCGTATATGCCTGCTGCGCGTTGTGAAAAGATCCTGCGCTATTTTGGCGAGGATCCGACTCTAGACAAATGGCAGAGCGAGTTTGAAAAAATACGTCGTCATGGATATGCCGTGAGCACTTCTGAAATTGATCCTGGCGTTTCCGGGATCAGTGCTCCGGTAATGAAAGGGAGTAAGTTGATTGGGGCAATCTCGGTGATGGCACCCGCCCATCGAGTGGAAAGCAACAAACAACGGATAATTTTACATGTATTGCAGGCCGCACGGGCATTGCCACCAGAAAGGTAATTGATCATGCTTAGCTTATTCAAACGCTATCGTTTAAACCGTACATCCAGTCATCCAACGTCAACGTTTGGCTTTATGACAGTGTGTCAACGAGTGAAGCCTATGTCGCTGGTAGAGTTTGAGTTTGCTCAGCAGAGTTTAGATGTGGCATCCGATTGGTTATATCAGCAACAATCAGGTTTGAAGTATGCGGATGCCAGCCATCATGTGCTTGATGGCCAAACCCATACTCACTACCAGCAAGCGCTGAATCAATCAGTCACTATGGGTGTGATTCCGGTTGCTTTTGCCAACTGTCATGAGATTTTGCTGCACAGCTTGCCAGTGTTGGCGCAAGAGAATATGAACATTGGTATTGTTCATATAGGGCATGGCTTTGAGCTAAAACAAACCTTGGATCTGCAAGTGGGCAGTGCATTTCATTTCGCGCTGTCGCGTTTTAACCAAACCAAGCTGTTTGCGATCGGCATCGATAAGGAAAGTGCACCCGCCCAAACTTTGGAGTATGCAGAAGATTTGGGCTGCGATTGGGTTAGCCAAGAAGAGTGCGGATTTTTAAATCGTACTCAGATAAAAACTCAACTGAGTGGCTACATTGAACACTGCGAACAGTTAGCCGTGAACATTGATTTAGCTTCCTTGGTTCCCAGTAATGGTTTGGAATCGCACAAGGTGTTGGATAATCAAGTTGTGTTGCGTGTGATTCGACAAATTGTGCTCTCCGGTAAGGTGCGCTACATCCAACTGGTGGGTGCAAAAGATAAACTTATCTACTCGAAACAGACGAAAGAAATTGTGGACGAGCTGATGAGTTTGGCTCCGCACTTAGTGCATGCCGCTTAAATAAATTCATTATATTCTTCGAAGCCACAGCAATTGCTGTGGCTTTTTTCATTGGGTATTGTCACCGCTTGTGACTTGTTTTTACACAGTACTGCGTTCTAACTCTTTGGTTTATTTTGTCGATTGTCATCTTTTAGCAACATAAATTTCACCGAGAAGTCATTTTGGGCGGCTACTCTTGCGCAACATGAATTCACCTGAACCGTCAGGATATAAACATAAAGTCAAGGAGCCCCCCAATGTGGAAGCGTGATGAGCAAGAATCTCAATTTAGTGAAATGATCGAAGCACAACTTTCTCGACGCCATTTCTTGGCCGGAAGTGCAGCGGTCAGTGCCGGCGCATTTTTAGCCCTCAATCCAGTAGCAAGTGCGGTGGCAGCACCTGCCAAATCAACTCTGCTCAATTTCTCTCCAATCCCAGTTTCGACAGAGGATACTGTGATTGTTCCGAAAGGTTATAAAGCGACGCCACTCATGTCTTGGGGTGACCCTATTTTTGCTAAAGCTCCAGAATTTGACCAAAGCGGCAAGCAGGATTCCAAAGCACAAGAAATGCAGTTTGGTGATAACACGGACGGAATGAGTTTCTTCCCAATCAGTGAAGATCGTGGCGTGCTTACGATTAACAATGAATACACCAACTACGAATATCTGTTTGATCATCAAGGCAAAGCGATGACCGCGGATGATGTGCGTAAAGCGCAGGCTGCGGTCGGTGTGACTGTGGTTGAAGTGGTTCGCAAAGATGGCCAATGGATGGTGGATCGTCATGGTGAGCGTAACCGCCGAATCACCGCGTATACCCCAATGATGATGACTGGTCCTGCGGCTGGACATGACTTGGTGAAAACCGCTGATGACCCTACGGGCTTAAAAGTGCTTGGTACTTTTAACAACTGTGCGAATGGCCAAACCCCGTGGGGTACTTATCTGACTTGTGAAGAAAACTTTGACGATTTCTTCGGTGCTGATCAGGAAGGCAGTGTTAATGCTGACCAAAAACGCTATGGCATTTCAGCAGCGCCGAGTGACTATCAATGGCATAAACATGATGCACGTTTTGATGTGACAAAGAACCCGAATGAGCCCAATCGCTTTGGCTGGGTGGTAGAGATTGATCCGCATAACCCCAATTCAACACCACTCAAACGTACGGCGTTGGGGCGTTTTAAACATGAAAATGCAGCGTTAGTCGTCAATAAAGATGGTCATGTCGTGGTTTATTTAGGTGATGATGAACGTGGTGAGCATCTGTACAAATTCGTTTCAAAACATCGTTACCAAGCGGGTAATGACGAGCAAAATCGTCAGTTGCTCGAGGAAGGTACACTTTATGTTGCCAAGTTCGATATTAATGACAAGGAACTCAAAGGCAGCGGCCGCTGGATGGAGCTGAGCTTCGGTAAAAATGGACTCACACCTGAAAATGGTTTTAAAGATCAGGCAGAAGTGCTGATTTTTTCGCGCCGCGCGGCCACTCAAGTGGGGGCCACAACTATGGATCGCCCAGAGTGGGTCGCGGTACACCCTGATAAAAAGCATGTGTTCTGCACTCTGACAAACAACAAAAACCGTGGTAAAGAAGGCCAGCCGGTTGGTGGCCCGAACCCTCGTGAGAAGAACAATTACGGCCAGATCGTACGTTGGATGCCAGCGCAGGGTGATCATACGAATGATGTGTTTGCTTGGGATCTTTACCTGATTGCAGGTAACCCAACAGTACATAAAGGAACTTTGTATGCGGGCAGCGAGAACATTTCTGCCGACAACATGTTTAACAGTCCTGATGGGATTGGTTTTGATGCAGCAGGACGCCTGTGGATTCAAACTGATGGTAACTACTCCAACAAAGGCGACTTTGCAGGGCAGGGTAACAACCAGATGTTGTGTGGTGATCCAATCACGGGTGAAGTAAGACGCTTCTTGACTGGACCGATTGCGTGTGAAATCACAGGTCTCACGTTTAGCCCAGACCATAAGACCATGTTTGTGGGGGTTCAGCATCCGGGGGAAGAGGCTGCGCCATCACATTTCCCTTATGGTGGTGATAGCAAGCCTCGTTCAACCATTATGATGATCACGCGCGAAGATGGCGGAGTGATCGGCGCGTAATACACCTCAGTTAACCCCCTTTCATCCCAGGAAGACGAGCCTCTTCTTGGGATGTTTTTTTAAGCGGCCATAAGTTGGGTGGCTAAATCTTTACCGTTGCCACGAACTCCATCGATAGTCGATTGGAAGGTCGCAGAAATATTGAGTAAGCGTGAATCAGGGTGATCGGCGAGGTAAACCGACTTCTCTTTGGTCTGCCCCAGCTCATCCCAAGAGCGGTTAATGTCGCGGGCAAAATGAATCGCTACGGCTAATTTAGGCGAGATCTCCGCTTCGCGTGGTTCATCAAAATGCTTGATTGCATCCACCATCTCAGACGGGAATTTCCATTCTTTCGCTAACATGGCTCCAATACGTGGTGCCGAGATCCCTAAGACTTCTTCTTGAGCCGAAATCGGATCTATCCCTTGTGTAATCTTTTGCTGAATTAGTCCGGCTTCGTTAGGCATTAAGGTATGGATCATCAGCTCGCCGATATTGTGTAATACCCCGGTCGTAAAAGTCTCAGACTTGTCTAAACCGACTTGTTCCGCAATTTTGCTGGCAATCAGCGCCGTTTCAAAGGTATTAGTCCAGTATTCATTGAGATTGAGCGTATCAATCTTCGGAAACGTACTGGAAAGAACAGAAGCAACAATCAGTGTGCGCACCGATTCAATCCCAACACGAATGATCGCGTCGTTCACGGTAGCGATGTGACCATTGCCACCAAAATAAGCAGAGTTAGCCATGCGCAGCAAACGCGCGGTCAAGATCTGGTCTAGGGTGATTTTTTTACTTAACTTGTGAAAATCTACATCAGGCTGATTAGCCATATCCAGCAATTCTTGCAGAACCTTAGAAAGTCTAGGAAGTTCATTCAAACGATTAATCAAGGCATTCTTCACCATGTTTGTTCTCCTTATCTGGTGCTTCACCAAAATATAGGACATGGATTTTTGGCAATACAACTTCCGAATTAAGAGAAACCGCTACTTCATTGTTAGTTAAGCATTAATTTATTTTGTGTTTTTGCGAGCGAAGGATGAGTGTTTTTTGCCAGCAAATTGACATGGTATTGGCATTACTCGAGAGAGGGATTTTACAATGCTTATCCTGTGCTGGGATGGAGTATGGTTATGAAAGCGCGCATTACGAGCTGCAAACGTGCCTTGGTATTACTGCTGGTGTTTATCCTTCTGTTGATTCCTTTAACTGTGTTGTCATTACAGCTGGATTTTTATCAACCGGTGAGTGATTCGGTTGGAAAAGCCATGACGTATTTGACGAACTCAGCTGGCAAAGAAGGCTTTCTCTTTTCGTTGCTGTTTTTGGTTCTGTGGGTCGGTTGGCGCTGCCAAATACCACGCCAGCAGTGGCTCAATAAAGCAATCCAATTGGTGCTGTTGCTCGGCTTAGCTATGGTCATGAAAACGGGGATGAAAGTTGTCACTCAAGAGCCAAGACCCTACACAGAACTGATGACACAATCGCTGTTGTTACCGAATGCAGGGCATTTTTATAAGCTTTCGGAACCGAGACAAGAAGCCTTGATGCTAGCGATGGAATCAAAAGTGAGTCCGTGGCGAATTAAACATTGGCAGGGCGAAACGGATTACTCTTTCCCTTCCGGGCACACCGTGTTCGCTATGGTCTGTTTACTCTTTTTTGGTAGCCTGCTTGCCGAGAAAAGACACTACGTTAGCCTTGGCTTACTGCTAACTTGGGCGATTAGTGTTGCCTACAGTCGATTGTGGCTTGGAATGCATCATCCGATTGACCTTTTAGGCGCTGCCTTGTTGGTCGGTGTCTTGTATTTGTTGGTACCGCAAACCTATCCACTGCAACATCCACGTTGGCAGCCGTGGTTGCGGCGGATGCATCTGGTGTAAAAAATGGGCATGACGCCCATTTTTTGTTTTTGATTGACCGAGTCTCGTACTTCAATGAAGTTAGAATTTTTCTTGGTCAAAATCTCCATGGAAGTGACCGTGATCGGATTCACTGTGTGCCGCTTTCAGCGTAGTACCAATACGGTGCTTCTCTACCGGTTGTAGACGGAAGCTCTGTCTCGACATCGCTTTAGGTTCAGCATTCACTTCTTCAGGGAATAAGGTTTTGCTCATTGCGTAGTAAGTGGTGACATACGCTAACGCTTGGGTATTTACGTACAGAGCTTTTTGGCTGATGTTGTTGAGATCATCACAAGCTTGGTGGTAGCAATGGTCGTAGGCTACATCAATTTCACCACCAAATTTCGCCACTTCTTCAGCCGTTTTGGTTCTTTCCGCGCCAGTGAAGAGTCCACCAAACGCTACGCCCCAATCTGCAAACCCTGCATAGTCAGAACGTTTAGAAAGCGCTTGTGGAACCGTCCCTTCGCCTTTGTCGGTGAAAAAATCATTGAAGCGAAGCTCGATATCTGACGTACCAAATGGCGGTTTGAAATCACCAGTGTAGGCGTTATCAGGGCTATTTTTGGTATCAGACAGATCGCCATCCATCACCCCGAAAATGTAGTTGGGTGAGCCAATCATGTCGAAGTTCAGGTAGAGCTTGATTTTGTTGAGTTGAGTATAACGAGCTTCAACAAGATCTTTCTGCGCTTCAGTCAGTTGCGCTGGATCGCTAATGCCTAACTCATCCATGATTTGCTGTTGAGCTTGTTGGTAGAGAGGCTCGAAAAGCGCTTTAGTATAGTGATTTGAGCCGACTAGCCCCGCTTCTTCAGCAGCCCACCAAGCAAAGCGAACTTTGTTCTTCACAGGTACTTTGAGTTTGGCCAGCTTTTCTGCGTATTCTAACAAGCCCGCGGTACCGGAACCGTTGTCGTTAATCCCCGGACCTTCAGGTACTGAGTCTAAGTGAGCGCCAAGCATAACCACTTGGTCAGGGTTACCTTTGCGAGTCTCAGCTAACACGTTTTGAGTCACAATCATCTTGTCCTCAACGTTGAGCGTCAGTGTCACGGGAATCGCAGCGGATTGAGCGGCATCGAACCAATTTTTACCCAGTTGGAAAGGCACTCCGAAGGCTGGAATAGTGGCTGTGCTGGTGTTGCTTAGTGTACCACTGAATAAACCTGTACGGCCCGCGCTGTTTCCTTGGTTGAAAACGATAACGGCTTTCGCACCCGCTTGCTGAGCGTTAACAACTTTATCGCTAAAACCACAGGTGCCACGTTGGATAACGGCAATTTTTCCTTGAAGATCGATGCCAGCAAAATCGGTCGCTTCACAGCCATCGCTGCCATCGTAAGTGGGAGAGGTAAAGTCAAAATCCGGGGTAATGAAGACTAGTTCCCCAGTTAATTCTCCATTTGAGCTACCCGCATAAGAGAGAACAGAAAAATCACCTTCAGTGCCTTCTGGTGCTTGTTTCGAGCTGATGAGATCGACTCCGGCGACATTCAGTTTTGTGCCGCCAAGCTCTGCCCAAGAACGAAAATCAAACTCTTGAGTGGTGACTTCATAGCCCAGCTCTCTCATCGTTTCGATAATGTAGTCCACAGATTCTTGATAACCTGCGGACCCCGCTGCGCGAGTGATGGATGTACCATCTGGCGTAGGAGATGAAATACCTTCAAGGATTTGTAGGTGGTCCACCACATCGCTGCGGTCAATAGATTGGCTGACTTTGTTTGCAACCCATTGAGGATCATCCCAATAACATCCGCTAAGTAATACGGTACTGATTGAAGTGGCGAGGAAGGTTTTGGTTATAGTGCGTGCTTGCATCTTAGACTCCTTGTGTCAGTTAGACAGAGTCATTGTTCAGCAGAATTGGTGTTAATCAAATGTTAATTTGATGGATTTTTCTACATCATGAATTAAGGTCAAAGAATGGTGTGAAATAAAGCAACTGATTGCCTAATATGAGAAAGGAGATCACAGAAAACACATCATAAGCTATTGTTAACATTATATTTGTTATTAAAAAAGACGCTCATAAGAGCGTCTTTTGAAGAGCCACGAAGAAGAAAGAAATTTAAGCTTACTTAAACTCGTTCATCATGTGCAGCTTGGCAAACTGCCGCAGTGAAAATGACGTCAGTTGAGCTGTTTAGTGCAGTTTCTGCTGAGTCTTGAATCACACCGATAATGAAGCCAACTGCGACAACTTGCATCGCGATATCGTTAGAAATACCAAACAGACCACACGCAAGTGGGATCAGCAGTAGTGAGCCACCTGCGACACCCGATGCGCCACACGCAGAAACTGCCGCAACCACACTAAGCAGAAGAGCCGTCATTAGATCGATTTCGATACCCATAGTGTGTACTGCGGCAAGAGTGAGCACTGTGATGGTGATTGCTGCGCCGGCCATGTTAATGGTTGCACCCAGAGGGATAGAAACAGAGTAAGTATCTTCATCCAACTTGAGTTTTTCACACAGTGCCATGTTTACTGGAATATTGGCTGCACTAGAGCGAGTGAAGAACGCCGTTACACCACTTTCACGTAGGCATTGGAGTACCAGTGGGAAAGGGTTACGACGGATTTTGTAGTACACGATAAGCGGGTTAACCACTAACGCGATGAAGGCCATTGCACCAAGCAGAACGGCTAATAGTTGAGCATAGCCCGCTAAAGCACCAAAGCCTGTGGTTGCAAAGGTTGATGCGACTAAGCCAAAGATACCGAATGGAGCAAGACGGATAATGAAGCGTACGATCTGCGAAATGCCGTGGCTAAGATCTTCAAATACTGCTTTCGTAGTGGTCGATGCATGGTGTAGTGCCAAACCTAAGCCCACACCCCAAGCCAGAATACCGATGTAGTTTGCGCTCATCAGTGCATTCACTGGGTTATCAACCAGCTTGAACAGTAAAGTATTGAGAACTTCTGCAATGCCTTGTGGTGGTGTTGCCCCTTCCGCGCCACTCACGAGTGTCAGTGTCGTTGGAAATAGGAAGCTTAAAATAACGGCGGTCAGTGCTGCTGAAAAGGTGCCAAATAGGTAGAGCACAACGATCGGACGCATGTAAGTGTGCTGGTTTTTCTTCTGGTTAGCAATTGATGATGCCACCAAAATAAACACTAGGACAGGTGCAACGGCTTTCAATGCACCTACGAATAAGTTACCAAGTAATCCCACTTTTTGGGCGTATTCTGGCGAAAAAATAGCTAGGGCAGAACCTAAGAGAATGCCAGCTAAGATTTGTAATACCAGATTTCCACGCGCAAAACGTGCTATAAACGAGTTGTTTTGCATAATTATCCCTGCGAATCATAAAACATTTGAATTATTGTAGCTTCAGTCATTAATCCTGAAGGCCTCCAATATTAACCACACAAGATAATGTGTCTACCGATAATTGATAATAGCCGTGATAAGTTGAGAATTTTGAGAGGAAGTGATTGATTTGTTGCCTAACGTTAAGAAACGGGAGATTCAGTATTGTGTTTGCTATATCAATAAATGCGAAAGGTCACAAAATCATCGAAAACGGCTATTGTTCTAGAGTTTGAAAAAGAGAAAGGCTTGTTTGGGAATAACAAAACAGGGCGAATGACTCCACCCTGTTTGTTTTATATAGAGATTACTGACCGTTGAGTTTGAGTCAGCAACAGCTCTGGCTTAGTGTGAGCCGTGTTGTTGAGCCATACCCGACATCACTTTTTTCACTGGAGCAGTGATGACCTGCTTTTCACCGTTTTTAAAAGTGACTTCCACTTCGATATTCTCGCCTTCTTGCAGTGGTTTTTTCAAACCTAGCAACATGATGTGCAAACTGCCGGGCTTCAAAACTAAGGTGCTTTGAGCGGGGATCACAAACTCTTCAACTTGGCGCATTTTCATCACGTCACCTTCTTTGATGACATCATGCAGTTCAACTTTGTCTGCGACTTCGCTGGTGACAGAAACAATGTAACGCTCTACGGCACCGTGGTTCATCACTTCACCAAATAAAGCACTGTTGACCGCAGCTGGCGGCGTGGCACGAGCATAAGGTTGGTTGAACATGATATCAGACTGAGCGAAGGCAGAAGTGCTGAGCAGTAGGCTAGAAAGAAGCAAAGTTTTAAGTTTCATCAAATTATCCTTTTGATTGTATACCCTTCCCACTTGGAGTCGTGGTGGTTAAGTGTGTTCACCCCAATCGTAGAGTTTATCTAGGCTCATGGGGGGAACTCACCAGTTATCTAATGACTACTTCAGGTTGTTTGGGTATAGGGTGGTTTTTATCGCTTCCACAATAGGAGCGGGGTCTTGGGTATGCGGCACTTTATTGATCAAGGTGCCATCCGGCTGCAAGAAATAGAAATAAGAGCTGTGATCCAAGGTGTACTTCAACTCAGAATTGGGTAATTCCGTTTTACGGAAAATTACACCGTAAGTCTTGGCTAGCTGCTCAGTGGTGGTGAGCGAGCCTGAAACACCTTCAATCATCGGATGAAAATAATGCGCATACTGAGCAGCCAGTTGAGCGTCATCTCGCTCAGGGTCGAGTGAAATAAACATAGGGCGCAGCTTAGATTTGGCGTTGTCATCAATTTGATTCAGTGCCCCAGCAAGCATGGCTAAAGAGGTTGGACAGACATCCGGGCAGCGCGTAAAGCCAAAATAGACAATCCGAATTCTTGGGTCGGCTTGATCAAAGATTTGCACGGCTTTTTGGTTTTCACCAAACAAAGTGATTGGGGCTGAATTCTGCTCTGCCAATTTGTGTTGGCTATCGAGGTAAGCTTTCACTCCAAAACCGAGCGTGAAGGCGACCACTAAGATCAGTGACCAGTTTTTACTCATCGTTCCATCCTAATTGCTGGGTAAACCGTTTTTGTGCCATCGCTTAGCTCACCAACCCATGTCATTGAATCGGAAGTACACACAGGCAGAATAATGTCTGCGCTGTAAATGCCTTTTGCGGTAGGTGATAAAGAAAACTTTGCGCTGCCCATATTCATCTCAACGCCTTCTAGAGTCAGGATCAGGTTTTGCGCATCGGAATTTGGCCAATGCACGGTGAGCCGATTGGCGACCAATGGGTGTGCTTTATCTTGAGCGAGAGTCATAGTAACGCCTGCTTGCTCACAGCCACTTTGTGACAGTTGGCAGTAGTCGCTAAGATTTCGTTTGGGCTGTTGAAGCCAAGTGAGAAGATCGGTGGCAAAGAAACCTGCACCGAGCGCAAGTAGGATCGCAATCCCTTTTAATGCGTTCATCACATCATTATTCCAAAGTTGAGTGAATGGCGGCGATGTTAGCATGAAGTGAAGAAGTGCGGAGGTTGAAAACCGGGGAAATGTGCAGAGGCTCTTAGAAAAATCAAGGCGATATTCATCGCCTTGAATTCATTTGTGTTGATATGGATTGGCTGTTCAGGGGAGTGATGAACAGCCTAGGTTTATTTTTCTGCGTACTTTTCTAAACCTAATACCAAAGCCACCGCAGCGAGCATCAATACGATGGCCAACACCCATTGTGAAGGTTGCGAAGTTAGTGCTTCAAACTCAAAAGGCGACAAATTACGTTGCAGCAGTGGAACTTGCTCGCCACTGGAGTTAACACGCCAAGACAAGGTTTCTTTCCAAGGCCAGATTTTAGGCAGAGTACCGAGCATTAAGCCTGTCAGGAAGGTTAATGTGATATCGCGGTAGCGTCGCAGCAGCCATGACAGCACATGCGAGAAGCTGAGTAACCCGATAATACATCCAGTTAAAAAGAGCGCCAGAATGTCCACCTGCAGGGTTTTAACAGCACCTAGCACAGGAGCGTACATCCCAATCAGCAGCAAAATGAAACTTCCTGAAATGCCAGGTAGGATCATTGCACAAATTGCAATCGCACCAGAAAGCAGCACATTGAGGTAAGTCGGCTCAAGATTTAATGGATTAAGCACAGTAATGCCGTAAGCGAAAATAGCACCAGCGATGAGATAGAGGGCTCGTGAAACCGTCTTTTGCTCCACTTGGCGCAACATGTGCCAAACCGAAACCAGAATTAAGCCAAAGAAAAAAGACCAAATAGGAATGGGATGAGCAACCAACAACCAAGAAATGAGTTTGGCTAATGTGGCGATGCTAGTGAAAATGCCACCAAACAGAGTGATCAAGAACAAGCCGTTGATATGACGGAATGCTCCTGCAAAGCCTTGTTCCTTCCACACCGTGAGTAAACTGGGGTTAATACGACGAATGCTTTCCAACAGAGTATCATAAATCCCCGTGATAAAGGCGATGGTTCCGCCTGATACACCGGGAACGACGTCGGCGGCGCCCATCGCTAAACCTTTTAAATAGGTGCTCAAGTAGTTCATTGTTTTTCCTGCCAATTGAATAAGGCCGCCATTATACCTGTTCTGTTTTAACTTGCAGCCTACCTGCACTAGCGAGTCGCTGAGGGTTTGAACATGCTCTTTTGCTACTTGAGATCAGGTCGACATTGTTTATGCGGATTTAATGTGTCGCATGCATGCTCAACAATAGCATTCATATCCATATTGCGGCTTATTGCAATTTGCAATTCGCAAATTGCAATAAAAGGTCACTTAAGTTAATGATTTTTGACAAAGTATCACAAAAATAGGGTTTAATAAGTTGGCACGATCCCTGCATTATTATGTTCGACCCTTGTTAAGCCGAGGGTCACCTAGCCAACTGACGTTGTTAGTGAATAGCATTGTTCACACTATATATAAGCCAATCGCGGTTCTTGCGATTGGCTATTTTTTTGTCTTTTAGGTATCATTCTCAGCTATTTTCACTATTTTTTTGCTAATGATTAGCATTAAATGGAAAACTAACCGTTCAGTATCATTGCTTTATGTGGCTTTTTGGCCGTTTATTAGAGGATAACTATCGCACTGGATTGATGTTGTGTTTTGGCGTCACCAAACCGGCACCGACGCCCGCTTATCAAGGAGAGATGAGCTAGAAAAATTAAGAGGTACTATGAATCAGATCATTTCTATTGGAGCATTAGAGTCTTTCCTGATTGCTATCAGTGTCCTGTTTTTAGGTCACTTTATTAATTCCAAACTGCCCGTTTTAACCAAATTCAATATTCCAGAACCCATTGTGGGTGGATTAGTGGTTGCCTGCGTGATCACCGGTCTGCATTTCAATGGTATCGATATGGAATTTTCCCTGCCGTTACAAAATGTCTTCATGCTGATGTTTTTTAGCACGGTAGGTTTGGCGGCTAACTATACCCAGTTGATGAAAGGTGGCGCGAAAGTGTTCCTGTTTTTGGCGGTGGCTTCACTGTTCATCATTATCCAAAATGGTGTCGGGGTGTCTCTTGCTGCTGGCTTAGGGCTAGATCCGCTGCTGGGCTTGATTGCAGGCTCAATTACCTTATCCGGTGGTCACGGTACGGGGGCGGCTTGGGCGAACACCTTGGCAGAGAACTATGGTTTAACCAACACTTTAGAAATCGCGATGGCGTCAGCAACTTTTGGTTTGATCATCGGTGGCATCATTGGTAGCCCAGTTGCGCAAAAGCTGGTTGATAAGCACGGTATCGAATCCGAATACGGGCGCGGAACCCAAGCTCATTCTCGCTTCCCTGAGCTCGTTACATATAACGAATATGAAGAAGATAAAGTCACCGCGAAAAAGGTGATTGAAATACTGTTTATCTTGCTCATATGCGTTACGGGGGCGAAGTACCTAGAGGTTTGGGTCAAAACCTTCGAGATCCGCTGGTTGATGATCCCAGATTTTGTGTATGCCTTGTTTATTGGGGTTTTCATTACCAACATTCTTGAAGTGACTAAGCTGCGTAAGTTGGATGCTGAAACGGTCGATATCTTGGGTACGGTCTCGCTTTCGCTGTTTTTAGCGATGGCGCTGATGAGTTTGAAGCTGTGGAACATCTTTGATTTGGCGCTGCCATTTCTGGTGATCCTTGCCATTCAGTCGGTGGTGTTGGGGATTTTCAGCTACTTTGTGACATTCAAAGTCATGGGCTCAAATTATGATGCCGCGGTAATTTCCGCCGGACATTGTGGTTTTGGCTTAGGAGCTACACCAACAGCAGTGATGAACATGGGATCAGTCGTGAAGCGCTTTGGCCCTTCACCGCAGGCTTTCATGGTGGTGCCGATTGTCGGTGCTTTCTTTATCGACATTGTTAACCTGATTATCCTGCAGGGGTACATCTCGTTTCTGGGATGAATCAGGTCGATGAACTCATGAGTTCTTAAAACAACAGCCGCGTATTAACGCGGCTGTTGTTTTATGGAAAGACCAAAATTCATTTGTTACTTCTTGTCGGCATTAAGCGTCAATTTCGTACCATTAAACTTCAGTTGCGCCAGCAAGTTTTTCGCGTTGGTTCTGCCTTCATCATTGAATTCCAAACCATAACGGGCATGGTGCAGCGAACGTTGCAGGTTACAAATCTTCCCTGTTAAAGGTGGAAAACTCTTAGTTCCACGTACATCAGAGAAGATTTCTAACGCCACTAAATCACCGACTTGGTAAGTTTTTCCCAAAGGTGGAGTGATGAAGCGGCAGCCGCTACGTGATAGGTCACGCAATTCACAATCACCACGGTGTTCATCAAACACCACTTTGCCTGCTAGATTGAGTTCAAATCTCGGCTCTTTACGTAGCTGGGAGACTTGCATGGTATTGGGGATAGACAAAAAAGCGAATGGCACTGGCTCTTGCAAAATGTGCATCAGTTGGCTTCGGAAATGGATCAGCGCACCTTCCCCTCTTGGCGAAATCGCACGAATATTCATCCAAAATCCTTCTTGGAAGAAATACTCGAGATCGTCAGCCGAGATTTTGGGGATTTCGACCAGTAAAAATTTGTCTGTATGGGTGCCAATAAAAGGTGTACGGCAGACAAATTTCGTCCCTACCGGAGTGGTAATGCTTAGCGTTAGTTCGCTACCGTGTTCCACCATTGCCAGCGCATCGGTGCTGTTAATTGTCGATACGGTCTTACTGCGTTGAAACTGCGTTTGGCCATTATTATCATCAATTCTTTCAGCGGGCCGTGAATTCATTTAACTTCTCCGTGTTGCGATATGACGTCGGTGGATCCCAGAGTCCATTGAATTCTATGGTGAGATAAGTGTAGATTCAATTGAGTGAGTCTCCAACTAATTTGATCTGCCTATCAAAAAAGGATTGAGTATGACAAATACCGTGCAACATGATGCCTTAAACCACTGTTATCGAGTGGATCTGGAAGGTGAATATCAAGCCGTAGTGAAATATCAGCAGCAGGGTTCTGTACTGCATATTACGTCAACCCGAGTGCCGGATGAGCTACAAGGTAAAGGATACGGAAAGGTAATGATGGAAAGTGTGTTACCTGAAATTGAACGAGCGGGTTTGACGATAGTGCCGGTGTGCAGTTACGTAGTGCACTACCTTGATCGTCATCCTGAGTGGCAGCATTTACGCCATCGTAGCGCTTAAACAATCAAGCTCACTATCGGCATTGAAGAGATAGCCTGTAGTGAGCTTACTTATCGAGTGCTTGGGCAACACATAATGGACGAAGGAGAGGCGGCGCTGCAATTACTCCTCGTCACTTTTATCGCTGGATTCGACAAATTCCAGTATATCGCCCGGTTGGCAGTGTAGATGTTCACAAATCGCTTCTAACGTTGAGAGTTTAATGGCCTTAGCTCGGCCATTCTTTAACACCGAAAGATTCTGCTCAGTGATACCAACCAGTTGTGCTAATTGGTTGGCTCGCATTTTTCGCTTCGCCAGCATGACATCCAGATTCACGATGATGGGCATAATCAATCTCTCATTCAAATAGTGAGGTCTTGTTCCTCTCGGATCGTAACCGCCTCTTGCATTACACGCGCAATCACTTTCGCCACCAAACCAATCAATAGCACAGCAAAGTCACTGTCCGTGATATCTACCCGAACCTGAAATTCTTCCATTGAATAGCTGAGCGCCATAGTTAATAGCGCATTGGCAATAAAACCAACAAAGGGTAAAGCGATCAAAAGGTTGGCTATTTTACGAAAACAAGCCACATTGGGAAGAGTAAAAACAAGGTTTTGTTTATACAGGCGGAATAACACGATCAGTTGCCAGCAAATCGCCATGACCACAAAGCTCGGCATCATGCCGGGGATTAGCCCTAATATCGCTTGATTGTGATTGAGTGGCAATGACACCTCAATAGGGAAAGAAGCCTCAAACCAAGGCCAATCGAGTATCGAAACGCACAACCACAAGAAAATGTCAGTCACGGGCAGCAGAATAAAAGTGGCCCACAGTATGATGAGGAGTCGGCGGCTCAGCAAAGCAATGGAAGAATTCATAGAACACCTGAATAATATTGATTTCTGATGTGAATGATAGTTTTGAAATGATACTTGTCAATAATTATTTATCGCATTACGATAAGTTCTTATTGTAAAAAATGACATATACAGAAATAAAAAGAAGGAAAAATGATGCATTTGCCAGGTTTCACATTAAGTTCAGCGCTGGTGCTGACTTTCTTTGCAGCTACGCCGACCTTGAGTTTGGCGAATGTTGATACCCAGTCAGAAGTGGCGCATGCCGCTCCAACTTGGCTTAGAGATATTGTGCTGTCACCGGACGGAAAACAGATTGCGTTTACCTATGCCGGACAAATTTGGCTTGTTCCCGCTCAAGGTGGCGAAGCCATAGCGCTTACCGAAAGCGGCGTATACAGCGAAGCGCCAGTTTGGTCGCCAGACAGTCAATCACTGGCTTTCACCGCGAATCGTTATGGGATGGGGGATGTGTTTATCCTTGCGGTTCAAGGGGGAGAAAGCCGTCGATTAACGTATCACGGAGCGAAAGATACGCCGTATGCGTTTTCAGCCGATGGCAAACAACTCTATTTCTCTTCTCGCCGTCTCGGTGACGAGAAAGCCAATGCGAATGTTAAGCAGGGCGGTTTTACGGCGCAGCTCTACTCTGTTCCCGTCACTGGTGGGCGTGAACAACTGGTTCTGCCAATCGCGGTCAGTGATCTGGCTATCTCCCCAACCCAGGCTGACATTCTCTACGCTAATCAACCGTCAGATGAACAAAAATGGCGCAAGAGAGCGGTATCTGATGCCACTCGTGATATCTGGAAATGGTCACCAACGACAGGAAAGCATAGCCAGATCACCTCATTTCGTGGAGAAGACCGCAACCCGGTTTGGAGTGCGGACGGCACGTCTATGTATTATCTCTCTGAGCAGGCTGGTAGTTTTAACGTATGGCAACAGAACTTTGATGGTTCTGAACCGGTACAAGTGACCCATCATAAACAGCTTCCAGTGCGATTCTTAAGTACCAGTTTGCAAGGCGATCTGGCTTATGGATTTGATGGCGAAATATGGCAACTTAAGGCAGGTGCTAAGCAACCACAAAAAGTGCCAGTGTCCATCCGCCGAAGTGCCATGCCTGATGGTCGTCATTCAGTGAATTTCAATCATGAGATGACGGAAATGGTGGTATCGCCCAATTCTCCTGAAGTGGCCATTGTGGCGCGAGGCGATGTCTATGTGGTATCGCTGCTTTCTGGGCTCACCGAGCGAATCACCGATACGCCGGAAGCTGAACGCAACATCGCGTTTTCAAGCGATGGCTTTCGATTAATTTACGCTTCTGAACGTGGTGGCAGTTGGGATATTTATCAAAGCTACGTGAATGATGGAGGGAAGAGTTTCTCTACCTCATTGGATATTGTGGAAGAGTCTGTTCTGACAGCCGAAGAAGATCTGATCCAGCCACTCTATTCGCCCAATAATAAGCGCATTGCTTACCGAGAAAACCGCAACACACTGAAAGTGTATGACATTGAACAGGATAAAACCTTTACCTTATTAGATGATCAAGCGCTCTATTCCTACTTTGATTCCGATCTCAGTTATCAGTGGTCGCCAGACAGTGAGTACTTAGTGACTCGTGATCGAGCAGCATTTAACGGTGATATTCAGCTATTGAAATTTGATAGCAGTGAGGCTCCTGTGAATCTGAGCAACAGCGGCTTTTCTGAATTTGATCCGCAATTTAGTTCGGATGGGCAGTGGGTATATTGGCTAACCGATGCCAAAGGATTGCGTGAAATTAATGATTTCGCGGCGCAGTATGATGTGTATGGCGTCGCACTCAATCGTCAAGCTAAATTTAACTTCAACAAAACGGAAGAACAGCAGTGGCTGGATGAAGAAATTGCGGCAGATAAAGAGGGGGATGATAACGCATTAGCTCCAGTAGTCCCCATCGTCGTGGAAGACCAAGGTCTAAAACTGCGTACGATACGTATGACGCCGACTTCACTCGATATTATTTTCAAGCACTTAATGCCAGATAACCAACACCTGATCATTGCGCACCGCATGGGGGAATCTGTGCAAATCTCAGAAATTGATTTGCACAATGGTGAGATGAAGAACTTGTTCAGCCGCCTTGGTGAAGATGCTGCTTTTCTGGCGATGGCCTCTGACGATGAAAGCTTGTTCATTATTGGTGAGCACGGCATTGAAAACCTGAATGTAGTTACGCAAGACTCGGAGTTTATTCGTTACGAAGCGAAGGCCAATTTCGATTTTCGCGCTGAAATGGCTTACATGTTTGAACATGTGTGGCGTCTGACCCAAACCAAATTCTACGACCCACAAATGCATGGTGTGGATTGGAAACTTTACGGTGACTTGTACCGCAAGCATCTATCAAGCATTCGAACCTACACGGATTTTGCTGAGTTACTGAGTGAAATGGTTGGAGAGTTGAATGTATCGCATACTGGCGCTTCGTTTGCTGCGGGCAGTTCAAGTTGGGAAGAACCTGCATCATTGGGTCTTTATTATGACGATCGTTACCGAGGTAAGGGGGTTCGAGTCAAAGCGCTACTTCCAGGAGGCCCTGCGGATACCTACCAATCACCGATTAAAGCCGGAGCCATCATCTATTCTGTGAATGGTAAAGCCATCAGCGATCAACAAGACATTCACCGTTTCTTGAACTTTACCCAAGGCAAGCTGACTCGACTGAGTGTGCTGACTCCGGGTGATGATAAGGCGAAAAACTTTACCTTGGTGCCTATTGGGCTTGAGGAGGAGAGCGATCTGCTCTACGAACAGTGGGTTGAACAACGACGTGCACTGGTCGAGAAACTTTCTGATGGACGCTTAGGCTACGTGCATTTAGCTGCCATGAATGCCGCCAGTTTTGAGCGCATGCAGAACGACATGTTTGGTCGTGAAAAAGACAAACTGGGTTTAGTGGTGGATGTACGCTTTAATGCGGGCGGTTGGCTGCACGACCAAGTGATAGAAATTCTCTCCGGTACTCGTCATTCGGTGATGCAGACTCGTGATGGGTATGTGGTGGCCTCAGCACCTGAGCGACGTTGGGCGAAACCAAGCATTATGCTCGCTAACGCTGATAGTTATTCCGATGGTTCAATCGTGCCTTATTTTTACCAAACGGAAGGGTTAGGTAAGCTTGTTGGTGAGCGAGTGCCGGGCACCGGAACCGCGGTAATTTGGGAGCAGCAACAAGATCCTAGATTAGTCTACGGTGTGCCACAATTGGGCTTTAAAGACGAACAAGGTCGTTGGTTTGAAAACCAAGAAGTCGTGCCCGATATTCTTGTTTACAACGATCCTGAATCCGTGGAGGCAGGAGCCGACCGACAGCTAGCGGCAGCCGTTGAAGCACTCTTGATTGAGGTTGCCTCTAAATAGGCATAAGAGAAAACAAAAAGCCGCTCGATTGAGTGGCTTTTTTACATTAATTCGCGAGGAATTAATGATCGAGATAGAGGTAGTTTTGCCAGCTCTTCATGCGGATCAGTACCTTACGCATGATAGAGACATGTTCAAAGCTATCGGAGTACACAGCAACTTCTACCGCCGTACCCATAGGGAGGTGGTATTGGCTGAGATCATCCGTAATTTTGAGTGTGACAAAAACACGACCAGAGGTTCTGAGAGCATCAGTACCCAACAGAGTACCGCGGGCTTGGATCTGGCTTTCACCAATCGCTGGCAGCACTTCAATCACTTCCCCTTTAAAGACTTTCCCAGGTAGAGCGCGGAACAAAAATTCAGCTTCGAATCCCGGTTGCAAACGCTGGAGAGAGTTTTGGCGGAAAGCCGCAGTGTAGATTTTCTCTTCAGTGTGCACAAAGGTCATGACCGGAGCTAATGGCAGTGGTACGGACATCATGCCTGGGCGCAAAGCCAGTTGGGTCACATAACCATCGGTTGGGGCATGAACCACCGTTTGTTCTAAATTGAACTCGGCTTTACGCAGTTCGGCCAAGAGCTGAGCAACGGTGGTGTTCTCTCCGCCCACCTCAGAATCTAAAGCGATCTGTGCTTGCTCTTGCTTTGATTGCGCCACTTCTAAAGCGGCTTGCGCGGCTTTAAAGGCTTGGCGCGTGGTATCCATTTGTTGCTCAGTAAACGCACCACGGTCATAACCACGTTTGTATCTTTCGAATTCACGTTGTGCTTTGTCTCGCTCAGCTACTGCTTTAAGAACAGCGGCTTCTGCTTCTTTCAAGGTGGATTCTAGCCCCAAAGCACCTTGGCTTGCCTCTTTCACTTTAGCGCGTAAACGTGCCACTTCGGTTTCAAAAGGCACAGGGTCAATACGAAACAGTACATCACCTTGGGTGAGAGGTTGGTTTGCTTTGACGGGGACGTCAACCACACGACCTCTCACTCCCGACACAATCGGCGTGGTTGAATAAACTTGGTTACCCAACTGAGTAAAAGGGTGGTTGTAGTTCATCAATAAAATCAAAGTACCAATGAGTACTACACCGCCTAACACAGCGGTAGGAACAGTCCATTTATTGAGTGGGATTTTGAAAATTTTAAAAATGGACACACACAATGCGGTGTAAGTCAGGATCAGCAGTAAATCCATTATTGCTTCTCCTCTGACGTTGGCGCTACGACGGCAGTCGGAGCGACAGGGGCGGAAGATGATTTCAAAGTTTCTAGCTCTGTACGTAATTGTTTTACTTCATCAATCAATACATCGACTCGGTGATGTATATCATGCTGTTCGGCTTCCAATTTTTGAAAACCCCAACCACGTTCTTTGCGCCACAACGTGGCCCAGATCCATAAAAATGGCCATAAGGCGTGGAGGGTAAACAGGCTTACCCAGCCTGCATAGTGAATCGCATCTTGGTGCGGGTGGTCGCGCTCTTTAGCGATCTCATAGGGAATGTCGTGAATGACAATGATGCCGTAAAAGATGACCAGGGCGACAAAAATGAGCAACCCAAGGGCAAAATAGTCGAGAAACATGCAGTGGTCCTTTTATCCAATAAAGCGGAATAACCTGTTATACCAAACGACGGCATAACGGGTGGCGAGCGAAGTGAAAGACGTCCGGATGGTACTATGTCCACCACCACATTCATCGCCGAAATGATAGTAAACTGAATGATACTAGAAACATAGCGCAGAAGATGACGCTGAGACGGGTATTGTCTGTTTTTTGCTATTCGACACACACTTGGTTGCGGCCGTTAGCTTTGGCTCGGTACAGAGCTTTATCCGCCCGGTAGAAAGTACGCTGAGTATTTTCACCATCGCGATGCAAAGTGATGCCGATACTGACAGTAAGGCCACGTTCGCCAAGCACTTCTTGCCAAGGAAAATCGAAAATACGCTGACGGAAGGTTTCCGCATGCATTTGCGCCATTTCGGAAGTGGCGTGTTCAATGATCACCAGAAACTCTTCGCCCCCAAAACGCACACAGGATGCACCACGGAATTTAAAGTAGGATGCCAGCTCGCTAGAGACATTCACAATCGCTTTGTCACCCACCAAGTGGCTGAGCTCATCGTTGATCGATTTAAAGTGATCGATATCCACCACCAAGAAAGCAAATGGTGTTTCATGGAGCAGCAGATCTTTAAGTTTAACGTCAAGCCAGCGGCGGTTATGCAGCTTAGTCAGAGGGTCGGTGAACACATCCTGTTGTAGCTGCAGTACAGTATTTTTCTGGCTTTCGGTGGTCTCTTTGAGTTCACGATTTTCCAATTCCGACAGGATCAGTTTGAGTTGCAGTTCAAAGCGTGACAGACGACGCAATTGAATTGGGCCTAATTCGCTGATTGGAATGCGCTTCATCAAGTCGCTTTCGATGCGGAAGACTTTTTTCTCATAGGTGAGTGCGGTGGAGTACATGCCTTCTAACTCACACACTTCACTGAACGCTTCAAACAAGCGTTTTTCAAGGAAGGGAGAATGGGCGTTCTTTAATCGTTTCTCTGTGCTGCTGAGCAACAAGGTCGCAAGATGTGCTTTTCCAGATCTTGATAGGCAATGTGCCAGTTCAATACGAAGCATGCTCGAAAGCCAATCAGAAGGGGTGAGTGAAGAAGAGTACTGGGCATTGGCCAGTGTCATCATGGCTTTTTGCGCTTTACCTTGTTGTAGGTAAAGTTTGGCTTGATAAAGCATGATCTGCCCGGTGAGCAGTTTATCGCTGACGAGAATACTCAGTTCTTCACACTCTTTGATGAGATCATTGGCGGCGGCAAAACGACCAAGGCTAATGTAGCAAGCCAGCATGTAGAGCTTGTAGCGTAGGCGCAAGGAGCGGCTGGAAATCGCGTGGTCGATACCATCAATTTTCTGGTAGTAGCGTAATGCACGATTATGATCGCCGTAGGCATCACACAAATTGCCCATGCCGAGCACCGCCAGAACGTAGTCATCAATCATGCCATGTTGAACCGCGATATTCGAAATGGCCACATATTCAGAAAGGGCAGCGATATATTCGCCGTGATCGAGCAAACGCTCACTGAGGCTGTGTTTTACCGAAAGTACCAACTCCAAATCTGCAGGCAACTCTAACAGCGATAGGGCGGCACGCAACTCTTCAATACTGGTTTGCCACTGTTTCATTTCACGGCGATATTCCGCGCTGATGATGTAGCTTTGTGCACGCTCTTGCGCAGTAGTCGCCACATGCTGTCTGACATGGTTCCAGAAAATAATCGCTTCTTCACCAGCGACAGAGGCCGCATCCAGCCCAGCTTCTTTGATCTTATTGAGCAGGGTTTCCATACGACGTTTCCTGTGCTGGAGTATCAATCAACTGTTCCAAGGTAAATGGGAAAGAGAGAATATCTTGGAGCATGATTTTGGGGAGTGGGCCTTCCAAACCTTTACGGTGCCATGGGTAGATTTCAATCATTTTCGCCATGACTTGGAAAATTTCTAAAGCGGCATCGCCTTTTTCTGCCAGCAGCAAGCCTAAACGGTCACTACTGATCCGTGAAAGTAAATCTTGTGGTGCGCACAGTGAATGGATCACTTCCGTACACACATCAATGTATTTCGCGTTTTGGTGTTGAATGACCACCACAGCGTGGTTGGATTTTTTCAGCTCAGTTTTGAACAACACCAACTGTTCCCACCAATAGGTTTCTGAAACCACGTTGGTCAGGTGTTTTTCTGGGTCGAATTCGTGTTGACCTCGGATCCGATTGATCAGTTTGCGCGCCCGCTGTTCGAGCTGGCGTTTCGATGAACGTGCTTTATCCATACCCACACGCATGGTTTGCTCACGCAGCATCATCACGGTATAGCGTCGGTATTTTTTAAAGGCGATCAACGCGGCTTGAGCATCACCATTCTCTTCCGCCACGCGTGACTGTTGATAACAGATTTGTGAGAGGAGTTCGCCATTATCAAATGAGCTGGCCGCTTTCTCAGCACTGCTCAGAAGATCAGCGGCGGCAGAAAAGTTCTTACGCAGAAGCTCCAAACGCGCTCGGCTGATGAATGAGTGCGCTTTCATCCACGTCAGATTGTTGGCTACCGCCAGCTCATGAGCTCGCCGTGTCGCTTCTTCCGCATCTTCAATTCGTTCCAAACCAAGCAGCGCTAAACCGCGAAAATCCCATACTTCTGCTTGCCATGTGGTGTTGGGGTGGTTCTGTAGCACTTCTTCCGCGCCATCGAGCACCGTTAGCATGTCAACATACTGGCCGAGGTGGTAGAGATCCCACGCCCATAAAATTCGCGCTTTACCTTCTAGCCAACTGATACGAGTGTTATTGGCAACTTTCACCGCAAGATCATGGGTTGAACAGGCCAGTTTATATTCGCCAGTAATACGCCAGATATTGCCAAGGCCAATCAGACACTCGATTTCCGTTTCTGGCTCATCGATCAGCGCTGACTGTTCTAAGGCATTAATCCAAAATTGCTGAGCGGTGTAGTATTTGGCTTGACCCCAACAGTGTAAAGCGTGGATGTGCAAGATCTCTGGCAGAAAATGGTCGGTATCGAGGTTACTCTGGTTTTGATAGGCGTCTTTGATGTACTTCAGCCCCGTTCGATAGTCCATTTTGCACCAGTAGCAGCGCGACATGATGATCAGGGCTTCGATGATGGCCGTCGTAAAATGAATTTGTCGAGCTCGGATTAAACACTGTTCTGCTTGGACTAATACCTTCTCTGGCTCAGATTCAATGCGCGATCTGAGCTGTTCTAATTCCAGTTCAAGAAGATATTGGCTTTTGTCCAAAATACAGTCGTCCTTAGGCGATTTAATGCTCGACATGACGCGTCCATTATAAAGTGAAGGCGTCATTAAACACGAATTCATATGAAAAAACGGACACTTTTATCAAGTCATTCGACAATAATTGGTGTTATCTCACACTCTTTCTTCTAAGCAATTTAGGACAAAAGTTCCTTTAATGTTAGAGGGTGCTGCGATAAACCTAAGTTTTGTGCCGCAGTGAAGCCGTGTTTATCTTGGTAGCATAAATTGTGCCATGCACGGAAAATATCCAGTAAAGGTTGAATTCCCCCCGGGCGTAGCTTACGACGCGGTTCGTTAATGAAGGATTCAAACAGCAGTTGGAATCGATTTTGGTAGAACTCGATTTGTCGGGTTGAAGCGTGTTGTAGCCAATGTTGTGGGTCTGGGTGGCTGCCCGCGAGATAGCAAATCCCTTTCGCTTTGGTGCCTAAATGGGCGATTGCCCAGCGATCACGCCACCACCCCACATGTACGATATCGGTTTTATCGAATTGGGTTTGGGCTTGCCAATCGGGATCTTCTTCTACGTACATCAGGTCAACATTTTGACGTTGGATTCGGGATAAGCTGACACTCAGGGCTGCCGAACGCAGTAGCGGATCTTGCGGCATGTAAATCGAAACGCGCTTCTCCGGATCGCACATATCCAGTACGTGCAAGTAATGGGCATATGAAGTGTACGGCGGACGAATCACCGCACCTTTTGACGGGTAGTGAAACTGAGTCAAATTCCCCATAGGATCTTCCACATTGCCTCGCGCCAAGATCAACTGGTAGCGGTTATCGATGCGCTCACGCAGTAACGAAGCATTTTTATGAGGTAAGGCTTGGGCTTCTGCCAGATATTCCCGAGGAACAAAACGCGCAGGCATTTGATACGGATCGTGGTCAAACGAGCCTTGCGGCTCTTCCGTAGCCGAATAGTTGAGATGTTGGCATAGGATGTAGCCCGTTCTGGCATCCCCCGTCGCGATCCAAAACACCCCATTATGGCTGTGTGACTGTAAAGGTTGATAGTGCGAAGCAAATTGATACGTCTCAGCATGGTTTACCCAGCGTGCATCAATCATTGCCAATTTTCGGCGACAGCGGCTGGCGATATGGTCAAGATGATCGTAAAACGTCTTGGGATTGATGGTTAACTTACGGCAAATTTCACGTACAGAGTAGCCAGTGAACAGTAACCCGAGCAGAGATTCTTGGAAATTGAGTTTATGGTTCGCGCCCGACCATTTGTCGACAAAGGTTGCGTGACAAGCTTTGCAACGATAACGCTGGCGATCGCCGCTGTAACCAAAGGCATGGTACAGCTGTTTGTGAGTGTGCACGGATAGACCCGTATTCGCGCAAGCCGGATTACGGCAAGCGGGAAGGCCTTCACTGTGCAATTGACGCAAGCGGTGCAGTTCATTCACCACTTCACGATTATTAAGTAAGGGGGGGAAAGCTCCACATTCACGACAAACCATCGCTGGCCGTTTCGGGTTTACGCGCTGCAAAACGTAATGTTTTGCTTCACTCAATCCAAAGTTGTCACACGCCAATGTTTTACAAAAGTTGAGTTGTAAACCTTCTGCGTCCGGTGGTAGTTGGTCGTTAGGCACGATCTCCCCCTCGGGGTATTTCTGACCGTCAGACCTTTCAGCCTGACGGTGATGACAAGATAAATTAGATGTTGATTGCGGTTTCAAGCGCGACTTTCATCATGTCATTAAATGATTTTTGACGATCTTCAGAGCTGAGTTTCTCGCCACGCAGAATGTGATCAGAAACAGTCAGAATCGTCAGAGCACGAGCGCCAAGGTCAGCGGCTACACCGTAGATACCAGCTGCTTCCATATCCACACCTAAAATGCCCAGTTTCTTCATTTTTTCGAAGATTTCTGGCTCAGGGGTGTAAAACAGATCCGCAGAGAAAACGTTACCCACTTTCACTGGAACTTGTTGAGCACGTGCTTGATTCACGGCGGTTTCCAGCAGATCGTAATCCGCGATCGCAGCAAAATCATGGCCGCTGAAACGGATGCGGTTGACTTTAGAGTCGGTCGATGCACCCATGCCGATGACAACGTCCATCAGTTTAACGTCGTCACGCACTGCGCCACAGCTACCGATACGGATGATGTTTTTCACGCCGTATTCAGCAATCAGCTCATGTACATAGATGCTGCAAGATGGAATACCCATACCATGACCCATTACGGACACTTTTTTGCCTTTATAAGTGCCAGTAAAGCCATACATGCTGCGTACATCACACACTTGCTTCGCGTCTTCTAGGAAGGTTTCTGCAATGTATTTAGCACGTAGCGGATCGCCCGGCATCAGCACGGTTTCAGCAAAATCACCAGGTTGTGCGTTAATGTGTGGGGTTGCCATGGTTATTCTCCAATTCAGTTCAGCCGACAGACAAAATATTGATTACGAATCCTGTTGGCTGAGGATTTATCTGTTGAGCCAATAGTAGCCAGTATAGGCAGGGCTCCTTGAGAGGGGTGTCACAAAATACTCTCTTTTAAGCTCAAGGTAGCCTATTGATAACGAAATTTGTTGAAACTGATAAGGCAAGCGTTTTGGTAATCGTTTGGTTTTTCTTCTCGTGATTTTTCTGTACAAAAAAAATATTTGTACACCATAAAATGACATGCTATAGATCTTGTACAGAAATTCTCATTGTACAGATAAGTGTTGGAGACTCGTATGCAGACCACGCCGCTTAAAATTGGCATTAGTGCTTGTCTACTCGGGGCCAAAGTGCGCTTTGATGGTGGGCACAAAATCAGCCACTTCGTGACGGATGAACTTGCGCGTTACGCCGAATTTGTTTCTGTCTGTCCTGAAATGGGGATGGGCTTGCCGGTGCCACGAGCAACCTTAAGGCTGATCTCTGAGGGTGAACGGATTGCCTTGGTGGAAACCAAAGATGGCACTCGCGACCATACCGAAGGGCTGGAACGCTATTCGCAGCAAAAAGTCGCGGAGTTGCAAACCTCAGATCTTTGCGGCTATATCGTCTGTGCCAAGTCCCCAAGTTGCGGTATGGAACGAGTCAAAGTGTACAAACAGCATGGCACGGAGAAAGAGGGTGTGGGTATTTACACTCGAATCTTGATGGAAAAAATGCCTTGGTTGCCTGTTGAAGAAGATGGTCGTTTGAATGACCCAGTGCTACGTGAAAACTTCATCACTCGTCTGTACTGCTTGCACGATTTTTACACCAGCATGGGTGAAGCTCCAAGCGCCAAAAAAGTGGTGGATTTTCACTCTCGCTACAAACTGAGTTTGATGGCGCATCATCCAGAGTCCTATCGGGCTTTGGGGAAATTGGTGGCCAACGTAAAACAGTATCCGCTGGACACGTTTATTCAGGAGTACCGTTTAGGTTTGATGCAGGCTTTGGCTCACCGTGCCAGTCGCAAGAACAACACCAATGTGTTGATGCATCTGCAAGGGTATTTCAAACGCTCGCTCAACAAACTGCAAAAAGCAGAGTTGTCGCAAGTGATCGAAAGTTACCGATTAGGTGAACTGCCACTGCTTGCGCCACTGACTTTGCTAAAACATTATCTCGCGTTGTATCCCGATGGGTATCTTGATCAACAACGCTATCTGAATCCTTATCCTCAGGAGTTGAAATTACGTTATGGCTTGTGATGAAAAACGCTACGCGATACGCGAAGTAGCAGAAATAACCGGCGTAAAGCCTGTAACCCTGCGTGCATGGCAGCGTCGGTATAATCTGGTGCAGCCGGATCGTACTGAAAAAGGGCACCGTTTGTTCACCGAGCAAGACATCGAAATGATCCGCCAAATCCAAAGCTGGCTGGCGAAAGGGGTGGCGATTGGTAAAGTCGGGTCACTGTTACAAAGCGGCGTGACTGATACAGAATTCGCCCCACAAAGTGCTAATCAACTGGAAGAGTGCGAAGCTTTACTCATGGCACTGGCTGATCTGCAGCGCTCCAAAGCAGAGCAGATCATCGCCACCGTATTAAAAGAATATCCGCTGAATGTGATGCAAGCTCAGTTTGTACAGCCTGTTGCAGAAGCGTTAGAAAGAGTCAAAGGCCCACTGCGTTCCCTACAAATGGGGCTGTTTCGCACTTTAATGTTGACGAAACTGGCGTTTATTCTCGATGCCGAAAACAAAGCTGCTAACAAAGGTAAATGCCTGTGTATCAGTCTGGATGAAGCGGGATCGCTCAATGCTTGGTTATGGGCGCTGGCATGGGCTGAAAAAGGCTATCAAGTTACCTTGCTTGAAGCGGTGGATGACATTCGTGGCCTGCCGGATCACGCTGGCTTGGCTCAGTATCAAACTTTGGCGTTTCACGCCCATCGAGCCTTGCCTGCCGTTCAGCAACAAGGATTGGAGCGCCTGCAAGAGCAATTTGGTGAACAGTGCGTGTTATCGGATGTACTGCAACAGCTACAACAATAAGGTATTGCCATGAAATTGGTTTGGTTTCGGCGCGATCTGCGCAGCTTTGATAACACGGCACTTACTGCTGCGATAGAAAGTGGAGAAACGGTGGCAGCGGTGTATGTTGCGACACCTCAGCAGTGGCTGCAACACCATTTAGCTCCGATCCAAGCGGATTTTATCTGGCGTCGTTTGTCCGCATTGCAGCAAGAGTTAGCAGCGATCAATATCCCGCTTTTTTATCAGCAAGTAGCGGATTTTCGTGAGGCCGCCCATGCCGTTAATCAATTGGCAAAGGCGTTGAATGCCAATCAAGTGTTGGCCAACCGAGATTATGAGTTGGATGAGCAGCAGCGTGATCTTCGCACAGAGCAGTTTCTCGCTGAGCAGGGAATTTCATGGTCTGCTTTTGACGATAAGTGCATTCTTCCTCCGGGTTCAGTACGCACCAAACAAGGTGAATTTTTTAAAGTTTTCACCCCTTTCAAACGCGCTTGGTTAAGCTTGTTTCAACCTCCGGTGATCCCAAGAAACCACTCTGCGGCCCCTTGGGATGTACCCAACGAGTTCAGCCATTTGGTCTGGAACACAGACCAAGTGTTTAATTACCCAAGAGTTGACAGTTCTCAATGGCCCGTGGAGTTTGAGGTTATACGTACTCAACTGCGCGATTTTTGCCGAGAGCGAGTGCAGGATTACCATCAATGGCGTGATTTCCCAGCGCGTGAAGGCACAAGTGTTCTTTCACCTTATTTGGCGATTGGTGCTTTGTCGGCACGTCAATGTGTCGCTCGCCTTTATCGAGAATCAGCAATGAGCGCACTCAGCGAAGGTGCCCAAGTCTGGCTAAGTGAGCTTATTTGGCGGGAGTTCTATCAGCACTTGGTGGCGATTGAGCCTAATATTTCCAAAAGCCGAGATTTCCTAGAATGGGGTGCTCGTCTTGAATGGTGGAACGATAGCGAAAAATTCCAGCGCTGGTGTGAAGGCCAGACGGGGTATCCGATTGTCGATGCTGCGATGCGTCAGCTCAATCAAACGGGATGGATGCACAATCGATTACGCATGATAGTCGCGAGCTTTCTGACCAAAGATCTGCACATCGATTGGCGCTGGGGCGAACGGTATTTTATGAGTCGTCTGATTGATGGTGATTACGCGGCTAACAATGGTGGTTGGCAGTGGTGCGCGTCAACGGGGTGTGATGGGCAGCCTTATTTCCGGATTTTTAATCCTGTCAGTCAGGGGGAAAAGTTCGATCCAAATGGGGATTTTATCCGCCGTTGGGTACCTGAACTGCGTTCCGTTTCCTCTGCCTATATTCATCAGCCTTGGACCTATCCAGCGGTCAATAGTGTGTTATATCCTGCGCCACTAGTTGATCATAAACAGGAAAGAGAAGTAACCTTACGTTTGTATAAAACAGCGAAGGGATAACCAGCAGTATGTGGCGGAAAGTTTGGGCAATCGGTTGTTCATTGGTGGTCACTTATAGTGTGAATGCCGCCGTGTTTGAACTGCCTGTTGAAGGCAGCAGCATAGTCGGTAGCACGCAGTACCATGAAATTCAAAAAGGGCAAACGCTGTCTGACATTGCTAAACAGTATGACATTGGCTTTCTGGCGCTGATGGCGGCCAACCGTGGGGTTGACCCGTTTTTACCGCAAGAAGGCTTTGTGCTGTCGATTCCTGCGCAGATCATTTTGCCGAAAGTGCCTTATGAAGGGATCGTGATCAACCTTGCTGAGTTGCGCCTTTACTATTTCCGACCCGATGAAGGCAAAGTGCATATTTTCCCCGTCGGTATCGGGCGAATTGGCCGCGATACTCCGGTAATGCAAACCTCGATCAGTGGTAAACGCAAAAATCCGACTTGGACTCCGCCTGCTTCAATTCGCAGTGAATACAAAGCGAAAGGGATTGAATTGCCTGCCGTAGTGCCTTCTGGCCCAGAAAACCCACTTGGTGATTATGCGATGAGATTGGCCTATGGCTCTGGCGAGTATTTGATCCACGGAACCAACAAAGATTTTGGGATTGGGATGCGGGTAAGTGCTGGTTGTATTCGTATGGATCCCAAAGATATCGAATGGCTTTATCAGCAAGTTGAACGCGGTGAGAAAGTGCGGATTATCGATGAGCCGATCAAAATTGCCCTTGAACCGGATCGAAGCGTGTTTATTGAAGTGCATGAACCACTCACACGCAGTAATGGTGTGAAGAAAAGCTTAGTGATGCCGCAAGAACTGAGTTGGTGGTTGGAAGAAAATAAAGTTTCTGATGCCAAAGCTCGCGCCGCACTGTTGGCACAAAATGGAGTGCCGATTGAAGTGGTACCACCTCAATGGGATTCCTTCACCCAATAACAGATTGCCAAGCCACGGCATGATGACTAAGGTTTCAAAAATAAAAAAGAGCCAGCAATCGCTGGCTCTTCAATTAATCAATCACTCAAATATTACTTAGTGTAAGACTGAGCAATGTTGTCGATACGTTCGTTAGCGCGTGCAGCTTCTTCCTGAGCGGCTTTCGCTGCTTCAGTTGCTTGATCCACTTTTGATGTCAGTGCTGCAACTTGCGTGTTCAGTTCGCTGACCTGATTGCTGATTTCGTTCATTTTTGCAGTGGTAGCTTCATCAGGACCTGAGGCGCAACCCGCCAGTAGAAGTACGGAAGACGCGGCTGCGGCGATTAACATCTTGTTCATAGAGAACTCCTTAACTTGTAAGTCGGTGTCAGTTACGTCCTATACTTAGTGTGTTTAAAATAAGGACGAGTTAAATTGTAGTCGCTATTTCGCGCAAAACTAGCCCTGAAAAGTTAAAAAAATCCAAGAATTTGACAACGAATCAATAAATTGTCCGACATCTCAACTTTTGGCTGATGAGTTGAGCATTTTGCATTCGATAGGCTTATTCATTTTGGGATTATTTTATAGCTCGACTATCTATAAATAGGCGATTTGCGCTATCATAACGGACTTTTTCGTGATCTGCTTTACACTTTTTAGCATAACCAAAGATGGAGAATACTTTGCAATTCAAAGATTTAGGCTTAGATAATCGCTTACTGAAAAATCTAGCGCATTACAATTTCAAACAAGCGACTGAGATCCAACAGCAGGCAATCCCCTTATCTATCGCGGGGCGTGATCTGTTGGCTTCATCTAAGACGGGTTCAGGCAAAACGCTGGCATTCGTGCTGCCTATGCTACATAAATCTTTAAAAACCAAAGCATTTTCAGCTAAAGATCCGCGTGGTGTTATTTTAGTTCCAACGCGTGAGTTGGCGAAACAAGTGTATGGTGAGCTGCGCTCTATGTTGGGTGGTTTAAGCTACACCGCAACCCTAATCACGGGTGGTGAAAACTTTAACGATCAGGTTAAAGCTTTGGCTCGTGACCCGAAATTTATCGTGGCAACACCGGGACGCTTGGCGGATCACCTTGACCACCGCTCACTGTTTCTGGATGGCTTGGAAACGCTCGTTTTAGATGAAGCTGACCGTATGCTGGATTTAGGCTTTGCCAAAGAACTGCGCCGTATCCATAACGCCGCTAAGCACCGCCGTCGCCAAACGTTGATGTTCTCTGCGACGTTAGATCACGCGGACGTGAATGACATCGCGATGGAAATGCTCAATGAGCCAAAGCGTATCGCGATTGGCGTAGGCAGTGAAGAGCACAAAGACATTACTCAGCACTTCTATCTGTGTGACCATCTGGATCACAAAGAAGCGTTGTTAGAACGTATCTTGGCGGATGCAGAATACCGCCAAGTGATCATTTTCACCGCAACGCGTGCGGATACGGATCGTCTGACTGAAAAACTCAACCAGAGCAACCTTAAAGCAGTAGCACTGAGCGGTAACTTAAACCAAGCTCAACGCAACACCATCATGAGCCAATTTGAGCGTGTGGTCTTTAAGATTTTGGTAACTACGGATGTTGCTTCACGTGGTCTTGATATTCCGACAGTGACTCACGTTATTAACTTCGATATGCCAAAACATACTGAAGAATACGTGCATCGCATTGGTCGTACTGGTCGTGCGGGTAACAAAGGTGATGCTATGTCACTGGTTGGCCCGAAAGATTGGGATAGCTTCAAACGTGTAGAAGCTTTCTTACAGCAAGAGATTCAATTTGAAGTATTGGATGGCTTAGCCGGTAAGTTCAAAGGGCTAAAACCACGCCAAGCCACCAAGAAAACAGCGCCGAGCAAGCGTGTTGAAAAAGCGAAAGCGCCTGCGAAAGCGAAGAAGCCAGCGTCTCGTGATAAGAGCTTCTACCAGAATGTGGCTGTGGGCGATTCGGTATTTATCCCGAAAAAGAAAGTGGCACCAAAGCCTGAACTCGATCAGGAAGATGAGATCGAATAAGCAAGGTGTGGAATGTTCTTTGAACTGTGCTTGATCTGATTTAAGAAAAAACCGCCAGTATTGGCTGTCTCTTATACACAAATCCCCCGTCAAGTACGGGGGATTTTTTTGAACTCTGTTTGATGTTGTCGATCTGATCTTCATTACAACATCAGGCAAACACTATGAACTTTATATCAAACTCTGCACAATGGGCTAAACATGTCTTTCAACATGCCAACTTAGGTGATAGCCGACGCGTTAACCGCTTGATTAAACTCTC
>NZ_AOMO01000037.1 GCF_000338875.1 Vibrio mimicus CAIM 602 | reverse complement strand
TCTGGCGTTTATTGCAGTGCGGATCCAGCAGCTTCGTCATCTTGGTCAGCAACAAGAAGTGGCCGAGGAACAAAGCTGCGAAACTTTACTGGGCAACAAAGCGTGGAAATTGTTATGGCTAAAGGTAGAAAAAAGCAAACCGCCGAAACACGCGCCAACAGTGCGCTGGGCTTATCTTAGCTTAGGGAAATTAGCTGGGTGGCACGATAGTAAACGAACAGGAATAGTGGGCTGGGAGCGACTTTGGGAAGGATGGTTCAAACTACAAACCATCCTTGAAGGTTACGAGCTTGCAATGTCTCTTGAGCATGAAATGTGATCAAGAGACAGCGCTTTAGCGGGGTTTTTTATTTGAGGTAAACATTTGAGCGATGAGAAAGGCTATTGAGACAAACAAAATCCCCACCATCCTGGTGGGGCAACGGGAGAGAAATCGGTTGTTATTGTTATGTCGTCAAGCATTCCGCAAAGGCACACAAATATCAAGCAAGCACAAAACTGACGAAAATTATGCGACTGGCAGTCGTCTAACCTTACATACCAATGGATTACGTAAGTTTATTCGGATAAAACAAGGTCTTTTAGATACTTAGTTTTTATCCAGAAATAATAAAAGTGTGAATGGAGTTTAATTACAGAATGCAGTGCTTTTTGTAACTCAATGAGAATCAACTTACATCGCTAAGTAAGCTAAAAATGTATATGAAGATATGACTCGAAACAGATTGAAGAACTTGAATTGCGCCCAATAAAAAACGCCCCAGTCAAATAGTGACTGGGGCGGCTGAATCAGCCTAATCCAATAACGTGAAACAAAAGGTCTGAAAGATAGAACATCTTACCTCTGTACCCTACGAGAGTTAATGTACAACAATTGGTCAGAATTGAAAATCTTTTTTGTAGTTTTTTTTCACTGATTTTTTATTTAGCAACATAACAGTCTGAGCCACGTAAACTTTTTTAGTGATAAAAAAAAGCCAGCGAACGTGCGCTGGCTCATATTACTGATGAATTACGCTGAAAAAATCAACTAATGAGCTTGTTCCCAGTTATCTCCGTGCCCAGCTTCAGCAACTAGTGGCACAGCAAGCTCCGCTGCTGATTCCATCAGCTGTTGTACTTTACTTTCAATTTCGGATAAAGATGACTCTTCAACCTCAAATACCAGTTCATCGTGTACTTGCATCAGCAATTTGACACGACCATCACCCTCTCGCTGAATCCATTCATCCACCAACAGCATGGCTTTTTTGATGATGTCTGCTGCTGTACCTTGCATTGGCGCGTTGATCGCGGCTCGCTCTGCCGCTTTTCGACGCATCCCATTACGCGAAGTAATTTCAGGCAGATGTAAGCGACGACCAAAAATGGTTTCTACATAACCCATTTCAGCCGCGCGACTACGTGTGTCTTCCATATACTGCATGACGCCTGGATAACGCTCGAAGTATTTATCCATATACTCTTGCGCTTCACCACGCGGAATTCCGAGCTGTTTTGCCAAACCAAACGCGCTCATGCCGTAGATCAAACCAAAGTTAACCGCTTTGGCGCGACGACGCTGCTCACTGCTGACTTGCTTAATCGGCACACCAATGATTTCAGCCGCCGTGGCAGCATGAATATCTTTCCCTTCACGGAAGGCATCGAGTAATGCCTGATCACCCGACAGATGCGCCATGATGCGCAGCTCAATTTGTGAGTAGTCGACAGCCATGATTTTCCAACCATGCGGTGCAACGAACGCTTGGCGAATGCGACGTCCTTCTTCATTACGAACAGGGATGTTTTGTAGGTTTGGATCCGTCGATGATAGACGCCCCGTAGCCGTGACAGCTTGATGGTAAGAAGTATGCACACGCCCTGTACTTGGGTTAATCATTTTGGGCAGCTTATCGGTATAGGTCGACTTGAGTTTAGCCAGACCACGATACTCAATCAGTACTTTCGGTAGTGGATAATCCAAGGCCAGCTCTTGTAACACTTCTTCATTAGTTGAAGGAGTACCTGATGGCGTTTTTTGCAATACAGGCAGCTTCATTTGCTCAAACAAAATGGTTTGCAGTTGCTTAGGTGAGCTGAGGTTGAATGGCTGGCCAGCCAGTTCATACGCCTTTTTTTCCAACTCATCTAGACGCAACGCAATTTCTTGCGATTGAGCACTGAGCAGCATGTCGTCGATCATGACACCTGTGCGTTCAATGCGTGACAACACAGGAACAAGCGGCATTTCAATTTCGCGATACACTTGTGCCAGTTTGCTGTCTTGTTCAATCAGCGGGCTGATACGCTGATGTAAACGCAAAGTCACATCTGCATCTTCCGCGGCGTACTGAGCGGCTTCTTGCAGATCAATTTGGTTAAAAGTGATCTGATTTTTGCCTTTACCGGCGATTTGCTCAAAGGAGATACAGCTGTGCTGCAGGAAACGCAGCGCTAAGCTATCCATATCATGTTTACCGCCTACGCTGTTATACACGTAGGATTGCAACATGGTGTCGTGGCGAATACCGCGCAACTCAACGCCGTAGCGCGCCATCACGCTCGCATCGTATTTGAGGTTCTGGCCGACTTTGGCCTTACTTTCATCTTCGAGCAGAGGTTTAAGCTGGGCGATCACCCAGTCGCGATCCAACTGCTGCGGCGCATCCAGATAATCGTGCGCAACAGGCAGATAAGCCGCTTCACCTTCTGCGACCGCAAACGACATCCCCACTAAGTTGGCCACCATGTAATCCAAGCTGTCAGTTTCGGTATCAAAGGCGAACAGCTCGGCTTGCTGCAATTTTTCTAGCCACAGATTGAAATCTTGCTCGTTAAGGATCGTTTGATACTGGCTGCGATCGATCTGTGCCGCAGGGCTTTCAGGAATCGCTGCTGCATTACTTGCCGCATTGTTTGCTGCGTTTGACGCTGTCACTGAAGACGCTTTCGCTTGCTCGTCCGCAGTCACAATTCCAGTACCGCCATCGAGTAATTCCGTCAGCCAAGATTTGAACGCTAACTTCCCGTACCATGTCATCAGTGCATCACGATCGGGAGTCTGCTTAAGCAGTGTTTGTGGTGACTCTTCCAACTCCACATCGCATTTAATCGTAGCTAATTGGTAAGAGAGATTGGCATTGTCACGGTTCTCTTCCAGCTTTTGCGCCATGGTTTTTGAGCCACGGAAACCTAAAGCGGCAATTTTATCCAAGTTGGCGTATAAGTCTTCCAAGCCACCAATACCTTGCAGGAGTGCTGTCGCGGTTTTCTCACCGACGCCCGGCACACCGGGAATGTTGTCCACTTTGTCGCCCATCAATGCAAGGTAGTCGATGATCAACTCAGGTGGAATACCGAACTTTTCAATCACGCCTTCACGATCCAGCACCACATTGGTCATGGTATTAATCAGTGTAATGTTCTCATCCACCAGCTGAGCCATGTCTTTATCGCCCGTACTGATCAAAACGGGCATGCCAGCTTGTGAGGCTTGACGCGCCAATGTTCCAATCACGTCGTCCGCTTCTACCCCTTCAATGGCGAGTAATGGTAAACCCATCGCGCGGATCACTTGATGCAAAGGCTCAACCTGGCAACGCAGATCATCGGGCATTGGTGGACGATTCGCTTTGTACTGATCATACATCTCATCGCGGAACGTTTTTCCTTTCGCATCAAAAATCACCGCAATACGATCGGAAGCAAACTGACGCATCATGCTGCGGATCATATTCACTACGCCATAAATGGCGTTCGTCGGGATCTCACCATTACTCATGGTGCCCGGGTAAGCGTGAAACGCGCGGTAGAGATAAGAAGAGCCGTCGATCAAAATCAGCGGATTGTCAGGTATACGAGCCATAGAAGGTTTATCCAAACGTGAGTAAATGAGCTTAGGATGCCACGACTACTGCTGGGATTCTACGTTGTTACCGTTTTTGAGTGATTCAGGGGATATCCTATTCACTGATGTGGATAGGCATTCTGTGGATAAGTCTGTTTATAGATTTTTTATCGACCACTTAAAAATCATAAAAATAGAGTGCAGATAAATTTTAACTTAATGTTTTTAAAGGATTAAAAAATAGATCAGCACGCGGTGAAATGATCTTTTTTAGATCGTCAATTGTGGAAAAGACACTCGCTGCCCTTTTACTCAGTCAATTCACTTCATGTCAGCATCAGTGGATGATTGTCAGTAAAGCGATCACTTGTCCACTTGATGACAGAATAAAAAATGATTTCAGTGGATAACTAAAAAACCACGAAATAAAAAAGAAAAAGCGACACCCGAAGATGTCGCCTAGCAAACAAGGTCAAAGCCAATTGATTGATTCGCTTTACCAAAAAGCTAAAAAATTACACTGGAAGCAATGTGAGCAATGTCGTGTCAAAAAGAACCTGTTTAAGTTCGGTCGTTGAGTCACCACACATCGATTCCTCGATAGGGTTACTTAACGTCCTGTGAACTTTCGTTTGTTCCCTAAGACACGGTTAATAATAATGGTTCTCATTTGATAGTCAATAACTAAATGAGAAAAAGTCTCATTTATTTTTTAAGCACTTTAATGAAATGAATTCGGCTTTCTATGAGAGACTCTTTTTTTTCATAATCTTCAATGAGATAGTTATTTCTTATTAATAAGCGCAACATGGCTGGAAACTGATTTCGAGATTTCACTTTAATGCGCTCATACCCTTGCTTTAATGCCCATGCCTCTTGCACTTCGAGTAATCGTTGCGCCACTCCATGACCTCGAGCAGCTGGAGCAACACCACCAAACCAGCTGTAAAATGTGCCGGAATCGAGAGCATACCCCATCTTAAACCCAAGCAATTCGCCACCCTTTTCCGCTACCAGCACTAAACTTGGCTTATCTGCTAGCCTAGCCTGCAAACTCTGCTCATTTTCCGATTTAGCAAATTCGCTTATTTTCGCCACAATTTGCGTGACTTCGTTTAAAGACCCTTCACGAACTAACATGATTTTCTCCCAACAAAAAGGCCGACTTACGTCAGCCTTCATCTTTTATCTCACTCAAAGTGGATTATTTTTTAGCAAGGAATTGCGCCGCTTTCGCGTTGTCTTCCGCCAACCACTGAGCAACGTCTTTGGCAAAGTAAGTCAAAATGCCATCCGCACCAGCACGTTTGAAACAGAGTAGAGATTCCAACACGGTTTCACGCTCTTTCAGCCAGCCATTCATGATCGCCGCTTTATGCATCGCGTACTCACCTGAAACTTGGTAAGCAAAGGTTGGGACTTGCAGCTCGGTTTTTACTCGGCGCACTACGTCCAGATAAGGCATACCAGGCTTAACCATCACCATATCCGCACCTTCGTTGATATCCATTGCCACTTCGTGCAAAGCTTCATCCGAATTGGCTGGATCCATCTGATAGTTTTTCTTGTTGCCGCCTTTCAAGTTAGCAGATGACCCTACCGCATCACGGAATGGTCCATAGTAATTTGAAGCATACTTGGCTGAGTAAGCCATGATTTGGGTATGTATGTATCCGGCCTCTTCCAAAGCCTGACGAATGCGGCCAATACGGCCATCCATCATATCGGAAGGTGCAACGACATCCGCCCCAGCCTCTGCATGAGACAGAGCTTGCTTGATCAGCACTTCGGTGGTTTCGTCATTCAGAACATAACCTTGCTCATCAATAATGCCGTCTTGACCATGCGTGGTAAATGGATCAAGCGCCACATCAGTGATCACGCCCATTTGGGGAACATGTTCTTTTAAAGCACGAACGGCACGCTGAACCAATCCTTCCGGATTGTACGCTTCTGTTGCACAAAGGCTTTTTGCATCTTGATTCACGACCGGAAATAGAGCAATCGCAGGCACACCAAGATTGGCGAGGTATTGTGCTTCTTCCAGCATTAAATCAATTGACAAGCGTTCTACGCCCGGCATGGAATCGACTTTCTCACGGCGATCTTTACCCATCAGGATAAACATCGGGTAAATCAAATCGTTCACCGACAACTGGTTTTCTGCCACAAGGCGACGGCTGAAATCATGCTTGCGTAGGCGACGTAAACGACGTCCGGGGAATTGACCTTGAATGGATACCGACACTCTACTCTCCTTCTTATGTTGTCAGTGCCTGAAAGATCGGGCGCTGAGGGAAGTGTTGGGCAAAATCATATCACTCTCGGCTGGGCATGCTAGCGCCAAAACAGGAAAAAACCAAAAATGACCTCGTGCTCACACTCACGTATACTCGCCACAAACCGATGACAGAGATTCTTCCATGATCGATACCCATGCCCATATCTACGCCAATGAATTTGACCATGATCGCGATGAAGTGATTGCTCGAGCCAGACAAGCGGGTATTGAAAAAATTCTCATGCCGAATATCGACCTTAATTCGATTGAGCCAATGCTAGCCACAGAAAAGGCTTACCCAGATCTTTGTCATTCAATGATGGGCTTACACCCTTGTTATGTGGATGCCAATGTGAAGAAAACCTTAGCAACGGTTTATTCTTGGTTCTCTCGTCACTCTTTCGTTGCTGTGGGAGAAATCGGCATCGATCTGTATTGGGATAAAACCTTCAAAGCGGAACAAGAGATGGCTTTTTTAACCCAGCTCAACTGGGCAAAAGAGCTGGATTTACCAGTGGTCATCCATACGCGAGATTCGCTCAACGAAACTTTGGCCCTGCTTAAACAAGCGCAGGATGGCAGCTTACGTGGTGTATTTCATTGTTTTGGTGGAACGCTTGAAGAAGCGAAAGCGATCAATAACCTTGGTTTTCACCTTGGACTTGGTGGGGTGAGTACCTTTAAAAACAGCGGAATGGATCAAGTAATTCCACAACTCGATCTTAATTACGTTATTTTAGAAACTGATTGCCCTTATTTAGCGCCCGCTCCTCATCGAGGCAAACGCAATGAGCCACAGTTCACCCATCTCATTTGTGAGAAAATCGCACAACTCCATTCACTCACTTTCGATGAGGTTGGCAACATTACCACGACCAACGCTAACTCACTGTTTAAACTTAATAAATAACAGATTTATTAATATGGTTGCATATTTTTTTATTGAACCGAGATCACTTTAATTTTTATGTGACAAATGTAATATGCGCAACAAATTTTCATAATCAACTTTATATTATGCTCAATTGTACTCATACGAATAATTTGCAACGTAAACGACGCACCCTTTGGCAAAGATTACTTGGTATTAAAGAAGTTTATATCTGCAAGGAATGCGGACACGTCATTAAGATCAAATAGTCATACGCCGTAAGGTAAAGTGACTCTCGCTCAGCTTCAATCAGCGTTACCCCTCAGCCACAATAAATCCCATACCCACACCAATAGACAACAAAATGGCTTGTGAATGCAGGCTATTTTGTTATCTCGGTAACTCGCGATTTATCTTTCCTTCGCAATAACTCCCTCGCCTATTAGCAATCTCTTAGGAGTTCGATCTCTATCAGGATCGAAAAATGGATCTCTTTGCGCAACTCACTTGTGGATAACTCTGTGATAAATTTCTTCATGGACTGTCATCAAAGCGTCTATTTCAAGGCTTTCTCGGTACATGATGATTGGGGATACTTTTAAAATTACCCACAACAAAATCAGGATCATCGCTACATGTTGTGGATCGAAATTCTTCAAACCACTTTATCAACGCAATTCACAGGATTACCCACAGGTGCTGTCATTTTAATCATAAGTGGATAACCTTACTGTTGCCCAGTACTTGTGCAAGCTTGAATAGGTTACACTTAGCGCTAACCAGCATGCCAAATGAGAGCAAACCTATGGACCAATTTTTACATATCGATGTCACCACCGCACAAGCCATGATTGAGCAAAAGCAAGCTCGTTTAGTCGATATACGTGACCCACAATCTTTCCAAGTCGCTCATGCTAAATCGGCCTTCCACCTCACCAATCAGTCCATTACTCAACTCATGGAGCAAATCGAGTTTGATCATCCAGTTTTAGTGATTTGTTACCACGGGATCAGCAGCCAAGGTGCAGCCCAATATCTGGTTAACCGAGGATTTGAAGAGGTGTATAGTGTGGATGGCGGCTTTGACGCCTGGCAACGCGCCAATCTTCCCATCGAAGCGAGTTAATTATTGATGCAATTACTGACCACCTTGAACAATCCGCGAACGGCACAAGCCTTTATTGATTACATGGCTGCCCATCAGATCGATATTCAGATGATGCCGGATGCCAGTGGTCAGTTCTCTCTATGGGTGCTTCATGATCAACATGTCGATGTCGCACAAGCTGAGCTACAGGCGTTTTTACAAAACCCTTATGATCGGAAGTATCAAGCCGCTTCGTGGGACGTCGCCGATCAGAAACGCCCCCAATTTCATTACTCCTCCCCCAACTTACTCAGCCTAATAAAAGCCAAAGCAGGTGCGTTTACTCTGTTTATTATGGCACTTTGTATCGCCATCTTTGCTCTACAAACATTTGGCGCAGGTGATGCGATATTTAATGCTCTGCACTTTCCGGCCCAAGCAAGTCAACAATGGCAAATTTGGCGCTGGGTAAGCCACGCTTTGCTCCATTTTTCGGTTATGCACATTGCCTTTAACTTACTCTGGTGGTGGCAATTTGGTGGCGATCTTGAGCAGCGCCTTGGAAGCTTAAAGCTCATTAAGCTATTTATTGTTTCAGCCATTATTTCTGGTGCAGGTCAGTACTGGGTTGAAGGCGCTAATTTTGGTGGCCTTTCTGGTGTGGTTTATGCTTTGGCGGGATATTTGTGGGTTCTTGGCCAACGTGCACCACAGCTTGGCTTATCAATTCCAAGATCATTAATGGGTTTTATGCTGATTTGGCTGGTACTCGGCTTCGTGCAACCTTTTATGGCCATTGCCAACACCGCGCATTTAGCCGGTTTAATCAGTGGTGTGGTTTTGGCGTGGATGGATACCAAACGCAATCAAGATGCGCAATGATTCTTGCGGTTGTCTAGAGAGTAAAAAAGCGGCCTTCGCCGCTTTTTTCGTTATAAATCCATTGATTAATGAATCCCAAATTACTGATAAATATATTTGGTGAACAACAAATCAGCAATCACGGTACGGCCAATCTCTGGCAATAAAATATTGTTAAGACGGCTCACTAGCGACTTACGCAGATCTTCACGTCCAGCTAACGACTTGATGGTGTCTTCCGTTTGCTTACCCAGTAATTCAACTACGGCATCTCGAATCAGTGGCTGATGCTTCTCAATGACTGGTAGATCCGCCGCATTGGCCACCATAATATCGATGCGAACTTGGATATAACCCAGTTTGTTACCTTTGGTAAAAAAATTGGTAGTCAGGTCAGGCTCTAAAGTGAAATAAGCCAGTTGAGGCACTGCTGGTGGATCTTCAGCGTGGCTGGCAAAAGACAGCATCAAGCTCAAAGCGAGCATTATTTGGACGACATAACGTTTTAGCATATTTCTATCTGCACTTTATTCTGTTCTCAATACTCGAATCGCTGGAGTCTTGTTACAATAGAGCATCCATTTGGTAAATAAAATGCTTTCCGCGTTCGAACTTTTTGGTTTGGAATCAAAATCTGAGCTTTATTGTATACCCAAACTACTTGGAGTTGCAGGTAAGAAGGATAATCGGGTAAAGCGTCAAATTGAATATTAGTATGAATCAATTAACTTCGCTCTATTTAGCTGCTCTCAATCAGGTTGTCTGGCAACACCCTGATGATATTGAGTTTCCTGACCCTTTAGCCCAGCGCTGGCTGCTTGAGCAAGGCTCGCTGTCGCGTTTAATGGCAACCCACTGTGACCAACTTACTGTTGACCTCCTGAGCAACCAAATGATGCCTGCCGACTCACTGAGCTATGATGAATTGCAGCTACTTCATCCAGAAGAATATCTTCTGCGCCAGGTCATTATCCACGGCGACCAACAACCTTGGGTATTCGGCCACACCTTAATTCCTCGCTCATCCATGCTCCAGCAACAGTACGATTTGACGCAACAAGGGCAAATTCCACTAGGACTAACCGTATTTAGTGCGGATAATGTTAAGCGAGATGCACTGCAAGTGGGTTGGGTAGAGACAGAATTGGGACGACTATTAGCTCGTCGTTCTCGTTTATGGATGAATCATAAACCTATGCTGGTCACTGAACTGTTTCTCGCTACATCCCCGATTTACTCTAAGGAGAGAGTGTAAATGACCGCTGTAAAAGCGCGTGCTTACTGGCAACTGATGCGTATGGATCGCCCTATTGGCTCCCTACTATTGCTTTGGCCTACTCTGTGGGCACTGCTTTTAGCCGCTCAAGGCTTACCGGATGTCCGCGTATTAGTTGTGTTTGTGCTAGGCGTATTTTTGATGCGCTCCGCCGGTTGTGTCATCAACGATTTCGCTGATCGCCATGTCGATGGCCATGTGAAACGCACCAGCCAACGCCCACTGCCTGCTGGGTTAGTTTCGGCAAAAGAAGCGTTATTGCTGTTTGTCGTCCTTGCAGTCACGGCTTTCTTGCTCGTGTTAACTATGAATACCCTCACTATCCAGCTTTCTTTTGTCGGTATTTTATTAGCCTTTATCTACCCGTTTATGAAGCGCTTTACCCACCTGCCTCAATTGGTGCTGGGCTTGGCGTTCAGTTGGTCAATTCCCATGGCTTGGTCAGCTCAAGCGGATACACTACCACCACAAGTTTGGGTACTCTTTCTGATTAATGCCCTGTGGACGGTTGCTTACGATACGCAATACGCGATGGTTGACCGAGATGATGATGTAAAGATTGGCATTAAATCCACCGCGATCTTATTTGGTCGTTGGGATAAGCGCATCATCGGCCTGCTACAGTTGGCCACCTTAGGGTTACTGGTCGCTTTAGGTCAAGGTTTAGAACTTAGCGCAAGCTACTACTGGAGTCTGTTAGTCGCAGCCGGACTGTTTGCCTATCAGCAACATCTGATCCGTTATCGTGAGCGCATGCCTTGTTTTCAGGCGTTTCTGAATAACAACTATGTCGGCATGGCGATCACTGCCGGCATACTCTTCAGTGTCTGGTAACCATTCAAAATAAAGGCAAAAAGAAAAGGCATCCATCGGATGCCTTTTTCATTTAGTTCTATTTACTGGAGAGCTCTCGCTACGCTTAGTTTAAGCGTCAACCTGACACAAACTCTCTTGAATCGTCATTCGCACTTCTGGGTAGATCAGCGCATAAAGCTGACGAGAGAGTGGCTTCGCAGTTTCTAACACGCAGCGGCCTTGCTCATCCAAATATCCCTGCTCTTGCAGCGTCACGAATAACGAAGCAAACACCCCTTTATCAAAAAACTCAGGCGCATTAATGCCGTGCAAACGGCCAAGACGCTGTGCGACTTCCTGACTCTTCTCTTCCAGTTCAGCTTTACCCAAATGTGGGCAGCTCACCAGAAGGTTCAAAGCAATCGCATAACGTTGCAGGGTTTCAGAAATAATTCGTCCAAGCAGCATGAGCACTTGAGTTTGCGCTTGATTCAGCGTGACGGTTTTACCTTCCACACTCACCAAACCTTGGCGAGCCAGTTCCGCCACATAGCGCAGTACCAGATCGTTTAGCTCGTCTTCCTCAAAACGCAAAAACAGCTCTTGTTTCAGGAAAGGATAAATTTGTGCGACGGTCGCTTGGATTTTTTCCAACGATACGCTCTGCTGACGGATCAGTAACTGAGCGATCAGTGATGGCAGCGCCAACAAGTGGATAATGTTGTTGCGATAGTAAGTCATCAGGATCGATTGGTTGCGATCCAGCGAAATAATGTCGCCCATGGTATCGGTTTCCACCACAAACTTATCCAGCGACTCCGCATGTTCAACCAGCTTTTCTGCGCTATCACTTGGCAGCGTTGAAGTCGCAGAATACGGTACATTGCGCAGCAGCGATAAGTAGCAGTCCACCTGCTTAATCAGGTTGTCACGCGCCAAGGCACGCTGACGAGAAGCCAGCAACGCTGTTGCACACAAGGTCATCGCATTCACTGCCGCGGCATCGTTGATGTGAGTCATCATGCGCGTGGCGAGCTTATTCACCGTCGGCGTCATCCATTGCGGTTTGCTTGCGCCCATCGGGTCAATATCTTGCGTCCATTGTGGAACGGTTTCATTCAAGAACTGGTTGAGTGGGATCGGCTCACCGAAGTTCACGTAACCTTGGCCAAAATTGCGCAGCTTACGCAAAGTACGCAGTACTAAACCGGCGTTCTCTTTCTCTTTACGTTTACCTCGTAGCTCTTTGGCGTAAGTACCCACTTCCATCACATGTTCATAACCGATGTAGACAGGTACTAAAGTCACTGGACGATTCAGGCCACGCAACATAGCTTGAATGGTCATCGCCAACATGCCTGTTTTCGCTGGCAACAAGCGACCAGTACGCGAACGGCCACCTTCACTGAAGTATTCCACTGAATAACCTTTCGCAAACAACTCAGCGAGGTATTCACGGAAAATCGTTGAATAGAGTGGCGCACCTTTAAAGCTACGACGAATGAAAAACGCACCACCGCGACGGAAAATCGGCCCCGCCGGGAAAAAGTTCAAGTTAATCCCCGCGGCAATGTGCGGAGGCACCATACCTTCATGGTACAGCACATAAGAAAGCAGCAAGTAATCCATATGACTACGGTGACAAGGCACGTAGACAATCTCATGACCATCTTGAGCTAAACGGCGCACAGTCGCCGCGTTATTGATGTTCAAACCTTGGTAGATGCGGTTCCACAGCCAACCTAAGATGCGATCACCTTTTTTCACTAGCGAATAGGAAAAATCCGCCGCGATCTCATCCAAAATGTCGTGTGCTTCTTTGCGCGCTTTTTCGAGCGGGATCTGCTTAGATTTCGCTTCGTCCGCGATGGCTTTTTCAATCGCTGGTGAATTCATCAAACGAGCAAACAGTTGCGCACGCTGCGGCAAATTAGGGCCTGACGCCGCCAGTTTTTGCCGTGAGAAGTGAATGCGTGCTACACGAGCCAACTTATGTGCAATCGACGCATCGGTGCCGTGAGTATCCGCCATGTAACGCATCGAAACGACAGGGCTAAAACGCACCAAACAGTCACGGCCAGAAGCCAGTACAGCAATCGCCTTTTCCGGACCATTCAAGGCTTGCAAATAGGGTCTCTCTTGCCCTTCTTTGCCCGGCTTGCGTCCCCACAGCACCGTCGCAGGGATCACTTGTACATCCAGCTCACTGTCGAGCTTATGCTCGGTCAGCAGCTCAGAAAACAGCGCGATAGATTCATTCGGCACATGCTGATCACTATTGAGCAGCGTCGGGCGTGATGCAATAAACACATAACGCTGAAAAGATTTGCCATTGACGACCAGAGGCTCCAGCGGATCTGGTAGCCCAGCTTCTTTAGCGTGAGTTTGCAACGTCAGCAGATCGACGTTTGAGCGAAATGGTAAGGCGTAAATAACCGGTTTTTGAGTATCGATATCCAGATCTTTGATCGGATTAGACGGAATCGCCGTCCCTTTCACCAGCACCGACATCGGCAATTTCAATAGTGAACGGGATAATAGGTGTCCTGAAGACATAGAGTTCAAAGCCTCAAGATTCTTTAAATAAGCCCGACTGTACTTCCTCTCTAACGGCCAGCGTGAGAGTGCACCATCGTGCGGTATTGTTTTTTTTGCGCGCCAAGAATACCAGAAACTGGTCAAACCTTTTAATTTTATTGCTTACATCCGCAGCATTTCTGAGCTGAATAGAACAGCAGAGCTTTACGCGACAAGCTTCCAGTAAGCACTCAGGTAAGTGGCTAATCTCACAATCACACAAAAAACAAGCAATTGGCTTTGCAATTCTCTTTGCACTGGATATACTCACAGTCAACTGTATAAAAAGACAGGTGACTCATGAAGCCGTTAACTCCACGCCAACAAGAAGTGTTTGATCTGATCAAAAGTAAGATCGATGAAACCGGAATGCCCCCAACCCGCGCCGAAATTGCCAAAGAGCTGGGTTTTCGTTCGGCCAATGCGGCTGAAGAACACCTCAAAGCGCTTGCTCGTAAACAAGTCATTGAGATGGTTCCAGGTGCCTCACGCGGGATCCGAATCCTCATCGACAATGCAGCGAACGAAGAAGAGGCCGAAACTGGCTTACCTTTGATTGGCCGCGTTGCCGCTGGTGAACCCATTCTCGCTCAAGAACATGTGGAAGCGCATTACCAAGTCGATCCAAGCATGTTCCGCCCGCAAGCCGATTTTCTGCTGCGTGTGCATGGCGAGAGTATGAAGAACATCGGTATCCTCGATGGCGATCTCCTAGCCGTTCACAAAACACAAGATGTACGTAATGGCCAAGTGGTTGTGGCGCGCGTTGAAGATGACGTCACAGTGAAACGTCTTGAGCGCAAAGGCTCCAAAGTTTTTCTGCATGCGGAAAATGAAGAGTTTGCACCAATCGAAGTCGATTTAGCCGCTCAATCCCTCACGATTGAAGGCATTGCGGTTGGCGTAATTCGCAACAGCAACTGGATGTAAACATTGTTGAGATAAATTCTCAACAACTTGCCTTCTTATTTGAGATTCATTATCATCTTCCTATCCCAGTATAGGAAGATGAGCATGCGTCACTCAGATTCACCTACTTCAGACCAATACCACGTCCCCACCAATTTAGTGCAGCCACTTTGGTTACGCAGCCGAGAAAGCTTGGTTGATAATGGCTTGGTCTATGATCCGATTGCAGCCAATGCCTGTAGGCGTTGCGCGTTAGCGCAAGAGTGCTTAACTGGGGATATCGCACAAAAGCAGTTACTGCATGTCACGCTAACTCAGCTTTGTGACCAACAAGTTCGCCACTTTCTCGATAATCATCCTGATGGCTGGATTATTAATGTCGGCGCAGGTCTCGACACTCGCTTTTATCGGGTGGATAACGGCCGCTGCCACTGGATTGAATGGGATATCACTGAAAACCTGTTATGGCGTGAAAAGCTGTTTCACCGTAGTGAGCGCTATCAACTCGTATGTGGTGATGTGATGCAACCACAAGGACTCGCGGAACTGCCAATTCCTGAATTTGCTCCCGTTCTATTAGTGTGCGAACACGCTTTACTCGATTGTGATGCACAACAAGTGGCGCGCTTTGTGCGCTCTATCGGGCTACATTTTGCCAAAGCCCGTGCTTGTCTCGTGGTCGCGGGAGATAAAACCTCCAGTTATTTAGGCCAAAAACTCGGCTGCGAAGCCTATGCGCATGGTTTTACCTGTGTTGGTGATGCCATTATGAATTGTCTGCCGTGGGCGAAATCGGTACGTACCTTTTCCCCACTCGATCGCCACTGTGACCGCTGGAAATTCTGGCAACGCGCCATTGCACGTTCCGGCATCTACAAGACTCGCTTAACACCAGTTCTCGTCAACGTAGATTGGTAACTCGCCATTTCGGTCATGCCATAGCCCAACCATCCCCACTCAGTTACACTAACCACAAGTCATCGTTGAGGTTTTTTGTGTGTCACTGATTATCCAGACTCTGAAACAGCAGAGCGTGCATCGCCAAGTGCTGGCGCTCGCGTTGCCTATGGTGCTGTCTAACGTTACCGTTCCGCTGCTTGGCTTGGTCGATGCTGCGGTTATCGGTCATCTCGAACACGCTTGGTATTTAGGCGGCGTGGCACTGGGTAGCACTATGATCAGTGTGACTTTCTGGCTACTCGGCTTTTTACGTATGTCGACAACAGGCTTAACCGCCCAAGCGCATGGCGCGCAAAATCCACAGCAGCTTGGTCGAGTTTTACTGCAAGGCAGCGTCATTGCTCTTGGTTTAGCCGCGCTGTTTTTGCTGTTTCACCGCCCTGTTGCCGGACTGATTTTTCACTTCAGCGATGCCAGCAGCGAAGTCAAAACCTACGCTGAAGCCTATTTCTACATTCGTGCTTGGAGTGCCCCAGCCGCCTTGCTTAACTTTGTACTGCTTGGCTGGTTACTCGGTACCCAAAATGCCCGAGCACCGATGTGGATGGTGATCATCACCAACCTCACCAATATTGTGCTCGATCTACTGTTCGTACTCGGACTAGGACTAAAAGTCGAGGGTGCCGCCATCGCTTCTGTTATCGCGGATTATGCAGGTCTGCTATTTGGACTGGTTTGTGTGGTTCGTTACTGGCGACAGCAGCAGCTTCCAGCCCCCTTCTCTTTCATCTCGTCTCTAACGAAAGAACTCTCCCGTTTAGTGGCGCTCAACCGCGACATCTTCCTGCGCTCACTCTGTCTGCAAGCCGTGTTTAGCTTTATGACCTTTCAAGGTGCAGCACTAGGTGACGAAACCGTAGCAGCGAATGCAGTATTGATGAGCTTTTTGATGATGATTTCCTACGGCATGGATGGATTCGCTTATGCGATGGAAGCCATGGTTGGCAAAGCGATTGGCGCAAAGGATGATCGCCAACTGCGTAGTTCCATGATTGGCAGTACCTTTTGGGCTACCATGATCTGTTTGCTCCTCAGCCTGATCTTCTTAGGCTTTGGATCGGATCTAATCCAAATGATCACTAACATTCCGAGCGTCCAAACAACGGCAGAAATCTATCTACCTTGGCTGGTAGCGATGCCTTTGGTGGCGGTGTGGTGTTTTTTATTGGATGGTGTGTTTATCGGCGCGACCAAAGGCAAGGAGATGCGAAACAGTATGGCAATCTCCGCGGTGGCTTTCTTTGTGGCTTATTGGCTCAGTGCAAGCTACGGCAATCATGCACTTTGGCTTGCCATGCTCAGCTTTATGGCGCTGCGTGGCGTGACACTTGGCATTGCTTTAGCTACCCAATGGCGCGCTAGCACCTTCTTGCAGCATAGGTAAAAAAATAGGGGGCACAAAATGTGCCCCCCTATTCTCATCAATCTCTTACGCCATCATTGGTACCATGACTTTATTCGTCTTCTTGCGCTTCATCGGGTTCGTCACGAGTATAAAAACGAGCAAAGAACAAACCAACTTCAAACAACAAGCACATCGGGATCGCGAGCAGCGTTTGCGAAATCATATCCGGCGGCGTCAGTAACATACCAACTATAAACGCACCAACGATAATGTATGGCCGCTTTTCCGACAGACTCTTAGGCGTAGTTGCCCCCGTCCAGCACAGCAGAATAATCGCCACTGGCACTTCAAACGCGATACCAAAGGCTAAAAACAGCGCCAGTACAAAATCGAGATAACTCGCGATATCGGTCGCAAACTCAACACCACCGAGTGAAATCGCGGTGAAAAATCCAAACACCAGCGGAAACACCACAAAGTAGGCAAAAGCCACACCGCAGTAAAACAGCAGTGAACTGGAAACCAACAATGGGAAGATTAAGCGCCGTTCGTGTTTATACAGCCCAGGTGCGACAAATGCCCATACCTGATAAAGAATAAACGGAACGGAGACAAACACAGCTGCAATCAGCGTCAGCTTTAAAGGTGTGAAAAACGGTGATGCCACATCAGTGGCGATCATGGTTGCCCCTTCAGGGAGTCGATCCACTAAAGGTTTCGAGACAAACTCGTAAATCTCATTCGAGAAATAGATCAGGCCAATAAATACCACGATAACCGCGGCCACCGCTTTGAGTAGGCGATTACGCAATTCCAGTAAATGGCTGATCAACGGTTGGGTCTGTTCAACGGAAGACATGCAAACCTCATGTAACAGATCAAAAAAGAGTTATCACATCTTAGTTCGAAAACTCAGGATAACTCTTTGTAAAGACAGCTTAGTCGGCCTTTTTTTCAGCCGGTTGCGGTGCACTATCGAGGCGCACATCAGGCTCAGGGGCAGAACTGGTGTCGCCACTGGCAGAACCGGATGTGGTTTCGCTGCTTGGTGTCACAGCGTAAGGACGCTGTACTTCCTGCGCGGCTTGCTTGAGTGATTCAACCGATTTTTGCAGTTCAGGTGATAAGTTCTGCATCCCCATCTGCTCGGCTTTGCGCAGGTTTTCTTGCAACTCCTGCACTTTCAGCTCATGCGCTAACTCATCCTTCACGCTATTCGCCATGCTTTTCGCAGCAGACACAAACTTTGCCACACTGCGAATAGCATGAGGTAATCGCTCAGGACCTAGCACCACCAGCGCCACAATAGCGATCAATACCAGTTCCCAAAAACCGATATCAAACACGATTTATGCCTGCTCTTTGTCTTTTTTCACTTCAGCAGACGCATTGGTTTTTGGCTGCTCAAGGTTTTTCGTTTCGAAATCAGCATCTTTTTGATTTGCTGTGGTGTTTGACTCTTCTTCCGACATGGCTTTCTTAAAGCCTTTTACCGCGCTGCCCAAGTCACTGCCAATACCACGCAGTTTCTTAGTGCCAAACAGCAATACCACGATAACTGCAATAATAAGAAGTTGCCAAATACTGATACCACCCATCTTTTTTACCTCGGGTTATGTGTGAACAAATCTTCGAGCTTCTCTGAGCGACACTCGCTACTGACGATAAGCCCGCCAACTCAATAGCCAACATAACGCACCAATGGTCGCGCTACCGATCGCTAAAGGTTCTAACTGGTTGGTGACCCATATCGCCGAGCATACGACTAATGTGGCTCCAACACCAAACAAAAACTTTCCCGTGCCCTGCTGGCGTTTTGATTGTCGATAACCTTGATAAAGGCTGTCCAAACGCTGATTCAAAGTACGGCCTTGCTTTAAGCTGTCATACAGTAATTCTGGCAGCTCAGGCATTTTTTCAAACCACAAGGGAGCACGCTCTTTCAGTGCATGCAATAAGGCTTGTGGTCCAACTTGGTTTGCCATCCATTTTTCTAAAAATGGCTTGGCGGTCTGCCATAAGTCTAGTTGCGGATAGAGCTGACGCCCTAAACCTTCGACATAAAGCAGCGTTTTTTGCAGCAAAACCAACTGCGGCTGCACTTCCATATTGAAGCGGCGTGCCGTGTTAAAGAGGTTGAGTAGCACGTGTCCGAATGAAATTTCGCACAACGGTTTGGCAAAAATCGGTTCGCACACAATACGAATGGCGACTTCAAACTCATCCACATTGGTATCAGCCGGTACCCAACCAGAATCCACATGCAACTCAGCAACACGGCGATAGTCACGATTGAAAAAGGCGAGGAAGTTTTCGGCCAGATAGCGCTTATCTTCGCTATTCAGCGTACCGACTATGCCACAATCCAAACCGATCCACTGCGGATTCTCAGGATGGTCAGGATTCACGAACACGTTGCCCGGATGCATGTCAGCATGGAAGAAACTGTCGCGAAACACTTGAGTAAAAAACACACTCACGCCACGTTCCGCCAATAACTTCATATTGGTGCCGTTGGCGCGCAGCCCCTCCAAGTCAGAAACTTGGATGCCATATATTCGCTCAGAAACCATGACAGTTTCATTACAGAAGTCCGTCAGCACTTCTGGCACATATAGCTCTTCACTGCCTTCAAAGTTGCGGCGCAGTTGAATGGCATTCGCCGCTTCACGGCGCAAATCCAACTCATCGAGTAAGGTTTTCTCGTATTCGCGTACCACTTCCACTGGCTTTAAGCGGCGTGCTTCCGGCAGCGCTTTGGCCACAATGCGTGCCACGCGATACATCAGTTTGATATCCGCATCGATTTGTGGACGAATATCAGGGCGAATCACTTTCAGCACCACTTCTCGACCGTTGCTTTTCAGCTTGGCAGTGTGCACTTGGGCAATCGAAGCAGAGGCTAATGGTTTGATATCAAAATCATCGAACCACGTTTCCAACGGCGCGCCGAGTTCTTCTTCAATCAGTTGCTTTGCTTGCTGACCGTCAAACGGGGCAACTTTATCTTGCAACATCGCCAATGGATCGGCGATATGCGGTGGGAACAAGTCGCGACGGGTCGACATCATCTGCCCAAACTTAATCCACACAGGACCCAGCTCTTGCAGTGCCAAACGTAAGCGCTCACCTAACTGCTTATCGGTGTGTTGATTGCGCAGCCAGAACAGAGATTTACGCGCAAGCAAAGGCGCTCGGGTGAGATGATGATCAGGCAGCAACTCATCCAAGCCATATTCGAGTTGAACTTTAACTATGCGGTATAAACGTTTCAGCTCTGCAGGTTTCATGCTTTTTCCAATAGCTGGCTAAGACGCGCTTCTAAGCGCGCGGCCTGACTTTTCACTTCATCCACTTGATCGCAGAAATAGGCAATTTCCAATGGCGGCGGCGCGATACGCCACTCTTCAGTGAGCACCTGTGCTAAGTGGTCTTGATGTTTACGTGCTTGCTTTTTCACTGCATTGGCAACGCTTTTTACACCATGCACTAAGCTGTGTGCCACGACATCACCGGTGATACGCGATAGCCACTCTTCCACATCTGGTTTGCAATCGGTCATCAGCTCGGCAAACTTTTGTGCCAACTGGATATCACCTTCCAGTTCCAGCTTATCTTGCTTGATAAGACGAGTGATGTTGGCCTGTTCACGCAGCTGGGGAAGAATCGAGAGGTTCAACGCCAGATAACAATCAGGTTGGCCTTCAAAGCCCGTCATCACATCAATGCGCTGACTGAACACAAACGTCAGGGATTGATTTAACTCACGCAGATGCAGCGAAATCACTTTGCCTTTCAGGCGCAGCAGTTTGCGGCCTAAAGCGGGATCATCACTAATCAGAGTGTTGAGCGTGGTTTCAATCACCGCGGTCAGTAGAGGAGACAATGGCATGGTCGCAAGCAATGACATAGCAGCCCTTAAAATTTGTAACCACGATGCAGCGCCACAATGCCGCCGGTCAGGTTGTAATACGTGGTTTGTTCAAAGCCTGCGTCTTCCATCATGCCTTTCAGTGTGTCTTGATCCGGATGCATGCGGATAGACTCAGCGAGATAGCGATAGCTGTCCGCATCATTGGCGATCAACTGTCCCATCTTAGGCAGGATATGGAATGAGTACGTGTCGTAGAGTTTAGACAGCGGATCGAGGATCGGCTTAGAAAACTCCAGCACCAACAAACGGCCGCCGGGTTTCAGTACGCGGAACATCGAACGCAGCGCTTTATCTTTGTCAGTCACGTTACGCAGACAGAAACTGATGGTGATGCAGTCAAAATAGTTGTCTGGAAAAGGTAACTCTTCGGCGTTGGCTTGTACGTAATGCACATTGCCGACCACACCAATGTCGCGCAGTTTATCGCGGCCAACATTGAGCATAGAGTTATTGATATCCGCCAAAATGACATGGCCTTTGTCGCCAACGATGCGTGAAAACTTGGCGGTTAAATCACCCGTGCCACCACCCAAATCGAGGATACGTTGTCCCGGACGTGCGCCTGAACAATCAATGGTAAAGCGCTTCCATAAACGGTGAATGCCGCCTGACATCAAGTCATTCATGATGTCGTATTTGGCCGCCACAGAGTGAAACACTTGCGCGACTTTATGTACTTTTTCATCTTTACGTACGGTTTCAAACCCGAAGTGGGTCGTTTCCTGATTGTTTAGTCCAGAATTTACTAGCACGTTGGTGTCCGTCATTATTTTTCCTCTTTGGCCGTCATCACTGCGGCGACTGCGGGCGGTTAGTTTACTTTATCCTCAATCGGATGTCTTTCTACTAAAGGGGCATTTTCCTGATCCGGCGCTTGTTGTGCGCGTTCAATCAATGGCTGAGCGATAGAGCGTTTGATCTCAACCCCCAGCTGTTTGAAGCTTTCCGCCTGACGAATGGCGTTACCACGCCCAGTCACCAGCTTATTCATCGCCCCTTGATAACTCTGGTTGGCTTTATCCAATGCGCCGCCCAGTCCTTCCATATCTTCTACGAACAAGCGCAGCTTATCGTACAGCTTGCTGGCACGTTCTGCGATCACCTGAGCATTTTGGTTCTGCCGCTCGTTGCGCCATAAATTATCAATGGTGCGCAATGCCACCAGCAAGGTGGTTGGACTGACCAAAATAATGTTCTGCTCCATCGCCTCTTTGACCAAACTCGGATCGGCTTGAATCGCCACTTGGAAGGCCGGTTCAACCGGAATAAACATCAGCACATAATCGAGGCTCTGAATGCCCTTGAGTTGATGGTAATCTTTCTGGCCAAGCCCACGAATGTGGTTGCGTAGCGCAAGTAAGTGCTCACGTAATGCACTATCTCGCTCGCTATCGGTTTCGGCATGGAAGTAACGTTCGTACGCTACTAAGGCCATTTTCGAGTCGATCACCACCTGCTTGTTTTGCGGTAAATGCACAATTACATCTGGCTGATAACGCTTGCCCGCTTCGTTTTGTAAGCTGACCTGGGTTTGGTATTCATGCCCTTCACGCAACCCAGATTCCGCCAACACGCGCGCCAACACCACTTCGCCCCAGTTGCCTTGCTGTTTGTTATCGCCTTTCAGTGCTTGCGTCAGGTTGACCGCTTCTTTGGCCATCTGCTCGTTGAGGCGCTGCAAGTTACGCAGTTCATGCACTAAGGTGTGGCGCTCTTTGGCTTCGTGGTTAAAGCTATCATTGACCTGCTTTTTAAAGCCTTCGAGCTGCTCTTTGAGTGGGCTGAGCAAGCCTTCCAAGCTTTGGCGGTTTTGCACATCCACCGTCGCAGTTTTGTGTTCAAACACTTGATTGGCCAGATGCTCGAATTGTTGTTTCAGACGCTCTTCAGCCCGTTCAAGCAACTGCAATTTTTCTTGGCTCGCCACCAATTGCTGCTGATGGCGCGCCTCTTGTTCACGTAATTGGCCTTCCAATTCGGCTTTCGCGGCGCGAACTTGGTTAAGCTCATCGGCGTATTGCTGACGTTCTTGTTTCACCGCCTCAAAGTAACGCAGCTTTTCCAGCACTGCCATTAACTTGCCGTGCAACTGTTTCAGCTCAAACTCATTTTTGTCACGTAACGCATCCAGCTCATCCAACTCCTGCTGCGCGGTGGTGAGTTGCTCGTTAAGTTGCTGAATTTGCTGCGCATGCCAGTGGCTTTGCTGCTCAAGTTGTTGCTCGAGCAATTGGGTTTTCAGTTGGTAGCGCTGCTTGACCCACCAGCCCATCGCAGCCCCTGTTGCACCCGCGCTCACTAAAGCCGACCACAATGCGGTTTGATTTTCAAAAATCCATTGCATGTTGAACACTTACTGTGATTTATCTCGATCAAAATGGTATTTCGACACTGGATAAATGTCCAGTTTGTTGCGCGTTTATTCTCCCCGTAGACTAGCGACAAACAAGAATAAGAGAAATTCAGGATGAATGAGAAACGCGCGTTGGGCTTAGGGCTGGCTTCTGTGTTGCTGTGGTCAACCGTGGCGACTGCTTTTAAGTTGACCCTGGCTGAGTTGAACCCGCTGCAAATGGTGACCGTGGCGAGCATAGTCTCCGCACTGGCTTTACTGGTGATTTGTGCTGCAATGGGCAAACTTAAACTGATCGTCCCCACTTTGCTGGCTAACCCGTTTTACTACCTGCTGCTCGGACTGATTAACCCACTCGCGTATTACCTGATTTTATTTAAAGCCTATTCGCTGCTACCCGCTTCACAAGCTCAAGCAATCAACTACAGTTGGGCGATTACTCTCACCTTGATGGCTGCACTGTTTCTCGGCCAACGCATTCGTAAACAAGATTGGATCGCCTGTGCCATGAGTTATCTCGGTGTGGTGGTGATCGCCACAAAAGGCGATCTGCTCGGTTTGCAGTTTGAAAGTCCACTCGGTGTTGGCCTAGCGCTGCTGTCTACTCTGCTGTGGGCAGGATATTGGATTCTCAATACCAAAAACAAAGCCGACCCTATTGTCGGTGTGTTACTCGGCTTTCTGCTGGCAATCCCGTTTGCACTGGCTCTGTGTTGGTATGAAAACCTCAATTGGCAAGGTATCACCACTCAAGGTTGGTTAGCAGTCACTTACGTAGGGCTGTTTGAAATGGGGATCACTTTCGTGCTTTGGCTCAGCGCGCTGAAAAATACCCAGAATACCGCGCGCATCAGCAACCTGATTTTTGCTTCGCCTTTTATCTCATTGTTCCTGCTTGCCACCATCATTGGCGAAGCGATCCACCCAACCACCTTGATCGGCTTGGTGCTGATTATTGCGGGCTTAGTGATACAACAGTGGAAAGGCAAAGCCGCGCGCTCGACAGCGGCCAGTTCTCCCTCTTAGTAAAAAAGTTAACCACACCAGCAGAACGGTGGGAATTGATTACACTTTAAACACAAGGCTAGTGTTTAGGAGGTGATGATGAATCGCCGTAATCAATCCGTGATCAACGAAGAAGTGACCTTTGCCAACGATGTCGAATTGGTTTCCACCACTGACACTCGTGGCATTATCACTTACGCGAATGAGGCATTTTGCCGAGTTGCGGGTTATACCGCTGAAGAGTTGCTTCACAAAAACCACAACATCATTCGTCATCCTGATATGCCTAAAGCGGCTTTTCAGGATTTGTGGGATCACCTGAAACTCAAACACGCTTGGCGCGGAGCGGTAAAAAATCGCTGTAAAGATGGCCGCTACTATTGGGTCGATGCTTTTGTCACTCCCATCTATGAAAAAGGCCAGCTAGTGGGCTACCAATCTGTACGTCGCCAACTTGCCCCTAAAGTTCGTGAACGTGCAGAAAAAGCCTATCGATCCATTCAAAACGGCCAACGCATTACACCAATAATCACCCTTTCTGTTGTGCAGAAACTGCTGCTGACGCTACTAATCACGGTTGTTCTCGCCTTCGCTACGATTTCCTACTCTCCCTATTGGTGTTTATTGATCCCAGCGGTTTACCTTTTGCTTTTCTATGGCGAGATCATTTATCAACCCCACTTCAATGAACAGTTACGCCAGCAATACGATAGCGTGTCACGCTGGGTGTATTGCGACACCCCAAGCAACCAAGCGGAGTTTCATCTGTTAATGGATGAGGGGCGCAACCGCACCATTTTAGGCCGAGTATTAGATGCTAGCCGTTCATTGCGCGATAAAGTGAAAGAGTTAGAACTGATTTCACGCAGCTCCAGCCAAAGTGCTGAAGTACAAAATGGAGAGCTAGAAACGATCTCCACAGCCGTGGAAGAGATGGTAGCAACCATTGCCGAAGTGGCACGTAATAGCAGCCATTCTTCAGAACAAGTCCATCAAGCCACCCAACTTTGTCACCATGCAGCGAAGCAGATCGACACTACCGAACAGCAAGTCGCTCGCTTGGTTAAAGAGGTTGAAGCTTCGTCGGCCAATACGGAGGTTATGGCGGAAAAAATCGCTGCGATTGGCCAAGTAATGACGGAAATTTTGGGCGTTGCCGACCAAACCAACCTGTTAGCACTGAATGCGGCGATTGAGGCAGCTCGTGCCGGAGAACAAGGTCGAGGCTTTGCCGTGGTTGCTGATGAAGTGCGCGCATTAAGCCAACGCACCCACAAAGCGACAGAAGGGATCCAAGTGTCAATGCAGGAGATTCTGGATGCACTACAACAGCTCAAAAATACCATGAACAGCGGCACACAGCTCGCCAATGCCTGTATTCATACTACGCAGGAAACCCGCTCAGAGATTCAATCCTTGAATCAAGCCATTAGCAGCATTGATGATGCGGCAACACAAATCTCCACCGCTGCGGAGCAGCAAAGTATCGTCGCCAAAGAGATCAATCAGAACCTGCTCAATATTAAAGATGCTTCGACTCGCACACTGCAAGATGCTCAATCCGTAGCAGGATTGGCATTGGATGTGAAAAGTAAAGCCGATGCCATGGCAGCGCTCGGCTTATCATTTAAATCTTAGAGTTAAACCCACTGGCCGGCGACGTAGCCACTAGACCAAGCCCATTGGAAGTTATAGCCGCCGAGCCAGCCCGTTACATCCATCACCTCACCGACAAAGAACAGACCTTTCACGGTTTTGCATTCCATGGTTTTTGATGACAGACAATCGGTATCCACGCCACCGAGTGTCACCTCTGCGGTGCGATAGCCTTCGGTGCCGTTTGGCACAATCGACCACTGTTCTAAACTGGTTTGCAATGCTTCAAGCTCTTTCGGGGAATACTGTTTCAACGGTTTATCGGCAAACAGTTGGCGCTCAATCAGCACTTCAACCAAACGCTTTGGTAGCACTTTCGATAAGGTATTTTTCAAGGTCTGATTCGGGTGCGCTTCTTTTTCGCTATTCAGCAGCTCAGCCAAATCCACGTCCGGCACTAAATTGGTGGTGATGGTTTGTCCCGGCGTCCAATAGGACGAGATTTGTAGCACAGCAGGCCCAGATAAGCCGCGATGAGTAAACAACAAGGCCTCTTTGAAGGTTTTGCCGCATTCCGCGCTCATCTCCACCGGAATCGCAATCCCAGATAACGGCGCGAAATCTTCCTTATCTTGCACATGCAAAGTAAATGGCACCAAGCCTGCCGTGGTGCTGATCACTGGCAAGCCAAACTGCTCAGCAATCTTGTAACCAAATGGTGTTGCGCCCAATTTCGGCATCGATAAACCACCCGTCGCGACCACCAACGAAGCGCACTCAATGTCGCCAATGGTGGTTTGTAGAGTAAAGCCTTGCTCCGTTTGGGCTATCGCACTGATTTCAACTTGATAACGCTGCTCGATATTCGGTTGGTTACACTCGCTCAGCAGCATATCGACAATCTCTTTGGCCGAATCAAGGCAAAACAGCTGGCCATGATCACGCTCTTCATAAGCAATACCGTATTTGCTTACTAGCGAGATGAAATCCCAGTTGGTGTATTGCGAAAGCGCAGATTTCACAAAATGCGGGTTTTGGCACAAGTAGTTGGCGGCAGAGACATCGTAATTAGTGAAATTACAACGGCCACCACCAGAGATCAGAATTTTACGCCCCGGTTTTTTGGCATGATCGAGCAGCAATACCTGACGGCCACGTTGTGCCGCCTGCGCCGCGCACATTAAACCTGCTGCACCCGCGCCAATTATCACTACATCGACTTTCTTGCTCATCACTGCCACCTAATACCATAAAAAAAGGATGTGCTGAGTGCACATCCTTACTCACTTGGGCGGCTATTCTAACGGCAAATCGCCACTATGCCAACGCAATGCCAATGTATGGCAAATGCACGCGATTAGAGCATAAATGCGACGACAGTGGTCAGAACCAGTAGCGAACCGGACAAAATAAACAGCTCACGTACCCGATCACATTTGCCAGTAAACACAGGATCATGATGATGGTGATACTCACGACTTTTCAGGTAATGGTACAAACGTACCTGCTTGGTCATGTTGCCATGTGTGGTAAAAAAGCCCCGACCATCAACTTGTTGATAAAGGAGTGGATGGGCTTCACGCATGATGTAAATAAGCGAGCGCAGTGCAGTCACATAACGAGCTAAGTTAATCGCAGTCACCACCATGAGCGCAAAGAGAATGGTATCTCCACTGATCATCTTTTCCTCCCTACATCTTGTGTTGAGAATGCCCAGAGAAAAAGACGATCGCTTCAGTTTGTCTTTTTGCCGATCTTACTCAGCAGGAGCATCCATCACAGAAGATGAGCCTTTTTTTGCCAATGCAGCCAAATCTTTATCAATGAAGAACAACGCCTTACCATCTTCACCAACCAGTTCCAGCTTATCTAAAATCCCTTTAAACAACTTCTCTTCTTCGTGCTGTTCAGCCACGTACCACTGAAGGAAGTTAAATGTTGAGTAATCTTGAGAGGTGAACGCCACATGAGCCAGTTTGTTAATCTGTTGCGTGATCTTCTGTTCATGTTGGTACGTCTCACGAAACACTTCACCCAGTGAAGCAAATTCGTGGCGTGGCGCAGCGATCGCACCAAGGATTGGTAGTGCTCCCGTCTCGCTCACATAGGTGAACAGACGTTGCATGTGCTGCATCTCTTCTACCGCATGAACGCGTAAAAACTCTGCAGCACCATCAAATCCTTTGTCTTCACACCAAGCACTCATTTGTAAGTATAGATTGGATGAAAAAAATTCGAGGTTAATTTGCTCATTGAGATGCTCAACCATCGCTTGCGACAACATAAAAAAAGCTCCTAATTCACTGTAACTATTTGAACGAACTATAGCATGTTCGCTGGTTATTGTAGCCATACCCCAAGTCATCGCCATCAAACTGAGATCGCTGCGACAAAAAAATCGCCAATCCAGTGCTACGCTGTGTTTAATCACCCGAAAAGGAGTCCGTACAATGAGTTATCAACATCTTTTGGTTGCGGTAGATCTATCTGACGACAGCAAACTGCTGGTTGAAAAAGCGGTCGCTTTGGCCAAACCACTCAATGCGGAAGTGTCGTTCATCCATATCGACGTTAACTACGCCGAGCTATACACCGGCCTTATCGATATTAATTTGGCCGAAACTCAGCATCACGCCATGGAAGCATCGCAAAAGCAGCTGCAAGATTTGGCGCAACATGCGAATTACCCTATCAAGCATACTCTGGTCGGCAGTGGCGATTTGACGAATGAACTATGCGAAACCATCAGCGAATTTAACGTTGATTTATTGGTGTGTGGTCATCACCAAGATTTCTGGAGCAAACTGCTCTCTTCAACGCGTCAGCTGATTAACAGTTCTCCGGTGGATATGTTAGTCGTACCACTCAACGACTGACGAACAGAAAATACTCGGGTAGACTGCGGATTCCATTCACTCATTCAATAGCGTTATGGTTTATCTCTCTGCAGTCACCCTGTTATGGGCATTTTCATTTAGCCTGATCGGCGTCTATTTAGCCGGTCAGGTCGATTCTTGGTTTGCGGTTTGGATGCGAGTGGCTCTCGCGAGCCTAGTCTTCATTCCATTTCTACGCTTTAAAGGTGTACCACGCGCACTGATTGCCAAATTGATGGCGATTGGCGGTATTCAGCTCGGCTTGATGTACTGTTTTTACTATCAATCTTTCTTGCTGCTCTCAGTACCGGAAGTGCTGCTGTTCACCGTTTTCACCCCGATTTATGTCACTTTGATTTACGATTTTCTCAAAGGTCGTTTTTCACCTTGGTATTTGGTCACTGCAATTATTGCAGTATTGGGTGCGGTAGTGATTAAGTTTGCAGGTGTTAATGAGAATTTCCTCACTGGATTTTTCGTCGTTCAAGGTGCCAACCTCTGCTTTGCGATTGGCCAAGTCGGATACAAATACCTGATGGAGCGCGAACAGACTTCCCTGCCGCAACATACGGTGTTTGGTTATTTCTATCTTGGTGCTTTCGTGGTGGCGAGTGTCGCTTTCTTACTGCTTGGTAACCCCGCTAAATTGCCGACCACTCAACTCCAGTGGGGTATTTTGCTCTATTTAGGACTGATTGCTTCTGGCCTTGGCTACTTTGCGTGGAACAAAGGAGCTTGCTTGGTAAATGCAGGCGCTTTAGCTGTGATGAATAATGCTTTAGTACCTGCTGGCTTGGTGGTGAACATTCTGATTTGGAACCGCGATGTGGACTTGGTTCGCCTATCCTTTGGTGGCGCGATTATCTTGGCCTCACTGTGGATCAATGAGACTTGGGTAAAACGCCGTGTTGAGCGTGATTATCAACGCCAAAACTTAGCCTAAGCAAACTCTCATCGCCTAAAACACAAAAGCCCATCGAATGATGGGCTTTTGCTTAATCCTTATCGGCTTTTCAAGCTTAATGCATACTAACTTGAGCAGCGATTTCATGAACCAGTGCGGGATTGGTCTGAGCGACTTTACCTTCCAGCTGTTGCTGTTTTTTCATCAGTTTACGCTGCTTCTTCAGCACTTTTTCCAGTTTCTTATGAAACTTCTGCTGTTTCTTCAAACTGCCTTTCGGCAATAAACTCGCCACGCCGGTATTGGTTTCTATTTCCGATAACGCGGAGATATTGGCAGCAGGAGACTTCGCACTCAAAGCTTGCGGCTTGCACAGGCTTTTTTTATCGGCGGCCACACGAGCACAGGCTCGGCACAGAAACTGCGGCTCAGCCACTAAGCGTTCAATTTCGCCAAGGGAGGTCGCAATCTCATTGCGACTGAGTTTGCATAGACGTTTAGCCACTGACTACTCCAGCTAAAATACGAATTATTCTCAGGCGCATATTACGTGGTTAATCGCAAAAAACAAGTTCGATTAGCTTAGCCTTTCTTGACGAATAATGGTCGCGTTGAGGCTGGTTACTCAACATCCATTGCGGCAAGCACGTAAACATCAAAGCGATTTTTCTTGGTTTCAATCGCCATGCTGGGTTTGTGATTTTGTAGCCACGGTGCGTAGTCTGGCCGTTTCACGACGACTCGCTTTTGCGCCAGTTGCAGCGCAGGTTCAAGTAGAGCATCTGCGTCATTGTCAGCCCCTACCAGAGATTGAAAAACCCGCATCTCTTTTTTGACGAGAGCGCTTTTCTTTTTGTTCTCAGGATGAGGATACATAGGGTCAAGATAGATCACATCTGGGGAAATAAAATTCGGATCGGCGGCAAGTTGCAGTAAAGCATCATGGCTTGAAGCGTGCAGTAAACTGATGCGCTCACTCACCCAAGCTCCAATTTCGTTGTCTTGTTTGGCGCGTTGTAAGCCATCTTCCAGTAAGGCTGCCACCACTGGATGCCGCTCAACCATTTGCACTCGACAACCTAAGGAAGCCAACACAAACGCATCACGTCCTAAACCGGCTGTCGCATCCAGCACCACAGGAGTAACACCTTTATTAAGGCCCGCCGCTTTCGCAATTGCCTGCCCTTTGCCACCACCAAATTTGCGGCGATGGGCTACAGCACCTTCCACCCAATCAACGTAAATTGCCCCGAGCTTGGGTTCATCTAATTTGCGCAGTTCAAGGCGTTCCTCGGTTAATACCAAAGCGAACACACTGCCATCACTGGCTTGCAGTTGCCAGCGCGCAGCAATCTGCTCCAACTCTTGCGCACGGTGTGGCGCTTCGCAAATCAGTTGTATGAACAAGGGAACTCCGAAACCTAGACAAAACGGCGCTCAGTGTAGCGGATTTTGTCGGCAAACCCTACGCTTTCTCTTTAAGCTGCTCAGCAACCAAATCAGCAATGGGTTGCGGTCGACTGAACAAGTATCCCTGCGCATAGTCCACGCCGATCAACTGCAATGCCTGCAAAATCTGCTCGTTTTCGACAAACTCCGCAACAGTGGTTTTGCCCATCTGTTTGGTCAGCTCATGAATCGAACGCACCATTAAACGATCCATCTCGTTTTGGTCCATGTCACACACAAAAATGCCATCAATTTTCACGATATCTACTGGCAGTTTTTGTAAATATCCAAACGAAGAGAGACCTGAGCCAAAATCGTCCAGTGCTAACACACATCCCAATCCCTTCAATTGCGACAAGACTGCAATGGCTTGATTGAGATTACGCATTGCGGCAGTTTCCGTGATTTCAAAACAGACTTTGCTGCATGAGATCTGGCTATTGCCCAAGCGATCAAGCAGGAAGGCGACAAAATCAGGGTTGCCTATCGAGTTACCGGAAAGGTTAATGGAAACTCGCCCCAGTTTATCAACCACTTCTGGGCGCACTTCTAACCAGCTTAGGGTTTGTTCCACAATTTGCCGATCAAGCCGATGTGCTAGGTTATAACGCTCAGAAGCTGGCACGAAAATACCCGGCGAAACATACTCTCCCGCCGCGTTCTTAATCCGCATCAACACTTCAAAATGCAACTGTAGATCGGGTTGGTTGAGTGGCACGATACGTTGTGCAAACAGTTCAATTCGCTCATTGGCCAAGGCATCATGCACTAGGTTTACACACTCCATCTCCAATTGGCGGCGGCGCAAATCCGCATCATCCTGTCGATACAGGTTAAAGCGGTTTCGTCCTTCTTCTTTCGCCGCATGGCAGGCGGTATCTGCTTGTGCATGCACCATTTGTGGTGACGTTGCGGTATGGTCAATCATGCGAATGCCAATCGAACAAGTCAGATTAAAACGGATGTGCTCCCACACAAACGGAACTTCACTGAGTGCATGAATGATGTTTTGTGCCACCAACTCAGCATCACGCTCAGTACAATCGCGCAATAAAACTGAAAATTCATCACCGCCCATGCGTGCCAATGTCGCTTTAAAGGGCAACACTTCTTCCAACATACTGGCACAGAATTGGATAGCGCCATCACCAGCATCATGGCCTGCGGTATCGTTAAGCACTTTGAGCTGGTCAAGATCCAGATAGAGCATGGCGTGGGTTCTTAGTTGGCTTTCGGTTTCTTTCAGCGCTTTCGCCAACTCCAACTCAAACTGGTTACGGTTTAGGGTATGAGTCAACAAGTCATAACGTGCTTGGTAAGCGAGTTGATCAGCCAGTTGACGGGTTTCTGAAATATCTTCACCAACAATCAGCAACGTCCCCGTTTCAACCAAAGGGCGAATATTTTCACGCACCCAAACCACTTCACCTGAATGATGGCGATAACACACCTCTCTCCGCCAAACCGAAGAAGCGTTGCGACTTGGCAACAACAGCATCTGCCTTGGTGTTAAAGCTTCATCATCTTGATAAAAATCGCGGATGTGGTGACCAAGCATAGCGTCTGCTGGATAGCCCAAAAGCTGCTCTGCAAACTGGTTGATTTGTTGAATGTGGTTACGCTCATCAAGCGTTAACATCATAACCGGCTGTTGATCGTAGTAATGACGAAGCCCAGCTTCACGTTGGAACAATTTATCCTCTGTGATTTTGCGCCAAGTAATGTCCTGAGCTTCCAGTAAGATTTGCGACTCTTCACGTGTTGGCATCGGCTTGAACTGACACTCCAGCACAATCGCACCATAATCTGGGTGCCAGATTTCAGCATTAAAGAGCCGTGTTTGCGGTAAAGATTCAGCAAAGTAATTCTGAATGTGCTCCACCGCTGAATCTTCCCATCCCTTATGCTGCCAAATCGGCCTGAGCAAGCTCTCCCCATGTCGGTACAGCAAATGTTGTAATTTGCCGTTACAAGAAATGAGCCTTCCTTCCAAATCAAAAATGCCGATGTAATGCGTGCTCTGATCAAAAATGGATTCGAGTAATTTTTGGTTATTGCGTAAACGTTGTGTGTAGTGATGTTGGCGCACCACTGTCATGCACAAGCCAAGGATCGTCGTGATTAAGACGATCCACAACACAGTGCTCCCCACTTGCTCACTGTTCCATTGAAATTGCCCTGCCGTCTTATGCATCAATTCTGCTGCGCTAATAGGCAATGTTTGCTCTTGAGCGATGACTTCAAACGTGCAAAAACCCAGCCCTAATATCAAGGGTTTTCCGTATTTGATACAAAACGTTCGCAGCGAGCTCAAGACTGACTCCAAGGTTAAAGAATGGCATTAATGGTGATAAAATCAGCGCACTTTATTTCAAGTCGGCAGCCTATCAGGAAGGATCATGCAAACCACCCACACCAAACTTGATGACCTGGATCGTGCCATCCTGAAAATTCTGATGGATGATGCTCGTACGCCTTACGCAGAAATGGCCAAGCAGTTTAATGTTAGTCCAGCTACGATTCACGTGCGAATTGAGAAGATGAAAGCGGCCGATATTATTCAAGGCACTGAAGTTGTGGTGAATACCAAGAAACTCGGCTACGACGTTTGCTGCTTTATCGGGATTAACTTGAATGCCGCGCGCGACTATCATTCTGCGCTGGCGAAACTGAATGCGCTTGATGAGGTAGTTGAGGCTTACTACACCACTGGGGCTTATAACATTTTCGTGAAATTGATGTGTCGTTCAATTGAAGAATTACAGCACGTACTGATCGATAAACTGCAAGCCATTGATGAAGTGCAATCCACAGAAACACTGATTTCTTTACAGAATCCAATCAACCGTAACGTAAACCCTTAGCGACTTTTATTCTTCGCTCTCTGACACATCGGCCTCGTTATTCATCAATAACAAGGCTGAAAAGATGCCATAGGCGTGATAGCTAAGAATTAGCGCTTCTGTAGATAGTTCAGCAGTTCTTCCGCAGAAATACCTTGTTTAGCCATTTCTTTGGCCATGGTTTCTACTTGCTCACCTTTGCGCGATTCAATCACTTGCTGAAATTGATAAACCAGATCACGCAGCACAGTGAGTGGCACTTGCTTTGCCGCACTGCGAATGCGTTCGCTGCTTTGATTACCTAATTCATTAAGCAACTTGCCGAACATCACCTTTTCTGGAGATTCATCAAGTTGTTCCAGAATGCGAGCCATTTCATAGGTGGTTAGAGACATGGTGTATTGAATTCCAAACGGTTAAACGGTATCGAAGTGGCAGACAATATACACAGGATACACGCTGAGTAAAATAGCCTCAGCGTGAATTTCTCTTGTTCAATCAACACTCATAGGCTCTAGTATGCCAACGGGAGCCTATGGGTGAGATCAGGATAAGAATAGCGGGTGCAGCTAACCACATGGTCAAACCGATCATCAATTGCGGTTCAGGCATAAAACGTTGCAATGTTCCAACCAGCAAACCTGCACCACTCATTTGGAATAAACCAAGCAATGCTGCTGCCGTACCTGCTTTATCACCAAAGGGAGCCAAGGCTTTTCCTGCTGCTGCCCCTAGGATCCAAGCAAAACCGATTGATGATAGAAAGATGGGAAACATGAATGCGAGCGGTGCTTGCACCATCTGCATCGCAACCATCATCACGCCAGCAATCAATAACGTCATGATACCGATGATCAGCGTAATTCGAGTGCCGAGCTTGTCCATCATCTTAGGAGCAGCCATACACGCGATAATATTCACCAGTGCATTTAACCCAAACCATAACGTGAACTCATTCATGCTCAAGTTTAGGCGTTCCATTAAGATCACAGGCGCTGAGGTTACATAGGCTAAGATGACGGCCATAGCTAATAGGCACAACGTCGCGTGGAACAGAAAAGTAGGCTCTTTCAGAACGGCTGCGTAACGAGAAAGCTTAAAAACAGCCGGACGTGCGCCTCCAGCATTCGGATTGCTCTCTTGCAAACGCAACGCGATTATCGAACCAACCGACAAAGCAAAAATTGCCATAAAGCTGAAATTAGCACGCCAACCAAATTGCTGCGTCAACCAGCTACCAAGAATCGGTGCCAGTGCCGGAATAAAGCAGATTGCTCCGTTGAGATAGCTAATCATCTTGCCGCTTTTCTGCGGACCGAATAAATCGCGAACTGTTGCAAAAGCTGCTACGGAGGTTGCACACGCTCCTAAGCCTTGTAGTAGCCGAGCCATCAACATCCATTCGATACTTTGAGCACTCCACGCCAATAAAGCACTCAATGCATAGATGGTGATGCCTCCTAATGCAACAGTTCGACGACCGTACTTGTCAGCCAATGGGCCAGCAAACAGTTGGCCTACGCCCATAGCAAACAAAAACCAGGTAATTGTGTCTTGCGCTAACGCGTGTTCCACGTGAAACGCTTGCGATATTTGTGGCAATGCCGGTAAGTAGATATCAATCGCCAATGGGCTAAATAAAACCAAAAACGTCAGTAATACCATTTGCTGTTTACTGACCTGATTAGGCATTGCTTGTTTCACTTCACACTCCGACTCAATTTTAAAGTTCGATACATGATACGTGCTGCAAGATATGCTAAACAGTGGCATATCGTCATTGCTGTTATTCTTATTTGGAAAAACTCATGCAAATTGAAAAATTGGCACGCATCGATCTCAACTTGCTGGTGTGTTTGAAAGTGCTCATCGAAGAGTTAAGTGTGACACGTGCAGCTGCACGTTTATGTCTAAGTCAATCAGCAGTCAGTAAGTCACTGGCAAAACTACGTGAACAGTTTGATGACCCATTATTTGTACGTACTTCCCACGGGTTAAACGCCACTCCCAAAGCATTGTTCTTGAAACCTAAGCTCGATGTGCTAATCAATCAGCTTGAGCTACTCACGCAGCCAGCGCATTTCTCTCCGCAGACCAGCGAGTATCGTTTCCAAATCGCTGCAGTTGAAAGTGCTTACCCACTCATCATGCCATTCTTTTTGCCAACAATTTTTCATCACGGCCCAAATCTGAGTATCAGTACCCACTCGTGGAATGATCAAACCTTTCGTAAATTACAAGTCGGTGAACTCGATTTTGGACTAACAGGTAAAGATATAGATATTAATGACGCCAAGCTGACTATGCTGCCGCCTTCGGACATTTGTGAACAAGAGTTGTTTCGAGATCAACAGCATTGCGTGATACGTCGTGATCATCCCCTGTTAAAGCAAGAATGGAATCTCACCACATATTTGAATCAGCGCCATGTACAAGTGCGTTGTGACGGTAATGATCGCTGGTTATTGGACTATCGTTTAGCGGATATTGGCTGTCAGCGAGACATCGCGATCACAGTTCCGGATTTCAATAGTGCAGCGAGCCTATGCACATACACTGATTTTGTGTTTACCGCGCCGAGCCATTTTACTCAATTGGTAGCCAAACAGCTGGGATTGGTTGAGCTTCCTTTACCTTTCGAACTTCCGCCAATGGCTTATACCCTTTTTTGGCATAGAGACCGAGAAAGTGACCCAGCATTACGTTGGTTACGTGAATTGATACAAACCAATACACTTCATTTACGCTGAAAGCATAGTTGGATATTTGCGCAGTGTAAGTAAAAGGAGTAGCTTATTCGCTCTCGTCCACTTGCGGAATTCTCTCAACATGGACAATACCGCAAGCCATAACAAAGGACTGTTTAGAAAAAGGATAACCTCAGATGTCAAACTCTCATTCTCAGCGCCTAGCGAAATTTCGCCGTTGGTTACAGACTCAACAACTCGACGCTTTCATCATTCCTCACGAAGATGAGTACCTCGGTGAATACGTTCCGGAACACAACGAACGCCTGCATTGGTTAACGGGTTTTACTGGTTCAGCGGGTGCCGCCATCGTCGCTACCAATCACGCGGCGATTTTTGTTGATGGCCGTTATACCGTTCAGGTTCGCAAACAAGTGTCTGCTGAACTGTTTGAATATCGCCATTTAATTGAAGAGCCTTACTTGTCTTGGCTAGTGCAAACGCTGCCTCAAGGTTCTAAAGTTGGCTACGATCCACGCATGCATCGTGGTAGCTGGCTCACTCAAGCGCAAAAACACTTGGCTGGCCGAGTGTTACTGACTCCGGTAACTGGTAATCCCATCGATTTACTATGGACTGATCGCCCAGCACCAGTGGTTTCTGAAATGCGCTTAATGCCATTTTCTAGCGTAGGCCAAACGAGTCTGGAAAAACGTCAGTTGATCGCCAATACCCTGCGTGAAAAAATTGCAGATTGCGTTGTTCTCACTGAACTTGACTCGATCGCGTGGCTACTCAATATCCGTGGTTTAGATGTCTCACGCCTACCCGTTTTGCTTTCTCACGCTATCGTTCACAGCGACAGTAGTGTTGATTTCTTCCTCGACCCAACTCGCTTGGCTGATGGGTTTAATGCTCATGTCGAGGGTACGGTTCGTGTTCACCATCCAGAGCAACTTGAAGCACAACTACGCCAACTGGCTGGCCGTCGTGTGATGCTTGATTCAGCAACCAGCAATGCATGGTTCACGCTCACTTTGCAAAATGCTGGAGCTGAGTTAGTGAATGAAGCTGATCCGTGCTTATTGCCTAAAGCAGCCAAAAACAGTGTTGAAGTAGCTGGCATACGTGCTTGTCATGTTCGTGATGGTGCGGCAATGGTGCAATTTCTAGCTTGGTTAGATGATGAAGTGGCTAACGATCGCCTGCACAATGAAGCATACTTAGCCGATCAGCTTGAAGCTTTCCGACGCCAAGATCCCACTCTCGCGGACTTAAGCTTCGATACGATCTCAGCCGCGGGTACAAATGCCGCCATGTGTCATTACAATCATCAGAATCAAGTTCAGCCAGGGCAACTTTCAATGAATAGCCTGTACTTGGTCGATTCAGGTGGCCAGTACACAGATGGCACTACCGATATCACTCGTACTATTGCGGTTGGTGAAGTGAGCAATGAGATGAAGCAGCAGTTTACTTTGGTACTCAAAGGACACATCGCTCTTGCTCGCGCGCGTTTCCCGAAAGGGACAACAGGCTCGCAACTGGATGTTCTCGCCAGACAGCACTTGTGGGCACATGGTTTTGACTATGACCACGGTACAGGCCATGGTGTGGGACATTTCTTGAGTGTCCATGAAGGCCCACAACGCATTTCAAAAGTTCCCAACAGTGTGGCTTTGCGCCCTGGCATGGTGCTTTCCAATGAACCTGGCTATTACCGAGCAGATGCTTTCGGTATTCGTATCGAGAACTTAGAGTTAGTGACTGAGTTCGACACACAGGGTGATTTCTCTGTGCTGGGTTTTGAATCATTGACTCGTTGCCCTATCGATAAGCGTGCTATCGAGGTGAATTTACTCACCAAACCAGAACTAAACTGGCTCAACCAATACCACCAAAAAGTATGGGATGAAGTAAGTCCGCTCATCAAAGACGAAGCGACTCGTCAATGGCTTGCTCAAGCAACTTCACCACTGAGCCATCCATAACTCAATGCCAACGGGTTTGATGTGTTTAGCAAGAACCTACAGATAAAAGAAAACCGCCGATTGGCGGTTTTCTTTTATCTATAACTTTTAAGTAAGTAGCATTTGCTTTTAACAAACTAATTAAAACCAAGTTGGTTTCACGTGAAACATTAGCCCGAATAAGCTCGATGCCAATCTTGCCAAACCACTTGTAAGCCTTGCTGCATTAACGCCGCACTCACTTCTGCGGCAGAACGCTCATCACTGACAGCAAACTGCTCCAACTCCACCTTAGGGTCTGAGTATCCACCCGGCTGAGTTTTAGAAGCCGCCGACATCGACGTCACCCCAAGTTTTGCGACTTGATCACGGAATACGGGAGATTCTCGAGTGGAAAGAGAAAGCTCTACTTCACCGTTCAACAGGCGGTAAGCACAGATTAACTGAACCAACTGTCGATCTGTCATCACCGATTTGGGTTGCAACGCTCCCTCACAAGGTCGTAACCGAGGAAATGAAATCGAGTAGCGCGTTTTCCAGTAATGACGCTCTAAATAGTCCAGATGAGCGGCAACAAAAAAGCAATCCGTCCGCCAATCTTCTAAACCGATTAGCGCACCAATACCAATTTTGTCGATCCCCGCTTTTGCTAATCGATCGGGAGTTTCGAGCCGATACTGGAAATCGGTTTTATTGCCACGTAGATGATGCTGAGCATAGGTTGATGGATGATAGGTTTCCTGATAAACCATCACGGCATCCAACCCAAGCCCGATTAGCTGTTCATACTCTTCTTGCTGCAATGGTTGAACTTCCATTGCAACGTAGTTGAAAGCCTTCTTGATGATAGGCAGTACTTGGCGAAAATATTCGATTCCAACTTTAGTTTCGTGCTCTCCAGTAACCAGTAAGACGTTATCAAAACCCATCATTTTAATCGCAGCGATTTCACGCTCCACATCTTCCAAATTCAACGTCTTTCTCTTGATACGGTTATCCATCGAAAAACCACAATAGGTACACGAATTAGAGCAAAGATTAGAAAGATAGAGAGGTATATACATCGACATGGTATTACCAAATCGCTGTCGAGTCGCTTGATAAGCAGCTTGAGCCATGGCCTCCAGATAAGGCTCAGCGGCAGGAGAAATCAGGGCTTTAAAATCCTCTAACGACCTCTTCCGAGAAGATAAAGCCAGTTCAACATCTCGCGAAGTTTTTGCGTAGATAGAGAGGCGACAATCATCCCAGTCCAATTGTTGAAAATGCTGCATGAAACTCATGATACGAAATCCAAAAATCCAGTTAACGGACTCGAAGCAGCTGCCGCTTTCACTCTGGATGGCATACCTGACTCATACGCGATTCTCCCCGCCTCGACGGCAAGCTTAAATGCCTGAGCCATGGCGATAGGATCCCTCGCAGCCGCTATAGCAGTGTTAACCAATACAGCATCCGCCCCCAATTCCATCGCCAATGCCGCATCCGATGGTGAGCCAATTCCTGCGTCAACGATAACGGGGATATTCGCTTGATCTATGATGATTTCGAGGAATGTTTTCGATGCTAGGCCTTGATTGCTGCCGATTGGAGAACCTAGTGGCATTACCGCCGCACAGCCAACCTCTTCCAATCTTTTACATAACACAGGGTCTGCATGACAGTAAGGTAAAACCGTAAACCCTAACTTCACTAACTGTTCAGCCGCAGCCAATGTTTCAATAGGGTCAGGCATTAAGTATTTCGGATCCGGGTGGATTTCCAACTTCAGCCAATTTGTTCCTAATGCTTCTCGTGCCAATTGCGCCGCATAAACTGCATCTGCCGCATTTTTTGCACCCGATGTATTCGGCAACAAATTCATCTTCATATCCAATAGCGGAGCAAGAATGTCGTCATCTCGCTGAACCAAATCAATTCGCTTTAGCGCCATAGTGACCAGCTCTGAACCAGAAGCAGCCAGTGCTTTAGCCATTACATGTCGATTGGAGAACTTCCCGGTGCCGGTAAATAATCTCGAATTGAATGTCTTATCTGCAATGTTAAGCATCTGACTAGCCTCCTGCTATCGCTTGGAATAAGGAAATTTGATCACCCGTACTCAGCATGGTTTGTTCCCACTCACTCTTGGGAACAACATGCCCATTAATACTAAACACACAACCTTGTGTAGGCAGATTTAACTGACTGTGTAGCTGTCGCAAAGAACTAGATGCAATGAGCTCAATGGCTTGCTGATTAAGATAAATAGTTACTGACATGTCACTTCCTCCATTGATACCACACTGCACACAGGGCAAGCCTTATCTTGATGGAGTTGAAGCTTCTGCCAACTCAACTGCTTGCCACCAAAACGCATGAATTGGCCTGCTGGGAAGCGTGTTTTATCGAGCAAGAAATGCAGTGCAAGAAGAGCCTGCCCGTTGCCAATCATCCCAACTACAGGCCCAATAACACCTTGGTCACGGCAACTTTGTCTATCAGCAATATCGGGAACAACACAGTGATAACAAGGCGAATCATGCGAATAGTCAAAGGCCATCAGATGCCCTTCCCAACCAATTGCGGCTCCACTCACCAATGGAACTTGAGCAGAGAAACACACTCGGTTGATCATATGGCGAGTTGGTAAGTTATCGCTGCAATCAATGACCAGATCTACATTTCCAATCTCCAGACCTAGAATCGTCTCATCTAGGCGTCGAGCGATCGTCCGTACACGAACGTCAGAATTCAAAGATCTCAAGTGGTGTGCCAGTGCTTCTGCTTTATTGCTTCCTAGTTGCTCCTCGCGATAACAGATCTGGCGATGCAGGTTGTGTACTTCCAATTCATCACCATCGGCAATTATCACTTGCCCAACGCCAGCACCAACTAGGTAAGAGGCAACAACATTACCAAGCCCACCACAACCAACGATCAGAACACGTGCGTTGATTAACTTTTGTTGGCCGTTTTCTTGCACTTCGACAAGACTAATCTGACGCTGATAGCGGATAAACTGTTGATCACTCAACATTGCTCGCCTCCCATTCCATATTGTAAGACTTAGCTTGTTTTCTAAGCTCACTTTCCTTCAGCCCACCAAAAGCAAACATCAGTTGATGGACAGCAAGAGCTGGATTGGCGGATTGGGTAATAGCTCGCACGACCGCAGCCGATGTCACTCCACAGCGAAGGACTTCCTCAATATTTGAATGGTCAATACCACCAATAGCCACTGTAGGCATTCCTTTCTGCCCATGATATGAAAGCTGATTCGCTAATCCTTGGTAAGCAGCTAAGCGCACTAGCCCTTGTGGTTTGGAAGGCATTTGCTTGGTTGTGGTAGGAAAAATATGGCCAAGAGCAATATAGCTAGGCTGTAAACATGCCACGTTGAGTAGTTCGTAATATCCATGCGTCGAAAGACCAAGTCTTAAACCTGCTTGTGCTAGTTCAGTTAAATTAGCAGTGGTGAGATCTTCTTGCCCGAGGTGTACACCATAGGCCTTATGCTTGATGGCAAGCTGCCAGTAATCATTGATAAAAACTTGCGCGTTGTATTCCCGACCTAGATCTATTGCTCGCACAATTTGCTCTTCCAAATCGACTTGCATCGGATCTTTTATGCGCAGTTGAACGGTTTTAACACCTAATTTAAGTAGCAATTCAATCCAACTCACATCATCGACAACCGGATAAAGAGTAAATTGAGATTTATCTATGGCTGGAAATCCTTTGGTTGACTGTAATTCTGAGCCTGAATGGACGGAAGGAAAAGACTCCAGATTTATCGGCCACGTTTCACGTGAAACATCCTGTTTCTGAGACACTGCTGCACGCGCAACGCACAATGCATCTTCAATAGGAAAACCTAATGTCAACATAGCCAAAACCCAGGCAACATGCTGATCTAATTGACAATTAGATATAAGTGATGGGTAAGTAATACACTGACAAAAGTTTTCCTCTACTTGCCATTCGTCTACTCCAAGGTCACTGTGAGAATGAAGGCCAATTTTTACTTTACAGCGAGCCTCAATATCTCGATGCTCTGACAAGTATTGCAAGTAATAATCCAACAGCTCCGAAGTGCCCTCACAAGGGCACAAGTCACAACCAATTCGTAAAGTGGATTCAGCTTCTAAAACAAAACAATCGCTAGTAGCAACATCTAGACTGATATTTTGAATATCGAATCCTTGTTCTTTGGCTTGCAGCAAGACATATTGCACGCGTCCAATTAATTCAACGGAGCTACGGGGAAAGACAAGCCGAGTCACCATCACTCCTCAACCACATCTTTCACTAGTGGATGATAGAGCTGTGCGCCTGAGGCTAAGAATTCTCGTGACTTCTCTTGCATCCCTTTTTGCGCTAGTTGATCGGGTGCCGTCACTTCAATTACAGAAATGTCAGATACCTGCTGGTTATTCGCATAGTCCCTCACCTCTTGTGAAATTTTCATAGAGCAGAATTTGGGGCCGCACATAGAGCAGAAGTGAGCTACTTTGCCAGATTCTTGAGGTAAGGTTTCATCATGAAAGGCACGAGCAGTGACTGGGTCTAAGGCTAAATTAAATTGGTCTTCCCAACGGAACTCAAAACGTGCTTTTGACAATGCATTATCGCGAATTTGCGCACCCGGATGTCCTTTAGCCAAATCAGCAGCATGAGCCGCTAGCTTGTAAGTAATCAGCCCGGTTTTAACATCTTCTTTATTTGGTAACCCAAGGTGCTCTTTAGGCGTTACATAGCAGAGCATGGCACAACCAAACCAACCAATCATTGCTGCGCCGATACCAGAAGTAATGTGATCATAGCCCGGTGCAATATCCGTGGTTAGAGGGCCAAGTGTATAGAATGGAGCTTCATGACAATGCTTTAACTGCTCATCCATATTCGCCTTAATCAAATGCATAGGTACATGCCCAGGGCCTTCAATCATGACTTGAACATCGTATTCCCATGCGATTTTGGTTAATTCACCCAACGTACGCAATTCAGAAAACTGTGCTTCATCGTTAGCATCAGCTATTGAGCCGGGACGAAGTCCATCACCTAAAGAAAGAGCAACATCATATTGCGCACATATCTCACAGATTTCACGAAAATGGGTATAAAGGAAGTTCTCCTGATGATGAGAGAGGCACCATTTAGCAATGATAGAGCCTCCACGAGAGACAATCCCCGTAACGCGTTTGGCTGTCATAGGCACATAACGCAGCAACAATCCAGCATGAATCGTAAAGTAATCTACACCTTGCTCAGCTTGTTCAAGCAAAGTGTCACGCATCACTTCCCAATTAAGGTTCTCTGCAATTCCGTTCACTTTCTCAAGCGCTTGATACATAGGTACGGTACCAATCGGCACAGGGCTATTGCGTAGAATCCACTCACGTGTCTCATGAATATTTCGCCCTGTGGAAAGGTCCATGACCGTATCAGCCCCCCAGCGAGTTGCCCACACTAGCTTTTCTACTTCTTCTTCAATAGAAGAACTAACCGAAGAATTACCAATATTGGCATTAACCTTCACCAAAAAGTTGCGGCCAATAATCATAGGCTCGGATTCTGGGTGATTAATATTGCACGGTATGATTGCTCGACCCTCTGCGACTTCACGGCGTACAAACTCTGGGGTAATGAGATCCGGAAGGTGTGCACCAAAGTTTTGCCCAGTATGCTGCTGGGTCAAATTCGGGTCTTGATAAGACAGACGACGAGAGTTTTCTCTAATCGCCACGAATTCCATTTCAGGAGTGATGATGCCTTGTCGAGCATAATGTAACTGAGTAACACGACGCTGATTTTGGGCCTGCCTGATGCGTGGCAAATGGCCATAACGTAGTTCATCAAGCGTTTCATCTGCCAAGCGTTCACGTGTAAAATGAGAGCTCATACTAGGCAGAATCTGTGTATCCTGACGCGCTTCAATCCATGATTCTCTCAGCTTAGGGAGCCCTTTATAGAGATCGATATCATGCTCAGGATCAGTATAAACACCCGAGGTATCGTAAACACAGATCGGCTCATTGGGCTCAAAAATCGGCGCATCTTTACTTCCACCGACTAAAGTATCACTGAGAGTGATTTCACGCACAGGCACACGAATATCAGCGCGAGAGCCTACAAGATACGTCTTTTGAGAGTTTGGATATGGTTCAACTGAAAGAGTATCAATAAAACGTTTGGCTTCCAGTCTTGCTTGTTTGCGATTCGACATAGCATTTCCTTTTAATTATGAGGGAGAAATGCTTGACGGAAAGATGCTATGAGAGGTGAGTAGACAGGTAGGATCCCTAAAAATAAATAGGACACCTAAGAGAGTCTTCTCTTGTTCCCTTCGCAGGTATTAACCTGATCAGGTTCAACGGATCCCGAATAAACGGTCTCAGCCCAATGGCACTCCGACAAGTGGAAGCATTATAGATAAAGCTTATTAGTTAACCAAGTAAAATGACTGTGTCATCAATCAACTTTTTATTAACCAATGAAAACCAAGCCAAGCAGCAGAAATACTCAAAATGACATTGAGCAGTACATTCGCTCCCATCTTAAGAAAAGCCCCTTGCTGCATTAGTAACACATTATCCATAGAGAAAGTCGAAAATGTGGTTAAAGCGCCAAGGAAACCGAAGCCAATGATTTGCTTCCATGGATAAGGTCCTAACCATTCATTTTCAATACAAGCAATCAATACGCCCATGACAAATGAACCAACCACGTTGACGGTTAACGTCCCAATCGGAAAACCTCGACCAAAGAGAGTGATACAGACTTCAGACACCAGAAAACGAGCACATGCACCAATTGCACCACCCAACGCAATAAAACCCAACATAGACAATGGCATCGTTATCCCCTTTTGTTCGCAAGTTGCTATTTTATACATTTGTAGGAATAACATGCGAAATTTCAGCAAAATAGTGAGAGACAAAGAAAAATATATGAAGAAAGAGATAGGAAAGGAAGTTAGATGGAAAAAGTTACAGGAGTCACTTGGCTATAAAAATAACCAGTTAGAGCTGCGGAAAGTAGTAGATAAAGAAAAACCTCAGCATTTCTGCTGAGGTTATATATATGGCAGGGGTGGAGAGATTCGAACTCCCAACACGCGGATTTGGAATCCGCTGCTCTGCCAATTGGAGCTACACCCCTGTTGTTCTTGTGAGCCTAAGCTCTAAATAAGTGGCGGAGCGGACGGGACTCGAACCCGCGACCCCCGGCGTGACAGGCCGGTATTCTAACCAACTGAACTACCGCTCCGCATTGGTTAGCGCTTGGTGCTAAATTAAAGCCTGGCGATGTTCTACTCTCACATGGGGGAGACCCCACACTACCATCGACGCTGTTTCGTTTCACTTCTGAGTTCGGGATGGAGTCAGGTGGGTCCAAAACGCTATG
>NZ_AOMO01000036.1 GCF_000338875.1 Vibrio mimicus CAIM 602 | reverse complement strand
CGATACTACCTACCCCACCAGCGAATGAGACACCCACCCACAACACACGCGGCAATCGCATCCAACTCATATAAGAAACCTAAGTTGTTGGTCGCACTACCAATTCGCCCTGCTTCAAGCATACCCCCAAAGGCATAGAACACACCGGAAAGTGCATACACTTTAAGCAGTGTGAGTGGCACGTTAACACCAGAAACTTTCGCCGCTTCTGGGTTACCACCAACCGCAAAAATGTTTTTGCCGAATACGGTTTTATTCCACAGTATCCACATAAAAATGATCGCGATAATGGCGTAGAAGGTGATGTAGGAGAACCTGAAATCGCCGATGCGGATAAAGCCTTGGGTAAAGGTGGTGAAGCGTTCATCGAAACCTGCAATCGGTGAGGCACCAACCGAGTCGTAGTACAGCGAGTTAATGCCGTACACGATGATCATGGTACCTAAAGTCGCGATAAACGGGGTAACTTTGAGGTACGCAACCACCACACCGTTCACTAAACCAATGATCGCACCAATCAAGCAAACGCTGATGATGACCGCAAGAATAGGAATCTCACCCAAACTTGGGAAAACTTTGTTCACGTTGTCCATCGATTGCAGCAAGGTGGCGGATATAACCGCGGCTAGACCAACTTGGCGACCTGCGGATAAGTCGGTACCTTGGGTGACGATCAAACCTGCTACACCCAATGCAATAATCACGCGCACTGAAGACTGAGTCAGGATGTTACTGAGGTTACGTAAGCTAAGAAATGAGGGCTCTTGAATCACAATAACCGCAAGCAGAATAAACAGCACTGCGTAAATTGCGCCCTCTTTTAAATGTTTAATTGCAAATGATTTGACAGCATCCATAGTCATTTCCTTAGAGGTATCGAGAGGCCAGCTCTAAAATTTCGTTCTGAGAGGTTTCTTTGGTGTTCACAATGCCCGCATTGCGGCCGTTGCTCATCACCATGATCCGGTCGGTAATACCGAGCAGTTCCGGCATCTCAGAGGAAATAATGATGATGCCTTTGTCTTTCTTCGCCAGCTCTAAAATCAGCTGGTAAATTTCGTATTTTGCGCCCACATCAATGCCGCGTGTGGGTTCATCCAACATCAAAATCTCGGGTTGAGTCAGTAGCCAACGACCAATAATGACTTTTTGCTGGTTTCCACCAGAAAGAGAACCGATATGAGTTTGATGTGATGGGGTTTTCACCCGCATGGAATCAATCACCCACTGCGTATCACTCTTCATCTTTTTGTCGCTGAGTAAGCCATAAGGCGTTTTGTATTCATCCACGTTAGCGACTAGAGAGTTAAAGGTGATATCCAAGTTGGAGTAGATCCCGGTGGAGCGGCGCTCTTCGGTCACCAAAGCAAAACCGTTTCTGATCGCTTCATGAGCATCATGGTTTTTCATTTCGCGACCATGCAGCAATATGTGCCCTGTGCTGCGTTCACGCACGCCAAAAATGGTTTCCACAATGTCGGTACGGCGTGAACCCACCAGCCCTGCGACACCTAAAATCTCCCCGGCACGCAGCTCAAAAGAAATATCTTGAATCGAGGGTTGGTTAAGCGCAGTGAGGTTTTTCACCTCAAGAATGACGTTCTTCGGTTCGTTGCTTTTTTCAGGGAAACGCTGGGTCAATTCACGTCCAACCATCATTGAGATGATAGTGTCCATATCCAGACCTTTCAGCGGTCGGGTATCCACCCACTGACCATCACGCAGAATGGTGATGTCATCACAGATAGAGAAGATCTCTTCCATCTTGTGTGATATGTACACTACCCCGCAGCCTTTCTCTTTCAGCTTTTTGATGATAGTGAAAAGATGGTTCACCTCTTTTTCCGTCAAAGAGGACGTCGGTTCATCCATGATCACCACTTTGGCGTCATAGGAAAACGCTTTGGCGATTTCGAGCATTTGCATTTGTGAAACCGACAAAGTAGCAACTTTGACTTTAGGATCGATATCAATATCGAGTTCGGAGAAAATGGCTTTGGTATCACGATACATTTTGTCGTGATCCACAAAAAAACCTTTGGTCGGATAACGGCCAAGCCAAATGTTATCCATAACTGAGCACTGTTTTACTTGGTTCAACTCTTGGTGAACCATTGAGACACCAGACTCCAGCGCCTCTTTTGATGAGGTAAAGTTCACATGCTGACCGAGAAAAATGATGTCACCCTCATCTTTCTCATAAATACCAAATAGGCATTTGAGTAAGGTTGATTTGCCTGCGCCATTTTCACCCATTAAGGCGTGTACGGAATGCGGGCGCACTTTCAAATTCACCTTATCAAGGGCTTTCACCCCAGGGAACTCTTTACTCACACCTGTCATTTCTAACAGGAATTCATGTGTTTGATTGACCATGGCATCACTTTTATTGTGCAAAAATTCAGACAACCCATATCAATGCGTGGTACACACGGCGTGATATCTCTGCGCGACGGGCCATAAGGCCTGACGCTGAATCTTTAAATGTTGCGAAAAGAGCGAAAAGGAGAAGTCGCCTTCTCCTCATCTCGCCAAGGTTATTCAACGTTGTTGATATCAACACCAACGTAAGGTACGCGAACCACTTTGTTCTCAACTGTCCATTGAGTGCCTTCCGCGGCTGGTTTACCGTTTGCCAAGTTACGCGCCAATTCGAAAGTCGCTTTCGCTTGGTTTTGGGCATCATTGAGCACAGTACCTGCCATAGCACCGGATTTGATCAGTGCCAACGCTTCCGCCAACGCATCTACCCCAAACACTGGGATTTTTTGGCCAGCACCGCGCAAAGCTTCAATCGCGCCCATCGCCATACCATCGTTGTTGGCAATCACGACTTCGATTTTGCTGCCGTTAGGGCCAGAGAGCCATGCATCCATTTTGTCTTTCGCCATAGCGGTATCCCACATGCCTGTATCCATGTGTAATTCTTGGGTTTTGATACCGTTATCGTTGATGGTTTTCACTGAGTAAGATGTACGTGCTTCCGCATCTGGATGACCCGGTTCGCCTTTTAGCATCACGTATTGCAGTACGCCATCACCGTTTTTATCCCATGATGGGTTGGCTTTCCATTGTGTGGAAATCAAGTCACCTTGGATGATGCCTGACTCTTTAGAATCCGTACCTACATAATAAGCTTTGTCGTAACTTGCCATCGCTTCTGGTGACGGTTCTTTGTTGTAAAACACCACGGGTACATCGTCGATTTTTGCTTTTTGGATGATGGTTGGCGCAGCGGCTGGGTCAACTAGGTTGATCGCCAGTGCTTGCACTCCACGAGCCAACATAACGTCAACTTGGTCGTTTTGCATGGACTGACTGTTTTGTGAGTCATTCATGAGGATACGCGTGTTGCTATCCGCCGCGGCTTCTTTTTCAATCGCTTGGCGAACAACAGACATAAAGTTATCGTCGTATTTGTAGATGGTAAAGCCAATGGTGGTATCTGCCAGAGCCTGTGTACCAAACCCCATACCAGCAGAAAGCATTGCTAAAACAGTTAACTTTCTCATTGAACAAGTCCTATTTGTTGTTTTGTATTACGTGTGTAGGGAACAACGTTCACTCGACCTTTTGCACAAAATCCTACTTGCACAACCAGTGGAAACGTTTACTCAAGAGTATAGTTTTAAAAAACGCAATTAATGTGAACCAGTTAAAAAAATGTTCTTCAAACAGAAGACCTGTAACCATTTGTTTAAATTATTTGAAGTCAATAACATTTTTCATCTACTTTTGCGTAATTAGCCTTGTTCACTCAGTGTCATTGCAATCGAACTCAATAAATAAGGCGTGATAACGTTTACACCGAATAAGCAACGGTGATAGAGAGATTTCGATTTGGGTTTGATAAAAAGTATAGACGGTGTTTTTAAGATGATGATTAAAAAGCCAATACACAGGTTCTCTTTGATCATCAGAGATGATAGATAAGTTTGCCAAATTCATTATTGGCATATGCCAATAATGAAAGCACAATGACGGCGTTCCATTACTGAGGAGAATTATGATGATTTTTGCCGTCCCCAGCCGTGCAGGCATGCCATTCAACCATTTCAGCAAAGCCCCTTCGTTTTCCTGTTATCAACTCAAGCAATCAACAACTGCAGGCTGAGTTCGCTATTGAGAACAACACTTCACGTTCTTGCGGCAAAAAAACAGAGATTTTGAATCAGTTACGTCGCTACCAAGTTGAGGCTGTTGTGGTTCGTCAGATTGGGCAAGCTATGCTGCAAGCCTTGTTCAATGCGGGCATCAGAGTCTACGCTTTACCCAGAGGGGCTGAGCTGAGTGATATCGTGTTAGAACAACTTCAGCCAGTCACCGAGTTGAGTTATGGCAAATCTTCGCCCAATAAACCTCATCGTGCACAGGGTTGTAATCACCAACGTAAGCGCGCAACATTAATCAATAAACTTGCCATGCCGACCTATCGCGGCTTTTCAGTCAAGCGATTGTGGAAAGGAGAAGAGTGATGACTTATCTACTGGCTTTTGGGTTCTTTGTGGTTTTCGCGATTTTGATGACACTTGGTGTCATGGCCAAACGCAAGCCAATTCAAGGCAGTTGCGGCGGATTAGCTAATGTGGGAGTGGATAAGGTGTGCAACTGCGAAACCACCTGTGAGTCTCATCAACACAAGCTTTATCAAATTTCTGAACCTAAGAATCAAGAAGAATAAAAATGATAAAGGCAGGATTTCTCCTGCCTTTCGTTTACTCAATGCTCAGCTTACTGCTTTATCGCTGGCCGACATTCTTGCTCATCCGGTGCTAAGTAAGGTGACAAAATAGGAGCCATTCCTTTCAGCACTTGTACTGGCAGTGCGGAAGTGAAAGTGAACTTATCCGAGTTACTTCCTGCCACATACGCGGTTAAGGTACCGAAGTGGCGATCACCCAAATAGAACACAAAAGTCGCAGTTCGGTTGCGGGCTTGGGACTGCACCACAGTACCCAAACGATTAACCGTTTGAATGCGGTTATCACCGGTTCCTGTTTTACCGCCCATCACGATAGGCGTCCCATCCGGCAGTTTAAACACACCTGAAATACGTCTTGCTGTACCACTATCAACAACTTGTGATAATGCACCGCGCAAGGCTCGAGCAACTTCCACAGGAAGGACTCGTATTCCTGTTGTCTCCACTGGAGAAAACTCCGTTTCAAACGGTGTACCCTGAGCAAAGTGCAGATGGTTGATCCGCTTAGTCGGAACCCGCACACCATCATTCAAGATGATACCCATAAGTTCGGACAACGCCGCAGGGCGATCTCCCGAGCTACCCAACGCCGTCGCTAAAGAAGGCACTAAGTGATCGAATGGATAACCTAAACGCTGCCAACTTTGGTGGATGTCTAGGAAAGCCTCCACTTCAAGCATGGTTCGTACTCGGCTATCACGCGCATTACGATGACGAGTTTTAAACAACCAGCTATACACTTCCTGACGTTTGTCACTGCTTGCCGCAACCACATCGCTAAACGAAGCTTGGTTATTCTCATTGAGATAGCCCAGCAACCATAGTTCTAACGGATGCACCCGAGCGATATAACCTTGATCTGGCAATGAATATTTTCCACGTCCATATTTGTTATACAGTTTTTCAAGCTGTTTATTGGTGAGTTTACTGCGAGTGGCGGCAGGCAGTTTGTCATCCATAAACACCATAAATTCACTGAGTGAGGCTTCTGGCAGCAAGTAGCGATGAACCGCAGCCAACCGATCTGAACTCGGCTTTAAACCTTCCAAGAGTGTGGCTAAGCGTTCATCCGTCGTTTTGTCTTTATATTTGCGCCAGAAACGAAGTAGGTAGGCTCTGCCCTCTTTATCTGCAAATTGGCGCAAATATTCTTTACGGCGTGGGTCGTGATCATCACGCAACAACTGCGCGCGATACCCTTCACTGTATAAGGTGTAACGCTCAATATCCTTCATGACTCGCACGAAAGGCAGGTTGATCGATTCACGCAACGCGTCACGTAAAGTCGGAACACGATCATCATCTTCTTTACGGAAGTTGTTAAAGGTGTGCAGACCACCACCGGTAAAGAAACGTTCGTTCGGATCCGCCGAATATTCTCTATCCAGTGCCGCTTCGAGCATGGTCGATAGATCGCGTTGCGGGCTAACCAGCAACCAGTTGATAGACCATTGACTCAACGCATCTTGTGCTTCCGCCGCATGCCTGCGTAATTCAGTAACTGAGAGATCGTGATATTTATCGTGCAGTTTTGCGATGATCTCTAGATAGTTGGTTAATACTCGCAGTTTCGCAGTCGAACCCAACTCTAATTTACTGCCCTCGTTAAGGTCGAACGGTTGGTTGGTGTTGTCAGTTTGTACACGAACTTTGAACCCTTCGTCCGTACGTTCAAAAAGCGTGAAGCTGTAACGTACGTCAGCGGTTTTTTCTGCGGCCAGTAAGCGATAACCAAGAATGCCCATTTCTGCGGCAAACTCAGGATTAGCCAATTTCTGCAAATAACGAGTCACTGAATTTTGCAGTTCAAAGTTGAGTGTGGTTGATGCACTGAGATCCATTCGATCCAAGTCATACAAACTCACGCCAAGTTGACGGCTCAAATGAGTGCGGGCGGCCAGCAGACCTTTATTGGTGTTCACGCGAGTCATGGCTGGCTGACGGACAAAGTCACGGAACTGCAAATTCGCGCTCAGTGCCGCATTCATCAGTGATTGTGAGATCATCTTCTCACGATAAAAGAGTCGGATATGGCTATCGGTCAATGTATTCAGGTCGTCACGTCCAACCATCGCTAGATAGTATGACGGACGGCGATGAGCAATCATCAGAGCAACAACCTGACGCAATGCTAAACCTTGCTCAGCCAGATCCGTTGAATGATTTAGTCGCGAATCAAGCAGTTGACTAACGCGATCTGGGTCTGCAGCAAACCACACCCACAGACCATCACCTAAGCCATGCACTTCGCCATAGCCTGGAGCCGCCGATAGAGGTACAGAGTTCAAATATGCCCAAACCACCAGCTTACGCGCTTCTAATGTATTTGGCCCCAATCGATAGGCACGCACACTAGCCGACACCATCTGGCGGATCTTCTCTTGTGGGCTATATGTCAGGCCATCTTCTGAGTGGCGATACTTTTCAACTTGAGTGGCTAACGTACTGCCCCCAGCAGATTGACCATCCAGATCCAAAGCTTTACCCACTTGGGTTAAAGCTGCTTTAAAAAAGCGTGGCCAGTCAACAGCAGGGTTAATCAGTGGATTCTTATCACTCAACAAATCACGGTTTTCAATAAACAACAGTGACTGAACGATTAAATCTGGGATCGCATTGAATTCAGGATAGTGATAACCGGGATAACGGAACTGATAAACAGACTCAGCGCGGCAATCCATAAGAGTTAACCCAGCTTGCACCTTCTCTGTGTACGGTACAAACAGACCCGATTGCGCATAACGGTAGAGTTCATCTGAAAAACGTACTTGCTGACGAATGGTAAACCCACGCTGCAATAAGCGTTCTTGAATACCGGGTAAGGCCACATAGCCTAAGCGTTGATCGAAAGGACCGTAACTGGGGAAAGTGATTTTATCACTCGCTCCCGGCTCAAGGTGATAGTTTAAACCCACAGCGTAGCGGCTGATTTCACGAGACTGTAGTGTTGAGGTTTCCATTTCATGAAACAATGCTGCGCCACCTGCTGCGCCAAGGATCAGCACGGTATAAAGCCAGAACCGGGATTTGGTTTTTGCGCGTCGACGTTTTTTTAATACGCGCCGAGGAATAGAATCAGATGCCACTTAATTGAATCCGTTTAATCACTGAGAGTGTAGCCACATAGCAACAAGAAGAACTCATCGTTAATCGATGAAAATTGTTTAGAAGTGTAAAGAAGTTACTGAGTTTAGCGAACAGCATTTTCTTATCTGATTAAAATCGTCCCCGATGTATTTTCAAGACCATCAGCACACTATGCATGCCGCACATCATTGCATAATGCCGATCGAGTGAACAGTCCCTAAGGAAAGAAAAATTCTCAACTGACCACTGTTACTGTGCTTCATTAGTTAACCATTCGATTTTCTGACAAAAACAAACAGAAATATTCGTTTTACTGATGTCCTTTTCAGTTAGTATTGGTCGCTTGTTCCTTGATAGATCGATAATAAATACGAGGTCCTATGTCTAACCAACCCAGTCTCTACATAATCGAAGACGATAGTAAACTTCGCGAAATGTTGGCCGAGTACATGACCAATCAAGGTTTCCAAGTGACTACCTTTGCTACTGGCGAAACCGCTCCCGAAGAAATTCTACTCAACCAACCTGATCTCGTGCTGTTGGATCTCATGCTGCCGGGTGAAAATGGCCTGACAATTTGTAGACAGATCCGCGCCCAATTTCTCGGTAAAATTTTAATGCTTACTGCCAGTGATGATGATTTTGACCACGTGGCTGCGCTTGAAATGGGTGCTGACGACTTCGTCAACAAACCCATTAAACCACGCGTTTTGTTGGCAAGAATCCGCATGCTCCTGCGCCGAGAAGAACGAGTAACAAGCGCCGAACCAATGCATTTATTGCAATTTGGTGGCCTGCAACTCAACCAGAGCCGGCGCAGCTGTGAATTAGAAGATGAAGTGATTAATTTGTCCGACAGCGAGTTCGATTTACTGTGGCTACTCGCCTCCTCTGCCGATCAAGTGGTATCCCGCGAGTTTTTGACAAAAGCTTTGCGTGGCATTGAGTACGACGGATTGGATCGTACGGTGGACAACAAAATCGTTACTCTGCGGAAAAAGTTGCGCGACGACTCAAGCACTCCCAAACGCATCATTACTGTACGCGGTAAGGGCTATTTATTTGTGCCTGACACTTGGTAAGCCCAAGTTGATTTAAAGGAAACCTATGCGCCGTATTTACATCGAGTCATTCGTCTCGCTGATCGTGCTGTTTTTTAGCGGTTTGGTCAGTTACAACTTTATTGTGTATGAGTTAGACACAGATTATGACTATGTGCTGGAAGATTATCAGGCGGAAGCACTACATACTTTGCTAACACAGATTGCTCATTTAGACGGTCAGCAAGCTGCGAATGAAGCACTGTATGACTATGCAAAGCATATTCACAAGACTCTCTCTCAACGACCATTTGCTGAACTACCGCAAGAAGTACAAGATCATTTCTCCAATGCGAATCAACATTCACCCATTTTTCACGATGATGACCGTAATTTATGGCTACGACTTGAAGCTAATAACAACATTTATTTGCTCCAGCCAGACGGTGAATCACTTGTTTATCAGGCGATAGATCGTGCTGATAACCTATTGTTGGTATTTATGCTGGGCAGTTTTGCCCTCTATTGTATGCTTTTGATTTGGTTTCTGAGTCGTCGCCTACGTGAATTAGAGAAAGTCACACACGATTTTGCAAACGGTAACTTGCAAGCCAGAGCCAGTACTAAAAGCAGCAAAAGTGTGGGCAAACTTAACCACAGTTTTAACTTGATGGCAGATAAAATCTCGCACCTCATCCTCAGTAATAAAGCGCTGACAAATGCGATTGCCCATGATTTACGTACCCCCATCTTTCGGATTCAGTGGCAAGCTGAAGTGTTGGCTGAAAGCCCTTTAAGTGACAAACAGCACCAACAAATTGCCAGTATTATTGAAGATACCGAAGAGATGGAGACCATGGTCGATGAGCTGTTGTACTACGCCAAACTTGAGCACCCGGAAAGTGAAATTCAGAGCCAGTGCTTAGATGGAAATGAGTGGTTGGCTCATTTCGTCAATGAACAAACCCACAAAAGCTCTTTGCAAATTCAATACATCCCTTCTTCAAAATCTTTGATGCTGGATGTTGATCCGCAACTGCTCACACGGGCACTGACTAACCTCATCCGTAATGCTGAGATATACGCGGGCGATCGCCTGATGATTGAAACCAATGTAACCGACAATCAGTTCTGTATTGCGGTGCATGACAACGGCCCAGGTATAGATGAGCAACATTGGCCACACATTTTTGATGCCTTCTACAGTACCGATTCCTCACGTAACAAAGCTCAATCAGGTTTTGGCTTGGGACTGGCGATTGTCAAACAGATCATGATTCGTCACCACGGTGAAGTAACACTTTCCAAAAGCCCGTTAGGCGGTGCTTGTTTTTCACTTTGGTTACCGCTGGCGCAAAATGCGGATTAGTTCCTCCAGTTTTAAATAGAGTTAGGTATTCTTTGCTTATTGCAAGTGTGCCTGACAAAAGTTAGACATTCCCATACAAACTATTGATATTGTCATCACAAACGATTTTGTACAGTGTTCATATCCAAACATAAGACATGAAACGGAATGACATCATGAACAAAATCGCACTTCTTATCACAACATCTTTAATCGCGGGTCACGCCTTTGCAGCACAGACTTATATCCGTAACGGCAATATCTATACCCACGAAGGGCAATGGGTAGTGGAAGCGGGTGGTTTTGGCAGTAGTGACCTACTGAAAGACCAAGACAAATCTTACGGTGCTCTGCTCAACTTTGGTTACCACGGTGAAGATTTCAACGCTGACTTGGCAGGCATTAACTACCGCTTCTTTGGTCAAACCGGAGATATCCTCAACCTAAGCACCTACTTGACTGGCAGCGGCTTGTCTTATGACCAAGATTCAGCGAAAAGCGTTAAAGGAATGGATAAGCGTAACGCCACCGTTGATCTGGGTGTGAACGCCGATATCGCTCTTGGTGACGGCACTGTCTCAACCTACTTCCAACACGACATTTTCAACGAGCATAAAGGCTATAAAACCGGGGTTAACTACTTCCATATCGTCGAAATGGGTAGTGTTGACTTCGTCCCTTTTGCTGGCGTTAGTTACCAAAACTCGGACTACAACAACTACTACTTCGGCGTGAAAGATAAAGAGGCTACTGCACAGCGTAAAGCCTATCGTGCGGGCGGCGATTTCTCCTACAACCTAGGTTACAAACTGGTCTACCCGATTAACGATCGTTGGGAAGTGACGCAAACCAGTACTTACACACGTTTAGGTTCTGACATCGCTCACTCACCCATTGTAGAAAGTGCTAACCAATGGTTAGTTGGCGCAACAGTCGCCTACCACTTCTAACTCACCTAAAGACAGGGGCTTAAGCTCCTGTCTGATTTACTTCGCTTGACTGCCCCCTCGATATCAAAACGGCTTTGATATGATTTCACGTATTAAATATTTAAAAACCTTATCAGCCCTCGCGGCTGAAATTTATCCCGATGTCCGCGGGGTAAAGAAACTCCGTTATAACGCTCGTTTCTGTTTGTGGGGAGCCTTGATGCCAAGCAACTTGTTACGCATTCAAAGCTTACTCTCTCAACCGTCTTTTCATACGGTTCGCCAACACTACCCACGCACATTGGAAAAACCGCTCAAACCTTATGTCTGTGTCAAATGGTCGGCACAAGAGCGAGCGCAACATCTAATCGAACATTTTTCTTTTCTAGAGAAACGACACGCTCAACTGTTACCCATTATTTATCGCCCGCAAGGCTGGTATCTCTGCAAACATGAACTCTTTTCAATACAACTGTGCCATGGTCCTGAACGCGAAGGTTCCTTAGCACTGGTTTTGATGAGCCATGATCACCAACCACTGTTTACCCTCGCGTTCAATATCAGTGGTGAAGCCGAGCCAGTCATTCACATCGGAGCGCTTCAAGGCCCAGGGCCTAATGTTGAACATCGTCAGGAGACGATTCGTCACCTAACTCACCAACTGCACGGTTTACGTCCTAAGGCTTTGATTATGGAAGTACTATTGATCTTGGCGCGTTATTGGGGAGTGGAAAAAGTTTATGGCGTAACCAATCATGGACATGTTTATCAAGCCCTGCGTTACATCGGCTCAAAACGTAATTCAGTACGTTTTCAATATGCTGAGTTATGGCAAGAAATGGGCGGTGAAGAGGTAAACCCTTATTGGCATATTTTACCTATATATCCACCTCGTAAGGATCCGCTCAGTTTGTCTAAAACCAAACGTCGCCTTTACACCAAACGTTATGCTTGGCTGACGGAGCTTGAACAATCAATCCAAGAGACTCTAAAGCCTTGGGATAGCGCCATTTGTCACTAGGCGTATCCCTGAACAACCCTTTCCTGACTTTAACCATGCAGTCGGGAAAGTACGATGGCATTATCGAGCTCGCTTTGCCACTCGGTGTAATCCAACCGACGATCAAACACATAGTGCGTTACCAAACTGCGAACAGAGTCGACTAGTGTTTTGGCATTCCATGGTTTTTCAAAATAATGATGAATCCCCGCAGTATTAATCGCATTAATGGTATCTGTGTGTGTGGCTTGACCTGTGAGCAGCACTTTTTTGGTGTTAACAAAGCGGGGATCGGCACTGATTTCACTCAGCAACTCAACACCACTTTTTCCCGGCATGACATGATCGGAGATTACCACGGCAATGAGCTCTCCCTGTGCATCAAGATCATCCATCAGATCCAAGGCTTCATCCGCAGATTCACAGTCTTCAATATTAATCCAACGGCTCAGCGGTTCTAAATCCTGTAACACGGCACTTAGTACTTCGCGTTGGTCATCCACGCAAATGATATTCAGCTTCTCCATGGTATCCCTCAACTGGTAATTTGATCCTAAAAATGGTTTTGTCCTGATCGCTTTTTACCGCAACCGTTCCGCCATAACCCGATACAATACGTTTAACAATGGCTAACCCCAGCCCAAGCCCGAATGAAAGACCCTCTTTCTTAGTAGTAAAGCTTGGCTGGAAAATTTTTCTGCGCGTAGCTTCGGTAATTTCCGGGCCATTATTCGCCACAGTGATGTAAAGCCTCTGACGGCGACAACGAGTGTGAATATCAATTGTCGGCTCCGCGGTTTGCACCATGGCATCACACGCGTTTTTGATTAAGTTGATCCACACCTGTACCCATTCCGTTTGCGAGCCTTGAATGATGGGTAAAGTGCCTGGCCTCATCCGCACAGAGACTCGACGCAAATCACTTTGCAATAAAGCCAACGCGCGGTTGATGGTACTGTTCAAATCCACTTCTTCATCCAAACAAATATCCGCACGGCCAAGCTGCTTGACCGATTTCACGATGCCGACAGAATGTTTTGCGGCCAACCTTAAATCATGCAAATCACGCCCCATCTGCCAGTAACGAATCGCCAAGTGGGGATTTCTAAGCCAATGGGCTGAAAGTTCATTGGCTGGCACTGCTCTTGCCAACTCTCGCGCAATGTTTTTCGGCAATTGATACTGCTTTTCAAACAAGGCTCCACGCTCGCGCGCTTCACTGGATGAGACTTTTTGCCCGAAGAGCAATCCAAAGTCGAAAAACTGACTCGCTTCTGGGTGTACTTCTTCCAGTAATTCCATAAACAGCGATTCGAGCCGTTCCGTTTTACTGCTCACCACCCCAATTGCATTATTCAATTCATGCGCAATTCCCGCCGCAAGCTGACCGAGCGTAGTCATTTGCTCGGCAGAATGGAGCCGTTCTAATGCACGTTCTTTTGCTACCGCTTCTTGAGTGGCGCGGCGTTGTCGCTGTGATAATTCAGCAACAATTACAGGCATAAACTGTGTACTGAGCGAGCCATACTGCTCAATATCATGCACAGGTGTATCGCGATCAATCCACGCCAGTTCCACTTCACTATCGGCAATCACCGTCGACGATGCCATCCAAGAACCAGAAAAAAAACTGTGTACACCAATAAACGCGCCCTGAGAGGCAGAAAATACCTTAATTCTGCGCTCACCTTTTTCGGCAAAAAAGCCCGAAACATGGCCACTGCGAAGGTAGTACAGCCGATCGTTATAACCGTTTTGTGCCAGCAAGATTGACCCTGCTGGCAACGTAATACAACGATCAGGATGGTTAAAATAGCGTTCAATTACTGCCGCTAACTTGGCCATAACGTTCCTTAATGCCCCACCATATTCAGGATCCACACCATAACAAAGCTCATCAGCACGCCAAGGATCCCTAATATCACACCCACTTTCGCCATTTGCTGACTTTGCACATTACCCGTTGCATGCGCTAACGCATTAGGTGGAGTACTGATAGGCAAAGACATACCTAACGAAGCAGCGAAGGTGACGACTAAAATCAGTGTCACTTCGCCACCTAACGGGGTCAGCGAAGTCATTGAAGCACCTAATGCCGCCATAATCGGCATCAGTAAGTTAGCGGTCGCGGTGTGCGACATAAAATTCGCCATTAACAAACAGAGAATCGCCGCCCCCAAAATCACCACATAAGGTGAATATTGATCAAACGGAATACTATGTACGACTAATTCCGCCAGCCCTGTTTTGTCTAACGCCAAACCTAAAGCAATACCGCCAGACACTAACCAAAGCACATCCCAAGAGATCATTTTTAAATCTTCTTTGCCAATAATCCCAGTCACTGAAAATACAGCGACAGGAATTAACGCAACGGAATAAGAGTTCATGCCATGCAGTGATCCCATCATCCACAATAAAATAGTTGCAGCAAAAGTGATGTAAACAATGATCGCTTTTGGTGTTTTCAAAAACTTACCTTTGATCGTCAATTCAATGGTCTTTTGTTCTGCTCGGTACATAAATTCAATTAATAACCAAGCGAGTGCCATTAAAATAACCACAAAAGGGATTCCGAACGCCATCCATTCTGCAAACGTAATTAAGTTATCCCCGACTAAATATTTCAGCGCGATAGCATTGGGCGGTGTGCCAATCGGCGTTCCTATTCCACCGATATTGGCAGCAACGGGAATACAGAGCGCAAAAGCCACTCGTCCGGGGTCTTTCGGGCCAAATACGGCAATCACGGGGGTCAAAATAGATAACATCATGGCTGTTGTTGCAGTATTCGACATAAACATTGAGAAAACTGCTGTAATCATCATCAAACCCAGCATGACGTATTTGGGGTTATTGCCAAATGGCTTAAGTAATACGCGGGCTAAGTTCACATCTAGGCGGTATTTGGTTGCGGCCATCGCAAGAAAAAAGCCACCTAAAAACAACATGATAATTGGGTTAGCAAAGGTCGCCATGATTTCGGTAGATTTGAGTAACGCACCAAACTCTGTCGTACCTTCACCCAATCTAAACAGAATGAAACCTTTATCCGACAGCATCAGCACTTCCAGCACAATGATCACAACCGAGGTTGAGTAAATGGGAATCGGCTCAAAAACCCATAACAATGCAGCCAAGAGAAAAATGGCGATAACCCGTTGCTGAATCACGGTCAACCCATCAAATGGAAATGCTGTCGTTGGCAGCATCAACACCAATAATGGGATCAACAACGGAATAATATATTTAAGATAAGGGCGCATCATGTTCACTCTTCCTGAGAATTGATTTTGTGTTTGGCGAGGAGAATGCACGCTATCAGAGCGGCAATAGGTATTATTGATGCGTAAAAAAGAAATGTTTGGTGTTAGATCAATGATTAAAGTTTATTAACTGAGTAATACACAAAAGTGAGTCACAGTTAACAAATAGTTCATTGTTCAATGAGCTAGCCAATATGAGTAGAAACAAAAATATAAATTTATCTGCGATTTCTGCAGCATTTGCTAACTTTATCTATAAGAGTCGTCAACTGACAATTGAAATGATAGTATGCCTCAGTTTTGAGACGTACTTAACTTTGTCGCAGATGCAGATAAGGATGTTGTGAGTCACGCGACTATGAATGAAATCAATCAAAGGTAAAACATTCATGTTTCTAAAAAATTTGTCGATAGGCAAAAAAATTGCAGTCTCTTTTTCGGTCATTGCAGTAATTAGCCTAGGATTCGCCATTTATCTCATTTCAGAACTGGACCGAATCCAATCTGAATTACTCAATTATACCGACGATACCCTACCGGCAATGGAAAACGTCGATGCAATAAAAGACAAAATGTCCTACTGGCGTCGAACCCAATTTGCCGTATTGCCTCTTAATGATGCCGCCCAAGTCAAACAGACCATTGAACGCAATAACCGTGTTCAAGCCGAGATCAATGACTCATTGATCGCTTACGGAAAAACCGTTTGGCCTGGGGAAGAAGAACAAACCTTCAAGCGCCTGATGAGCAATTGGAACTCCTACATCGCGGTCACAGACAAATTTAACCAAACCCTTTTGACCCAAGGAGCCGACCAAGCTTACCCCATTCTGGCGAACTCGCTATCGACTTTTGAAGCCCTAGAAAGTGATTTCACGTTGCTGATTGGTATTCTTCACCAAGCGATGGACAACAACAAAATTCAGATTTTAGATTCGGTTAAAACGCTCAATTCCACGTCTATCGCCAGCAACCTTGCCATCTTGGTTATCATGGTGATCATGACGCTCGTGTTAACCAGAATGATTTGTGGTCCTTTGATGATTGTTATGAAGCAATCAAATGCCATTGCCCGAGGCGACCTGTCACAAACTATGGATCGTAAATCGATCGGTAACGATGAACTTGGCACCCTCGCCGATGCTTCTGATCAGATGCAACAAAACTTGCGTCAGTTGATCGATGAAATCATCGCTGCTGTGACTCAGCTCAGCAGCGCCGTTGAAGAAATGACGCAAATTTCTAACCAATCTGCTGAAGGCATGAAAGAGCAGCAACACCAGATCACTCAAGTGGCTACCGCAATGACGCAAATGAAAGCGGCAGTTGCTGATGTGGCACGCAACACGGAAGATTCTGCAAGCCAAGCCATGGCTGCCAATAGCAAATCGCAAGAAGGTGCTCGTGAAACCGCCTCTATGGTGCGCTCAATCCAACAGGTTGCCAACATCATCGGCGAAGCGGGTGAAACGGTGAGTGAACTAGAACAGCAATCCACTCAAATTAACGTGGTTGTCGATGTGATCCGCGGCATTGCAGACCAAACAAACCTATTAGCACTTAACGCGGCCATTGAAGCGGCACGTGCCGGCGAATCTGGTCGTGGTTTTGCGGTGGTTGCCGATGAAGTAAGAACCTTGGCAGGTCGCACACAAGATTCCACGGGCGAAATCACCGTTATCATTGAAAAACTGCAAGCAATGGCGAAACAAGCCAAAGATGCAACGGAGCGTTCTCGCTCAAGTATTGATAAATGTGTTGAACAAGGCACTCACTCTCAGTCTTTAATGACCTCTATCGAAGAGTCGATTGCCAACATTGCCGATGTGGGCACTCAAATTGCCAGCGCCTGTAGCGAACAAGATTCCGTTGCCGATGAGCTGAGCCGCAATGTTGAAAATATTCACATGGCATCTCAAGAAGTAGCTCAAGGCTCACAGCAAACCGCACAAGCTTGTCACGAATTAAGTCAATTGGCCGTAACACTGCAAGAGACGTTACGCCGATTCAAGATTCATTAATCCCCAAACGCCCCCGATTTCGGGGGCGTTTTTCCTAAATACATCATTAATGATAACAACAGGAGATACTATGTATTTTAAAGCTACGCTGCTTTCTCTTTCTATCGCAGCCACCTTGCCTTCTTTCTCTCTCTCCGCTGCACCTTTGCAAATTGATACCGTTTTACCGGATGCTGCCCAAGTTCAACAGAACAACTCATGGTTGGAAATTAGCCTAGGCCAATTCCAAAGTAACATTGAGCAGTTCAAATCACACATGAACAGCGATACCAAAATCTGCGCCATCATGAAGGCTGACGCTTATGGCAACGGTATTCGTGGTTTAATGCCTACCATTATTGCGCAAGGTATTCCTTGTGTTGGCGTAGCAAGCAATGCAGAAGCACGCGCAGTGCGTGAAAGCGGCTTTAAAGGTGAACTGATCCGCGTTCGTTCAGCAAGCCTAGGTGAAATGTCAGCAGTTTTAGATCTGAACATCGAAGAGCTGATTGGTACTCACCAACAAGCAATGGAACTTGCAGAGTTGGCGAAAAAGAATGGTAAAACCGTCAAAGTTCACATGGCATTGAATGATGGTGGCATGGGTCGTAATGGTATCGACATGACCACTGAGGCGGGCAAAAAAGAAGCGGTATCAATCGCAACTCAACCTTCATTGAACATTGTCGGCATTATGACTCACTTCCCGAACTATGATGCGGATGAAGTGCGTACCAAATTGGCGAGCTTCAAACAACACTCGGCTTGGTTAATGGAACAAGCTAATTTGAAACGTGAAGACATTACGCTACACGTGGCTAACTCTTATACCGCATTGAACGTTCCAGAAGCGCAACTGGACATGGTGCGTCCGGGTGGTGTGCTGTACGGCGATCTGCCAACTAACCCTGAATATCCATCAATTGTCTCTTTCAAAACACGTGTTGCTTCGCTACACCAGCTACCGAAAGGTTCAACTGTAGGTTATGACAGTACCTTTACCACTAGCCGTGACAGTGTATTGGCTAACCTGCCTGTCGGTTATTCAGATGGTTACCCACGCAAAATGGGCAACAAAGCAGAAGTTCTGATCAACGGTCAACGTGCCAAAGTGGTTGGTGTAACTTCAATGAACACCACTATGGTTGATGTCACCGACATTAAAGGTGTGCTACCGGGTCAAGAAGTTGCTCTGTTTGGTCAACAGAAAAACCAAAGCATTGCGGTAAGTGAAATGGAAAATAATGCGGAACTGATTTTCCCTGAACTGTACACCGTATGGGGTAACAGCAACCCGCGTTTTTACGTTAAGTAATGCCACATCACCTAGCCCAAAGAAAATAAAGTTGCAGCCTACAACACTGCAATCTTATTCGGGAACGGCATAAGCACCTAAATTAAGGTGGACGCTTACGTCCACCTATCTCCTTCTCACTTTTTACGGCATAATCAAGCAGCATTTTCTGCTGCATATTTAGGTATTTATGCCCGTTATTAAATCTCCATTACTCATTGCTATTCTTAGCTTGCTTGCGGCTATGATCACCATTCAATCTGGTGCATCGATCGCTAAGCAGTTGTTTCCATTAGTTGGCCCCGGCGGCACAGTAGCACTGCGCATCAGTTTATCCGCAATCATCTTGGTGCTAATTTTTCGCCCATGGCGGGCACGTTTAAGCTGGCCTCAATGGCGTTCAATGATCATTTACGGAGCGAGCTTAGGCGGCATGCAGCTCAGTTTTTACTTCGCTATCGAACGTATTCCGCTAGGTATCGGTGTCGCCTTAGAATTTTCAGGCCCACTACTGCTGGCTTTACTCTCATCCAAGCGAAAGAAAGATTTGATCTGGGTAGCGTTAGCCATTCTCGGTATCTTGTTCTTATTGCCGGATATGAATAGTGTCGATGCGTTAGATCCGATTGGCGTCGCACTGGCATTAATTGCAGGTGGCTTCTGGGCAGGCTATATCTGGTTCGGGCAACGTGCGGGTAGCGTAGGCTCTGGCGGCATAACCGTTTCTATTGGTATGGTCGTGGCGGCGGTGATCTATTTCCCGATTGCGACTCAATTGGCCGAGGCATCAATTTTTAGTTGGTCGATTCTGCCTATGGCGCTGCTGGTTGCGGTAATGTCGAGCGCCCTGCCCTATAGCTTAGAAATGGCAGCATTAAGCCGACTTTCAACACAACATTTCAGTGTTTTGATGAGTCTAGAACCTGCGATTGCGGCAATGGCCGGACTGGCGATTTTGGGTGAAACCTTACAACTGACTCAGTGGCTAGCCATTTTCATGATCATCACCGCGTCAATGGGTTCTACCCTCTCTGCAGCCAAAGCACCAGCAAAAGTCACGCAAGAATAAACACCTTTGCTGTACTCAATGCCAAGCGCGCAACTGTGAATAAAAGAGAGTAAAAATCCGGCCTAAGCCGGATTTTTTATGGGCGCTGCCCGAATTTCACTTTACCTTCACTGCTAAACCAGAGCGCTTCTTTGCGTCTGCGGCCAAGCAGGAATGGGCCATCATCGTAAAACAGGAAGTTTTTCCAATGGCGTTTAAATACCGACCATTTGGTTTCCAGTACATTGTATTTCTCGTAACAGAAATAAACCGTCACATCATCCTGCCATGGCAGATGAGCAGCCAGTGCTTCCGGCAGTTCTGGGTCATCACTTTCCCACTCTGCCATCCAGCCCGTTTCACCTGACCAGCTATCCGCTTTACGTGGCCAGTCTTGTGAGCTCAAACGCTCGGCGTCTGGGCTCATGTCACTGATGTTCTCTTTCCAAAACTGCGCCGCACGCAGTGGCTCCATCGGCTTGATCTGTGCAAGATCGGCCTCAGGAACTGGCATTGACGCATGGGTAAAAATCCATTTTCTTTGGTATTGCTCCAAAGGCAAATAAGACATTGAGTTTCCTTAAACTTTCAACCAGCCGTTTTGGCTCGCTTGTTCAATAATATGTTTTGCATACTCCCAAAGGGTTTGGGAGCCATCTTCAATTTTGCGATTCACCGTCAGCGCTTGCTCACGAGTAACACCATGTTCTTGCCAACTTTGGCCTTGGTTATGATAGTTCAACAACATGGGAATGAGGCGATCCAACGCTTTCGCAAAACGGGCTTCGGCACTCTGTGCCGCTTCAAATTCTTGCCAAATCGCCAATAAGGCATCGCCTTGCTCTTTCGGCAACATACCAAACAATCTCAGCGCGGCTTGCCACTCTTTTTCTTCCTGCTCGGCTGAAGCCGCAGAATCGTACACGAAGGTATCGCCTGCATCAATTTCAACCACATCATGCAGCAAGAGCATAGTCAGCACTTTTTTTAATATCGACGGCTTCATTCGCGTACTCTTGCATCAAAATCGCCATTAGAGCGACATGCCAGCTATGTTCGGCGCTGTTTTCTAAACGTCCACCAGCGCTTTTCACTCGGGTTCGGCGCAACACGGATTTAAGGCGATCGAGTTCCATCAACAGAGCCATCTGTTGTGCTAAACGTTCTGACATGGTTATTCCTTCCAATTTGGATTGGTCAACGAGGTAAGATTATGATCTTCCCACTTACCGTTGATCAGCAGATAGTCCTTGGCATGACCTTCCAACACAAAGCCCACACGCTTGAGCACATTTTCACTGCGCTTATTGTGCGGCATGTACGAGGCCATAATGCGATGCAAATTGTGCTCAGCGAACATATGTTGGCAGGCCATACGTAAAGCACGGGTCATAATACCTTTGCCTTGTGCATCATACGCCAGCGAATAACCCACATTACAAGCATGAAATGGAAAGCGAATAATATTGCTGTACGAAATGGTTCCCAACATGGCATCAGTTTGCGCATCGATGATCAGCAAATAGTAACCGAGCTTCATTTTGTGCAGCTCATGCAGCTTGATCAGTCTTTGTAACCAACCAGCTTCAGTGAAAAATTCGGCTTCACGTTTCGGCTCCCACTCAATCAAGTGACTCTGATTATCGATAAAATACTGACTCAAACGTTCGGCATCGGCCACTTGTGCGCAACGCACTACTATTTCGCCATCGGTTTCATAGAAGTGACCATCGCTGTTAATTCCATTCATCAGCGCTTCCTTATTCCATAATCCCTCAACTTATTCGCAATCGACGTGTGAGAAACGTTAAGTCTTTTCGCCAACTTACGACTGGAAGGGAAGGATTGGAACAGGCGATCCAATACCTGTGATTCATACTCCTTCATGATGTCGTCGAGCGAGCCATCAAGGTTGATGTTAGGCGCTGAACTGACACTATCAACTTGCGGCAAGTGGAACGGCTCAATGCTTAAAACATCCCCATCAATTTCAGTTAAGGCGCGCAGCACCATATTGTCCAGTTGGCGCATGTTTCCCGGCCACTGATACTGACTCAATTTGTCCAAGACATCATCCATGACCTTAGGTTTGATCATGCCAAGCTTATTACAGTGTTTGGTGATGAATAGCTCGAGCAGCGGCTGCACATCGCTTGGGCGTTCACGCAGTGGTGGAATGCGTAAAGTCAGAACATTAAGACGATAAAACAGATCTTCACGGAAACGACGTGACTCAGCTAAATCCGCAAGGTTATAACGAGTCGAGGCGATCACACGCACATCCACATGAATTTCATGCTCTTCCCCTACTCGACGGAAGGTGCCATCTTGCAAAAAGCGCAGCAGCTTAATTTGCAGATGTGGACTCATTTCACCAATTTCATCAAGAAATACGGTGCCGCCATTGGCTTGCTCAAAAATACCTTTATGGCCTTGCTGATGATTAAAGGATCCCGGAGCATGACCAAATAACTCCGTTTCGGCCACATCATCCGGCATCGAAGCACAGCTCAGAACCAAAAATGGCGCAGAAGAACGATCCGAACGGTTATGGCACGCTTTGGCAAGCATCTCTTTGCCCGTACCCGTTTCCCCTTCAATCAGTAATGGCTGATCAAGCATGGCCAGTTTTTTCGCTTGGCTCATTAGACTCTTGTGACGATTCGAGACACCGACAAAATGCTCAAAGCCTAAGTTACTTTGTAGCGGGATCTGAGTTGTGCTGCTTAATCCAACAGTCGCAGCACGCAAAATCATCATCGCACTGGCTAAAGTCGATTGCTTGGAGTCACCAGAAATGTAGACCGGCATGATCTCCATAACGTAATCCAAGCCGTCCAACACCACTTCTTCACGTAGGCGTGATTTGCTGCCTTCAATCCAACGCGAGAAGTTGAATACCGGCATCAATGCCGATATTTGCTGACCAATCATGTTGGATTCTTCACGATTAAACAGTGCTGCTGCAGCGTGGTTAGCCATATCAACAGCGCCTTTGAGGTTGATGGCCAGTACGGCATCCGGCAGATTATTGAGCAGTGAGATCAACTCAGTGTTATGCCGTTCAATCGGCATAAACTGAATTTTCCGCACATCTTTTACCCCAGGAATGCGGCGAATTTCCGCCATCAATTCACTGAAGGTTTCAAAATCGATATCGGGGCAGTTGAGATAAATAATGCCGATCACATCGATTTCAATCCCTCGCAAATCGATGCTTTTAGAGGCGAGAATATCCAGTAACTCGCGGGTCAGACCGAGGCGGTCTTCACATAGGACTTCAAGACGCACTTTATTAGGATCCTGTTTGAAAGTGTCACGAAAAGTTGACAGTAGTTTCTACCAAGCCCAGATCGGCGTCAAGCGATCCGTTATAACGGATCGCTGTTTCCGAGAATGAATGGTTATTTCGCTAGCAAGGCCGCGACTTTACTGACCACTTGCTTGCGTACCGCACTCAGTTTGAGTTGGCGATCAGGATGCCATGGCAGTGGACGCAGCAAACCCACGGCTTTAATGCCCAAACGCGCGGTCAGAATCCCTACCCCAACACCTTGCCCTGCTCGAGCAGAAACACGTCCTGCTATATCCATCGAAAACAGATCAACGCTGGCATCCACGGCCAATTCGCTCGCTCCCGCTAGCGCCATGTTCAACAGCACCGCTTTAAACAGCTTCACGCGTGACCAGTAACCCAGTTCAACGCCATAAACTTTTGCCAGTTGATCCACCATGGAAAAGTTACGCCAAGCCACCAGCAACATATCAGCTATCGCTAGCGGGCTAATCGCCACTAATGCCGCGGCTTCTGTGGCATAACGGGTTACGATTTGGCTGGCTTGTTTATCTTGCTCCGCGACCACCAACGCATCGTATAAATCTATGATTTCTGCATCACTGTGACTGCTATTGAGCGCAGATTGCCAACGCTGGTAACCCTGTTTATCAACTTTACCTTCTTTGGCGATCTGCTGACAAAAGGCTTGGCCTTGTCCTACCGCGTCTTTCTCCATCAAGGCTTGAGCTTGCTCTTGCACACTAAAGTGTTGGCGTAAGCGGCGCAGTTTCCACAACTCTTTTCCGATGGCACCTAGGCCTAATGTCGCCAAAGCACTCACAAACCCCGCCCAACCTAGGCTGAGCCAGTCAGCGCTTTGAATGGCTTGAACTACGCTATCGACAGCCTGCCATGCCACCAAACCACTGAACGCAGCAAACAAGCCACCCGCGAACCATTTGCGCCCTTTACTAGGGCGAATAATGGTATCAATCTGTGCTTCCAGCTCTTCTGTCGGTTCTTCAACACTCATCGGCACAAACTTTTCTTGTGCGCTGAATTGCTGTTGAGCCGTGAAAGTCGGCGTTTCAATACTGCCTTGCAGCGGCTCATTAAAAATCTGTTTGGTTTTGAGATCGCTCATCGCAGTTTATCTCCAATCAGAATGTCGAGGGCTTTATCAACCCGAATGTGCTGACACGGCTCATCATTGGCGGTTGGCAACGGGCGAAACGCAGTGAAATCGAACGACTTTCGCTGCCAATACTCGGGTTCTGGCAATTTGCGCGGTACTTCACCGGGGAATAACGTGATCGACTCACCTTCCAGCGTCACACCTTGAATCGCCGCAACCTTATTGTCTCCCTGCATGATGTAGCCCGATTGCGTGGCACGTACAGAGGCCATGCTGATGCAGTTCATTTCAATATTTTCATACGCTGCATGTTGCCAAGCAGGATGAATCATCTGTTGCAACAAAGAAACCATGTTGACATGCTGATCTGGTGTCACGTGATCAGCTTTGGTTGCGGCAAACAAAACTTTATCGATTTTCGGCGCAAACAGACGACTGAGTAACCCGCTGCGACCATAACGGAAACTTTGCATGATCTGTTCAAGGGCGCTGCGCATATCCAGAAACGATTCGTGCCCCACATTGAGTGGCGATAGGCAGTCCACCAACACGATTTGGCGATCAAACGTCGCGAAATAGTGCTTATAAAAAGCTTTCACCACCTTGTTTTGATATTCCTGATAGCGCGCTTGCAGCAAAGCGTAATAGCTCTGTTTGCTCACAGAATCTTGCGGCGCATGACATGGGAAGAATTGCAGCACAGGCGCACCTTCCAGCTCTCCGGGCAACACAAATCGCCCCGGCTGCACCCAATGTAACCCATTGGCTTTACATTGATGCAGATAGTCGGTGTAGCGTGCAGCAATTTCCGCCAAGGTTTGCTCATTGGCTTCTTGGCTAATATCAAGCTGCTCAACGGCTTCACACCATTGCGCTGCGAGTTCTTTGCGCAAGCCATGCAGGGCATTGAATTGCTGTGCTGACCAGGTTGCGTAATCCATCTCCAAGAGCGGTAAATCGAGCAACCACTCTCCGGGATAGTCGATGATGTCGAGATACAGAGTCGCGCTGCTGGTTAATAATTTTTTGCTGCGTTTTTTCGGCTTGTATTTGATCGCCAAACGAATTTCGCTCACATCTCGCGTTGGAATTGGCCATTGTGCAGGACTGCTTTGCAGTTGCATCAGCGCTTCATCATAAGCAAAGCGTGGCACCATCATGTTGGTTTGTGGCACACGTTTAGCGCCGATAAAACGCTGTTCGCGCCCCGCAGCCAATAGCGGCAAATTCTGATGGGTGGAGGTGTGTAATAGCTGATTAACCAGCGAGGTGATGAAGGCGGTTTTGCCCGCTCGAGAAAGCCCCGTCACGGCCAAACGCACATGAGAATCCATACCGCGATGGATAAAATCGCTCATTTCTTGACGAATTCGCTGCATTCTTTACTCCAAATTAGGATTTAGCACAGCTTAATAAACTCAAGCTTAATGTGAGATGAATAGCCCTTCCGACTTGAAGCTGCAGCGGTATAAGCTGCAACTTCAAGTTGTCTGGGTAAATGCTCCCGCCATTTCCAGCGTAGGGATCTAGAGGAGTTTTTGTAGATAACTCACCTCTACCGTGTTTAAGGATCGTTCAGATTATAGAGGTGATGAGGAGAAATTAATCTTCTTCAATCAGTTTGTAGATCACAAACAGAGCGATTTCGAGCAACACAAACAGGACGCAGGTAATGGTGACGTATTTCTCATTGAAAATACTGATGCCATGCAGAATGAGGTCATAACCGACCACTGCACCAATCACCACCGCAATAATAATTTGTAGAATTTGAATAAAACGAGGCATGATAACTCCTGACGTATCGATAACGGGATGAATTGTAATATTAAAAAGGTGCAACTTGCGCTGCACCTTTGTCATTTTTTTGCCAAGTGTCTCGATTAAAGAACGGGATGAAACCCTTTACTTGGCGGCTTCAGCGATTTTTACTCGCCAAGTATCTGGGCCAATTTGGTGCGCATTCGCGCCAGTTGAATCCACGGCAACAGTGACTGGCATATCTTCAACCTCAAATTCGTAGATCGCTTCCATACCAAGGTCTTCAAACGCGACCACGCGAGCTTTCTTGATGGCTTTCGCCACTAAATAAGCGGCACCGCCAACCGCCATCAAATAAACGGCTTTGTGTTTCTTGATCGATTCCACGGTTGCTGGGCCACGCTCTGCTTTACCAATCATGCCCATGACGCCCACTTCTTCAAGCATCATGTCGGTAAACTTATCCATACGCGTTGAGGTTGTTGGGCCTGCTGGGCCAACCACTTCATCTCCCACCGCATCCACTGGGCCAACGTAGTAAATAAACTTGCCTTTCAAATCCACACCTTCAGGCAGTTTCTCGCCTTTTTGCAGCATGGTTTGAATGCGTTTATGTGCTGCGTCACGACCGGTTAGGATCTTTCCAGACAGCAGTACGGTTTCACCCGTTTTCCAAGTTTGGATTTCTTCACGGGTGATGTTATCAAGGTTCACACGGCGCGTATTCGCGCCCGCTTCCCAAGTGATTTGGGGCCAGTCTTCTAACTTAGGGGGTGTTAGCTGCGCAGGACCACTGCCATCAAGAGTGAAATGCACATGGCGCGTTGCCGCACAGTTCGGAATTAGGCACACAGGTTTTGACGCCGCGTGAGTTGGCGCAGATTTGATTTTTACATCCACCACAGTGGTCAAACCACCAAGGCCTTGTGCGCCGATACCAAGCTTATTCACACGGTTGAAAATATCTAGACGCAGCTCTTCTTCAGCGTTTTGTGGACCACGTTCGATCAGCTCATGAATATCAATGTGTTCCATCAAGGCTTCTTTCGCCAGCACCGCTGCTTTCTCGGCAGTACCGCCAATACCAATGCCGAGCATGCCCGGTGGGCACCAGCCCGCGCCCATAAGCGGCACGGTTTTCTCTACCCATTCCGCAATATCATCTGACGGGTTGAGCATCACCATCTTGGTTTTGTTTTCACTGCCGCCACCTTTGGCCGCAATTTGAATATCCACTTTATCGCCTGGCACCATGTTGATGTGTACCACAGCTGGGGTGTTGTCTTTGGTATTGATGCGTTTGCCCGCAGGGTCCATCAATACCGAGGCACGCAGTGGGTTATCTGGGTTGGTGTACGCTTGGCGCACGCCCTCATCCACCATCTGCTGCACTGTCATATCGGTAGAGTCCCATTGCACACCCATACCGATGTTCACGAAGCAAGTAACGATACCTGTGTCCTGACAAATTGGGCGGTGTCCTTCCGCTGACATGCGAGAGTTGATCAGGATCTGGGCTATCGAGTCTTTCGCCGCTTGGCTTTCTTCACGTTGGTAGGCTTTTTCTAGGGCTTTTACAAAGTCTAATGGGTGGTAGTAGGAGATGTACTGCAGCGCATCAGCAACACTGCTGATCACATCTTGCTTGCGTATTACCGTCATTGCTTGCCTCGTTATTGTTATGCTTCCGTGTACTGCGACTAGTGTGAACAACCGCTTCCAGAACAGAAGAAGACTCTCACTCTTTAAGTAGCAGCTTTGTATGAGATTTTTATGATACTCTTGGTTTCCCCGCGATGCTACGCAATGAACGGTTTCTCTGTCACAAATTACACAAATGAATAACAACCAAATTTTGTCAATTGAACACAAACAGTTAACTTATCACCCTGATATTGCTAAACAATTTTTCACGCACATTGAACAGCAACCTTGGGCGATGCTGCTGCGCTCCGCTTCTACCACTCATATGGATAGCCGCTTTGATATTCTGGTCGCCAATCCTTTAGCCACTTTAGTGACCTTTGGTGATGAAACGGAAATCAGCACTCAGAATAGCGTGACATTGTCACGAGAAGATCCCTTTACATTACTGGCACAAGCTCAGCAACACTACTTGCCAGAACGTTCTTGTGCACATGAATTGCCTTTTATCGGCGGTGCGCTTGGCTATTTCGCTTATGATTTGGGGCGACGTGTTGAAACCATTCCGACCTTAGCAGAACAGGACATTGCCATGCCAGATATGGCGGTGGGAATTTACCCTTGGGCGCTGGTCGTTGATCATCAAAAACAGACGGCGCAGTTAGTCGGTGAAGGCGTTGAGGATGCTTGGGCTTGGCTAAGCCAACAACAAGTGGCGAACCAAGCAGATACTTCAGATTTTGCGCTGACTTCACATTGGCGATCCAATATGAGTTATGCCGCCTACCAAGATAAATTTACCCGAGTACAGCAGTATTTGCGTTCCGGAGACTGTTATCAAATCAACCTCGCGCAGCGCTTTCAGGCTCATTACACCGGCAGTGAATGGCAAGCGTATTTGAAATTGGAAGCTGGCAACCAAGCGCCCTTCTCCGCCTTTTTGCGTCTACCGCAAGGCGCTATTTTAAGCGTCTCTCCAGAACGTTTTCTGCAAGTGGCAGATCGGGTGATTGAAACCAAACCGATCAAAGGCACTCGCCCCCGTAGTGCTGACAGCCAGCAAGATAAAGCGTTAATGCAAGATTTAGCTATGGCGGAAAAGGATCAAGCGGAAAACTTGATGATTGTTGACCTGCTGCGTAATGACATTGGTCGCGTGGCTACACCGGGCAGTGTTCATGTTCCTAAACTGTTTGATGTGGAGAGCTTTCCTGCTGTGCACCATCTGGTGAGCACGATTCGCGCAACTCTCGATGAACACTATGAACTGGCCGATCTGCTACGTGCTTGTTTCCCCGGCGGCTCCATTACTGGCGCGCCCAAAGTTCGGGCGATGGAAATTATTGAGGAGCTTGAGCCCCATCGACGTAGCGCTTATTGCGGCTCGATTGGTTATCTCAGTCGCCATGGAAAAATGGACACCAGCATCACCATTCGCACTCTCGTGGCTTATCAGCAACAGCTCTATGCTTGGGCGGGCGGCGGTTTAGTGGCGGATAGCGAGTGCGCCTCCGAATACCAAGAAACGCTCGATAAACTGAGCCGAATCCTCCCTACTTTGGAGAGTTAATCTTTCCCCATCCACTCATAATGGCAGCGAGTAAAACCTTCGCTGCCATTTTCACATTTTACATGTTCACAATCGGTCAAATGTGCTTCACTCAGCAGCATGATTCTTCAAAACACGCTATAACATGTGTTGTACGTTAATCACGGTATAGAGGCCATCTTTGCGAAATATCAGCCGTAACGAATTTATCCAGCAGTTTCAGCTCAATTTACCTGCAGCCTATCATCAGGAAAGCTTGCTGCGAGTCGCTCATTTAGCACCCGATTCACTGCGTAAAGCTTCAGTATTGATTGGTGTGGTTGAACGGCAACAAGGATTGCAGGTGATTTTGACAAAACGAGCAGCGCATTTAAGGCACCATCCTGGCAGATCAGTTTTCCCGGTGGCAAATATGAAGAAAGCGATCACTCGTTGCAGCAAACCGCCAAGCGTGAAGCGCGTGAAGAGATAGGCATCAGTGAAGAGAAGATCCACATTGTCGGCCAATTACCAGAGTTAGTCACTGTGAGCCAATTTGCGGTGACGCCTATTTTGGCGTTTGTGGAATCGGACTACCAAATTCAGCTCGATCACAACGAAGTCGATGAAGTTTTCGAAGTGCCGATCAGTTTTTTGCTCGATCGAAAAAAGCTCTACACAGGAACGTTTCAGCTAAAAAACCACCGCCATCGAGTGTTCGCCATCCCCTATAAACAACATTTTATATGGGGTATGACCGCACAAATCATCCAATCCCTCCAAAAACAATTTATTAATTACAATGAGTTAGTCTGATTTGGTTTTTTACTTATTTTTGTTAACAGCAATCTTGTAATTAGAAAATCTAATCCCAAATCAAAGCAAACGTTTGCCAGCTCATTCACTGAGAATTTTTCACCCGAAGATAACTTTATCTAATCCATAGCATTAACAATTCTCACATGTGGCACGCCAATTTCGTGATCGAAAATAGGTTTTTGATAGAAGTTTCAATAAGCGCGGCCAATCATGATTTAGATCTAGTTTTATTCTGTGAAAAATGTGCAAAAATGCGCTCCGACTTATTTCCTGTTCCCAAAATGAGTAAAAACATATGAATACTACAACAGCGGCTACTTCTACAGCACGTTCTGCTAGCAAGTGGACCTACAAAGATTTCACCTGGGCCCTGTCCCTTTTCGGTACTGCGGTCGGTGCAGGTGTACTATTTCTACCTATTAAAGCTGGTGCAGGTGGTTTCTGGCCATTAGTAATCCTTGCTTTAATTGCAGCGCCAATGACATGGTTTGCTCACAAGTCTTTGGCTCGTTTCGTTTTATCTGCCAAAAACCCAGACGCAGACATCACTGACACTGTAGAAGAGCACTTCGGAAAAACTGGCGCTAACCTTATTACGTTTGCTTACTTCTTCGCCATCTACCCTATCGTGCTAATTTACGGTGTAGGTATCACTAACACAGTGGATTCTTTCCTAGTAAACCAAGTGGGTATGGAATCCATTCCTCGCTGGTTGCTTTCTGGTGCACTGATTACTGCTATGACTGCGGGAGTTGTGTTTGGTAAAGAGCTGATGCTGAAAGCCACTTCTGCCATGGTTTACCCACTGGTGTTCATCCTGGTAGCTCTGTCTTTCTATCTGATCCCAGATTGGAACACTTCTATGATGGAAGTCGCACCTGACTGGTCTGCAATGCCTGCTATCGTATGGCTTGCCATTCCAATCATCGTGTTCTCTTTCAACCACAGCCCAATCATTTCTCAATTCTCTAAAGAGCAACGCCAACAGTTTGGTGACGATGCGGTGAAGAAAACCGACATGATCACTGGCGGCGCAGCAATGATGCTGATGGGTTTTGTTATGTTCTTCGTATTCTCTGTGGTTCTGTCACTGTCTCCTGAAGAACTGGCCATGGCGAAAGAACAAAACATCTCTGTTCTGTCTTACCTAGCCAACGAACACGCTTCACCAATCATCTCTTACTTAGGCCCAATCGTGGCATTTGCAGCGATCACTTCAAGCTACTTTGGTCACTTCCTAGGTGCTCATGAAGGTCTAGTTGGTCTGGTGAAATCTCGCAGCGATATGCAAATCAGCAAGATTGAAAAAATCTCTCTGGGCTTCATCGTAATCACCACTTGGATTGTTGCGATTGTTAACCCAAGTATCCTTGGCATGATAGAAACCATGGGTGCACCAATGATTGCCGCTATCCTGTTCCTGCTGCCTGTATTTGCAATGCACAAGGTACCTGCGATGGCGAAGTTCAAGACTTCAGCACCTGTACAGATTTTTACAGTTATTTGTGGCTTGGCTGCCATTAGTTCTGTAATCTACGGCGCTCTTTAATCTCTACCTCTGCGTATGAGCTTAAAACACAAAACATAACTATACCAAAAGCCTCCCTAACCCTAGGGGGGCTTAGTTTTGAGGCATTCAAAATGATTAGTGTATTTGACATCTATAAAATCGGTGTTGGTCCTTCGAGCTCACACACGGTTGGACCGATGAAAGCGGGTAAAGAGTTTATTGATGAACTTCGCTCAATGGGAAAATTGCGCGACATCACTAAAATCACCGTGGACGTTTATGGATCGCTATCACTGACAGGGAAAGGTCACCACACGGATATCGCTATCATCATGGGTCTGGCAGGCAATACGCCAGAGAAAGTGGATATCGATTCCATCCCGAGCTTTATCGCTCGCGTAGAAGAAACAGAACGTCTTCCTGTTGGTATGCACTGTCATACCGTCTCTTTCCCTCGTGAAGGTGGGATGAATTTCCACCGCACTAATCTGCCTTTGCATGAAAACGGCATGCAGATTCACGCATGGATTAATGACGAGAAAATCTTCAGCAAAACTTACTACTCTATCGGTGGTGGTTTCATCGTTGATGAAGAGCACTTCGGTAAAGAGAGTGAATCTCTCATTCAAGTTCCTTATGTTTTCCGCTCTGCTGAAGAGTTGCTGAACCAGTGTAAAGAGAGTGGCCTCTCTATCAGCACGCTGGTAATGGCGAACGAAAAAGCCATGCATTCAGACGAAGAAGTGCGCACCTATTTCGCCAACATCTGGCGCACTATGCGCGAGTGTATGGAACGCGGTATGAACACCGAAGGTATCCTGCCAGGGCCTTTGCGTGTACCACGCCGTGCTGCAGCACTGCGTCAACAACTGCTGACTTCAGAAAAAACCACCAACGATCCAATGGCGGTAGTTGACTGGGTTAACATGTATGCGTTTGCGGTTAACGAAGAGAACGCAGCTGGTGGCCGTGTAGTCACTGCACCAACCAACGGTGCGTGCGGCATTATCCCTGCGGTACTCGCCTACTACGACAAATTCATCCAAACCGTGACTGAGAAAGACTACATCCGCTACTTCGCTGCTTCTGGCGCAATTGGTGGTTTGTACAAGCGTAATGCGTCTATCTCTGGTGCGGAAGTAGGCTGTCAAGGCGAAGTCGGTGTGGCTTGTTCTATGGCAGCTGCGGGCCTAGCTGAGCTTTTAGGCGGTAGCCCAGAGCAAGTATGTATGGCGGCTGAAATCGCAATGGAACACAACCTTGGTTTGACTTGTGACCCAGTTGCAGGACAAGTACAGGTTCCATGTATCGAGCGTAACGGTATTGCAGCGGTGAAAGCGATCAACTCAACCCGTATGGCGCTGCGTCGTTCTTCTGCCCCACGTGTTTCACTGGATAAAGTGATTGAAACCATGCTGGAAACTGGCAAGGACATGAATGCTAAGTACCGTGAAACTTCACAAGGTGGCTTGGCAATCAAAGTGATCTGCTAATCGCTGCACTTTTTACTGCTACAGAAACGCCCGGATATCCGGGCGTTTTTTTATTCTCATGACGATCAGACAAGCTTTATCTGCAAAGCGAGTTTGATGGTTCTTCGTTATTCGCCGCGATAAATACAACCCGCCGTACAGGTTTCTTTAATCTCGACTTTGCTCAGCAGCGGTAAGCTTGGCTTGAGCTGTTGCCAAATCCATTTTGCCAACACTTCACTGGTCGGGTTCTCTAACCCTTCAATATCGTTCAGGTAATAGTGATCGAGACGATCATAAATTGGTTTAAAGGCAGCTTTAATTTCAGCAAAATCCACTACCCAACCTGTATAAGGATCAACCTCACCTTCAACATACAGGCGAACTAAGAAAGAGTGTCCATGTAAGCGACCACACTTATGACCTGCTGGTACATGCGGCAGGTGGTGAGCAGCCTCAAACATAAACTCTTTGTATAATTCTGTTTTCATCATCATTCTCGGGGCATAAAAAGAGGCGTCATACTATGAAATCTCGTAGTGTGATACAAGCTCATTTCCCTCTTCGCTCAAAGGAGAATGTCATCTTTCCTGATGTTCAATTTCCCCTCTGACATAACCATACTTTGGGTATGGTCACAGTAACCAGATTAATACTTTTGTGGTACGAAAAGTTAACGCTATATTTACATAAATCAGGGTTACTTATAATTACAAAACTATCATGAGCTCATCCATTCTTAATAAATTGCTGCTGACATTAATCACTGTTTTTGCCTTGGTATTGGCTGGTTCAACGACTTATCAATATTGGCAACAACGCGATCTTATCCACTCCGTTTTGAGCGAACAGCTCCACGATAAAGCCAGTAACTACTTCGATAGCCTAAATATGATGATGCTGACTGGCACTATGGCGCAAAAAGAGACGCTACGCCAAAAAGCCTTAGCCCAAGACGGAATTGAACAAGTACGTGTAATTCGTGCGGAAACCGTGAATAAACTCTATGGCCCGGGGATGCCGGAACAAAAACCACAAGACGAGATTGATCAACGTGCCCTCTCCGGTGAAACAGTGATTGAGCCTTACTCAAGCGATTGGGGTAAAGGGATTGTGGTCGCCCTGCCAATGAAATCGAGTGAAAACTATCGTGGTACTAACTGTGTGGCCTGCCATATGACTCCGGAAGGGGAAGTGCTCGGTGTCATCCGCCTTGAGTTTAACCTTAACCATTTAACGCAAATGGTGAACCATCGGACTCTAATTGGCGTTGGCATTATGTCGGTAATTGCCTTGTTCGGCTTTATGGTCACTCTGTTTTTCATGCGCCGAATTATTGTTCTACCACTTCAAAAAACGTCCACTTTTATGTGTGATGTCAGTAAAAGTAAAGATCTCTCTCATCGTCTGGCAACCAACAAAAAAGACGAGTTAGGTCAGCTCGCTGTCTCCATTAACTCTTTAATGGACACTGTCTCAGACAGCTTGCAGCAAGTACAAGAAACCTCTCATTCACTTGCCGACTCGGCGAAAAAACTCACAGATGTGGCTCAAATCACCGATCAAGCCGCCAATAACCAGCAAAAAGAAACCGCTGAAGTGCAGATCAACATTACCGATATGCAAAACAAGCAACAGCAAGTGGAATTTGCCACCGAAGAAGCGTCGAAACTGGTTAATCACACCACCACAGTTGTTCAGCAAAGTGCCCAACAAGCGCATGTCGCCAGTGAGGACATTAAAAATCTGGTGGGCGATATTGAATCAGTCAAACAGCGCATTGTTGATTTAAACAATCAGACCACTCAAGTCTCCTCAATTCTTGGTGTCATCAAAGGTATTGCCGAGCAGACTAACCTGCTGGCTTTAAACGCCGCCATTGAAGCTGCACGAGCTGGCGAGCAAGGCCGCGGCTTTGCCGTCGTTGCTGATGAAGTACGCCATTTGGCATCGCGCACTGCTGAGGCGACAGGCAATATCGAAAACATCATTGCGGGCTTCCAACGAGATAGCCAAGCTTCCCTAACTTCTGTAGATACCGTGTGCTCTCAAGCTCATCAACGTTCCTCTGAGATTGAAGAACTTTCAAAAGTGATGACGCATGTGGTCAGTGAGATGCAACAAGTACTCAATCATGCGATGGGAATTCAAGAGCAAACCAAACGTACGACTGAAGTCAGCCATGAGATCCAAAGTAAAGTCGATGTGATCACTCATCATGCTGATGACACTTCGCATTCAGCGAGCGAAACGCGTGAAATCAGTGTCGATCTTGAACATTTATCGCAACAATTGGAGTCATTGCTCAACCAATTTACCTTGATTGAGAAGAATTCTGCGCGGAAACCACATTAAAGGTTGAAGCTGACAAATTGACAGGTAATATGTTCCGTTGAATCTGTAAAACTCTCTACAACCCAATGTTTCGTCTATTTTTTGCGCAACGATTGCTGCAAATGACATTGGGATGTCTTTTATCTCAACGGAGACTGTAATAAACATGACTTACGCGCCTGTAAATGACGTACTAAGCGGCAAGCTCGCAGTAGACAGTGAAGTCACTGTTCGCGGCTGGGTTCGCACACGTCGTGATTCCAAAGCTGGAATTTCGTTTCTTGCCATCTATGACGGCTCTTGTTTCAACCCGATTCAGGCCGTGGTTCCTAATAATCTGAATAATTACGACAATGAAGTCCTGAAGCTAACGACAGGCTGTTCAGTTGAAGTAACTGGTACGATTGTTGAGTCTCCAGCGTCTGGTCAAGCTTTTGAACTGGCTGCGACTGCGGTAAAAGTGGTTGGTTGGGTTGAAGATGCCGACACTTACCCAATGGCGAAAACTCGTCATTCTATTGAATATCTGCGTGAAGTTGCTCACCTGCGTCCACGTACCAACGTGATCGGTGCAGTTGCACGTGTACGTAACTGCTTGGCTCAAGCCATTCACCGCTTCTACCATGAGCAAGGTTACTTCTGGGTTTCTGCTCCACTGATCACCGCTTCTGATGCAGAGGGTGCGGGTGAGATGTTCCGCGTATCAACGCTGGATATGGAAAACCTGCCACGCACTGACGCAGGCAAAGTGGATTACAACCAAGACTTCTTTGGTAAAGAAACTTTCCTAACTGTATCTGGCCAGTTGAACGGTGAAGCGTACGCTTGCGCATTGAGCAAAGTGTACACTTTCGGCCCTACTTTCCGTGCTGAAAACTCGAACACCAGCCGTCACTTGGCGGAATTCTGGATGGTTGAACCTGAAGTTGCGTTTGCTGATCTGAACACAGTGGCAAAACTGGCTGAAGACATGCTGAAGTATGTGTTCAAAGCCGTACTGGCAGAGCGTCGTGACGATCTTGAGTTCTTTAACGACCGTATCAACAACGAAGTGATCGCCCGCCTTGAGAAGTTTGTAGATTCAGACTTCGCACAAGTGGATTACACCGATGCGATCGAAATTCTGAAAAACTGTGGCAAAACGTTTGAGTTCCCAGTTGAGTGGGGTATCGACTTAGCTTCTGAGCACGAGCGTTTCCTCGCTGAGGAACACTTCAAAGCACCAGTAATCGTGAAGAACTATCCAAAAGACATCAAAGCCTTCTACATGCGTATGAACGAAGATGGCAAAACCGTTGCGGCGATGGACGTATTAGCTCCGGGCATTGGTGAAATCATCGGTGGTTCACAACGTGAAGAGCGTTTGGATGTTCTGGATGCACGTATGCGTGAATTCGGTATCGATCCTGAGCACATGGATTGGTATCGCGATCTGCGCCGTTACGGCACAGTTCCACACGCAGGCTTCGGTCTAGGCTTCGAGCGTCTCGTGTCTTACGTAACTGGTATGGGTAACGTACGTGACGTTATTCCGTTCCCACGTACTCCACGTAGCGCGAACTTCTAATTCAACGCCGTTGAATGCAAAAACCGTCTCCTACGAGACGGTTTTTTTATATCTGGAGCTCACTATACTTCGCTTTTATCCATTTGAAGCTGATAAAAATGGTGTACTGGCCCATAACCTTGACCAATTTTCAGTTGATCAGCATGCAAGATCGCCTGATGAATATATTGCTTAGCTTTCTCGACAGCATCTTTCAACGCATGACCTTGAGCGAGATAGGATGCAATCGCCGATGAAAGTGAACACCCCGTGCCATGCGTATTCTTAGTGGCAATCCGTGGCGCGCGGAAATGGTGGATATTATCAACCTCGATAAGCAGATCATCACTGTCCATTTGCTGATGATTATGCCCCCCTTTGAGCAAGACGGCTTGGGTGTCTAACTGACGTAGTGTAGCAATGCCCTGCTGTGGATTTTGTTGCCATTCCTGCTCTGTCATTCCAACTAAAACCGCCGCCTCCGGTAAATTAGGCGTGATTATGCTAGCAAGCGGTAACAGCTCATTTTTTAGGGTGACAACGGCATCTTCCGCGAGTAAATGATGCCCACTGGTCGAGATCATCACCGGATCGAGCACAATCCATTTAGGTTGATATTGACGCAATTTCTTGGCAACCAGAGCGATGATTTGGGCATCCGCCAACATACCAATTTTTACCACCAATACAGGAATATCACAGAAAATCGCATCCAATTGCTGTTCAAGTATTTCTAAAGGCAGAGGATAAACCGCGGAAACGCCCAGTGTATTTTGCGCGGTAATTGCGGTGATGGCAGAACAAGCATAACTGCCGGTTGCAGATATGGCTTTGATATCGGCTTGAATCCCCGCTCCGCCGCCACTGTCTGAACCAGCAATGGTTAGCACTATAGGGGTAGGATTTGAAGAGATTAGTGGCATAAAGGCTCCTGTGAAAAACAGGAACTGATCCCAAACCGCAGATGAATGGCGAAACAATACGAGCTGTTGAGGATAGTTCCCTACGTCAGTCCTAACTGAATCAGGTTCAACGGGTCTCGCTACGCGATCTCAGCCTTCGATTCGCACTCTTTCATGCGCTCTCAGGCTCCCCGACTACGAGCGGCATCTTAACAGCATTTAATGCGGTGGACAGCGATTATTTCTCACTTTCAATAAAATCGAGATCACGCCACATTTCATCTAATTCCGCTTCAGACGGCATTTCACTGTGCTCAATTTGGCGAATCACTCGGCATGGGTTCCCCACGGCAACGCAATCCGGCGGTATATCTCTTGTTACCACGCTTCCTGCACCAATCACACTACGAGCGCCAATGGTGACACCATCAAGCACAATAGCACCAGCGCCAAGCCACACGTTATCTTCAATAACAATCGGATTACCAGCCGCAATCGGTAACACACGCTGCGCGAGATCCAGTGGATGCCCGACGGTACTGATCACAACATTTGGCCCCATCTGCACATATTCACCAATCGTCACCGGGGCAATATCCAAAATAGTGACGTTAGTGTTTAAGAAACCGCCACACTTGAAATGAATGTTATGGCCTAAATCACAGAAAAACGGAGGCACAATCGTCACACCGTTCGCCGCACCCAATATCGAATTTAATATCGCTTGCCGTTCAGCATGCTGGGCTGGACGTGTATGGTTGAAGTCATACAGTTTCTCTTTGACCTCCGTTTGATAGGTTATCAAATCTCGGTTTATGGGTAACTGAACTGAAAAATCCTTTAAATCACGACTCATATACTTCCTTATATTCTTTTTACCTCCTGACCATAAGCACTCAGATCGAATAGGAAAACCTCGTTGCATAAAGGTTGAGAGTCAAATAACACAATACATTAGGCCATTCGAATTTAAGACTGATACGACCACACGGAAAATCGCCTCTCTATGATGGTCATTGTTTGTCGATGTCGATAAAATCCGCGCCTTCCATTCAAAATGATAATAAATCGCACTTGCTTTAATTAAGCAGCTTATACTTGAGTTGCCGTTACTTATTGACCATTTTGGTAATACTGCTTGCTATGAATAATCCACAATACAATATCAAACTCACTTTCGGGCTGTACGCTCTCGCGGGTATCCTATTCGCCTTGTATACGAGCCGAGTCTGCCCTTTTCTTGCCACTCTAACCACTCGTGAAATTGCCACCCACGTTAGCGTGGTATTTTTCCTCGCATGGCTGATCCGTCATACATTGCTTCGCCATCACTCATGGGCAAAGAAACAACAATTCACTCAATTAGATACCTGCCTGCTGTTCTGTATCAGCATCCCTTTCGCAGCTTATTACAACTTTCATTACCAATTCACACTCGATAGCAATTTGAAAGTGTTGTTTGGCATGACCTTATTTGGCTTTTTTACTGGGGCTTTACTGCAATTAAGCGCCAAATTACGCACATTACGCCAAACACCACAGGCCATGACGGTAGCGCTCTTTTCCCTTGAGCGACGTTCTTTAGTGAATCAGTTGATTGGTCTGATTTTTATTTTGGTTTGCACCTTAACCATAGTGCTCAGTATGGTGGCATTGAAAGATATTTACTGGTTAGAGAATCATCCAACCCACTTACTCGACGGCAGCGGAAAAATCAGCATTCTGAAGGAGTTTATCTTCCTTTCTCTGGTGCTTGGTGGCTATGTTACCGCTATTTTGGTGTTGTGGAGCCGTGTGATAAAAGAGATCCTCGCTCACCAAGAACACTCTTTACAGGCTGTCACGGAAGGTAACCTCCAAGTTCGCGTACCCATTTATTCTAACGATGAGTTGGGTAACGTAGCCATGCTGACCAATCAGATGTTAGACAGCTTAGAAACCACGCAAAATGAAGTAAAAACGACGCGAGATGTCGCGATTGTCAGCCTTTCAGCCCTTGCTGAATCACGAGACAATGAAACAGGCGCTCATATCCTTCGTACCCAGGAATACGTCAAGGCGCTCGCTGAACACATGGCGCAGTACCAGAAACATAAAGCCTTGTTAACTCCCAACTATATTGAATTGCTGTATAAATCAGCGCCGTTGCATGATGTAGGTAAAGTCGGAATTCCAGATTCAGTTCTGCTTAAGCCAGGAAAACTCACCGATGACGAATTCGCGATAATGAAGGATCACCCACACATTGGCGCACAAGCTTTAGCGATTGCCGAAAAACATTTAGGCACCAGTTCATTCTTAGCAATTGCCAAAGAAATCGCCCTAACCCATCACGAAAAGTGGAACGGCACGGGGTATCCCGCACAATTACAGGGTGAAAATATCCCGCTTTCTGGTCGTTTGATGGCATTGGCCGATGTTTACGACGCATTAATTTCCGCGCGTGTCTACAAACCTGCTTTTAGCCATGAGAAAGCCAAATCGATTATTGTCGAAGGTTCGGGAAATCATTTTGATCCGGAGGTGGTTGATGCTTTTCTTGCTGTTGAAGAGAAGTTCATCACTATTGCGGCGCATTTTAAAGATTCAGAATAAGGCTCATTTGTAGGCAATCTTCGCGGGTTCTAATTCAAAATAAGGTTTATTGGAAATTTAGTACGTAATAATCAAAAAATTCGCTGAATTTGATAAATGACAATGAGCACTATAAAGCGCCATATTAAGAAAAAGCCCAGCCCTAAGCTGAAAAGCTTAGGGCTTTTACATAATAAAATGACCTGCTATTCCCAATTCCTCAGCCAAGTAAAAATTTTTCGATATTTTCTTTCAGGTACTGTTGTCACAGGAATTCGAGGAAGGTATAAATACGGTAAATTTTGATGAGTTCAATCATCCCTTTCCACCCTAACTTGACATGGATGTGCATTATGTTCGAAAAAGTCGTTGCCGCCCCAGCAGACCCAATTCTTGGTTTAACTGAAGAGTTCAAAAAAGACCCTCGTACCGACAAAATTAACCTCGGTGTGGGTATTTATAAGAATGAAGCAGGCGAAACCCCTGTTCTCGCTACCGTAAAGAAAGCAGAGGCAGCACTGCTTGAATCAGAGAAAACCAAATCTTATCTGACTATTGAAGGGACTGCAGAGTACGGTTTAGCCGTGCAAAAACTGCTGTTCGGCGAAAATTCAAACATAGTGACCCAAAAACTGGCAAAAACCGCACAAGCTCCAGGTGGTACAGGTGCTCTGCGTGTTGCTGGCGAATTTATTAAGCGTCAATTGGGTGATGTAAAAGTGTGGATCAGCAACCCAACTTGGGCTAACCACCACGGTGTGTTCAATGCAGCGGGTTTAGAAACCACACAATACGCATACTATGATGCCGAAGCTAAAGACAAAAACTTTGCTGCTATGCTGGCTGATTTAGAGCAAGCAGCGAAAGGCGATGTGGTACTGCTACACGGGTGCTGTCACAACCCAACAGGCATCGATCCAACAGAACAAGAATGGGAAGTACTGGCAAAGTTAGTTGCCGATAAAGGTCTTCTGCCTCTGTTTGACTTTGCTTACCAAGGTTTTGCAACTGGTGTGGAAGAAGATGCAGCAGGTCTGCGTACTTTTGCGAAATACAATTCAGAAATTCTCGTCGCAAGCTCGTTCTCAAAGAACTTTGGTCTGTACAACGAACGTGTGGGTGCTTTCACTCTGGTTGCATCTTCAGCAGCGACTGCTGAAACTGCATTTTCACAAGTGAAAGCGATTATTCGTTCAATCTACTCAAACCCTCCAGCTCACGGCGCCGCTGTTGTCACTTACATTCTGAACAACCCAGCTTTGCGTGCTGAGTGGGAAGCAGAAGTTGCAGAGATGCGTGAACGTATTCAAGAAATGCGTGTGCTGTTCGTAAACACGTTGAAAGAAGTCGGTGTAGACGCTGATTTCAGCTTCATTGAACGCCAAAACGGCATGTTCTCTTTCTCTGGTCTGAGCAAAGAGCAAGTTGCCCGTTTGAAATCAGAGCTAGGCATTTACATTGTTGGGTCAGGTCGTATCAGTGTTGCTGGCATGACGAAATCTAACATGCTGCCACTTTGCAAAGGCATTGCTGCGGTAATGTAATTTCGCAACAAAAACACTTTCTTAAAACCGGCTTAAACAGCCGGTTTTTTTGTTTAACTTTTATCTCCAACTTCACTTTACCCGGTTCTTCCCCTGTGTGTACGTCCTTAGATTAGGCCTAAAGCAGAAAATTGATGTAGTATGGTTGGCCCACACCGCCAAAAACATCGCTAAACAGATGTTTGTAACGAGAGGAGCCTTCATGGACGCCGAGTTAATCGAGATTCAACATTTTCTGCAGCAGCATCCCCCATTTGATGCCCTACCTTCTGAGCTGTTGCCTGAAATCACTCAACAGATTGAGATTGCCTATTTTCGTAAAGGCACGCCGATCATTAACCACAAGCAAGCCATCAATGACTTGTATCTGATTCGCAGCGGAGCGGTCGAAGTCTACCGCCGTCATGGTGAACTGTATAATCGGTTGACTGAAGGCAGTCTATTTGGACAAATGGGTTTACTGACTCGTAACCAAGTTTCTTTCGCGGTAACAGCAATTGAAGATACGCTGCTGTACTGCATTCCAGAAGCCATTTTTCACCGCCTCCATGAAGAGTTTGATAGCTTCGCCGACTTCGTTGAAGTCGAACAATCGGCACGTTTGCGCCAAACGGTTAAAAAGCAAAAAGAACAAAATGACCTGATCACCAGTAAAGTGAAGCAGTTGTTAACTCGCCCGGCTCCAACTATAGACAAACACGCTTCCATCCAACAGGCCGCGCTGCGAATGGCTGATGAGAATCTCTCTGCTCTTCTTATTTTGGATAATCAGATCCTGCATGATGAAGAAGATGACTCAACGCCAGTGGTCGGCATTATTACCGAGCGCGATTTATGCCGCCGAGTTTTAGCGCAAGGCATTGATATCACACAGGCTGTAAGCCAAGTGATGACCTATGAGGTAATTTCACTTGATCACAATGCATACGTCTATGAAGCCATGCTTGCTATGCTGCGCAATAATGTTCATCACCTTCCGGTGCTGAGAGAAAAGCAGCCGATTGGCATCATAGATATGACGGATATCGTGCGCCATGAATCGCAAAACTCTTTGCTCTTAGTCAGCCGTATCTATCAGCAGACCAGCATCGATGAATTGGCGCAACTTGCGAGTGAAGTGAAAGCGAGTTTTGTACGGCTCGTGAATGAAGATGCCAACTCCCACATGATTGGCACCGCGATGTCGACGATTGGGCGCGCCTTTACTCAGCGCATTATTGAATTAGTCGAGGCCGAGTTGGGTGAGGCCCCCATTCCATACTGCTTCGTGGCTTTTGGCTCAATGGGGCGCGATGAGCAGCTCATTGTTACCGATCAGGATAATGCACTGATTTTGGATGATCGTTACGATGTACAGCAACATCGCGCTTATTTCATGCAATTTGCCGATTTGGTTTGTAATGGGTTAGACCGCTGTGGTTACCCGCTTTGCGATGGCGAGATCATGGCCAGTAATCCCAAATGGCGCATGACTCGCAAAGAATGGGAGAACTGTTTTGCGGATTGGATTGATAACCCCAATCCACAAGCCTTGCTCAATGCTTCTATCTTTTTCGATCTTGATGGAGTTTACGGGCGAACCAAGTGGGCAGAACAGCTTTCAAGCTTCATCGTACGTCGCGCAAGACGAAATCAGCGCTTCTTAGCTTGCTTAGCGCGCAACGCTCTCAATCGCACCCCGCCACTGGGTTTTTTCAAAAGCTTCGTGATGGAAAAAGATGGGCGTCACAACAACTCGATCAATTTAAAACGCCGAGGCACCGCGCCATTGGCTGATTTGATCCGTGTTCATGCGCTCGCTGCAGGTTCACGAGCTAAAAATTCATTTGAACGTTTGGATGATGTGATTGATGCCGGTTTGCTTCCGCAAGGAAAAGGCAAAGATCTGCGTGACGCTCTCGAATTTATCGCCATGGTGCGTATTCGCCATCAAGCCATAGATGTGGAGCAAGAAAGAGAGGCAGATAACAGCATCGAGCCAGAAAATCTCTCCGATTTTGAACGACGCAACTTAAAGGATGCGTTCCAGATCCTCAGTAACGGGCAGAATTACCTCAAATACCGTTATCAGGCTAATCAACACTTTAAGTGAGCACTATGTTTCATTCCGCAATTTATTGGCCTGCGCGATTTTCGCATTTGGCTCAGCAAGCTCAACAACCTGTGTTGCAGAACTTTTATGCTCAACCGGTGATTGATGGCTCGACGCCAATTTGCGAGTGTCCTTTAGTTGCGCTTGATTTTGAAACAACAGGACTGAATGCACAGCAAGATGCGATCCTCAGTATTGGCTTAGTTCCATTTAACACCCAACGTATCGCCCTAAATCAGGCTCAATATTGGTTGGTACAACCCACTAAACCACTGGAAGAAGGATCCGTTGTGATTCACGGTATCACGCACAGTGAACTGAGGCATGCTCAAGAACCTGAAGTGGTAATTAGTGAACTCTTCGATGCATTACGTGGAAAAATTGTTGTTGCCCATTTTCGCCATATTGAACGTGAATTTCTGCGCCAAACGACACTGAATCTTTGGGATGAAGCCGTAGAGTTTCCCATCATTGATACTTTAGAAATTGAGCATTATGTGCAAAATGCTCAACGTTCTCTCTGGCAACGCTTGTTGCGCCGGCCTTTGAATTCAGTTCGGCTTGGTCAATCACGTTTACGCTATGGCCTTCCTGCTTATTCACCACATCATGCACTGACGGATGCCATTGCCACCGCTGAGCTTTTTCAAGCGCAATGTGCACACCATTTGCGACCGGAGACCCCCCATACAATCACTTTGGCTGTAACTCGTTGTGAAGACGAAAAGAAAAAGGAGCGCAATGCGCTCCTTATCCTTTCTTAAATACTCAACTCAGAGTTTGAAACGTCGGATTTCTTGCTCCAACTCATGAGAAAGCTCAGAAAGTTCAGCCGCTTGCTCAGCCGCCGAGTGAGCTTCTTGCGCCAAATCATTCGAGACATCGCGAATACCCACGGTATTGCGCGTAATCTCAGAAGTGACTGAAGCTTGCTCTTCCGCAGCAGACGCAATTTGAGTCGCCATATCACTGATGCGCTCAACCGTTTTATGGATATGCTCTAAGCTAACCGAAGCTGCATTAGCATCATCCACGCTGGTGTCCGCCAAGCGGCGGCTGTCATCCATGATGCCAACAGCTTTACCCGTAGTGGCTTGCAATGTCTCAATCATTTGCTGGATTTCTTTGGTTGAAGCGTGAGTTCGTTGGCTAAGTACGCGCACTTCATCCGCAACTACAGCAAAACCACGTCCTTGTTCACCAGCACGCGCCGCTTCAATCGCCGCGTTCAGAGCCAACAAGTTGGTCTGTTCGGCAATGTTTTGAATGGTCGAAAGAATAGTGCTGATTTGGTGACCGTGCGCTTCCAGCTCCTGAATGACTTCAGTGGCAACTTGCACTTCTTCAGCCAGAGACTGAATGGAGCGCTGTGTCTGGGCAACTTGACCGCTACCATGCACACAAGCGGTTACCGCTTCACCGGAGTTTTGCGCCGTATGATCGGCGTTACCTGCAATCTCCTGAGTCGCAGCCGCCATCTCATTGATTGCAGTAGCCACCATATTGATTTCATCTTGTTGCAGACGAATTCGACTGCTGCGCTCTTCTGCTTGCGTTGCCGTCACTTTCGCCTGTTGTGATAAAGCCGTGGATACTTGGCTCAGTTTCAACACCATGGTGTGCATATTGCTGACAAAAGTATTGAAGTTGCTGGCTAATTGACCCACTTCGTCATCACTGCGCGGCTCAAGACGCTGGGTAAGATCAGCATCACCAGAGGCAATTTCTTCCAACGCTTTAGACACACGGCCTAAATCGCGGAACAAGAAGCTGACCAACCAAGAAACAATCACCACTACCACCAAAGTGATCAGCAGAGCGGTAATCATCAGTCCTGTAATCAATTCAGAATGAGCGGCGTACTCAACATTGCTATCCATTTGGATCGCAAAATACCAAGGAGTATCGGGCACTGCGGCAAAGAAGAAGTATTTTTTGATGCCATTCAGATTAAGGGCAATCAGTTCGCCTTGGTTCGCCACACGTTCAATTGTGCGAATATCTAGAGCAGAAGAGAGTGTAGTCACTGGTTTCAGTAGTAGAGATTTATCTGGGTGCGCTAAGAGAGAGCCATCCTGACCATCAATCAGCATGGTTTGTGCCCCTTTTCCTGCGTCCATGCTGATCACGTCGTCGATAAGCTGATCAATTAAAACATCCGCACCAACAACGCCACTCATACGTCCTTGCAGACGAACAGGTTCAGCAATAGTCACTAATAATGCGCCAGTAATCGCATCACTGTATGCCGTAGTAATGATCTGCTTACCCGCACTTGCCGCATCTTTATACCAAGGGCGTGTACGTGGATCATAATCGGCGCGGTTACGTTCAGGATGAGAACGATACATAGCACCTTCAGTTGTGCCATAAAAAATATCATCAAAGCCACCAGCATTGCGCGCTTGTTGTAAATAAGGCACTACGTCTTGAGCTTCAATATGGGAATTAAAGGCTGTGCTAATTGATTTACGAATTGAAATCCAGTCAGAAATACCTTTGGCAGCTGTCGAAGAGATCGCGTCAGCGCGAGTATAAACAGCATTGCTGGTTTGCTGTTGCAATTGACTGGCAGAAAGCCAAGTCAATGCCGTCGCCATCACCACCACTGCCGATAAACTTGCGCCAATCAGTTTGTGTTTTAGTGTTAGTTTCATTTTTCAAACAAGAGGTTGGAACAAAAGGACGGCGATAGTAAACACTATTTATTTCTTGCGCACTCATTTTGTCATTTTTTCTCACAAGCTGTCACAGACCTTATTTGGCAATGTGTGATATAAGATTGTTTACAAACAGACTATTGACTGCTGCCAAAATTTTAACACTGGATATAGCGTGATTTCCCTTCCAAAATCACATATAACTAAAGGATATAAGCTTATGAATAGAAAATATCTGATAAAGACAGTTAACAACAACATATGTTGTGCATTTTTTTACAGTTCTGCTATCTTTCGCGCTGAATGAGACCTGTAATTTCCTGCGATACCGTCCGGTAAGCAAAATTACAGCCAACTCTTAAGCTATCTTCGTATTTCACTTTGTTATCGGTTCATTTTTATATGATTCGTGTGTCAAACGCCGTGCAACGTCACGCGCAAAAACTGATTGTCCTTTTCTCCCTGTTGTTTGGGGCTTCGTTACTTATGTCTGATAATGGATTTGCTACAGGCATTAAGAATACAGAAACCTCTCCATCAGTGAATTCTGAACCTGCAAAGCCAGCCAAAACTGGCGATGCAAATAATGTGGTTCGTTTTGCCAAAACCGGTGCGTTTGATAATGACACCGTTGTTCGCCTTGCTCGCCAATTAGCGAAAAAGCCTTATGTTGCCTTAAAAGATCCCCTACCGGAGAGTTTGGCAAATATCAGTTATGATGAGTACCGCGATATTCGTTTTAAACCCGATAGCGCAGTGTGGAAAGCGGATGGTTTACCTTACCAGATGCAATTATTCCATCGTGGTTTCTTCTTCCAAGACTTAATTGAGATTGCCCTTGTAGAAGGCAATAAATCTACCCACTTGAGCTATGACCCAAGTATGTTCAGTGCGGGTGAAGTTCTTCAACAAAAACTGCCGACCGAAGATATTGGTTACAGTGGTTTACGTGTTCACTACCCACTGAATAACGCCTCTTATTTTGATGAACTATTTGTGTTCCAAGGCGCAAGTTATTTCCGCGCACTGGGTAAAGGCAACGCTTATGGTCTTTCCGCTCGTGGTTTGGCAATCAAAACCGCCGATCCAACAGGTGAAGAGTTCCCTATTTTCCGTGCATTTTGGGTTGAAAAGCCAAACTACGATACTAACTTGATCGTGGTTCATGCTCTGCTAGACAGTCCAAGCGTATCTGGTGCTTATCGCTTCTCAATCCGTCCGGGACAAAATACTCGTATGGATGTTGAAGCCGTGCTCTTCCCTCGCGTTGAGATCAGCAAAGTAGGTCTAGCTCCAGCAACCAGTATGTACATGCACTCTCCAAATGGTCGCCAACAGACAGACGATTTCCGCCCTTCTGTACACGACTCAGATGGTTTGCTGATGATCAACGGTCGCGGTGAGCGTTTGTGGCGCCCTCTCGCTAACCCTCGTACTCTACAAGTCAGTGCCTTTATGGATAACTCTCCACAAGGTTTTGGCTTAATGCAGCGTGAACGTGACTATGCAAATTACCAAGATCTGGAAGCGCATTACGAAAAACGTCCAAGCCTGTGGGTTGAACCTGTAGGTAACTGGGGTGCAGGTGCAGTGGTATTAACAGAGATCCCAACGCAGTCGGAAATTCACGACAACATTGTGGCCTTCTGGAAACCAGCACAGCCATTGGCTGCAGGTAGTGAATATCGCTTCTCTTACCACCTAAGCTGGGGTGCTCAACCAGAAGAGAATCCCGAGGCAATCGTTGTGAGTCGCACCGCAAGTGGTCGTGCTGACATTGCTAAACCGACGCCAAAACGTCTGTTTGTGATTGACTACCAAGTTCAAGGTGACAAGCCTGCGCAAATGCCAGAGCCAAAAGTACGCACCAACGCCGGCGTGATCAGTAATGTGGTACTGCGTGATAACCCAGCGACCAACGGTTACCGCCTGTCATTTGAATTTGATCCTGGAGAAGTTGAGCTTGCAGAGTTACGTGCTGAACTCACTCTGCAAGAAGCGCGTCCAGTTGAAACTTGGTTGTATCGTTGGACCCTGTAGCAAATACTCGGATTTTTTATGACAAACCCTATGGTTGAACAAGGCGCCTCCCAGTTACTGGGAGGCGCTGCCATGCCACCAGAACAACACGGTGACATGCCAGAGCAAAACCTGAAACAACTCAGTGAAGGTTTTCCCCGCGCTGCCATTCAGGCGGATGGTGTAAAATCCAACCCGCTGCGCCGTGTGTTCGTTGTTGGCTTCGCTTTACTCATCTCTGCTTTCGCAATCAATGAAATGCGCGGTGTATTTTTAGTCGGTGGTTTGACCCCCATTGAATACGCCGTATTAGTACTGTTTGCGATCAACTTCTGTTGGATTGCACTAGCCTTCTCTAGCTCTATCGCCGGCTTCTTTGTTTTAGCAAGCAACAGAAAAGCACCAGTAATAGAACAGCCTCTGACAACTCGCACCGCGATTCTAATGCCAACATACAACGAAGCGCCGGATCGGGTTTTTGCGGCTGTTGAAACCATGGCATTAGCTTTAGCGAAAACCGAGCATGGTCATGCGTTCGATTGGTTTATTTTGAGTGATACAACAGATCCAGAAGTTGCACTAGCCGAAGAGCAAGCCTTTTGGTTGTTACGCCAACAAACTGCTGGCAACACTAACGTTTACTATCGACGTCGCCGTAAAAACATTGCGCGCAAAGCTGGCAACATCGCCGACTTCTGCCGCCGTTGGGGCTCAGCCTACGAACACTTACTGGTTCTAGATGCAGACAGTGTGATGCAACCAAGCACTATGATTTCGCTTGCTCAACGTATGCAAAATGATCCAGATGCAGGCTTAATCCAAACTATCCCAGCGTTGATCAATGGCACTACCCTTATGGCTCGAGTGCAGCAATTTGCTGCACGAATTTATGGGCCTATCGTCGGGACGGGGTTGGCTTGGTGGGTTCAAAAAGAAGGTAACTTTTGGGGCCACAATGCGATCATTCGTACTGAAGCCTTTATGAGTGCAGCCGGCCTACCCCATTTGTCCGGTCGACCTCCGTTTGGCGGTCATATTCTAAGCCACGATTTCGTGGAAGCGGCATTGATCCGAAGAGCTGGATGGAGCGTGACTATTGCCGCTGATTTGAGTGGTTCATTTGAAGAGTGCCCTCCATCAATCATCGATTTAGCTGTACGCGATCGTCGTTGGTGCCAAGGTAACCTGCAACACAGTCGCATTATCGGCACCAAAGGTCTGCACTGGATCAGTCGTTTACACCTGACGACTGGCATTATGTCTTACCTTTCTTCACCATTTTGGCTACTACTGATCCTGTCTGGTTTGTTACTGGCACTGCAAGCGCACTATATTCGTCCTGAGTATTTTACCGAACAGTTTTCACTGTTCCCGACTTGGCCAGTGATGGACTCCGCCCGAGCCTTGCAACTGTTTTACATCACCATGGGTATTCTGTTCAGTCCGAAAATTTTCGGCTTACTGTTATTGATGTTCAATGGTGAAATGTGTCGTACTTTGGGTGGGCGTTTTAGAGTCATACTCAGTGCCATTACTGAAATCATACTCTCGGCTTTGGTTGCTCCAATCATGATGCTGATCCATTGTGGTGCGGTAGTTTCTATTCTGTTTGGCCGCGATAGTGGTTGGGCTCCACAACGTCGTGATGATGGTAGTTTGCCAATTAAAGATTTGCTGTATCGACATCGTTGGCACATGACTGCGGGCGTATTGCTTGGCTATGCAGCCATGCTCGATTCATGGACACTGCTCGCATGGATGTCGCCGGCTTTAATTGGTTTATGGCTCTCAGTCCCTCTTTCGGGGATCACGGCTTCACACTCGATCGGTGCTTGGTTTAAGAAGATGCGAATTCTTGCGACACCAGAAGAAGTGGAAACACCTGCTATCGTGCTTGCCGCGCAGGCTCGTCGGGAAGAGTATGTGGCTGATCTTCAAGAGGTGTGGAATGCCCGTATGGTTCTTGCCGACCATAACTTGATTGCTCTGCATATTGCCATGATGGATAAACTTCCCTCTCGTCAGCTTGGAACCGCAATTGAACCTTTGGATGCGGTTGCTCGTATCAAGGTACAAGAGGCTGAGAGTCAGGAAAGCTTACTCGCATTATTGACTAAAGTTGAACTGAGTTACGTACTAGGAAATCCTCTGCTGATCCAGCAGGTAGCAAAACTTCCTCCTAGCGCTACATAACGGCTAACAACATGCCGCTTATCTCTGCTGATAAGCGGCATGTTTCTTTAATCCGTACTACTTATTTTCACTTAAGACTAAGATCGGTCGATCAGCTTTACGCTTTTTTAAGACTGGGGTAAACCGCTGCAAACTTTCTGTCTGCTGCTGTTTTACCATAGTGATTAAAGACTGTACCGCAGCTCGCGCCATTTCACTGATTGGGAAGTGAACCGCGGTTACGGTTGGGTATAGACTCTCGCATAAATCAACACTATCAAAGCTCACCAATGAGATCTGCTCTGGCACTGAGATACGCTGTTCATGCAAATATTGTAATGCACCTGTGGTCATTTCCTCACTACAAGAGAAAACTGCGGTGATATCTGGGTGTCGATTCAACAGCTCCTGCATCGCAAAATACCCACTTTGTCGGCCATAATTGCCTTCTTCACAAAATGAATCATCGAGCTTAATCCCGGCCTCAAGTAACGCGTCTAGATAACCTTGTTTACGTAAACGGCCATTGTGTCTATGCAGAGGTCCTGTAATACAAGCAATATGACTATGTCCCTGCTGTATAAGATGGTTCACCACAAGTTGGCTCGCAGCACGATGATCGAAAGTGATGCAGCGATCCTCCAATCCCTCAACATAACGATCTAAAAGAACAAATGGTGTAGGTTGTTGGGCCAAGGTTCGTAAATCATCATCAGACAGATATCGACTGTGTAATACATAGCCGTCACAGCGCAGATCGTGAAAACGCTGAATCGCTTCTCTTTCACCTTGTGCAGAGTGATGCCCTTGAGCCGTAATCAGGAATTTATGGTGCATATCCAGTTCCGTTTGCACTTGCTCCATCATCTTGCCAAAGAATCCGCCCGTGTAGAAAGTGACTAAAAGCCCCACCATGTTCGATGAAGATGTCGCGAGGGATCGCGCAATCGCACTCGGTCGATAATTAAGCTGTAGCATCGCTTGCTCAACTTTAAGCCGAGTTTCCTCTTTAAACTTCCCTTCCCCATTAATGATTCTGGATACGGTAGAACGGTTTACACCTGCAAGTTCTGCTACATCTTTAATTCTTGCCATGTTCGTGCCCTTAGGAAGTCGCGGGATCTAGAAAAATAAAAATCTGCCAACATCTCTGAGAAGCAATCATTAAGCATCGATATTGAGAATATCGACATTGAGAGCATCGATGTTGACAGATTTCATCATACACAGGACTGAATCGGAGCAAAAACCAATGCAGAGTAATCCGTGACTTCGATATCATGTGCCGCCAACATCTGTATCAATTGTGAGCTGGTTAGGATACGAAGTTCTTCCTCACGTTGCTTTGTATAGCCACTGCATTTTTCCAATAAAGGATCGACATAAGCGGGATGGCACATCACTTCAACCACATCATAACGTGCTTTAAGCTCGAGCAAATGATTAAGCAATGGCTGAAGCCCTAACCGTTTGTCATAGAAAAAGTCGGTAAAATGATAACGACACCCAAACTCCTCCTCGCCCGCTAAGCCTACATCACGCAATGGTACATGGTATTTTTGGGCAACATCGTAAATGATGGATTCAAACTGTGGATGTGAATGAGCATGGTGATGGCTATCAAGATGACTTAGGGGAAGCCCCAATTTGAGGAAATGCTCAACTTGGGCAATAGCTTCATTATAGATCGCCATTGGTTGATAATCTTTACGCTTCCAGAAGTCACTATAAGTCGTGAATACACCCTTTTCATCCGTCAAGTTTCTTTCGCCTGTTAAAGGGCGACCAGCAGTGAACCTCAGATGAAGGCCAACTTTTAATTCAGGCAGTTGGCGTGCCAGTTCGACAGCATGCTGCTCTGCAGGCATACCCACCATCAGAGTGGTTGATTTCACCACCCCGTCGCGATGCGCTTTGGCGATACCTTCGTTCACCCCAGGCGTTAAACCAAAATCATCGGCATTAAAAATAACCTTCATCTAGAGACTCACCTTTTAAAAATTACAATGTCGTCAGTTTAAACTGAGGTAAATACGCCGCGTTTTCACGCAGAATACCATCTAGAATGGCTTTTGCTCGGCCAATATCTGGTATCAATGGGTTGTTAGTCAGAGCCATTAAACCTAGGTGATAGTCGCCGTGCACAGCTGCTTCAATTGCAAGCTGTTCATAAGCTTTTACTTGATGTAACAGGCCACTGATTTTGGGCGAAAGCTCTCCGACAGCAATAGGTTTAGCCCCCCAACTTCCTACAACCGCACTACACTCGATCACTGCGTCATTCGGTAATGAGCTGATCGCCCCATTATTCAAAACGTTGACGACATGAATACCATTACGATTGTTGTAAATGGCGTCTACCAAGTTTAGTGATGCATCTGAGTAATAAGCACCACCTCGGGCTTCCAACTCTTGGGGTTTATGATCAAGATTCGGGTCTTGGTAGAGTTTGAACAGCGCTTTCTCGGTCTCCATAACCTGCTCGGCACGCGTCCCTTTCTCTTTGGCACTTTGTTTCTCTTCTGCCAGCATCGCATCCGTTTGATAAAAATAACGGTGGTAAGGACAAGGAATTGCGCCAAGTGCTTTTAAGAACTCTGGATCCCACGGCTCTTCCCAAATATTTTTCATGCTGAAGTTCGCACCATCACCTACTTTTTCCAGTACGGTTTGGGTAATATTTTCACCTTCTAGCCATGCTTTATGTACCCAAACTAAGTGGTTAAGCCCAGCAAATTCAAGCTGTAGTGCTTGGGGATCACAGTCCATCATTTCAGCGATCATCATTCGCATCGAAACAGGAACATTACAGAGCCCTATGCTTTTGACTTTAGAGTATTTACTTACCGCTTCCGTCACTAAACCCGCAGGATTAGTAAAGTTCAGCATCCAGGCATTCGGTGCAAGCTCTTCAATATCACGGCAGATATCCAAGATAACTGGAATCGTTCTTAACGCTTTAGCAAAACCACCAGGCCCTGTGGTTTCTTGCCCAATAACGTCATATTTCAGTGGAATTCGCTCATCGCTGGCTCTTGCAGCAAGCCCTCCGACTCGGAACTGAGTCATCACAAAATCTGCACCTGCAATTGCTTCTCGGCGATCGAAACCCGCTTTGATCTCGATATCTGCGCCCACTTTATCAACCATGCGCTGTGCTAAGTCACGAATGATCTGCAGTTTTTCCGAACCGGCTTCGATATCGACAAAGTGCAGTTGCTTCACGGGTAAAAAGTCTAATCTTTTCAGAACACCTTCAACCAGTTCAGGGGTATAACTGCTGCCGCCACCAATAATCGCCAGTTTTAATGCATGTTTAGCCATAGCTGTTCCCTCATCCTGCAAATTGTTTATGCATAGCTACCATTTCGGTCGCCAATTCATGGGCCAGAATCGTTGTCATTAAATGATCCTGCGCATGAACCATAACCAAAGTCATCGGTACTTTTCCTTCACCTTGATCTTCTTCGATCAACTTAGTTTGCACCAAGTGCGCTTTATTCAAGCATGCTCTGCCTTGGCGTAACTTTTCTTCCGCTTGTGCAAAATCACGCGCTCGCGATAAACGTAATGCTTCGAAACATAGGCTTCTCGCTTCGCCCGCATTACAAATGATTTCCATCACGACCAGTTCTTGTTCCATTTTTCTCTCCCGAAGAATCGGCTGCCAATCATTGGCAGCCTTCTCTTACTGTTATGCAGTAACGCCTTGGCCACTTAGCTTTGTCGCTTTAGGCTGGCTTTCTGTTGGTTGCTCTTGTTCAAGCACTTGTTTTTCAAACATTTTAAAGAAAGGTAGATAAATCAGCAGATCTAAGATGAGCAAACCTATCACCAATAAAACAGGCGTGAATGTCCAACCACTGCCCCATGAGGCACCAATAATGGCTGGTGTTGTCCAAGGTGTTGTTGCCACGCCCATGCCAACGAAGCCTAAATGAACAGCAAAGTACGCAATCGTGGCATTGATGATGGGAGCAAAAACAAATGGTAGAAACAGGATAGGGTTCATCACTATCGGGCTACCAAAAATCACAGGTTCGTTGATTTGGAAAAATCCGGGCACTGCACTCATACGACCGATACTTTTCAAATGGGCAGAACGGCTGAATGACATAAGGATCACTAAAGCCAGCGTTGCACCTGAGCCACCGATGAAGATGTAAAAGTCCCAGAATGGTTGGGTAAAGATATTGGGCACAGGCTCACCAGCTACAAACGCATCAATATTGACGCTGATGTTGGTTAGGAAGATGGGAGACAGTAAACCAACAACAATGGCAGCACCGTGAATCCCCGCAAACCAAAGTAACTGACACACCAAGAGTGCGCCAATGATGGCTGGCAAAGTGTTTGATGCACTGATCAACGGTTTGAACATCGCCATTACAGCATCGGGAATCAACATACCGTACTCAGCTTGAACAAATAGGCTGAGTGGGTAAAGCGTCACAAAGATGGCGAGTACTGGTAATAACACTTCAAATGAACGAGCAATCGCCGGTGGCACCTGCTCAGGCATACGAATGGTGATGTTGCACTTTTTCATAAAACGGTACAGTTCTACCGCAAAGAAGGCACACATAACCGCCGTGAAAATCCCTGTGCCACCCATATGAGCCATCGATAAGCTGCCTTCTTTTGCTGGAGCTGCGACCAGCAAAAAGCTCATCAACGACAACACTGACGTAGTGATGCCATCCATTTTGTAGGCTTTGGCCAAACTATATGCCACACCGAGAGAAACGAATATCGTCATGATCCCCATCGACATACTAAATGGCATCATAATCACATCGAAATGAGTGGTAGCGAAATCTAGCCACAAGCGGCCAAATGCGTTCGTGGTATCTTCAGCAAAGGGGGGAAATGCAAAAATTAGGATAAAACTACCAACAATAATAAATGGCATCGCGACAATAAAACCATCACGCATCGCTCTCACATGGGGCTGATTTCCCACTTTTGCAGCAATAGGGGCTATATGTTTTTCAACGATCCCGATTATCGCATCATAAAGCTTCATAGAACTCACCTTATATTTTAGATAATACTTACCCTAACCCATCATTTAATTTACATGGGTCAGAGCAAACTCAATTTTTAAAGACGAATTAATTTAATTAATTAAATCGAGGGCTTGTTGCAGAACTTCTTCACCTTTCATCATGCCATAGGCCTGAGGAGAGATTGCAGCAATGTTTTTGCCGTACTCATCGGCTATTTTACTCAGCTCATCGAGTTGAAAACGCACCTGAGGGCCCAGCAAACACACATCATACTCTTTGATTGCATCTCCAAACTCACTGACTGACATGGCTTCGATCTTACAATCAACACCTTTTATTTCAGCAACTTGCTGCATTTTCTTCACTAACATACTGGTAGACATACCCGCACTACAACACAGTAAAATCTTTTTCATGCTCTTCATATCTCTTGTTCAAAAATCGGCCTAAAAACTGTATCAAAATAAAATCAGATAAAAAAGCGCAACCGGTTGCGTTATTCGTGAACAAAATCCCATTTCAGACAGTTATCGCTATTTTTATGGGTAAGATTCTGGATAGGATAATGAGAGAGACAAATAACCATCATTATTTGATTGGTTATTTTCACAAATATAAACACTAACAACGTCACATCAAAAAATATTTATTTAAAAATAATGGAATATAAAGATGAAATTAAAAAATTTGGCTTTATTAACTGCTATGACTCTAGCTATCTCTAGCCCATCACTTGCTAGCAGTGCCCCTAAAGGCACGATTTATCTGACTTTTGATGATGGTCCGATCAATGCTTCTATCGAAGTTATTAAGGTTCTTAATCAAGGTGGCGTTAAGGGTACGTTTTATTTTAACGCGTGGCACCTAGATGGTATTGGTGATGAAAACGAAGATCGTGCTTTAGAAGCATTAAAGCTGGCACTAGACACTGGGCATATTGTTGGCAACCACAGCTATGACCATATGATTCATAACTGTGTTGAAGAGTTTGGCCCAACCAGTGGTGCAGAATGTAATGCAACAGGTAACCACCAAATAAACTCCTATCAAGACCCAGTTCATGATGCGGCTAGCTTTGAGCAAAATCTGATTGTTTTAGAGAAATATCTACCAACAATCCGCAGCTATCCTAACTATAAAGGTGATGAATTAGCACGATTGCCGTATACCAATGGTTGGCGTGTGACAAAGCAATTTCAAGCCGATGGTCTATGTGCGACATCAGACCATTTGAAACCATGGGAACCAGGGTATGTTTGTGATCCAGCTAACCCATCGAACAGCGTAAAGGCATCGATTGAAGTGCAAAACATCCTTGCGAACCAAGGCTATCAAACCCATGGTTGGGATGTGGACTGGGCTCCTGAAAACTGGGGAATTCCCATGCCAGCAAATAGCTTAACAGAAGCAGTGCCCTTTTTAAGCTATGTCGATAAAGCGCTAAATAGCTGCTCACCAACCACAATTGAGCCCGTAAACTCAAAAGCACAAGAGTTCCCCTGCGGTACACCACTTCACGCGGATAAAGTGATTGTTCTAACACATGAATTTTTATTTGAAGATGGTAAACGTGGCATGGGTGCAACTCAGAACTTGCCTAAACTCGCTGAATTCATCCGTATCGCGAAAGAAGCAGGATATGTCTTTGATACTATGGATAATTACACACCACTTTGGACGGTCGGAAAAGTGTACCAATCAGGAGACTATGTATTACACCAAGGCGTTGTTTACAAAGCCGTAATTGCACATAGCGCGCAAGAAGACTGGGCTCCATCTCCGACTTCAAATTTGTGGACGAATGCCGATCCAGCAACAAACTGGACACTCAATGTTGCCTATGAACAAGGTGACGTGGTCAATTATAAAGGTAAACGCTATTTGGTTAGTGTCCCACATGTTTCTCAGCAAAACTGGGCACCAGACTCTCAGAACACCTTATTCACAGCTTTATAAAAAGCTGCTCCTATCTATCGTAAGATAGCTTGCGCGGAGAATTCTCCGCGCTTTTTTTTGAAGGGAATTGGCGTGAACCAAGTGGCTTTGAGCAGGTTTCTTTCTCTAACTCTCCGCTACCGATTAACGATCTTTAAGTAGATTCGTTTTCGGTAAGAACTCAGGTTCTGTTTTTAACCCTTTCCACAAGCTGACACACATTAGCAGCAAGATGACAGTAAATGGCAACGCCGTTGAAATAACACCCGCTTGCAGTGCTTGTACTGCTTCTGTACCACCAATCCATAACAAGGCAACTGCCACCGCTCCTTCCAGCACAGCCCAAAATACGCGCTGCAATACTGGAGAATCCAATTTACCGCCTGAAGTAATACTGTCGATCACTAGTGAACCGGAATCCGATGAGGTGATGAAAAACACCAGTACCAACACAACCGCAATGACCGAGAGCACTTTACCGTAAACCAGTGAATCGAACATTTGGAACATCGCGAGCGAAACATCGGTTAAACCATTTTGTCCCAATACACCAATATTGTTGATCACTTCATCGACCGCAAGGCCACCAAATACTGACATCCACACCAGAGTCACCAATGTTGGGATCAGTAATACCGCAACAATGAATTCACGGATTGTGCGTCCTTTAGAAACACGAGCGATGAACATGCCGACAAAAGGTGACCATGAGATCCACCACGCCCAGTAAAAGACTGTCCAACCTTGAAACCACACTTCATCTTCACGACCATGAGGATTACTCAGTGGAATGAGGTTTTGTAGGTAAGCCAATAAGGTGGTCGGAATCGAAGTAAAAGTTACGCTATAGCCAATCACTGCAACTAATAACAGCAGTAAAAATGCCACGAATCATATTGATGTTAGAGATCACTTTCACGCCACCATCAATACCACGCACCACAGACAGTGTTGCTAGACCAGTGACAATACAAATCACCGCAATTTGTAACCCAATGCCCGATTCAAAGCCAAATACATGGTGGATCCCTGAAGCCGCTTGCTGAGCACCAAGCCCCAGTGATGTTGCCAAACCAAACAGAGTTGCCAATACCGCGAGAATATCCACGACATGCCCAGCCCAGCCCCAAGCACGATCACCAAGTAGTGGATAAAAGACCGAGCGCATTGAGAGTGGCAATCCTTTGTTGTAACAGAAAAAAGCCAGAGAAAGCGCAACGATGCCATAGATGGCCCACGGGTGAAGTCCCCAGTGGAACATGGTTGCCCCCATCGCAAGCTGAGCGGCTTCCGGTGTATTGGCTTCTACACCTAGCGGAGTTTCATACCATCCTGTGTAGTAAGCAACAGGCTCAGCTACACTCCAAAACATCAGTCCGATACCCATTCCGGCTGCAAACAGCATGGCCAGCCAAGATAAAAAGGAGTGGTCAGCCTTAGCCGTTTGCCCACCCAAACGGATTTTGCCAAACGGAGAAATCACTAGGCCAATGCAAAAGAGTAGGAACAGGTTACCAGACCAGATAAACAGCCAGTCAAAGCTCGCAATAATGCCCTGCTTGAGCGCGTTTAACCCAACTTTTGCCTCGTGGGCATCCACCAGCACAGTCAGTAATAAAAATGCGGCGATCAAACCCGCACTTATCCCGAAGACGGGATTGTGAACATCAAAGCCCCATTTCTGTACATTATCTTGGCCTACGGTGTAATCCGTATTATCGATACTGTACTTATCAATTTCTTTCGTCATGTATCCTCTCTGAGTCATTTAAATCGAACTCAATAACAACGACAACAAAGTATTTTTAAACAAAAACACCATGATTTACTTCGTACTCATTGTTAATTCCATTCATGAAAAACACGATTATTTTACATGGATCACAGAAAAAATCCAGTTTAACGCTCTTTCCCGTTACTCATTAGCCTAATAAACACCCAACAGCCTATAAATCTGCAGATTTAATAAATAACATTTAATTTGCACTCAAAGCATTTAAAAGAAATAAAAAATATCAAAATAAACACTATGAAACCGAGAGTTACACATAGCTCAATACTTTTAAAACAAAGGGAAGTAAGGTATGGTTCGTGGCTGATTCAGCACAAATTTGGTGGGCCCGCTGTGGAAAAGCACGAAGAAGTATTAGTCGCACTCCGTCAGATCATCCGAGCTATTGATCTGCACTCCAAAAAACTCAATAAAGATGCCGGGCTTACTGGACCACAATTGATCTTAATGCGTTCAATCCATGACTTAGGTGAAGTGACTATTCGAGAGCTTGCCGTGCATACCAATATGAGCCAAGGCACAGCGACCACTATTTTGGACAGATTGGAACGCAATGGGTATGTGCAACGCGTGCGTAGTAACAGCGATAAACGTAAAGTTCACGCTCACTTAACCGACGAAGGACGTAAGCTGCTAGCCCAAGCACCCCAGCCTTTACAAGAAAATTTTGTTGAACAGTTTCATCAATTACAAGATTGGGAACAGAGCTTGCTCCTTTCTTCCGTACAACGTATTTCGGCCATGATGAATGCGCAGGATATGGATGCCGCCCCCATGCTCACTATTGGCAGCATCACCCAACCTGAATAGCCTCACTCAAGCAAGCCGTGTTGTAGCGCGTACTGAGCCAGCTCTGCGGTAGAGTGAATGTCTAACTTATGCTTGATGTTTTGCCTGTGAGTTTCAACCGTTCGATAGCTGATGTTAAGCAAAGTGGCGATTTTTTTACTGCTACACCCTTGCGCGACCATACGCAAAATCGCTTCTTCACGGCGGCTGAGCGGATTAGGTTTAGTCGCCGTGGGTAAGATCTCTTGGCTAAATAGAGTAGAAGTGGTCGATTCACAAAAGTAAGTCGCACCTTGGTTAACAGTTTTGATCGCCTGCACCATTTTTAGCGCTGAGATCTCTTTGAGCATGTAACCCATCGCACCCGCCTGCATCACTTGCATGATGTATTCGCGGTTATCATGCATGGTTAGCATCAACACTTTGGTGTTGGGTACTTCTTCTTTGATTAAGCGTGTCGCTTCAATACCATTCATGATCGGCATGCTGACATCCATCAGCACCACATCAGGTTGATGCAGCTTAACCAACTCTAGCGCTTCCAAGCCATTGCTCGCGGTTGCAACCACTTCAATTTCAGGCTCTTGCTCTAAGCGGGCAATAAAACCATCCAATACTACCTGATGGTCATCCACCATCACGACTCTGATTGGTTTATCCATAAACGCTTCCATCCAACTTCAATAAAACAGTAATTTCAGTGCCCAACTGTGGCTCGCTACTTAATTCAAATTCACCACCAATAAATTCCACACGTTCGCGCATATTCCGCAGGCCAATGCCGCGTTTTTGCAGTGCTTCTTTACTGGTAAAACCTACACCATCATCGCGCACCATGAGTTGCAACATGTCACCCATTTGCTGCAATAACACAGTGACTTTTCGTGCTTTAGCATGCTTTTCGATGTTATTGAGCGATTCTTGCACAACACGATACAAGGTCGTTGCCACTTCCGATTTTAGCTTACCCGGCTGGGTGTCAAACAACATCTCAATTTCCATTTGTGAGTGCAGCTTAAAATCTTCCAGCAAGGTGGTTAACGCGGCTTGCAATCCCAAATCATCCAACGCACTGGGACGTAAATGGTGCGAAATTCGTCGTACTTCGTTAATTGCCGTCATTAGAGAAAGTTGGGATTTTTCTACATGCATCAGTTGCTTCGGATCCTTCAATTGGCCTCCCAACAACTCAAGATGGCATTTGCTGGAAACGAGAAGTTGATTAATCCCATCATGCAGTTCACGCGCGAGATGTTTCTTCTCATCCTCTTGAAAAAGCACCGTTTTATGCACCAAATCTTTCAAGTTTTTATCTGCTAAGCGGTGCTCATGCAGGTTAATCGCTAAGGTGAGGACAATGATCACGGCCACTGTGATGATCACAATCACCACCACAGAGAAGAAGGTGGTATCGATGTTGGCATTGATCGCCGCTTGCATCTTTTCCACTTCATGGCTGACATCTTCAATGTATAAGCCAGTACCAATCATCCATTGCCAATCGCCAAGCCAAGCAGAGTAACTGAGTTTAGGGACGGTTTCTCCCGTGGACGGTTTGCGCCATAAATACTGGTGATAACCACCACCGGATTGGGCTTGGAACAGTAAAGCTTGAATTAGATAATCGCCGCGCTCATCTTGCAACTCCCACAAGTTTTGCCCAATCAACTCAGGTTGAGTAGGATGGACTAAATTGGTGCCTTGCGCATCGTAAGCAAAAAAATAACCATCAGAACCATAGCGGATATTGGTTAAAACCGCTTTAACCTGCTTTTTGGCTTCCGCTTCCGTTAGATTTGGATTGTTGGCAATTAATTTCACCGCATCGAACGCCACATCAACACTGTCTTTTAATGAGGTTTCGCGCTCTTCAATTAACTTAGCGCGGAAAATCTCAACTTCACGCTGCCCTAAGGTTTTGGCTTGATGAATCGAGATCCAACTGATACTTGCTGTCGCAAGCAATAAAGGCAGTAAAGCTAGCAAAATCAATTTGGCTTTGAGAGGCATTCCTTTTCCTCATACAAAAACTGCTTTTCGACCCTTCGAAAAGCAGTTTCACTTTAACAACTTGTGCTGAGCGATTGAATTTTGACACGCTCAGTCTTGAGTCGGATCACATTCCATAGAAGCCTGGGAACACCATAATCGAAACCAAGACCAAGATTTGAATGAGGATAAAAGGCACGACACCGCGATAAATATCCATAGTCGTAACCGATTTAGGCGCAACCCCTTTGAGATAGAACAAGCTAAACCCAAACGGTGGCGTTAAAAACGACGTTTGCAGGTTCATCGCAATCAAGATTGCAAACCACGTCATATCCACATCGAGCAACACCGCCACTGGAGCCAGAATCGGAACTATGATGAAACAGATCTCCACGAAATCGATGAAGAAGCCAAGAACCAAAATCACCAGCATAGTGACAATCAGGAAGCCCCATTTATCACCCGGCAGGTTCATCATCCACTCTTCGACTAACTCATCACCACCCGTGTAGGTAAACGCCATTGAGAATGCGGTTGCTCCTAGCAAAATCGCAAACACCATAGCCGTCACTTTCACGGTCTCTTTTGATGCGTCATACACCATTTTCCAGCTGAATTGACCATAAGCCAGCGCCAGTAAAATCGCACCAGCGCCACCTAAAGCGGCAGATTCAGTTGGTGTTGCCACACCTGCGAAAATAGAACCCAATACCACGATAATCAGTGCCAAAGGTGGAATAACCGCTTTCAGCGCTTTAATCACTTCTTGGCGACGAGATAACTCTGCATCCGGCTCAATCGGCATCGCTGCTTTCGGATGAAGCTTGGCGTAAATCAGGATGTAGATGATATAAGCAGCAACCAGCATCAAACCCGGCCAAAGAGCCGCTTGGAACAGATCGCCAACCGGCACACCAAGTACATCACCCAATAGAATCAATACGATTGAAGGAGGAATGATTTGCCCTAAAGTTCCTGACGCGCAAATTGTGCCGCACGCTAACCCTTTGTCGTAATTGTACTTGAGCATAACAGGCAAGAGATAAGCCCCATCGCCACCACAGAAGCCCCC
>NZ_AOMO01000035.1 GCF_000338875.1 Vibrio mimicus CAIM 602 | reverse complement strand
CTGGCAAGGTCACGCCCGCATTGACCGCGTCAACACCCGCTGGCGTCAACACCACATCGGTGCCGCGGATTTCGTAGTAACCCTCGGTGTTCGTGCCGGCTGTGAAGTCCACGCTTGGCGTGCCGTCTTCTTCGTCTGACGCCGTGAAGCTCGCCACTTTCGTGCCCACGACCGCGTCGTTTTCATTGAACTCCGCCGCCGTCACGTCGATTGTCGGACCGTCGTTGACATTTGCAGGAGAAATAGAAGATTGCAGTAGGCTAAGTAAACTTAAACTTTGAGTTCTAGAAAGACCTAGAGCTTCAAAGCCTGAAGTATCGAATTGGGTTGCCGCGAGAGTTTCTGTGCCATCACGCTCGATGGTAGTGGATGCGGTTAGTGCGGAGCCTTGTGCACCACCCGCTGCCGGAGCAAGTTCTTCATCTAAAGCTGTTGGGTCAGCACCTTGTTCCAGTGCTGCGAGAATCTGTTGTATGTCATCTGTAATAGGTTGTGCGTTACCTTCAGCATCAATAAGCTTTGCAGTTGGCTTTGTCTGTTCGTCAGGAACTAAGCTGCCACCATTCGGGTCGAGAACAATTGCCCCTTCAGGGATAGAATCACCAGCATTGACTACTACTACATTTCCATTTCTATCAATGACGAGCAACTGGTTAGATGCCAAATTTGTTAAAGACGACAAAGCATTAATTCCCATATATAGCCTCAAACCCTAGTACTTTTGAGTGTATTGATTGCTGACACTCTTCCCTGCCACAAATCAATACAGATTAAATTTTAACTTTAGTTAAAAAAGTGTTTAGTATTTAGCTTCTGATGTGCATTACCAATGGTCTTTCATCTGGCAACCACATGAATTTTGAACTAAAATCACATCATTATCAGTTAGATTTGCCAACTCTATTCCAAAATCATTTAGAAATGAAATCATTTCATACTTCCAGTTTACATCGTTATGACTAAGTCACATGGGTTTATTTATGCATATTTGTGATACGAGTCTCTCGTGCGTCATTTGATTGGCGTCAAAAAATCGATGTGTCTTATAAATGATTATGAATATGGATTAGACTAAAGATCATTCATTGAGTAATGAACCCACATTTGGAGAACGTTTTGAAAGGATTACCATTAAAAGCGATTGCACTCGCTATCGCATTGAGCAATCCGGTTTCTGCGCAAACGTTGGAGCAAGCGGTATCCATCACGTTGGCATCCAACCCGGAGCTAAAAAGCGCATTTAACCAATTTAAAAGCCGCGAGTTTGATGCTGAAGCATCTTCAGGTGCTTATTTGCCAAAAATCGACCTTGATGCAGGCATTGGCTACGAAGGAATTAATCCCGCAGAGTCTAGTGGCAACAGAAATACTGATTTAACTCGTAAAGACGCGACTTTAACGCTGACACAGTTGATTTGGGATGGTTCTGCCACTCTCAATGATATGGATAGAACAGCAGCAGAAGCGGAAGCAGATCGCTATCAATTATTGGCTGATGCTTCAAATATGGCTTTGGAAGTCACCAAGATTTATCTCGATGCGACAAAGGCATATGAAATTCTGACTCTGTCTGAAAATAACCTGTCAATTCATAAAGCTATTTATCGTGATATCAAAAAGCGTGCTGACTCTGGCATTGGTTCCACTGCCGATGTAACCCAAGTAGAAGCTCGTTTGGCCAAAGCGCACGGTAACTTGCTTGCAGCACAAAATAATCTTCTTGATGTACATACTCAATTCCGTCGTCTCGTGGGCCAAGAGCCATTAGGCTTAGAGTTTCCACATGCTGATGAGTATGCATTACCTCCTTCTCTGGAAAATGCAATGCAAATGGCTCAAGAACACCACCCTGTAATTAAGGTGTCACAAGCCGATGTTGATGCTGCGCGTTTCCAATATAAGCAGTCTAAAGCGCCTAATTATCCAACGCTTTCGTTTGAAGCAGCACAGAGTTGGCGCAATGATGCTGGCGGCATTGAAGGCAGCAGCGATGAGCTTAGTGCCATGCTACGTTTACGTTATAACCTCTACAATGGTGGCAGTGACCGCGATCGTACTGAAAGTGCTGCTTATCAGTTGAACCGTTCTAAAGATTTGCGTGAAAAAACATTCCGTACCGTAGAGGAAGGCCTTCGTTTGTCGTGGAGTGCTTTGGATCTAACTTTACAGCAAAAAGAGTTTTTGGCTGATCACGTCGATTCCGCATCAAAAACCGTTGTTGCTTATCGTAAACAATATCAAATTGGTCAACGCACTCTGCTGGATCTCCTCAACACTGAGAATGAACTCTTCGAAGCGCGCAAAGACTACCTGGATGCTCGATATGCTGAGCAGTATGCAAAATATCGTGTGATGAATGCGGCTGGTAATTTATTAGATGCCTTGAGAGTGGATATTCCTCAGGAATGGACAACTAAGGTGGAGTACTAATATGTCAATCAAATCATGGGCTCTGCCACTTATTCTCTTTACTGTGTCCTCATCTTCTTTCGCTAATCAAGGCGAATACCTTCAGCATGAAGGTGATGAATACGATTACCGTCCAACACCACTTGCCAATCAGGTTGCCGATCTAAAGGATGATGATAATGACGGCGTAATTAATGCTCGCGATCTATGTCCGGATACTCCACGAGGATCTGAGATTGATAATGATGGCTGCGGTACCTTTATTAAGTCATCACAGATGCAGCAGTTACATATTCTGTTTGCTAACGATTCAAGTGTCATTGAGCCAGCATTCTTGACCCAAATCCGTCAAATGGCTGAATTCTTACAGGGTTACCCATCAACATCGATTGAACTGCAAGGCTACGCCAGTAAAGTGGGACGTGCTGAATATAACTTAGCACTTTCGAAACAACGCTCAGAAACCGTTCGTGATCAACTGATTCGTTATGGCGTTGCTCCGAATCGCGTCAACATCGTCGGATATGGTGATAGCGTTTTAGTAGCTGAAGGTGAAGATGATATCAGCCATGCGCGCAATCGCCGCGTGACTGCCACCGTTGTTGGTTACAAGGGTGAAGTGGTAAAAGAGTGGACGATTTTCACTACTCTTCCTATGTAATATCAGTACTTAGATAAAAGAAAAGCCGTGATTAATCACGGCTTTTTTGTTGGAAAGAACCAGTGCCTGATTCACTTCCCACCCTATCTAGATATCTATTGGATAGACCACAAAGATAAAGTGCGTTTGAAATCTTCATAGCCAAACTGGTTGATTTTCTGGATCTCACCATTTTGACGTTCACAATATACAGACGGCATTTTCAGGCCGTTAAACCAATTGAGCTTCACCATGGTGTAGCCTGCGCTATCCAGAATGTGTAGTTTTTGCCCTACCTTCAATGGCTCATCAAACTTAGCCACACAGAACTGATCTCCAGCCAAGCAAGAGCAAGATCCGATCACATATTCGTACTGACCATTATCACTGGCTTCCAGTACTGAAGCTGGTTCTTTGTAAATCAGTGTATCTAAGCGGTGCGCTTCAGTTGCAGAATCGACAATCGCGGTTTTCATACCATTTTCAACAATATCAACCACAGTCACCACAAGATCTGTGGTCTTAGTGATTACAGCTTCGCCAGGCTCAAGATAAAGCTGAACACCATGACGCTCAGAAAACGCTTTCAGTGCCGTACCCAATTTATCCACATCGTAGCCCGGCCAAGTAAAGAATACGCCTCCACCAAGGCTGACCCAATCAAGCTTATCGAGATAACGACCAAAACGCTCTGAAATAGCATCCAGCAAGCTAATGAATGCATCCACATCTTTGTTTTCACAGTTCATGTGGAACATCACACCATCGATGGTTTCAAATACATTTTCATCAATATGATCTGCTTGTACGCCTAGACGAGAGAATTTACGTGCTGGGTTAGCTAAATCTTGTCCCGCATAACTTACACCTGGGTTGATACGTAGACCCAAAGATGCCTTACCGTCAACTAAATGACGGTATGCCGCTAATTGAGATTGAGAGTTGAAGATCATCTTATCGCAGATGTCGACCACTTCCTTCACATCGTCTTCACTGTAACCAACTGAATAAGCGTGGGTTTCACCGCCGAAAGTTTCATAGCCCAGTTTAACTTCAAAGGGACCAGAGCTGGTTGTGCCATCCAGATATGGTTTGATGATGTCAAAAATACCCCAAGTTGAGAAACACTTCAGTGCCAACACCATCTTCACACCCGAAATTTCCTTCAGGTGCTTAGCAATTTCGAGGTTAGCGATGAGTTTTGCTTCATCAATCATGAAGTACGGGGTTTTTAATTCATTTTTTTTGCATGTCAGTTCCTATTTCCTGCAATGTTTCCATTCATGCTTGCCTGTAGCAAAAATGGAAAAACAGCCATAACCATTTGGCTATAGCTGTTTAGGATTAATCACGGAGGTTTTCACACTCTGCGTGCATTATTTCACGATTTGAATATCAGGTTGACCCGGCTGAAGCTCCATCACATCCCAGCCTAAACCAATAGATGGCATAGTTTCTAGGAATGGATCTGGATTGAGCTGTTCCATGTTAAATACACCTGGTTCAGCCCACTCACCACGGAAGAACTGCAACGCTGCCGTAATTGCTGGCACGCCAGTGGTATAAGCAATCGCTTGATGCTCCACATCGTGGTAAGCCACTTCATGATCTGCATGGTTATAGATGAACACGCTACGCGCTTGACCATCTTTCTTACCTTGCACCCAAGTACCAATACAAGTCAGCCCTTTGTAACCTGGTGCTAACGAGGTTGGATCAGGAAGCATCGCTTTCAGCACTTGCAGTGGTTTAACGACCGTACCATCATGCAAAGTCAGTGGTTCTGGATTTAATAAACCGATATCACGCATCACATTGAAATAATTCAGGTAGCGATCACCAAAGCCCATCCAGAATTCAATACGCTTAGCAGGAATAAACTCTTTCAGTGAACGCAGCTCATCGTGCGACATGGAGTAAACTTTGAATTTCCCACATTTAGGAAAATCAAATTCCAGCATACGAGTATGGCAAGGCACGCGCTTCCACTCACCTTCATCCCAGTAGATAGAGTCACCCTGAATTTCCAACAAGTTGGTTTCGGGATCAAAGTTGGTCGCGAATTTCTTGCCATGATCGCCGGCATTAATGTCCAACACATCAATAGTGTCGATTTCATCGAACAAATATTTCGCAGCGTAGGCAGCAAAAACGCTGACAACACCCGGATCAAAACCCGCGCTTAAAATCGCAGTGATCCCTGCTTGCTTGAATTTGTCACGAAACGCCCATTGTGCGTCGTACGCTTCAGGAACTTGCTGGCCTTGAGAACATAAGTCGACCGAAACGGAAGTATCCAAATAGGATACTTTCGCCTGATAACACGCTTCCATAATGGATACGTTAACCCAAGGTGGTCCAGCATTGATGACCAAATCTGGCTTTACTTCATTAATCAGTTGCACCAGCGATTCGATATCATCCGCGTTAACCTGACGCGCTTCTAGTTTCTTGGAAGAGTCTTTAAAGTTGTTTTTACCTTTGATCGACTCAATGATTTTTTCACATTTCGCAATCGAGCGAGATGCAATAGTAATATCACCCAGCACATCGTTGTTTTGTGCGGCTTTATGTGCCACTACCCAACCTACGCCGCCTGCACCAATCTGTAGAATAGACATAATTCCTTTACCTTTAGTTCGCTAGCTGAGCTGCTAGAGTTTCAATTTTAGCCAGTAAAGATTCGAAATCCGAAATCTTCAAGCATGGGTTCAAGATTGTGAATTTTAAGGCAGTTTTGCCATCCACAATGGTTTCGCCAAGTACAGCGACACCACGTACCAGCGCCTGTAGACGAACGACTTTGTTCAGTTCATCCAGATCAGAAGCTTGCTCATTTACCGCACGGAATAATACGGTAGACAAAGATGGTTCAGCCAAAAGCTCAAAGCTTTTATGCTGACGTACCAGTTCCGCCACCTGCTGCGTTTGTGCTAACAGATGATCGTACATGGCTCCCAGTTGTTTAGGTCCCACGTTTTGCATGGTCATAAACACTTTTAGGGCATCAAAACGTTTGGTGGTAGAAATCGACTTATCTACCAAGTTTGGCAAAGTATCATGCTCACGGTTTAAGTAGTCTGCATGGTGCAACAGGTACTTAAAGTTATGCTTGTCTTTCAGCAGCAATGCGCCACAGCTGATGGTTTGGAAAAACAGCTTATGGAAATCAACACTGATGGATTGAGCACGCTCAATACCACTTAGGCGATCTTTATGGCTGCTCAGGATCAACGCACCACCATAAGCACTGTCAACGTGCATCCATAGCGTGTGTTTCTCCGCCACATTCGCGATAGTGACTAAATCATCAATCGCACCGTGATCGGTAGTTCCTGCTGTACCAACAATCGCAAATGGAATTAACCCTTCTGCTTTAGCTTGCTCAACGACGGCTTCAAGTTTAGTCACATCCATCGTGCCATTTGGTAGTGCGTCAACGGCAAGAATTGCTTTCTCACCTAGCCCCATCCAAGACGCCGATTTTTGTACAGTGAAGTGGGATTTCTTCGAGCAAACAATACGCAGCTTGTCAGCATACTCAGGTAGACCCAATTTCTGGATTGAATGGCCACTGAGTTTGTCTGCGATCCAGTCACGAGCCAGCATTAAGCCCATTTGGTTGCTTTGTGTGCCGCCACTGGTGAAGATACCGTCCGCTTGCGCGCCCAGTTCATACTTTTCACACATCCAATCAACCACTTTCTGCTCAACAAAAGTCGCCGCAGAAGATTGGTCCCATGAGTCCATCGATTGGTTCAATGACGCAATAATAGCTTCAGCAACGACGGAAGGCATTAATGGTGGAGTGTGTAGATGCGCGATACAGTCAGGGTGTTGAACCATGATGGAGTTTTTCGCGACCAATTCAGCAGTTTCAGAGATAACTTCTTTTAGTGACGCATTTTTGTTATCCAGATCCACAGCGTAAATTGCTTCTTCCAGAACTTTAGGGTCAAGGCCTGAGTAAGGTGCTTTCACCTCTTCAAACACGGCTTTCATAGCTGCGGTAGTGTGGTTCATTACTTGTGAGAACTCTTGACTACCCATGTGCCCGGTATGAATGAAGTGTTTTTTCCATTCTTGGTTAGCTTGCTCAGGATCTTTTTTACCGCCGCCTGCAGCAAGAATCGCTTCTTCAAGCACGCGTAGCGCGAAATCCAACTGTTCAAACGAGATGATGACAGGTGGCAAGAAACGGATAACTGAGCCATCACGCCCGCCCTTTTCAACCATCAGACCGCGCTCAAGTGCTGCGCGTTGAATGGCAAGAGTCAATTGTGGCGCTGATTTCGGTTCGCCAAATTTGTTCAGTTCGCCGCTTGGGTCTTTAATCTCAAGACCCAGCATCAGACCTTTACCGCGCACTTCAGCGATACAGTTTACTCGGCTTTGGATTTTTTCTAGACCAGCGCGTAGATATTGACCAGCAAGCTTTGCATGCTCAACGAGGTTATCGCGTTGAATGATTTCTAGTGCTTTAGCACCTGATACCATTGCAAGCTGGTTGCCACGGAAAGTACCCGTATGCTCACCTGGACGCCATGTATCGTGCTTCTTATTGATGACCAAAATCGACATAGGTAAACCGCCGCCGATGGCTTTTGATAAGCAAAGAACATCAGGAATAATGCCTGATTCTTCAAAAGCAAAGTTGTGACCTGTTTTGCCCACACCACACTGAATTTCATCGAAAATCAACAGGATGCCGTGGTCGTCACAAATACGGCGCAGTTCGCGCAACCAGAATGCTGGCGCAGGAATAACACCGCCTTCACCTTGTATAGGTTCAACAATGATCGCAGCAGGTTTCATGATCCCTGCTTCATCGTCATTCAGTAGACGTTCAATGTAACGAATGCTGGCTTTTGCACCTTCATCACCACCTAAACCAAACGGACAGCGCAAGCTGTATGGGAAAGGCATAAAGTGAACGTCTGACATCAAGCCAGTACGGCGTGCTTTAGTATTCAGGTTACCCATCATACCCATAGTGCCGTTAGTCATACCGTGGTAGGCACCGCGGAAGGCAAACATGGTGTTACGACCTGTAGTTTGCTTTGCCAGCTTAATTGCCGCTTCAACAGCATCAGCACCTGATGGACCACAGAACTGGATCACACAATCATCACCCAACGCTTTTGGCAAAAAGCCTTTTACTGTTTTGATGAAGTTGGTTTTAGCTTCAGTTGCGATATCCAGCGTTTGGTACGGCAATCCCGAATCCAGTTGTGATTTTAAAGCTTGGTTGATTTCTGGATGGTTATAGCCAAGTACCAAAGTACCTGCACCCGCTAAACAGTCCAAGAAAATCTGCCCACGCGTATCCTCAACTAAACAACCATAAGCTTGCTTAATTGCGATTGGAATACGGCGTGGATATGAACGCACTTCCGATTCATGTGCAGCTTGGTCAAGCAGCACTTGGTCAGGAGTGAGATCGTAAAGACCGTCTAATAACGGCACTTGATTTGAAAACAGAGTTGCGATGTTGTTATCGACTTCAAAGGCTGTACTCATCTTTTTCCCCTTGAGATGATTCGTTTCCGCTTTTCCTATCAATGTTGTGGAAATAGCGAATAGCAAAATTGCCCGTGTTTGCTCATAAGCAAGCCGGAATTTGGGTCATCATTTGGATGACATAGTGCTAAATCAGGTAATCAAGGTTCAGTGATGCTGCTGTCCTGCTGAACAGGGCATAGAGGAAGTACAAAGCTGATTAGTGTGTATAAGTTAAGTGAGTTCAATGTTGGGTTTCCCATGCACATGCTGCTCCGCAGCAAGAGTATCCCGTCTATCGACAAAAGGACTTGCCGATACCTACCCTACGTGATGTCACAATCAGCCTGAATGGTCACCACGCGTGTCCCCCAGAAGCTCAGTCCGAGATTGGCGCGAACCTTATCACAAAAGGAAAGTCAAGAGCAATCGTTTTTAATAATTATTCGTATCATTTACATGGCAAATTTTAACCAAATAGTTATAAGCAAGCCTCGAACTCTCTCAGTTACATTGCGAGCATATAAATAACATCATCAATAACAATGCGGCGATTTTGAATCATTTCTTGCTCACTCAATACGTATAAAAAAAGCCCCCGCTATGCGGAGGCTTATCAATCAATCTGTTATTGAGATTACTGAGTTGATTTCACTGGTAATGAGAGACGCAGCAAGGCATAACCCAGTAGAGCCGCTGTCGTAGAACCCATCAAGATACCTAAACGAGCATAAGTATCATACGCTGCATTCGCTTGGCCAAATGCCAGTGATGAAATGAAGATCGACATTGTAAAACCAATCCCACACAACACAGATACCGCGAAGATATGCTTGAAGTTGATTCCTTCTGGTAACTGAGCTACGCCAAGTTTTACTGCAGCCCAGCTAAAGCTAAAGATACCCAGCGGTTTACCTAAGAACAGCCCTAAAGCAACACCCAATGGCAACATGGAAGTCAAACCATCGATTGAAACACCTTGTAGCGAGATACCCGCATTAGCGAAAGCGAATAACGGTAAAATACCAAACGCAACATAAGGATGCAGAGCATGTTCAAGGTGCTTCAGTGGTGAGTGTTCACCTTTGTTCCCTTTCAGTGGGATAGCGAAACCAATCACTACACCGGCCAATGTCGCATGAACGCCCGATTTCAATACGGCAATCCACAGAATTAAGCCCGCAATCAAATACACACTCAGCTTCGTTACATGCTTAGCATTGAGCATAAATAGCACACCAGTCATGATAAAGCCGACAGTGAGTGCAATGGTTGATAGATCACTGCTGTAGAACAGAGCAATGATCACAACAACCCCGAGGTCATCAATGATCGCCAATGCCAACAAAAACACTTTCAGGCTGACAGGAACGCGTTTACCTAGCAACGCCATGATACCCAGCGCAAAAGCAATATCAGTAGCAGCAGGAATCGCCCAACCTTGAATTGCCGCAGGATCATTAAAGTTGAACATGACATAGATCAGAGCGGGAGCAAGCATGCCACCAACAGCTGCAATGGCTGGGAAAATCGCGGTTTCACGCGATTTCAAGGCACCTTCCAGCAGCTCACGTTTTACTTCCAAACCAATTAGCAGGAAAAACACGGCCATCAAACCGTCATTGATCCAGTGTGAGATCGACATACCAAACACATAGATATGCAGAATAGCTTGATATCCCTCACCCATAGATGAGTTTGCAATGAACATGGCAATTGCCGCAGCAATCACCAACAAAATGCCCCCTGCCGATTCCATTTTAAAAAAGTCACGAATAATGTCAGACATATGCTTGTCCTTAAATAATGTTAATAATTGATTAACAACGAATGACCAAGAGTGTAGCTAGGCTTGGTTCAATGGGAAAATCGATTGTAATGAGTCATTACTTCGGTTTTTCCGAGCTTATCCTTAATTCACTGTAAATTTCGCCTAAATTCAGTATAGACATGGCTCAACTCATGCCAATTAAAAAATGGCAATCCAATGTTTTATCTTCCCCATATAACCAAGAAAGCGCATAAAGCGCTTTCTATAAGTAAAAATCTTGATCACGAGTAACAATAATCAATAACCCGATAATTGCATGAAGCCGGTTTGATTATGACTACCCAGTATTTTGATGCGACCTTCCCAATAGGGGATCAAAAATGCTTGCCATGCATCTCGATCCAAAGGTTCTACCGAAACATTAATTTGGTACTTAGGTATCGCTAATCGCCAACGCAATGGCACTCTCTTACCATTACTCAGTAGTGAAGTAGAAAGCGCCTCGAGCTGAATATCATCATTCGACAGTGCAATATTTGTGCCATTACGATTAAGTAGCATGCCGTAGAAATAATCTGGCGCACCACTATGGCGGAATCGATTCACCGTTAGCCAGCGATCATCATCCAGAGGAATAACAAAGCGATCTGTCCCTGTTTGTTCGTTAGCAACTAACTCACTCCCCCATTCTTTACTCAACCAAGCTCGACCACTCACTCGAAGTGCTGGTTGATCTGGCGCCAAAACTAAGGCACCGTGAACAGCAATATAGGGTTGCTGGTATTGGTAACTGGCCAACGAAAGTACATCATGCCTTACTTGATACCCCAGATCACCAGACAGCACATAGGGGCCAAGAGCTCGCAGTTGTAGATTAAGGGCGAAATGATCAGCACTCAGGTTTAAGTTACCTGGCAGCGGCCCCATGCCCAGAGCACGCCAAGCCCAGTTATCAATCCACATACGAAATGGTTGATCACTAATTCCCGCTTGACCAATCCCACCACGAGCGATTTTCTGGTCACGCAACGCAGTCTTTTTGCCGTTAATAACAATAGAAGAGAAGTAAAGTTGTGGGGTTTGCCATCCAACAGTATTGCGTTCATCCTGAGCTAAACGAAGAAAATTCCATTGGACACTAAATTTGTTGCCTTGTTCATCGTCAAGCCAAGCGTAGAGTTTCCACCATTCCTGCTCAAACTCCGGACGTGAAGTAAAGTCCGCAGGCAATCGAACTGGATTATTCGGCAAAACAGGTTCAAAGACCGCTTGATTAGTGGAATGCGGATTATCATCAGTAGAGAGCAGGCTGCGATATTCTTCTTGCTCGTAGCCAATGAAGCCCACCACAAAAAATAGCGCGCCTAAACAGAGCCAAATCCACTTGCTTGTTCGCTTATTAGGACGGCGCATTACAAAGCCTCTCGCAACGATTTCATCGGTGATTTACGCACTAAGCGAATAACAGGCAAAGCCCCAGCCAGAATCAATGCCACCATAGACCACATAACGGTGTAGATGTACTGCCCGGGAACCAGTTGTAACTGCATGGTCCAGCCAAAAGAGTGTTTGATCACGACATCGATAACCAGTTTGGCTAAAGTTAACCCTAGCGGAAGAGCAATCAGCAGTGAAATAGCGCCAAACACAAACAACTGCATACCACCAATCAAAACCAACTCTTTCCCCGAAACCCCAAGGCAACGCAGTAAAGAGATATGTCGCAGGCGTGACGTTTCCCCAGCTAACGTGGAGAAGAAAATACCGCAAACAGCAATAAATAGAGTGATGTGTCCAAGCGTTCCTGCAATTGAAAAGGTGCGATCGAACACCCGCATTGCGTGGCTGTGAATATTGGTGTTATCAAAAATACGATCCGCATCAAGTCGGAAAATCGTATCTAGTCGTTTTTTTACGCTCTCACCGGTGAGGCCCTCTTTGAGAACCACCGCTAGACCAACGTTGCCTGTGCCCGCAAATACTTTCATCCAATTCTGATGAGACATCATCACTTGGTGATAAGGATTGCCATAATCATAATAAACACCAAACACAGCCCAACCTGAACCCATTGGCTCTGGTAAATCGATCATATCACCCGGACGAATACCCAATTTGAGCGCCATCGACTCACTCACCATCACCCCACGCGCGTGGTGTAAATGATACCAATAGTTTGGCACACCCAGTTTCACAGTGAGTGAATCTAACTCACCATCTGAAGCGCCGGTACTCACGATCTGAACTGGGCCATGTTGCGAAGCGAAATCTTTTTCCCATCGCCACCATACCGCTTCCACCTCAGGTTGCTGCCCTAACCACTGACTCATTCGTGAAGCCATGTTATTACTTGGATAGAGGTAGATATCCGCCGCTAAACGCTGGCTAAGCCAACGATCTGTGGTATCTCGGAAACTACCTACCATGGTTTCCACACCAATATTGGCAGCTAAAGCCACCATGAAAGCCATAGTCGCAACGCCACGATAACTCATACTGGCAGCGGCATCGGCAAAGAACCAACGCACTTTTACCCAACGTAACGTGTAAGAGAAGCTGGTGAACAGTGTCCAAATTATGTACGGTGTAAACAGAGCAACACTGAGTAACATCAGGCCGATAATGGCAAACCCAGATTGCTGGCTTTTCGGTGCTTGATAGATGGCAACTGCAGCTACACACAACGCACAAGCTAGCAGAGCCTGCAGCTTGAATTCTTTGCCTGCAAATCGAACCAGAGACAAACGTGCCGACAAGCGAATTGGTTGCGAACGCAGTAGCCGAACCAAAGGCCAAGCACAGGAAGCCAATGCTGCAAACAGTGCCATCAATAAGCTATAACTGCTCCATGACCAATCCCAGCCAATCGCCAAATCCACATTCGCGTTGTATAGATAGCCCAAACTGCTGGCAACCGATGGAATTAATTGGTTCGCAAGCAGCAAGCCTAATACGTTACCGCATAACCAACTAACGAAGACTAACAGTAACAACTCCACCAACATTGCTTTGGTAAGCTGCCAACCACTCACACCAATTTGTCTCAATGTGCCGACCAAAGGCTGGCGCTGCACCATAGATAGAGACATTGCTTGGTAAAAAATGAAGATGCCGACCAAAAAGGCTAGCATTCCCATCGCGGTCAAATTGAGGTGGAAGGCTTGAGTTAATGATTCCAACTCAGAACGGGTGCTACGAACCAAGGTTAAACCATTCGGTAAACTCTTCTTCAATCGATCCAATTTGGCGGGCGGCATATCTGCACAGGCGATCACGGTTAACCCTGAGCCCTTTTTCAGCATACGCACCAAAGACAAATCCGCCACCACTCGCATACCCGTAACTTGATTATGAGCATCAATGGTGATCGGCCCTAACTTAGAGCCATCCGTCAAAGGAATGTAATCCCCTTCTTGCCAATCCTGTAATTTAGCGAGTTCCTGACTCACCATGACAGGATAAGGAGGATTCATCAGCTGTAGCCCAGTCTGTTGTGCGAGCGTTTTGCCACTATTAAGCGACAACAAAGCCACCGGATCGACACCCTGCAAAATAATATCTAGGCCAGAGGTCGTACTGAAACGGTAATCATCAAACGGAACACATTGCTGAAAACCATCTCGGCGAAGCTGGATATAAAAACCTTGTGGAATTTTATTAGCGATGTGTTTAGAACGGATACGATAAGGTAGAGGATTAGAAAATAGCTTTTCACCATGCTCATAACTTTGTCTTGCATGATGGTTGATGGCTGTCACGCCCACCAATAAGGAAACACCGAGGGTCAGGCCAAGCCAGACCAGAAAAATCTGTAACGGATAGCGACGATAGTGACCCAATAGCGCTTTAACTACGGGCCATAACATGCAGCTGTCCTCCTTGAAGACGAATACAGCCATCCATATGCTGTGCCACTTTTTCACTGTGCGTAACCAAAAGCAGTGCACAATTTAACTGACGAGTCAGTGAGGTCAACAGGCGCATTACCGCTTCTGCATTACGCTCATCAAGGCTACCAGTCGGCTCATCAGCCAGTAGAATTTTCGGTTCCATGTACAGAGCGCGAGCAATCGCGGCTCTTTGTTGCTGTCCACCGGAGACTTCTTCAGGGTATCGGCCAAGCAGAGGCATGAGATCCAATGCCGAAAGAATTTGTCGCCACAGACCTGCGTCTTCAGGAAGCCCTTTGAGCTGACGACAAAAGCGAATGTTGTCAGCAATGTTCAAGGTAGGGAGCAAATTGTATTGCTGGAAAATCTGACCGATGTTATCACGACGAAATGCCGTACGATGATGTTCAGAAGTGTGATGCATGGGGAATCCGGGAAACCAGATTTCACCCGAATCGGCAGTATCAAGGCCAGCGATAAGGTTGAGTAAGGTACTTTTACCCGAGCCGCTTTCGCCCATCAGCGCTAACTGATCGCCTTGGTTTAACGTCAACTCAGCCCCCTGCAACACAGGATGAAACTCATCACCGTCTACATAGCCTTTGCATAGGTCTATCAGTTGTAACATCAAACCACTCATTGCCGAAAATGAAACCGGACACAGAATCTACACCAAAACCCTAAGCGGAGAAAGTATTTTGGCTAGCAGATCACACTATATGCATTAATTTGCATCAATCGAACGATGAATGTCTAATTCTCAATCAAATTCCGCATCCACTTCTTGCTTTTCATTCGGTGCAATGAGCCGAACCACTTCACCAATTCTTCGGTAAGAAACAACAAATAAATCCATTCCGGGTCAACCTTAAGCACCAAAGCGGCAAAAGCGGCCAGCGGAATACCAATACACCACTGTGCCATTACGTCTTGGCCGAGACAGAATTTCACATCTCCCCCAGCACGTAACACACCGACAATCACCGTCATAGGTAATGAGCGCAGCACAATACCTAAACTGAGAATCAGGATGAATTTTTCTGAGAGCTCCCGAGTTTCTGGCGTTAATGCAGTGAAAGCCCCGAGCACAGGGATCTGTACTAAATAAAGGCAGATGGCGACAATCACCCCCACCAACACACTGCACACCGTTACGCCAATTGCTTGGTAATAAACTGCTTGATAGTTTTTTGCACCAAGCTGGTTACCTACTAGCACGGCAGCAGCATTTGACATACCAATCAACAAACTGAGAGAAATAGATTCAACAGGCGTCATCACTGACAAAGCAGCAAGTCCCTGCACACCAGTCTGCCCCATAATCGCGTGATAGGTAAATAGACCCGCAGCCCAGATCAAGAAGTTAAAGGTCGTTGGCAGAGACAAGCGCAGAAAACGGCTGATTTTGGTCCAATCAATCACGGCTTTCACATCTAACCAGCCAAAGGCCATTAAATGTTTTTTGCCATAGAGATAGCTGTATAAACAGGCAACTTCAATCGCACCACTTAATAGTGTTGCAATGGCCGCCCCTTCAATTCCCATGGCAGGGAAACCAAATTTACCAAATATCAAAATCCAGTTGAGTAGAACGTTGGAAACAATGCCGATACCACTAAAGAAAGTGCTGATACCAGGTTTATGCATGGCACGTAGCCCCACGGCCATACTGCTGACACAGGCCACCGCAAACATGGTGAACGACGTGATGATCAAGTATTGACTCCCTAAGGCATTAACTTGCGGTGATTCCGTGGTCAGCGACATAATTTGCTGTGGGAAGAATAAAAACAGCAAAACAGTAAAAAAGGCAAAGAAGTTAGAGACTAACCACGTCAGCGCGGTGCTTTCACGCACACCTTTTCGATCACCTGCGCCCCAATATTGCGCAGTCAGCAATGCACCGCCTGTAGTCACGCCAACCAGCATGATAGTGGTAACAAAAGTGGCGCGCGCCGCCACGCCAACTGCCGCGATTTCCGCTTCTCCTAATTGCCCCAGCATCAAGACATCAACCAACCCTCGGCTGGAAAACATGATATTTTGTATCGTGATCGGCAGCGCGATGGCGATCAAGCGGCGAAAGAAATCCCCTCTCATGTGGGATAAAACTTGAGAGACAACAGACACAATATCACTCCAAAGCGTGTGATACGCCCTACCCTTTTAACATCGAAATTCAAATTGGGTAGGGCATAGCAAGCAGAAAAAACAGCCGTTATTATACTCACGCGTGCATAATCACAACAAACGATTAAAAAGGATGGCCGAATGAAAAAGGTATTAGTGTTAGGTGCATCAGGTTATGTAGGGGCACAACTGCTCCCCCTGCTACTGGATGCGGGATACCACACCACGGCTGCTTCTCGTCATATTGAGACTTTGAATGCGCGTTTGCCTACTCATCCCAACTTAACACTACTCAATCTTGATCTAGCGGATCGCCCCAAAACGCTCTCAACCATCCCAAATTATGACTTGGTGTTTTTCTTAGTGCATGGAATGGCTCATGGTGGTGATTTTGTTAATTACGAGCTTTCATTGGCACAAAACGTGAAAGATGCGCTCGATCTACCGCATAGTCAGGTGCAGCATGTCATTTACTTAAGTTCCTTGCAGCCTGAATCGGGTCACTCGCCACACCTGCAAGCTCGTTACGATACAGGACGAATCTTGCGCCAATCTCACGTACCGATTACCGAACTCAGAGCGGGCGTCATCATTGGTTCTGGCTCTGCTGCTTTCGAAATCATGCGTGATTTTGTGTATAACTTACCCGTGCTGATTACGCCAAAATGGGTCGACTCCAAAGCCAACCCGATTGCATTAGCCAATCTCAACACTTATCTGCTTAAGTTTGCCCTAGAGCAGCCACGTGAACATCAGATGTTTGAACTTGGTGGACCCGATGTATTGAGTTATCGAGAACAATTTCGCATTTTGTGCGAGCTCACCAGCAAGCCGTTTCGCTTGTGGTCGACACGATTTTTAACACCGCGTATGGCATCACGCTGGTTAGGCATGGTGACTTCCGTACCAAGCACAATAGGTCGATCACTTTTGGAAGGATTAACCCATGATTTTATTGCTGACCGCCGAGCGATAGAGGCACGCTATCCACAAGCCTTAATCTCCTATCGTGACGCAGTATCTCAAGCCATTGAAAGCGAAGGCACCTTTGTACGCAGCCAAGTTTGGGGCTTTGATCCCAACGCCATTTTGCGTTGGCAGCCCGGTTTTGGTTATTACCCGAAACAAGCCGGTGCAAGTATTGAAACCGAATTAAGCAGCCAAGATTTATGGAAAGTGATCCGCACTATCGGCCGTCGCGACCAAGGCTACTTTTTTGCTAACGTGCTGTGGAGAACTCGTGAATGGCTCGATCTCTTTTTCGGCGGAGGTAGGCCTATCCGGCGTTATCCGGCAGGGGCTGAACTGGCGATAGGTGATTTTATTGATTCTTGGAAAGTGATTCGCTGCCAACCTAAACAGTTTTTGTCATTGCTGTTTGGCATGAAAGGCCCCGGCTTGGGGCGTTTGGAATTCACCATTGATGATTTAGGTGACAAACGACGCCTCAACGTCACCGCTTGGTGGCATCCACAAGGTTTTCTCGGCCTTTTGTATTGGTATGCGATGATGCCTGCACACCTGTTTATTTTCCGAGGAATGGTGCGAGCAATCATAAAAAAATCCCGTCGAGATTAAGCGACGGGATTGATTTATCTATCAAATCGGCATACTAAGCACGAAAAGAAATCGGAATCTCTGCCAACTGTGTGCCTTGGTTAGCAGGGAAAATCAGGTATTCACCGTGATATTTCACATTCGATTTATAGTCAGTCTGCTTGTGAACCATAAATCCGGCAGCAAAAGCTTTTTCAACAAAGCCGGCATGATGCCCACGCACAAACCAGTTCATTGGTTTTACTAACAGCTCGCCATCGAAACAGGCTTCACACTGCACGGAACACAATGCCAATGAGTTCTGACCATCAGTAAAAATCTGCACTTTTCCAGCATTGACTAACGGCTCAGAGGTTGAAACTTCCCAACCTGCTTGCTCCATCTCATCCAGAAAAGCTTCGATCTGCTTATCGGTAATCGGCGTATGATCTTGCTCAGCAAAGAAATGGGCATAATACGCGGAGATGCGTTGAAACATCGGTAACAGTTGTGATTCTGTCCCTTTTGAGCGCCCAGCTTTCTGCCACTGAGTTAAATTGTCACCCACACAACGATGAAAACGTTGCGCTTTCAGCGCTTTGGTCACCCAGTGCACCAAAAAATGGTTATTCGCCACAGGCGCATTCGCCAGTTTGCCCGCTTTATGCTCGGCCTCTAATTCTGCCAATGCAGTGTTCACCACATTTTGAATTTCTAAATGGTAGTTCGCCATTACGCTTTTCTTCCTAACGTCCAGTAAAAGGCGCCTGATAACACAGAGCAAGCGGCCATCACAAATATCATTGGCCACGTTTCCGTACCTGGCATTGCAGCAACCACTGCACCCACAATCGAGCCGGTACCAAAACGCAGCGTCCCCGCTAATGACGAAGCCGTGCCCGCCATGCGTGGGTATTTACTCAGCAGTAATCCCATAGAGTTACTGCCTATCGTTGAAATTGTGCCAACAAACAGCACCACAAAAAGTACGGTTCCCCACAATCCCCAATTCATTAACCAACTCGTGAATAGACCAATCCCAGCAATCAACTGAATAAATAAGCCAAAGCGCAGCATGTTGTGCGAGCCTACTCGTTTTACAAAACGGCCGTTAATGCTGGTCATGGCGATCATCGCCACGATATTCAGTCCAAACAGGTAACCGAACTCACTCGGGCTGACACCATAAATATCAATGTAGACAAATGCCCCTGCGGTTAAGAAAGCGAACATTCCCGCAAATGAAAAAGCACCCGAGAAAATGAGCCCCATTGCTACGGGGTTTTTGCAAAGATTATAGTAGTTACGAATGGTGCTACGAAAACGCAATGGTTGACGATTCTCAGGGCTCAGCGTTTCTGGAATTTTCCACATCACCATAGCGATCACGAGCGCGGCAAACAGTGCCAGTACCCAGAAAATCGAACGCCAACCGAACCAAATCGCCAAGTGCCCGCCAATCATAGGCGCAACCAAGGGGGCGAGTGTCACCACTAAAGTGACAAACGACATCGCTCGCGCAAAATCTTCGCGATCAAACATATCGCGCACCACGGCTTGGATAACTACCGCGGCAGCAGCACCAGCAAAACCTTGCGCAGCACGAATATAGGTTAAGGCATCAATACCATCCGTAGTGGCACTGACCATCGCTGCGATGCCGAATAAAAAGATACCGCATAACATCACTGGGCGACGGCCATAGCTGTCAGCGAGTGGACCATGTAGCAACTGCCCTATCGCAAAGCCAGCGGTGTATGCCGTCAGGGTAATTTGCACCGCACCCGCATTCACACCAAAATCGCGGGCAATGGTTGGCATGGCAGGTAAATACATGTCGATCGCCAGCGGTGTCAAAGCACCAAGCGCACCGAGCACAATATAAAGCAGTAAACTCATTTGCGGAGCTTGCTGAGTATTCATGGATGGAACAGACATAATTCTCCGTAGAACTAGGTTAATGTGTTGGCGAACGGCACAAGGCTTACGCTAATCAGAGATTTCTCGATGGGGCGTCGATACGCCAGCAACTTGAAACGGCATCTTCAAGTGGAATACCTCTATGGTCTTAAAAAATGCCGCGATTCACTAGTTCTAATTCGGAAACAATCTATTTCCTAAATCCCTGTTTATTTCCAGACTGAGGCAATTTCTTCTTCGGTTAAATAGCGATATTCACCCGGTTCTAAGCTTTCATCCAGCGTGATTTGGCCAATTCGCTCACGATGTAACCCAATGACTTTATTACCCAAAGCCGCAAACATGCGTTTCACTTGGTGGTATTTACCTTCATGAATTGTCAGCAGTACTTCGGTTTCACTCACGATTTCCAGCTGTGCTGGCAAGGTCAACTCACGCTCACCGCGTAATTCGATGCCATTGGTGAATTGCTCAGCGTAATCGGCTTGAATGGGATCTGCCAACCACACGCGGTACGTTTTCTCACACTTATGTTTTGGTGACGTCACACGATGTGACCACTGGCCATCATCGGTAATCAGCAGCAAACCTGTGGTATCCACATCCAAACGCCCTGCAAAATGCAGATCTTGAATGTTCACTTCATCAAGCAAAATAAATGCGGTCTGATTGAAGCCATCTTCATGTGAGCACACCACGCCATCTGGTTTGTGCATCATAATATAGCGCGGACCGTGTGCCGTAATTTCACGCCCTTGCCACTCAACGCGGGAAGTCTCTTTGAGTTTGAATGCGCCACTTTTTTGCACCAAATCATCGACGGTCACTTCACCACTTTTGAGAAGCATAGTAGCTTCTTTGCGCGTCGTACCGAGCGCATCACACAGGAATTTGTCTAAACGCATGCTTACCTCATCTGCTTGAAGTCGGCTATTATACAGACCTGTCACCACAATTACCCAGCGCAATTGCATGTCACGCATCCTAAGCGATGCAAAACACACCAATTGCCCAAACAACTTCGGTAACTCCCATCGGATGTATACGTTACGACCTTATCAAGCCGACTCAGTCAAAGCCGTCGTGCACTATTTTCGCCAGCACTCGACTCCAGCCGTGATTGTGCTCCCCACCGGTGCGGGCAAAAGCTTAGTGATTGCGGAACTCGCCCGCCTTGCACGTGGCCGCGTATTGGTATTGGCGCATGTCAAAGAACTGGTTGAACAAAACCATGCCAAATATGAAGCTATGGCCTGACGGGAGCCATTTTTTCAGCCGGATTAGGCCGCAAAGAAACCGATCAACAAGTCGTGTTTGCCTCAGTGCAATCGGTGGTACGCAACTTAACCGAGTTCCAAAACCAGTTCTCTTTATTGGTGATTGATGAGTGCCATCGTGTACCGGATGACAAAAACAGCAGCTATCAAAAAGTGATCAGCCACTTGTTGGAACTCAATCCGGGGATGAAAGTGTTAGGGTTGACTGCAACCCCCTATCGGCTCGGAATGGGATGGCTCTATCAGTACCACACACGCGGTTTAGTACGCAGCGAAGAGCCCCGTTTTTTCCGCGATTGTATTTTTGAGCTACCGATTCATTATCTGCTCGACGAAGGCTTTCTCACCCCCGCAAAACTGATTGATACGCCCGTGATGAGTTACGACTTTTCACAGCTTAAACCGGCCAATACCGGACGTTACCGCGAATCTGAACTCGATTTAGTGATTGAGCAGTCACAGCGCGCCACACCACAAATCATCGCTCAGATCATTCAGTTTGCTAAAGATCGACAAGGCGTAATGATTTTTGCCGCGACCGTGCGCCACGCCGAAGAGATTTACCGCTTACTGCCCGCCGAGCACTCTGCTTTAGTGATTGGGGATACCCCAACGCCGGAACGTGACCACATCATCCAAGCCTTCAAACAGCAGCAGATAAAGTTTTTGGTCAATGTGTCCGTGCTCACCACGGGGTTTGATGCGCCGCATGTCGATTTGATTGCGATTTTACGCCCCACTGAATCGGTCAGTTTATATCAGCAAATCATTGGCCGAGGGCTGCGCCTTTCCTCAGGTAAAACCGACTGCTTGGTGCTCGACTACGCGGGAAACCAGTACGACTTGTATCAGCCTGAAGTCGGTGACCCAAAGCCAGATTCAGACAGCGAAATCATCACCATTCCCTGCCCCGCTTGCGGTTTCAACAATAATTTTTGGGGCAAACTGGATGCGAACGGCTTCTTACTTGAGCATTATGGTCGCCGCTGCCAAGGTTTTTTCACTGATGAAGAGACGGGCGAGCGTGAACATTGTGGTTATCGATTTCGTGCTAAATACTGTAATGAATGTGGTGCGGATAACGACATCGCTGCGCGCATCTGCCATGAATGCGATGCCACGTTAGTTGACCCTGATAAGAAGCTCAAAGAAGCGCTCAATCTGAAAGATGCCTTGGTATTTGAATGTACCGACATGAGCTTGAAAGTTCATAAAGACGCCAAAGGGAAAAGTCAGCTTCAAGTGACTTACCACGGCCAAGATGCCGTACAAGTACACCAATTTTGGCCGTTGAGTACACCGCGCCAAAAGCAGCAATTTCGCGATCAATTTGTGCGCCCACATTTGGCGGATAAACATCGTCCATTTGAGGCAGCAACGCCGGCTAAAGTGGTGGATCATCAGCACCGTTTTCGGCCGCCATTGTTTGTGATTGCTCGCAAATCTGGCCGCTTTTGGGCAATCCGTGACAAAGTGTTTGCCGATGAGTTTGTTTCTCCAACCGAGAGCAAACCATTACAGCCCTAGAAATAGCGACTAGACCCTGCAAGCCGGAAAGGGTTAAAAATGAATTCACTTTCTGTTCATTTTCATCCGGCTATACTCGGCAACAGATTCAATATTCAGGTATTTACTATGCACATTCTCCGTATGCCGCTGAAGCCGCAAGCGAGTACCCTACTCCTGCTGCTCTTTTTAGGGTTCATTCTTCCCGCTCATGCTGACAACAAAGTTCGAGATTGGGAGCAAGGTTCGTATCGTGAAGGTACGCAGATCGAAATTGATGAAGACCAAGATGACGTTTACCAAGCTGTTCAAAAGGGGCTAATTCGCCCATTTGCTGAACTCTATGCGACTGTCGACCAGCAACTGAATGGGCGCTTGATCAAGGTTGAACTTGATGAAGACGACAGCGAATGGACTTATGAGCTGAAATTGGTGTATGACAACCAAGTGTTTCGTGTGGAATATAATGCTGCCACTCTTGAATTAATGTCGATTCGTGGACGTAACGTCATTCGTGCCATAAAAAAATAACAGAGCAAGACATGAAAATATTAGTTGTTGAAGATGATGTACAGTTGGGCAACCAGATCCTTTCCGCCTTAGATCAAACTGGCTGGGTACCCGAACTCTCACAAGATGGTATTGATGCGTTGTACCGTGCCACCGCGGAAGAGTGGGATGTGATTGTACTCGATCTCGGCCTGCCTAAATTGGATGGTTTGACCGTACTCAAAGGCATTCGAGATGAAAACATCAACACTCCCGTGGTGATTTTGAGTGCACGCGACACTCTGACCCAGCGTGTAGAAGGTTTAAATGCAGGTGCGGATGATTATCTAACTAAACCCTTTGAAATCGTGGAGCTGATCGCCCGTATCCGTGCTCAGCTACGTCGCGCTTCAGGCAACGCCTCCCCTGTCATGCAAGTGGGTGATCTGAGTTTAGATACGCGCACTTCCAAAGTGATGTGGCGTGGGCAAGCAATTAGCCTGACTGCATTGGAATATAAAGTAATCGCTTATTTCATGCATAACCCCGAGAAAGTCATCTCCCGAACTGAACTGGTGGAGCATATCTATAAACAAGATTTCGATCGTGACTCCAACACCATTGAAGTGTTCATTGGACGCATCCGTAAAAAAATCGCTCCTGATGTGATCAAAACTGTGCGCGGCCTTGGGTACCAATTGCATGCCAGCTAAGCCGCACGCCTTACGTCACCTTAGTTTAAAAACCCGCTTGCTGCTTGCGGCCACGTTGTGGCTTAGCGCGATGATCTTGGCGGCGGGCTACCTTATCCCTAATCTCATTCATCAATACTTGATTCAAGATGTGCAGAGTCAGTTGCAACTCTCGATGGATGAGATCACCGCCAATCTTGAAGCGAATCCGCAAGGACAACTCACCCTTTTAACTCGCCTTGCCGACCCGCGTTTTGCTCAGCCATATAGCGGCCTCTATTGGTCAGCAACCCTAGGTAAGCAAACCTTGCGCTCACGTTCGCTGTGGGATCGTTTTTTGATTGAAGAGACTCATGCCCATGACACGGTTTATCGCGGTGCGAATGGTGAATCTTTGATTGTGTTAAAGCGTACCGTTTATTTACCGGAGTTTTCACAACCGATCGCCATTACGATTGGTTTGGATGACGCGCCACTTAAAGCAACGTTACAGCGAGTCAGTAAAGAGTTGTGGATGATTTTAGGTCTGCTGTTTAGCGGAATACTCATTCTGACTGGCGCACAAGTGACATGGTCACTTAGCCCGCTCTCTAAAATGCAGCGTGAACTGGCCGCGTTGCGTAATGGTCAGCAAAACTCCGTGAATGGCGATTACCCAAAAGAAATTTCTCCGCTGGTGAATGACCTCAACGCCTTGCTGTTCCACTACCAAGAATTGCTAGAACGGGCGCGTCATCATGCGGGTAACCTGTCACATGCACTGAAAACGCCGCTCTCCGTACTTAAGAACGAAGTCGCGCAACTGGAAGACTCACAGCTCAAAGACCAACTACAGCCTTCCGTGGAACAAATCCAGCAGCAAATTGACTATCATTTGGGGCGAGCACGTATGGCAGGTTCTGCCAACATTCTTTCGGTCAAAACCGCGCCAAGCCTAAGAGTAGATGCGATTTCGCAAGCGTTTGACAAAGTGTATGCCGAGCGTGAAATCACGCTGGTTAATGAGCTTGATTCTGAATTGGAAGTGGCCGTTGAACCGACTGATTTTGATGAAATGATCGGTAATCTTCTCGAAAACAGCTATAAATGGGCAAACAGCTTAATTCGCGTCCATAGCTACCCAATTGATGAACACTGGGTGCAAATTTGTATTGAAGATGATGGACAAGGCATTCCGGCTGAAAATATCGAGAAAGCATTAAAACGTGGGGTTCGCTTAGATGAAACCACACCCGGTACTGGGCTTGGCCTTAATATTGTGAGTGAAATGGCGCACAGCTATCGTGGTGCTCTGGCTTTGGGTGAAAGTCGTTTGGGTGGTTTAAAAGCAACGCTCACGTTAAAGAAACCGTCACACGATGTAAAAGTAGTCAAATCACGCTAAAAACCGTATAAAACCCGATTTTCAGTTGCTCGAAAACCTAATGAGTGCTAGTATCCGCGCTCGTTTCTGACCCTATTAGTAGGTTTGGAAACTCTACGACACGGACAAGGTCGCATTGTCCTGTCACTCTGTTTTTTACTAATTTGAGAGTAAATACTATGAAATTCGAAGCAGTATTACGTACTGATCTAGGTAAAGGTGCGAGCCGCCGCCTACGTAACACTGGTTACTTCCCAGCGATCGTTTACGGTGGTGAAGCAGCTCCAGTTTCTATCTCACTGAACCACGATGACGTGATGAACCAAATGGACAAGCCTGAGTTTTACGAAGCTATCGTTCTGGTTATCGACGGCCAAGAAGTTAAAGTGAAGCCACAAGACGTTCAACGCCACGCGTACAAGCCAAAAGTTGAGCACATGGACTTCATCCGTATCTAATTCCCTACCAAGGAATTAATCGGATTAAATCCAGCCTTTTGCATATATAAGATCATCGGCATTACCAACCGAGCAATCTAAAAATTCGAAACCCCGATAGCTACCAACTACCGGGGTTTCACCGTTTTACGAGCTAAGAAATTTTTGAACTAGAAATCCATTCAGGCTCATTCCACTCAACTAATATAAGTAAACCGCTCCTGAATCATTCTCTGTACCTGCATCGATTGTTTCTGAGCCATCAATAATCACTCCAGTCGCCTTATTATCTTCTCGATATGCTCCTACCGCGACTAAGTTACCATCGTCGCTCAAAGCCAGTGACTTACCAAAGTAATCGACCATACCTGTATTAGACGCTTTAAGATAAGCGATTTGAGACCAATTGCCTGAACTATCTTTAGTGAAAAGGTACACCGCACCAGCACTTGCCGCTGAGCCTACATCGTTAATTTCTGAGCCATTGATGATAATTCCTTTTGCACTATTACTTTCTCCAGTAGCACCTACTGCCAACGTCTTACCATTGTCACTCACTGAAAGTGATGCACCAAAGCTATCACCCGAACCAGTATTGGAACCTTTGACATAAGCACTTTGTGACCAAACACCAACATTATCTTTAGTAAAAACGTACACCGCACCCGCGTTGTTTATTGTGCTGAGATCTGTGATTTCTGAACCATCAACTACAATGCCTGTAACACTATTATCTTCGAACCATGAACCAACAGTTAAAGTATTGCCATCTTCACTCACTGCAACCGAAGCACCAAAATTGTCATCAGCACCTGTATTTGAAGCTTTAATATATGCACTTTGAGCCCAAGAGCCTGATGAGTCCTTAATGAATACATATACAGCACCAGAATTTGTTGCTGTGCCGAGATCTATAACTTCTGAGCCATTGGTGATGATGCCTTTCGCACCATTATCTTCATTGTAAGCCCCAACGACTAACATTTTGCCATTGTCACTTAGTGCAATCACGCTGCCAAAAAGATCACTCACTCCAGTATTTGAGGCTTTGAAATAAGCGCTCTGAGACCATTCACCAGAATCACTTTGGGTAAATAGATACACGGCACCTGAGTTATTCACTGTGCCAACATCGGTCGCTTCTGAACCATTGGTGATGATACCTTTCACGGCATTATCTTCCGTTGGTGCACCTACCGCCAATGTCTTGCCATCTTTACTGATTGCAACTGAAGAACCAAAAAGATCATTTGCTCCGGTATTCGAGGCTTTGATATAAGCACTTTGTGACCACGTACCTGTATTGCTCTTGGTAAAAACATACACAGCACCTGAGTCTACCGCAGTTCCTGAATCAGAGGCTTCCGAGCCATCGGTAATAATGCCTTTAAAACCATTATCTTCAGCGGATGCACCTACCACTAGAGTTTTACCGTCTTCACTTAGTGCCAGCGAAGTTCCGAAGTTATCCTCCGCCCCAGTATTAGACGCTTTGAGGTATGCACTTTGGGACCATATTCCACGATTATTTCTAGTAAAAACATACACCGCCCCTGAATCAACAGCAGTACTTACATCCGTGATTTCTGAACCATCGCTGATAACTCCTTTTGCACCATTGTCTTCATAATAAGCCCCTACCACGAGCGTCTTATTATCACCACTGAGCGCAAGGGAAACGCCAAAGTTATCATCAGCACCAGTATTAGAAGGCTTAAAATATTCAACCATGTGATTTACGGTATCTAGACCTAAATTCAATTCGGATGAAGCTTTTTCCTCACTCTCTTTATTTGCCAAAATAAAAAAATCTTTACTTAAGGAAGCGACAATATTCTCCACAAGTACAGTTAATGACAAAGCATCCAATACACTACCGAGAGCCTTGCAATTATGCTCTTTTCCAATGTTCAGCTCACATACCGTATACCTTACTCCACTCACATTAGAAGCAGATGTCCAAGTAAAAGTTAATGCTTTAGCGATATCAACTGAACGGCTGACACCTGAAAGATTAAAAGAGGTCAGTACAGGAGAAATCGTTCCACCGTCGTTGCCATTTTCATTGTCGTCAGTTTGTTCATCTCCTCCTTGACCGCAGCCAATGAGCAAGAGACTTAATAATACCATCGTCAAAAGTGTCCATTTAGACATATATGGCCTCCTGAATTAAGAGCATTGATACTCTTTCATTCAAAAAATTGATAACAATAATTTTATGAATACAATTACTATCCCTCAAGTTTATTCATTTATTTAATGGAAATATAAACATATGAAAAAAAACAATTTATGCAAAACCATACGCTACGCATGAGCAATAATGGAAACTTTTGATTTGAACTTTACAGATTTATTTCAATCATGCTGGACTATTTAATTTGAGGAATGATAGATCGTGTAGACAACCTCACACCTAAAAATAATAATCAGGAAGTTAAATAAGCAAAGTAACCTTTGTGGTGAGATAAACACTTCCGTGTTATTTGTTGAACTTTGAATAACATCGTATACTAGTTTTATCTTAAGTCTTTAAACAATACCATTGAATCATTAATATCAGGTGACAGGTAATACCTAACCATATTTCGTAGCCAAACTTTATAATATTAAATATTGATTTACATACCTAATTTTTCTTCACCCAGTGATTCAGATGTTAACTCAAAGGCATTTTTACCTAATACCTTGATAATATGAAGAATGAAATGAGTATCAGACAACGTTTCTAAATTAATATCCAACACAAAAATAATACCTTCTTGCTATTCAATCTTGCTAGCTTCCATTTAACCAAGTTTCGTAGATAAGCCTTTCCTAATTAATATCCTCTACTAACCTCATTCTTGTACAAGTAGCATTCATTCCATTAAGTTTTGTTCTTTTTAATTCCTAGCCGTCAAGGATTAAAAACGACAACGTTATCCATCTAAAAATAAGAAACCTAGAAATTATAATGCGAGGTAAAGCATAGTGTTATGCAACCTCGCCTCCCTCTTAAAGATCATCATTCCTGATAGTCAACCCCGAAGATTGTTAAATTCTCCTTCTTTCCAACGATATTTGGCAGCCGTTAACTATTATCGTCATTTTTACTCTTACATACCCAAGGAATGACATAACACTGACAAAACACGCTCAGATTTGAACAAAAAATGCTCAACACTGCAGTTAACCAAGAGAAACTAAAGTGAGAAAAATCAATTTATTAGCGTTTTATGCAATCTGTCTTTTACTGCCTAGTATCAGTACTTTAGCTGACAATAACCCGCAACAAGAAGAGGTAGTTCGTGTTTCCGTAACGGAAGCAAAACTTAAATCCATCCCTGAAACCATTGATGATGTGGGAAAAGTTTATGCAGTCGATATGGCGGTATTGAGTTTTAATATTGATGAGAAAATCAGCCTTATCCATGTCAAAGATGGCGATGAAGTAAAAAAAGGACAGCTAATTGCCGAATTAAGCAGTGGAATTGCCAAAGCGGATGTGGCCAAAGCCCAAAGTGAGTTTAATCTGGCCAAAAATAAGCTCGGTAGAAGCTTGAATATGATAAAGAGAGAACCGGGATCAATTCCCCCACAAGAAATCTACGAATTAAAAGAGAATGTAAACCTCGCCAAAGCTGAACTCGACCAAAAAGAAGCCATTCTTCAAAACTACCAACTTATCGCCCCTTTTGATGGATATCTGACGGATTTCAAACAGTCAGAGGGCAGTTACATTAAATCTTTTTCCCCACTTGTTTCGCTTTTCAAACTCAACCCAGTCGAAATTTTTTACTCAGTAAGCCAAGAGAATTTGGGCAAGGTAGCGTTAAATCAGAATGTCTCCGTGACAACCAATGCGGTAAAAAACACCACGTTCAATGGTGTTGTTGATTACATTTCACCCGAAGTAAATATGAGTTCAGGACGAGTAGACGTTCATGCTCGAGTTAAAAACCCCGCCTTGAAACTTTCCCCCGGTATGTTTGTGAACGTCAAACATTTCACTAATAACAATCAACCATTCGTTTTAGTGCCGCAAACGGCCATTAATGTGAAGGACAAAGAACGTTATGTGTGGCGACTCAATAAAGATCAAACCGTTTCGCAAAAAACAGTAAAACTCGGCGCCAATTTGAATGACGGTAATGTGGTTATTCAAGAAGGATTACTCGAAAAAGATCAGGTCGTGATCACAGGTAACCAATGGCTCAAAGAGGGCATGAAAGTACAAGTAGAAAAAATGGTTACCCCCTCTTCCGATACTCAGTTAAACGGCTGATTCGTTTGCATTATTGGAGATAGCTCAACACATCCTTAAAGGATTTACCCATGAAATTATCAGAAGTCTGCATCAAGCACCCTGTCATTGCGATGGTTTTCAGTATTGCAGTGGTTTTATTCGGTGCATGGTCATTTCAATCACTCGAAATTAAATATTTTCCGGATCATGAACGGTTAACAGGCAGTGTTAGCACTACTATTGAAGGTGCCAGCGCTGAATTTATGGACAAAAACGTGGCTGAGAAGTTGACGGATGCTGCCGCAATAGTGGGTAGAGTGAAAACCATGTCGACTAAGTGCGTACAGGGCAGTTGTTCTTTAAATATTGTGTTTGAAGATAACGTGACTGACGTTGAATACATCAACTTAATGAACAAACTTCGCAACCGTGTCGAAGCAATACAAGATTTCCCCCCCAGCATGGAAGAGAAACCCAAAATATCAGATAACTCTTCAGATGCCAGCTTTGCCAGTAACATTATCTCTTTTGTGAGCACCGGAGACACGACTCAACAAGAGCTGTTTGACTACATCAGGCAGCAACTTATCCCTCAGTTTCGTCGGTTAGACGGTGTAGGGGCGATTTGGGGGCCATACGGGGGAAGTGCTGGCGCGGTACGTGTTTGGCTACTGCCGGATAGAATGAAAGCACTTCAGGTCAACCCTTCTGATGTCGTTGATGCCATTGAGATGTACAGCACTAATTTCACCGCTGGGAAAATTATTGGCGAGGAACGCAGTTACTCAATCAACGTCAAAAATACGGTTTCAGACGTCAATGACGTCGCTAATCTTGTTATTCGTTCAGAAGAAGGGAGCACGGTCAGGCTCAAAGATGTTGCGGAAGTCGTGATGGGAACAAACTCCGTTGACCCCAGTATTTTGACGGTCAATGACAATCCTGCCATGGCAATACAGATCAAGCCATTACGCAGTGCTAACCCAGTTTCTGTTGCCAAACTGGTAAGACAAAAAGTTGAACAATTACAATCGGCGCTACCCGCAGGCGTTCAAATGACCGTGGTTTATGACCAAGCGGACTTCATTCAATCCTCCATTCAAGAAGGGTTCAATGCCTTGTTTGAAGCGATTGTATTGGTCTCATTGATCATGGTGCTGTTTTTGGGGTCATTACGTTTGGCGTCGATCCCTATCATCACCATCCCTATCTGTGTGATTGGTGTATTTTCGGTAATGTCTTTGCTTGGCTTCAGCATCAATGTGCTGACGATGCTTTCCATCATTCTAGCCATCGGATTGGTGGTTGATGATGCAATCGTAGTTGCTGAAAACTGTTATCGCCGTGTTGAGCAAGGCGAATCACCCTTAGATGCCGCCCTCAAAGGCAGCAAAGAGATCGCGTTTCCGGTCATTGCGATGACGATGACACTCGCCGTGGTTTACACACCCATCGGTTTTATGTCCGGATTGACGGTCGATTTGTTTCGACAATTTGCTTTTACGTTAGCGGCCGCGGTATTGATCTCCGGTTTTGTTGCACTCACGCTCTCTCCTATGATGTGTGCTTATGTCATCAAACCGATAACAGCACCATCCAAATGGTTCTCGTGGCTTGAATCGAAACAACAACGCCTTGCCGAGCTATATCTTGCAGAATTGAACAAGTGGTTTGCACGCAAATGGTGGGTAGTGGGTGGAGTTTCTGCCCTTTTAGTACTCGCTGGTTTGATCTTCTGGTACTCCCCCAATCTACTCTTACCCACCGAAGACACAGGATTTATTGAAGCCAGAGTACAAGCACCGACAGGAGCCAACCGCCAATACAACCTCGATAATGTGGGTGGGCTAAATCGCATCATCAACAATGAAGAGAGTATTGCCCAGAACCTCTCGTACATTGAACAAACACCCTATAACCACATACTACTCAAACCGTGGGGGGAAAGAACAGAAACGGCGGAGGAAATAGCCGCTAAATTTGCTCAGCAATCCCAAGCTGAACTGTCAGCATACAAAGCATCTTACCTTGTCCGAGCCGCGGATGACCTCAATATCGCCGATAACATTAAATTAGAAATTGTGGCTTCAGATAGGAATTTAGAGCAGCTCTATAACACCGCCAGCGAAGTCGCTCACTTATTGAAATCCTATCCCGGCTTAACGAATGTCTTCAATTCGGTGGCTCGTGATGAATTGGGGTATGAACTAAGGATAGACCGCAATGCGATTTTGCTTTCCGGCGTGGACTATAAGGATGTGACGGAAACCATCTCAACCTATTTAAGTTCGGTAAAGCCCGGGGATTTACAAGCCAACGACGGTTTCACCTACCCGATTAAAGTACAAGTAAAACGAGAAAGCCTAGGTGATTTTAAAGTGCTCAACCGCTTAAGCGTGGTATCTGAATCCGGAGAAACTCTACCACTATCCCAGTTTGTGACGATTGAACCTTCAACCATTGATACGTCACTGCAAACTTTCATGGGGCTTGATGCTGCCGAGGTTTCAGCCAACCTAGCACCCGGTTACACCGCCAGTGATGTGAAATCATACATTGATCAACATGTACCAAAACTGCTGGCCAAAAATCAGGATTTCTACTACAACGGCATCATCAAAGAATTAATCGAGTCACAGCAAGGCACACAGACGCTATTTGTTATGGCAATTGTCTTTATTTATCTGATTTTGGCAGCTCAGTTTGAGAGCTTCCGAGATCCCTTACTGATCTTGCTGACCGTTCCGCTCTGTATTGTCGGGGCTTTGATTGCGCTCTGGGTGTTTGGTCAGAGTATCAATATTTATTCAAAAATTGGGCTACTGACTTTGGTTGGCCTAGTAACGAAACACGGTATTTTACTCGTCGAGTTTGCCAACCAACGCCAAAAAGAAGGTATGCCACTCACGGAGGCGATGCTTTCCAGTGCCCGAGCGCGTTTCCGGCCGATTATGATGACAACCATGACCATGATGTTAGGCGCATTGCCATTAGCGCTTGCTTCTGGCCCCGGTTCTGTTGGGCGAGTGAATATAGGCTTAGTGCTGACGGGCGGTTTGCTTTCAGGCACCCTCTTTTCACTTTTCGTCATCCCGGTTGCGTATGTGGCCATGAAATCTAAACGCACACAGCCAACATACGCAGAACAACTAAACCATGAGTGAGTAATTTTCCGTACGGTGACCTTGTCACCCATCAACTCATCGAGCCGACGCGAGCCGAGATCGTTAATCTCAACTGTCTAATCCCAGTTATCTTCGGAAAAACGCGCGGCTCGCGCTTGCACCAAACTGCAATGCGTGGCTGCCATGAGTTCTGCTAATGTTATCGACGGGTTCTGCGCAATTAAGCGCTGTAATTTGCTTTCTAATGGTTCCAATTTATCGCTGTGCTGTCTTAACCCAAGTTCTAATTTTTTGATCAGATAGTCAGCATCACGATGCTCAACGTCTTTGATTTGGATAAGAAAGTCTTGAATAGCCACCACATCCCCCACCAACTGCCAGTTGCGTGAGCGACGAATACGCTTTAATTCACAACCAAAAGGTTGAGCTTGATGCTTCAAACGCTTTACCGTGTCACCACCTATACGATGAATCAAAGAGGGCAACATAATCGTCACTGATTGATCTATTTTTTCCACCTATATGTTCCTGCTATCAACACGACGCCTTTCATTTCCTACAACAGGTTACTGAAATAGCGTCATGTTTGGTGCTACTCAGTGCGAGTCGTGAGTTGATAACGCACTTTACCTTGAGTATCAAGCGTAAACACCCACACACTGTGACCCGATTGAAACCGATATTGGTTGGTAGCTTCAGTCGCTTCAAGGTGTTCAACAAACTGCTCTAAGTCTTGTTCTGCAATAACAAATGATCCTTGTGAACGGTTGTTATCCAAATCATTCTCTAGCTCAATCTGCGTAGTTGAAATCGGCAAAATCGGTGGTAGCCAACCTTTCTCAAATAAGTGATCGGCTTGTGCTTGTTGATAGTCTGCATAATGATTTTTCACAGTATCAGAGCAGCCGACCAATAGGGTCAATAGAATAAGGAAAATGGGTTTCATTGGAACCTCATAGTTTGTAATCAAAATGGGCGTGAAAACACCCTAATACCACAAACAAAGAAAACAAGCATGACGATAGTGTCAAACCCGGCATTCATTCAACGCTTTGCACTGAGCGAAATATCCCACGCGCACTCAATAAAGAGTCCTTTCTGCGCACCCAGATGTTGTATGAATATATGACACCAAAATCATGATCTACCTATCATAACTTTGTGAAAAATCATTCATTAACCCCTGTTGAACCATACTGAACTCAATACAACTCTAATTTATATTTTTCACTATTCTGTCGGGGTAGAAGATGACTTCCAATTCATTAAACAGTGCCCATCGCGAGAGCGCGAAAAGCACAACAAACTCACTGCACAGTGTCGGTTTTCGTTTAAAGCTGATTGTTGTATTGATTGTTGTATCCATCCTTTTCCTTGGGTTTAAAGGCCTAACAGGTATGCAAAACGCCTCGAATTCTATCGAGTCGCTTTATTCAAAAGGCATGCAACACACTATTCGTGCCGGCCGCATTCTCGATGATTTAGGTAGCGCGCGAAGCCAATTATTACTTGCCTTTCAGCATGATCCTTCATCGAAATATGCCCACATGCATGATCACCCAATTGATCGGCACATGGAGGGAATTGAAGCTTCCCTAACGGATCTACACCATATCGTTGATAACGAGATTTTAGCGACAGAGCTGGACGGACAAGAAAAAGCAGTGATCCTTGCGCTAAAAGAAAAGTTGGATCAAGTCACCAAAAACGGCTTTGAACCCGCCCTCACGCAGATTAAGGCGAAGAATTACGATGCAGCCAACTTGATTCTGCTGCAAAAAATCAACCCTCTTTATGGCGATATCAAGCAAGCAGCCGAAGCATTTCTTGATATTCAAATTAAAGAAGGCAAAGCCAACTTTTTGGCCTCAGAGCGTGACATCCGCCAATTTCTTTGGAGTGTAGGCTTACTTGGTGCACTTGCACTTATTGTTACCACGACCTTGGCTTTATTGATTGCTAAACGGGTGAATAATGCCGTGCATCAACTAGCAGACTCGGCCACAAACATTGCTGATGGTGATTTGACTCAGCGAATTCCGGTAACAGGCAGTGATGAGTTTTCAGATATTGCCGAGTACGTGAACCGTATCGTGTCCAGCTTTCAACATGTCATCAGTAATAATCGACATTCAATCTCCGCCCTCGCCACTGCCGCAGAACAGAATGCTTCGGTTGCCATGCAAACCAAGCAAAACATTGTTGAACAGCAGTCGCAGACTCAACAGATTGCCACCGCTATTCACCAATTTACCGCCACGGTACATGAAGTAGCACAAAGCGCGGGGTTAGCGGCGGAAGCTTCCGAAGAAGCAGAACAAGCCGCCGCGCAAGGGCGTAAAGTTGTGAATGAGAACATTGCGATGATTGAGGGGTTATCCAATGACTTGCAACAAATGCTGGAGGCAATGCAATTGCTGGCGAAAGATTCTGAAGACATCGGCAGCGTAGTGGATGTGATTCAAAGCATTTCAGAGCAAACCAACTTGCTTGCGTTGAATGCCGCCATTGAAGCGGCGCGCGCCGGGGAACAAGGCCGCGGTTTTGCAGTGGTTGCCGATGAAGTCAGAACATTGGCGAGCCGCACGCAAGAATCAACCAAGCAAATTTTGCAGACCGTGCAACGTTTGCAGCAGAGCAGCAGAGACTCAACTCAGATGATTGAACAAGGGGTTGATAGTGCTTCGAAAGCAGTCGAAAAAGCGCGTTTAGCGGGCACTGCGCTGTCACAAATCTCAGCTAACGTAGATCGTATCTCAAACATGAACACTCAAATTGCCACAGCTTCTGAGGAACAAAGCGCAGTAACGGAAGAGATCAACAAGAATATTAGTGCGATCAGTGAGATATCGAATCAAACTGCCGTGGGCGCACAGCAAAGTTCTGAAGCCACACTTGAGTTGGCAAGACTGGCCGATAACATGCAACAAGAAGTCGCGCGCTACAAAGCGTAAATTGACTTTATCCGACTAAGGGCGGAATTCCTTCTGCCCTTTCTTCTTTATTTAACAATATCCTCTGAGCCATTCCCCTAGGAACATCTCGCCCTACAGCGTATTTCCCTATTTTCATTATCCTCAACAGAATTTGATCTCAAGCCAGAAAAGATAACTTTGCTGAATATTTCCACTCTGTAATACGCACAAACCGTGGTAGCTTGAACAAAGTAGAGTTAAAGCTCTATTTCATTACAACAATAAAAAGGGTTCATCTATGAATAAACCACTCACCACAGCAGTGTTCCTGACTTTTGCGTTGCTTGGCTGCCAGTCAGAAGATACTCAAACTACGCAACTTAGCCCGCAGGCGAAAGCCGATGCGGTGGTTGCACAAAAACGTCAATTGGCCGAATCCTTCAGCCAGAACTACGCGACCTATGCGCAGACGCTAAAAACGCAAATTACGGCGGATAATCTGAGTGTGTCGATGTCTGACTTGGTTGACGTCGCACCTAGTGCAGAATTCAGCCAGCAACTGCGTTCAGCAGATAAAAGCGTACGTTCTCTGAAAGGCATTGAGCAATATACCGATCAATTGCTGCAACTGCGTTTGGCAGATGCTTCCATGCTGCAAGAATGGAAAGAAGGCCAAAGCCCACTATTTGCCTTTGAACCTAGTGGTAACGATGATACTTGGCAGTACATTGAAGCCTTTGATGTTTACGGGCAAATCCACCAACTGGATGTCTATCAGCTACCTGATGTGCCCGTTTTTGTCGTGGATAACGACAGTGCGATTGAACTGAAAGCTGGTTTACAAGCCATGCGTGCCGAAATGCAACGCCTTGGCCAAGATTCACAACTATCCACTGAAGAAAGCAGCTCTGTTGAAGCTTCCACTCGCACTCTCAGCCGTTCTGCGGACTCCGACACACCTCCACTTTCCACTACGGTGTTAAAGAAAATCCGCCTGCAAGATGATAAAGAGCCTTGGATTTCTGGCCGTGCTGAAATCTATGCCTTGGTTACAGGTGTGGATCCAAACCGAGACAAACCGACGATCGATTTAATTGACATGCCTTATCTGGATTACGATCAGCAAGATTACTTCCCGAATCAAGTTGTCATTCACTGGTCGAGATACCGTTGGGGCGCGGCCGACATCGTTTTGATGGAGCAGGATGACGGCACCGATTACAAAGAGCTGGCCAAGCAATTGGTTAAAGTGGCCGAAGAAGTACTCAAACTGATTCCGAATCCTGAGGTTCAAGGCTACGCCATCATCGCGCAGATCACCGGAAAGATTATTGAAGCCATTCCCGATGGCGTGTTGGTGAACGACGATGACTTTGTCGATGTGTTTTATACCTTGATGCAAGACACACCCTACACGGATCATCCGGGCGCAGGCGGTAATGCAGTGGCAACGTTTGAACCACTGACGATCTATCCGACAAAATAACATTGCTTATAGACACAAAGGGCAGGCTAAAAGCCTGCCCTTTTACTGAAAAATCGCTTACCGCTTGATGGCTATGCTTGGAAAATTTAAGGCGTTAAAAATTCAAGCCCAACTGCAATAACTCCGCTCTTGCTTGCTGTGCATCCACAAACTGAAATGCATGAAAACCCTGCTGACGTGCCCCTTCTACATTGGCGGGCATATCGTCCATAAACACACTTTCTTGTGGATCCAAATGCTGGCTTTCTGCGAGATGTTGGTAAATCGCCGGATCCGGTTTGAGTAAACCGCATTCACTAGACACAACGGCACCAGTGAATTTCGGCCAGAAGTCATACTGAGATTTCAGGTAGGCGACAATTTCATTCACGTTATCGGTCAATGCATAAAGGCGATAGCCTGCTTGGCGTAGATCATCCATCAATTTTTGAGTACCCGCGAGCAGCACTTGCGTATCTTTAATGTGGAAGAAGAGCTGGTCTAACGCATCCATTGGAATGCCCAATTGCTGATGAAACGCCCGTTTCACTTCTGCCTCGGTGTATTTTCCTTTATTTAAATCACGCCAAAACTCACTTTGAAACACGGCCTTCGCTAGCACAGCACTCTGCTCATCTTCCCCAAAAGTCAGCCGAGCAATTTCTTGAGGTGCCCACTTTACAATTACGTTGCCAAGATCAAAGACCACATTACGAATTGCCATCACCAGTTCCCTCTATTCTGATTAGTTGCCAGAGTTTAACCAACTCACCTAGTGATTGTTGACTTAGTGCTCACAAAGTCACTAAACGTAACAAAACCGTGAACTGCACATAACACATTGAGGATATTCAGTAGTGCGCTGATATTGGGAAAGCAGCACTCGAACCCTTGCTTGGGGGGAGCATCAGGAGTCAGGTTACGAGTGCTGCTGGGTTTATTGCGTTGTGGGCTTATTGGATTGATGTTTTCGAGGCTGAGATTTCTCCACTTCGTGTGGTGTTTGAAACAGCAAGTCAAACAAACCAAGTAGTGCCATTCGCTCAATCGTGCTTTTACTTTGTTCAAGCCGCTGCTGATAGTAGGTAGCCATTGGGGCTGGTCCATTGGATTTTTCATCAAACATACCGTGCACTCCGTATTGCTTTCACACCTTCTATTCTCTGCGCGATTACGGAAGTAAAAAACTGAGTGATTCAATTGATTTTGCTCCGCATTAGTCATTTTCCACAGCTCATATCTTCCAAAATCACTCTTTTAAGTAGAAATGAGGAACAAACAAAACGCAGGTTTTCACCATTAATTGAGTGGGTTTTCACTACAATAGCCACAAGGTGAAATGACCATTGAGGTAACCGTGTCTGATCTCAATTTACTGCGTTACTACGCGAGACTAGCGCCCTTGGGTGTTGGTTGTAACATTAAAACGACTTTACCTGAGTTGGCTGAGCTGCTGTTTACTAGCCCGCGCCACGCCAGAAACTTATTGGTCAAACTGCACCAACTGGGCTGGTTAACATGGACGCCGAAGGCGGGGCGTCATCATCGTTCTCTGCTGCAATTGCACATTGAGCTCATGCAACTCAAAGAACAGCTTGCGGCGAAGCGAGTTCAGATCGGTAAATATGAGAAAGCAATGGCGATTTTGGATAACGATGAAATCGCCTTTGCCAAGCTGCTGAAAAAAACCTCTGGGGCGAGTTTGCAAGAAGGCCGCCTACACATTCAACTTACCTATAAGCGCCCGTTTGAACCTTTATTGCCCCACCTTCCCCAGCGTAGCAGTGAGCGGTTTTTGATCCGCCAAATTTACAGTTGCTTGGTCAGTTCAGATTCCAATGGACAGGTTCAACCTGAATTAGCGCATCACTGGCATTATGATCCGCAAACTTGGCAGTGGACTTTCTACCTGCGCCCAGAGTTGACCTTTCATAACGGCGCAGCCATTGATGCAAACACCATTGTCAGCCTATTTGCCAAGCTCTCAAGCCTAGAGACACATCAAGCCGAGTTAGCACATATCACCGATATTAAAGCGCCGACACCATTTAAAGTGGTGTTTAACCTACAACGTCCTGATCCTGGCTTCGCGGGGATGATCTCGGGGGTAAAATACGCCATTCAGCCTGTAAGCCAGCTCAATTACAGCCAATTCCATGGTGGGCAGATCATCCCTGTTGTTGGCTGTGGACCATTTGAAGTGCAAGAACACACAGACAGCAAACTCAAACTGAAAGCCTTTAATCAGTTTTATGGCTGTCGAGCACTGACCGATCGCGTCACTATTTGGCGAGTGGATGAAGAACGTTTAAACACGCCGTTGATTGAAACCAATCAACCCGAAGCCAAAACGGCAAGCTGCCATCATCAAGTTTCGGTGACTGGAATTTCTCACCCTCTTTCATCCTCTCAACATCAGAGCCGAGTTGAAGATGGTTGCTTAATGGTACTGTTTAATCAGCAAGCCCAAGCACCACTCACCCAAGCACAAGCGCACTTGCTGAGTGAGATACTCAATCCCACTTCGATTGAAGAAGACATGAACCAACACGGTATGGCCTTTGGCGTTGAGCAGCCCGCAATTTACTTCCTTTGTGGCGCGCGGTACTTAAATCCCCCGCTCCAAATGTCACACTACCCACAAAACTTACCCTTGCGTTATACAACTACACTGCGTTGCAAATCTGCGCTCAATCCATAGCAAGGCTGCTGGCTAAACAAGGTATTGCCTTAGAGATCCACACTTACACTTACCGCGAACTCAATCAACGTGCCTTGAAAGGTGAATTAGATGAAACCTTAGTACTGACCAACATCAATTTGGATGACAACCGCCACGCCTCCGCTTTTTCCATGTTGTTCAGTAACCCCATCCTGCATGCGTGCGTTTCACCGAGTGATAAAGCGTGGTTAATGGAGCAATTGAATGCTGTTCGTGAACAGGCTCCACTGCAAGAATATCTGCATCAACTCGAACCTATCGCCTCTTTACTGGTAAGCGAATCGTGGCTGGCCCCCTTGTTTCACCATAGGCAAACCCTGCGTTTTCACGGTGTGCTACACGATGTTGAGTTAACGAACTGGGGCTGGCCAGACATTCGCAATGTGTGGTCTACCGATTGATTTCATCACTCAGATCAATTGTTGGGAAAGAAATTGCCTCCTAATGAGTTCTATATCACCAACTATTTGATGTTTTAGCGTCAAGCAGTTGGAACTTAGAAACTTGATAAGGAGACAATAACGATGAAGTTCAACACTCGACTACTGGCACTGCCGCTCTTGGCAGCCATTCCATTTGCTTACTCGGCTGAACAGCCTGACTACTACGATTACGGTTTTATTGGCGGCAGTCTGGTCTATGGGGAATCAGTTTACCGTCAACAAGATGAAAATGCGGGTTTCTCATTAGAGCCAAACCTGTTTTATAACGGCAAATATGGATTTGTGGATGGCTCACTCGCCAACCTCACCCTGTTTCACCCTTGGTTTGGTTTAAGTGGCCAATGGCGTTTTGCTGAAGTTAGCCAAGATTTTGATGAAATCCCTTCAGGTATCGACGAGCGCAAAGGCAACGGTGAACTGGGTATTACCTTTGGTACGGTCGGTGCCAGAATCACTTACCTGCACGATGTGACTGACGTTCATAACGGTTATGAAGTGCAATTGCATTTAAGCCGCAGTTACACCACCGCTCTTCCAAAACTGACGCTAACACCTTATGTGGAAGCCGATTATCGTGATTCAAAGCTTTCACAACACCTTTACTCTGTATCACCCACTGAAGCGACTCGTTCTCGCTTACCCGCTTTTACCGCAAAAAGCACTTGGGTTTATCAAGCAGGGCTGATTGGCATTTATGACCTAGGTGACAACTGGATCAGCATCGCGAAGGTGGAATTGGAACATCATGATTCTGCCAGCCCGATACTCCAAAGAGACCTTGGATGGGCGGTGACTTTAGGCGCTGCCTATACGTTCAACTTCTAAAAATCAACAGATTTGGAAATAACTCTTTATTTATCCAACAGTTAATCAAAGCAAAGAATCTGTTTTTGATTGATTTATCACTGCTTATTTTTCCCACCAGAAAATAGAGCTTATGCTCTATTTTCTGAATTAACCTCATGGTTTTTATGGAGTTAGTTTCACTGAATCAATGATGAGACGTATAACCCACACCTCCAACATATTGATAATAAATAGGTGTTACTGTGTACTCTCAACCATTGTTCCGACGTCATCGCATCGCCATCGCTTGCTTATTGGCTGGTCTTTCTCATACCACTTACGCGCAAGCCGCCTGTGACATTCAAGACTTACAACAAACTCGTGATCTGCCTGCGCAAATTGCGGCTGCCGATCAGTCTTGTTATAGCTCTTGGTTTTATGCGCCAGCGGCGACGTTAGAAACGGTGTACAGCGAAGCCACCTTGTCGCACTTACAAACAGTGCTGGATGCAGAAATTACGCGTTACACTGGCGAGGCAGAACAAGCCCAACGCTTGGAAAACTATGGTGAATTCATCCGCGCGGCTTATTACGTACGCTATAACGCAGAAAGTGAGCCTTACTCTCAAGCATTGAGCCAGCGCTTTGCTCAATCGATCAATCGCTTCTTGCTTCACCCACATGCCTTCGATCAAGGCCGTGAGCAAGTAGCAGCAATGAAAAGCCTCTCTCTGATGGTCGACAATATTAAGCAACTGCCTTTGACCATGGATGCCATGATGTCTGCACTTCGCTTATTCAACCAAGAGACAGCGAAGAACACTCAATGGGTAGACGGTCTCAATAATCTGTTCCGCTCTATGTCCGGCCATGTCGGTAATGCGGAGTTTTATCGCTACTTAGCTGCCAATACTCAGCATATTGATACGTTGCATCAATTCGCGATCGAGAATGAGTGGGCACTAAACACTGACGCTGCATTTTTGGTTTATAACGCACTGCGCGAGACAGGACGTTTGCTCGTAAGCCCAGATGCCGTCACCAAACAGAAAGCATTAAGAGTGATGGAACAAACCCTTGTCCGTTACCCTTTAGGCAGTCAGCACGACAAAATTTGGCTCGCCGCAGTTGATATGATGCGCTACTACGCGCCAGAGGCTTTGCAAGCACAAGGAATTGACTTTGAGGTAGCAAAACAAGAATTAGCAGCACGCATTTTGCCGAATCGCTATGAGTGCCAAGGTCCGGCAATCATCCGCTCACAAGATCTCTCCGATCGACAAGCGGCTCGAGCTTGTGATGTCCTCAATGCAAAAGAAGAGGATTTCCACCAAGTGGTGAACAGCGGTTACGTGCCGGTCGCCGATGACAACAATGAGCGCGTTGAGGTTGCGGTGTTTGCCAACAACGACAGCTACGTCAATTACTCTGCTTTCTTGTTTAACAACACCACGGATAATGGTGGGCAATATTTGGAAGGCAACCCTGCTGAAGCCAATAACCAAGCTCGTTTTGTCGCTTATCGTTATGCCAATGGTGATGATCTTTCAATTCTGAACTTAGAGCATGAGTACACACACTATTTAGATGCACGTTTCAACCAATACGGTACTTTTAGCGACAACTTGGCTCATGGGCATATTGTTTGGTGGCTAGAAGGGTTTGCCGAGTACATGCATTACAAGCAAGGCTATCAAGCCGCGATTGAGCTTATTCCACAAGGCAAAATGAGCCTTTCTGACGTGATGGCCACCACCTACTCGCACGATTCCAACCGTATTTATCGTTGGGGCTACTTAGCGGTGCGCTTTATGATGGAAAAACACCCTCAAGACGTCGAAAGCTTGTTGGTACTGTCTCGCACAGGGCAATTTGCACAATGGGCGCAAACAGTGAAAAACTTAGGTGAACAATACAACGCCGAGTTTGCAGTCTGGCTTGATACACTCAAAGCCGAAACGCCAGAGAACCCAGATCCTTCAGAGCCAGAAACTAAACCTGAAGAGGCAGTGACAGCACTTACAGCCAACCAATCTGTAACACTCTCAGGACAAGCTTATAGTGAGCATTTGTTCTATATCGATGTACCAGAACACAGCCGTGAATTTCAGGTCACGATATCGGGAGATGGCGACGCCGATCTTTACATGAGTCACCAAAAAGTAGCTCATTACTATGATTACCAAGTGACGGAGTTCATTGACGGCAGCAATGAAGCTATTTCATTCAAGCCAGAACAAGATGGTTACATCAAACCGGGACGCTACTACTTAAGCATAGCGGGACGAAGCGCATATTCTGCCGTCACATTGAGCTCTCATCTGGTTACAGAGCAGCCAAGCGTTCAACCAGAACGTAAAGATGATCTCACGCCAGTTGTGTTGGAATCTGGCCAACCGCAAACCCTTTCAGTACATCAACAACGCTATGTCGCGATGTACGTACCAGAAGGTGCCACTGAGGTACAAGTATGGATAACCGCTTCAGCGCAGAACCGTGGCAATATCGACCTGTTTGCAGCCAAAGAGTATTGGCCGACTCGTGAGCAATATGAGCACGCTTCGACTTATGAAGGAAGCAACGAATACCTGAGTATTCCGGTAACTCAAGCGGGTTATGTGCACTTTTATTTAAATGCGCAAAACCTTGGTGACACAATCGAAATGGTCGCTTATTTCAACTGATGCGATACCCTGATTGCCCTCATTGAGGGCAATCAGGCTTCTACCGTCATATCTCGTTCCATTCGGTAGTGAGTGCGGAAAGCCACTACTTTTTTATAAAGTGTTTCATACCGTGCATTCGTCAGTTCCTCTTCACTCATCAGTTGGTGAATGGTGCGATCACAACGTTTCAATAACTGATCCATTTCGGCTTCACTCAGACTCTTTGGCCAATATCGCGACAGAATCGTCACCACCTTCATGCACACGGTGCGCAGTGTCGGGCATTTATCCAAAATCTCCATGTAAATCTCAAGCAGTGAGTCGATTGTCTGCTGTTTATTACACAGTGCATGGTAGCGTTTCTCTAACCATTGCAGTTTGTCTTCATTTGCCTGTTTGAGTGCTTTACCTAACGCAATTTGGCTTTCCAATAGAATTCCAGCTTCTTCATTTAAGAGCGCTTCGTTACACCAACTGATGCATTTCGCGAACTCAGAATCAAACCCCATAACGTTGAGCAGCCAAGTGAAGTGGTAACGATCTTCAAACAACTCAAACGGTTTCGCTCGGTAGATCTTGTTTAAGATCTCCACCGAAACCCCAAACTCGCCCTCTTCCATCGCAAGATGAGCCGCCACCAGCTCTAACTGCGGTAACAACTCTTCATGTTGGCCTTTGTCGTACACCCCTTTAAGGATGGACTTGGCTTCTCGCAACCAAAGCTCACGTTGAGGTGGCTCGGCTTGTCGCGCGGCATACAGCAAAGTACGAATAAAATTGAGGTGCATCTGATGGTTGTTGCGATGAGTTTCTTTGTTGATCTCCACATACAACCGATAACGCTCAAGTGCGGAAGCATTGTCTCCAACAGAAAGACACAAGTTAGCCAGCACCCATTCTCGTTCTGAATGCCCCGGTACAATCTGGTTGGCAATTTGCAGATGGTGAATCGCTTCCGGAATCGAGTTGTTGCTTAAGCTAATGCTTGCCGCTTCTACCCGTGCTCGAACATTGTTAGGCGCACTCGCCAGCAAGTCCTGAATCACTTGCGTTGCTTCAACTTGGCGCCCTGTCTGTTTTAACGCGTTGGCAAGACCGATCTTTGCCCAGTCGAAATCTTTATGCTCTAACGTTTCTAGGTAAACTTCTCGCGCATGGTCAAAACGACGCAACTTCGTTAAAAAATCACCACGGAATTTCTGGATCACAAAATAATAATCCGCGTGGAAAGGTTCAAGCTCATCACACAAGCTCAAACCTAACTCTGCATCACCATCCCGCTCGGCTAGATATAGCGCCTTTAACGCATGTTTGCGTGATATCGCGTTGGTTAATCGCTCTTGTAAGGTCAGAATATTGAATGGCTTGAGTATGTATTCGTCCGGTTTAAGCTCCAAAATAGAATGCACTACATAAGAGGAGTTTTCACCCGTCACCAAGACGAATACGGCTTCTTGCTTGATGAGTTTGTAGTGTTTCAGCTCTTCAAAAACTTGCTTACCATTCAAGCCTTTGCCGAAATTGTAGTCACAAATAAAAATATCAAACTTCTGACGACTGGCCATAAACACGGCCGCTCGCGGGCTTTTACTGCAAGTGACATTCGGCTCTGCAAAACCCAGCTTGAGCAACATGCTGCGCAAGCTCGCGATCACGATTGGAGCATCGTCAATAATTAAAACTTTCAGTTCAGAAAAAGAAGGAATCGCCATGTCTCTGAGTTCTATTTCAATGTGATAAAACGCACCAGTTCCATGGCCGATTTAATCCCTAATTTATTCATAATCCGAGCTTTATAGGTGCTCACCGTTTTCTGGTTGATATCAAGCTGTTGGGCGATTTGTTTGTTGGTTAACCCTTCCATCAGCATGTTTGCCACTATCAATTCTCGCTCAGAAAGTTGTGCCAGTTCACTTTGCTGCATCACACACGATGCCTGCGCACTGTACTGCTCGGCTTGCGTCAAAATCCGGTTCGCAGTTTCCGATAAGGTATTGGCTTTCCAAACGACTGAATGACACTCTTGAGAGTGCAAACTAGGAACTAACCCATCCTGCAACACAATCACCAAACCTTGATAATACGGGGCAAGCAAATCGCGGAAGGCGTCTACACTCATGCCCGATAAGAAACGGCTTTCCACCACCACTAAATTGATCGGCAAATCGCGCAGCTTACGCAACGTTTGTTCAATGTCTTGAGCAACAAAGACTTTGCTGACCTTATTTTCCTTTTGCATCAGCTTTTGTAATGCGTTGGCACTCAGCACTTGGCTATCCGCCATTAAAATTTGCCAGCCATCGTCTGCGCTTTGGCAATCAAGGCACTGACGCCGATTCTTGGTATACAACTCACTTAACTGAACGATCGGCATCGGTTTTGCCGCGTAATATCCCTGACAGGTATCCACTCCGAGATTGCGCAAGTATTGCCAGGTTTCTTCGTTTTCCACACCTTCAACAACGCAATGCAATCCCAAAGATTGCGCCAACAGCAGACACATATTGGTCAATTGCTGATGCTTGTAGTTGGTCGCCAGATCGTGCACAAAGCTGCGATCGATCTTCATCTCGGTGAACGGCAATTTGGCAAGTTGGCCTAGTGACGCGTACCCCGTACCAAAATCATCAATCGACAACCCAACGCCATACATACGTAAACGTGCAAGATTAGCCAGCGAAGTCGTGGTGCCGTTATAAACCTCGTGTTCAGTCATCTCTAAGGTCAACTTACTGGCGGCAAATCCATGCTTGTCACAAATCGCCAGAATCGGATCACAAATTGATTGCTGCAAGTTACATTGACTGATGTTCACGGAAAGCTGTAAATCGGCATCAATACTGGCCAGTGCGGAAACGGCTTTTTCCAGTACGGTTAGAAAAAGTTTCTCATGCAGGCCACATTGCTCAATCAAAGGCAGGAATACAGCGGGACTTAACATACCGTAAGTGGGGTGTTCATAACGCACCAACGCCTCTACCCCAACGATGGCTCCGCTACGAAAATCAAACTGCGGCTGATAGTAGTTAAAAATATGATCGTGAATGAAAGCTTGCTCAACCTCTTCACAGGTCAGCACAATGGGTTGCTTGAACGAGATCTCTGGTCGAGCTTGCTCTTGAAAGCGCTCGATAACCCGCTGTAACTCTTCCATCTGATAAGGCTTGGATAAGCTATCGACGAACGGAAACCCCGCCAAGCTACACATATTGCGAGTCAGCTCGAGAATGGCATCATCCACCGCACTGAGAATAATTACCCCAAGCTTGGGGAAATGTTCTCCCAATTGGGATAACAGACTGATCCCATCCATTTGGGGCATTCGGATATCGCAGAAGATGAGGTCAATCCCCACTTTGTTACACAGTTCTAAAGCGGCAAACCCATTCTCAGCCAAGATGACCTCATCCAGCCCCAAGTGCCTGAGCTTGAGCTTCAGGCTGGTGGCTTGAATTCGATCATCTTCGACAATCAATATTTTCATAATATTATTCACTCTCATGTTCGCTCAGCCAATGCCGAGCCTGCTCAACCACTACGTGTAATCCATTGATGAGTGCTTGTTTGTTTTCGACCGATTTTTGCGGATCTTCCGGTAATTCCACCGCTTTTGCTAAAGCCGCCAATTCGGTCAGATTCAGGGCGCCTGCCGCACCTTTTATGCGATGGCCGATCGCTTTATCGTCCGCATCTGGCTGATTTAATAACTCGATATCGTGGCTAAATGAATCTAGCACCACTTGTGCCATTTCCGCTCTTTCATCGGTATGATAATCATCAAGCCATGAATAAGATTCTTGGGTATCCGAAGTACAGACCGGCAGATAACGACTTAACACACGGTGCAGTAAAGCCAAGCTGTAAGGCTTGTAAATCACTCTGTCCATACCGCACTGTTTTGCCTTCTCCGCTGCAATGCGCGAATCTTCCGCCGTACATCCGAGTACAGGTTTTTCGGCAAATGTCGCCAATCCTTTAACTTGGCGAGTTAGCTCAAAACCATCCATCTTCGGCATGTGGCAATCCGTAATCACCAAATCAAACTGTTCTGGCGATGCCATCAGTTGATTCAAAGCTTCTTGGCCATCACACACTATGGTGGATTGCACCCCAAGCTCATTCAGTTGCTTGCGGATCAACAGTCGGTTAATCGGATCATCATCGGCAACCAATGCATGCCCAACCAATTTGGTCATCACTTTTGGGGCGGGTGTTTTGGTATGTTGAGCTTGTAGGTCGTTTAAACGTTTAAATAAGGCATCGGGATAAATATTCTTTTCGATACACTCCATCATGCCCGGAGCCTCAAGCACAACCACACCTAATGCTTCTGCCCAACCTTTCAACGGCGAAGTCTTTGCCAGCGGTAATTCACACCCTTGAAATTGTGTTAGGGCTTCCCCCACCACAGGTAAAGACACACGCACAGTTGTGCCTTGATCGATTTCACTCTCCACATGGATATGACCGCCCATCAATTCAACGAGATTTGCGACAATCGACATGCCTAGCCCAGTGCCACCAAAGCGACGAGTGATTGAACTGTCGGCTTGCACAAAAGGTTGGAAAATCGAAGCGATTTGCGGCTCAGTCATCCCGCAGCCTGTATCGGTCACCTCAAAGGTGAAATGTTGCTCACTCTGTTCAACGCAAATCCGAATTGAACCTTTTTCAGTAAATTTCAGCGCATTGGAGAGTAAGTTGGTGATGATTTGATTGAGTCGTAAAGCATCCACCTGAACAAGCAATCGAGCGTCAGGTTGCCAATTCACAATAAAGTCTAGCCCTTGCAAATCCGCGGTTGCCTCAAAACTGCGCAACAGCGGGCACAGTTCATCCGCTAAATGGTAGCTTGCCACATCTAGCTGTAACTGCTGTGCTTCAATTTTGGAGAAATCCAAAATATCGTTCACATGCATTTTTAGCCGTTCTGCAGACGTAATCGCGTTGGTCAGTAAAAGCTGGCTCTCGTTAGATTTGATGCGAGAAGCGAGAATCTCCATTAGCCCCAACATCGCCGCAATCGGGGTTCTCAACTCATGACTCACGACTGCTAAGAAATGATTGCGCGCCTCAACCGCTTGCAATGCTTGCGCCGTGGATTGACGCAACGCGCTTTCCGTTTCCTTGAGTTCAGTGATGTCATTAAACAGAGTTAAATAATATTGGCGGCGGTTGATCGGGTGAGCAATACCCCGACGAATAACATGGTAATAATGCTCGCCAATCGCACATGGCCGTGCCGGAATTTGGATCACCACCGAATACTCACTTGTGGATGAATCCGGTAATTGTAGAAAAGAGCAGTCCGGCAGATTATTTAAGCAATCATTGGCATGACACGCACCCATAGCATCACGATAAGCGGCATTGGTTAATACCACATCACCTTCATCGTCCGAGATATAAATCATGCTTGGGATGGCATCGAGCAATTCCGTAAGCCATTGAATTTGTTCCGTCGAAAGCTGAGCAACGTGTTGAGTATTTTTTAATAATCCGCGTAGCCGTGTTACCCACAGGGTAAATAACAAACCTAAGGCCAACAGAATACAAACGGCAATAAGAGCATAAATAATGACTTGCTCTTTGTCATAGCCATATTTCACTGTGACTTTATTGTAGCTCGACTTAATTTCTTCAATTTCTTGTGGAGTAAAAGTCGCCAGCACTTTATGCAGCATATTTTGCAATACAGAAGAGCTTTTACGAACCACCATGGTGACATCTACATTCACGTCATGGGTCTTAGAAAGGTCAGTCAGCTTAAACACGTTCGACTCACCATTAATCAACCATTGGTTAATCAATGACTTGTTCACCAACGCATGGGTTACACTCCCCGTTTTCAGAGCCTGCATCAGCTCATCAACACTACGAAAAACGGGGGCATATTTAATTTTCTCTTGAGAATATAGGTACTGATAGAAGTTGCCTGTTCTATCTAGAATCGCCAATTTCTCGGTTGAATAAGGTAATAGTGTTTCTATATGGCCAAATGAAAGGTAGTCATACACACCAACCGAGAGAAAATCGCGCGAGTCAATATTTGACATGTTATAGGCAGGAATAACATCGACTTCGCCATTGCGTAGCATCTCTTCAACATTGCGCCCATTGGCAGGAACAAATTCAAATTTAAGAATACTTCTTAAACTGATACGTTCTAAAAGATCGTGCACGTAGCCTTTATACTTTTTCTCTTTGTCATCCCAATAGGAAAGAGGAAAAGTATCATCATGCAGTGTGTATTTCACCGCTGTATTATGATTTTCATCTCTTAAGAGTTTCAGGTTTTCTTGATCATTAAGAAAATATACATCCAATGAATTTAATTTATTTTGAGTCAAACCTAACTTATCGGCTTTAATAACTTTATTGACGGCACTTAGCAAAAGGGGCTCATCAGTATTTATTAATACTCGGTTAACTTGAGTACCCAATTTTTCATCAAAAATAACCTGACCACTTGAAATACGATTTTTACTCAGAAAGGCATTCAGTGATACGTAATTGGTGATGGTTGCATCGGCAACACCTTGGCGAATCATTTCTACCGAGCTGCTGTAATTTCTGGCCATAAGAATATTCTTATAACCACGCTCCATGATTAATTCGCAATAAGAAGTTCCTTGAATACATACCCATTTGAGATTTTCAAAAGGTTGTTCTGCCAATTCTTTATCACGCAGCCAAATAACACGCACATTTTCATATAAAGGTTCGGAGAATAAAAACTCCCCTTCACGCTGTTGTGTTTTACCAAAGCCTATCGCCAGATCAGCTTGACCGTATTTGACCCCATCAAGCAAAGCTTCAATCGTGTCATAGCCTTGGTAGCGAATTCCCACTTCCAATTCCGCAGCAATGCCCGAAGCAAAATCGTGCTCAATGCCCATAGGCTGACCATCAAGCCCTCCCCAATACGGCATCCATACCTCTTTCAATACCGCTATGGTTAGCTCTGATTTTTGACGCAAGTAGCTTTTCTCCGTGGCATCCAAATATTGAGCAGCCTGGGCAGAATAAGAAAAAAATAACAGTAATGCGGAAACAAATAGGCGCAATAACAAGATATTAACTCGTGATATGGATTCCAATATTGCGGAAATAATAATCTACTTATGTAGAAACAATCAATCAAAACCCAATGAAATGAAAATATAGTTCAAATTAAAAACAACTCAACAACAAAATAAGGAAATTTCCTACACTAAAATATTCACAAGGAAATCAATCATTGAAAAACAATTCATCTGGCATATTTTCATTATTACTAAAATAACAAATTGACCTATTCTTGACATTCATGACAAAAAACAACATTGCTTATTTAATAATGCCGACATTATAATTCGCGCCGTTCAAATCATGAACACAGTGTGTAATTACAGCATCTCGTTAGGCGAGGCTCCTGTACAAACATAGGCCACTGATCTCACGACATCCAGAGATGCCCAAGATCAGGACAGTTTTCATCGGATTAAGGTGTTAACCCAAGTGGCTTTCGCATTGCGAATACGTTGTACAGTGCTGAAGCTGGGACTCGGGGATGAAGCCTTTTCATACCATTTCCTTTTCGCTCGTCCAATTACTGCTGTTTTCTTGCATCAAAGTTCAATCAATTCAGGTCTGTCCTGAGTCACATGAGGTATATGTGATGAATGTAATGAAAACAACTCACTCTTTTGTTGCCACTGCGCAACTCAAACAACTGAATGAATTTGCTCGTAAACTCGCGCACTCTTCGCATCGGGATAAGTGGGCAGAAAAGCTCTTAAAGCTCACAGAGCAAGAAATTCATTTCGTTTTGGAACATTTGACTGGTGAACAACTCACGGAGCTGATCACCCTACTGCCTGCAAACCGAGCAGGTTTATTGCTGCATGTAATGGATAAAACGGAACTCAATACGGGCTTGGCTCACGCGAATCCGCGGGTTATCGAAAAAGCACTGCGCACCTTACCGGAAGAAGCATTGCATCAAGTATTGAACAATATGTTCGATCAAAATGCACAACTTTACCGTGAGCGTTTGCGTTGGGACGAAGAAAGTGTTGCTGCACACATGCACTCACATCGGCTGCCACTTTTGGAATCACAAACCGTGGTGGAAGCCAAAGAGGTGCTCTATGAAGCTTGGGGCGATCCTCAAGCGCGCCATCGGCTGTATGTGGTTAACCAACACGGGCTCCTGCTTGGAGCGATTACTCCGAAAGCCCTGTTAATGGCACATTCGGCTCAATCATTAACCGAGCTGATTGAGCCTCAATGCCTCACTTTAGAGGCCGATCTCGATCAGGAACAGGCGGCGCGTTTGCTGCTTGAACACAATCTGTCAGTGCTGCCCGTTGTGCATCAACAGAAGCTAGTGGGTTTCTTTCATTTGGAAGAGGCCGTCAGCATCTTAGAGCAAGAAACAACGGAAGATGCGGAGATGCAAGGGGGTTCAATGCCTCTTGATGCGAGCTACTTGCAGACGTCACCGTGGCAACTGTGGAAAAAACGCATTGTTTGGCTGCTCGTACTGTTTGTCGCCGAAGCCTACACTGGCACAGTATTGCGTTCATTTGAGGAACAGTTGGAAGCGGCGATCGCCCTCGCCTTTTTCATTCCGCTACTGATTGGTACCGGCGGCAATAGTGGCACTCAAATCACCACCACCATAGTGCGTGCCATGGCAGTGGGCGAAGTCAGTTTACGTAATATTGGCACTGTCTTGCGTAAAGAACTTTCCACCAGCACGCTGGTCGCACTGGCGATGGCCATCGCTGCATGGATCCGCGCGTGGACGCTCGGGGTCGGGCCTGAAATTGGCTTGGTGGTGATGCTGACGATTCTGGCGATAGTACTATGGAGTGCGTTAGTGTCATCGGTGATCCCAATGGTGCTGCGTCGCCTGAATGTTGACCCGGCCGTAGTGTCTGCTCCATTTATCGCAACTTTGGTCGATGGAACAGGGCTGATCATCTACTTTGAAATCGCCAAGCTGATATTGCCCGAATTGGCTTAATGCTTATTAACTTGGTTTAAAAAGAAAAACCGCCAGCGTGATGTTGGCGGTTTTTAAGTCTTCCTTTCTACAGCAACCCACGAAGGGTTAGCGCAAGCGCAACAGGCTCACTCGATACAAGAGCAACGAGGCCAATAGAAACGCACAACCTAACATCTTGTTAAATGGCATTGTTTCGTCGTAAATCACCACACTCAACACCAAAGTCCATACCGGTTCTAGTAGCATCAACAATGCCGCATTGGTTGGATTTGCACTCTTTTGCCCCATGGTTTGCATTAAGTATCGCAAGCTTGTGGCGAGTAACACACTCAGAGCAAACCACTTCCAAGTCACTGGGCTGATGGTGCTTGGCCAACTTTCGGTTAACCAAGATAACGCTATGCCCAAACACCCCGCGGTGAACAACTGCAATGTGGTCAGCAACATGGGAGGAAGTTGGCTGGAGAATCGACTATTGAAGTTAAAGTGCATCGCCAAACAGCAAGAAGCGGCTAAAAACCACAATTGATTCGCGGCAAATTGCCACGTTCCATTCCATGCCAATAAGAACAAGCCAATCACCGCCACAGGCAGTGAAAGCCAGAATGCGCGTATCGGTCGCTGTCCAAAAATCGGCCACGCCAACAACGGCACAAACAGCATGGAAAGGCTCATGATAAACGCGCCTTCACCTAAGGTATCGCTGATGGAAATCGCGTGAATCCAGCAAAACAGAGAAGCCGCCAGTAGAAACCCGACCCCCATGGATTGCAAACACGCCTGACGCGATGCTTGTTTCAGTGCACCTAAACAAAATGGGAGTAAGCAAAGTGATGCCGCGATAAAACGCAAGCCAATAAAACCAAAAGGAGGAAGTTCTTGAATCGCTTGTTTTGAGAAAACCCATCCCCCTGCTGCCAGCAGGGTAGTTAAAACAAGTAACAGCTCAGCGGGAAAACGTAATGTACGCATTAATTATGTTGAACAATGTGATAGTTATGATGGCTGATTCTGCGCGAAATCCGTTCTACATACCAGTATCGATTCTTTACTCAGCATATCTTTGCTTATGTTTGTTCAAAAATAGACCAAACAATCAAACTTACTAAAAAACATAAAATTTCAGAACTTAGTTCCGGTTTTAATTTCAAATTAAAGAATAATAATCTAAGTTTTTCAAATTTTCATAGTTTGCAACGCAAGCGCAAACGCTCATTCACAGTGATTATGACCAGCATCGCAAAATGATCATAACCACTAATAGGAGTAGGATTCGCCGCATTATTATTTTTAGATAAGTGAGATTTCAGTGAAAGACTCTCAGGAAGTAACCCATTTTAGTGCTGCCCGTTCCGCTAATTGGACCCAACATGACACTTATTGGCTGCTGAGCTTATTTGGCACTGCGGTTGGTGCCGGTATTTTATTTTTGCCAATTAACATAGGTTTAGGCGGTTTTTGGCCATTGGTGCTAATGGCTGTATTAGCCTTTCCAATGACCTATCTTTCGCATCGCGGACTCGCACGCTTTGTGCTTTCATCACGCCGCCCAAATGCCGATTTTACCGATGTGGTAGAAGAACATTTCGGTCAAGGTGCTGGCCGCTTAATCTCCCTGCTCTACTTTCTGTCCATTTTTCCGATTCTGCTTATCTATGGCGTGGGGTTGACCAATACCGTTGATAGCTTTTTGGTTAATCAAGCGGAATTGATGTCACCACCACGCGCGCTGCTCTCTGGAGTTTTAGTGTTTGGGCTTATCGCGATCATGCTCAGTGGCGAAAAAATCATGCTGCGCGCATTTGCGGTGATGGTTTACCCGTTAGCGGCGATTCTGGCATTACTTTCTCTTTATTTGATCCCTTACTGGTCAATGCCTTCTTTTGATTTCCCGCAAACCGCCGATTTCTTGCACACCGTTTGGCTTGCCATTCCTGTTGTGGTGTTTTCTTTCAGCCATGCGGCCGCGATTTCAAGCTTTGCGAATATCCAACGCCGTCACTACGGTGAGCAAGCAGATCAAAAATCTGAGCAGATTTTACGCCGCACTAGCGTGGTGTTAATTCTGTTTGTGCTTCTGTTTGTTTTCTCTTGTGTGCTGGCTCTCTCGCCAGAAGCACTACAAGAAGCTAAAGCACAAAACGTTTCGGTGCTCACCTACCTTGCCAACGTGACCGATAATCCATTTATCGCCACACTGGGCCCATTGGTTGCCTTCATTGCGATCACGTCATCTTTCTTAGGCCACTTCCTTGGCGCACGAGAAAGCTTGTCTGGCCTGCTGACTAAAAACTTAGGTGTTTCCTTGCGTGGTGCAGAGCGCATTACCATTGCCTTCTTGTTTGTCACCATCTGGATTGCCGCCATTATTAACCCAAGCATCTTGGGTATGATGGAAGCACTTTCAGGCCCAGTGATTGCAATGATTCTGTTTATTATGCCGATGATTGCTGTATTCAAAGTGCCTTCGCTTCGTGTACACCAAAAACGTGTGAGCACCTTCTTTGTTTTGCTTGTCGGCCTACTCGCCGTCTCCGCTCTGCTTTACAGCCTACTCGGTTAATCCCCGTTCCAACTGGCTCCCAATTGGGAGCCAAATTCCACATTGCCGTGTTTCTGATGAATAAATCCGGTTCAGCCCATCACAGAGTTGGCCGATAATCAGTGCAAGAATCCTTTATCGCAACATACACTTAACAGATTGTCTAAGTCGGTTGGCGAGTAAAATGGCGGTGGAAACCATGACGAAATCCCTCTCAATTGCAGCTCTTCTCACTTTATTGCTGAGTGCCTGTACCCCAGATGCCCCACCTCAAGCTTTGGGCACATTAGAACGTGACCGCATTACCTTCAGTGCAACCAGCAATGAAATCATTCGTGAGCTCCCGATTGCTGAAGGTGACCCTGTCAAAATGGGCGATGTTTTAGTCAAACTCGATACCCAGATCCAATCGGCACTCCTTCATCAAGCCGTGGCGCAACAAGCGAAAGCACAAGCATCGCTCAGCAAACTCACCAACGGCGAACGGCCAGAAGATATCGCTGTCGCGCAGGCTCGTGTTTTCAAAGCTGATGCACTCTATAAAGAAGCAGAAACCACGTTGCGTCGCAAAACAGAACTGGTGGAGAAGCGTCTTATCAGTCAATCCGAGGCAGACTCTGCGCTCTCAGCACGGGATTCAGCGCGTGCTGAACTGGCTTCAGCCCGCGAAGAGTTCAGTAAATTGACGGCTGGCGCACGAGTTGAAGATATCGAACAAGCCAAAGCCGAACTTGCTGCGGCTCAAGCCAATGTGGGATTGCAACAGCAAAAGCTGAATGATTTGACCATAGTAGCCACGCGTGACGGTGTGCTTGATAGTTTGCCTTACCACCTTGGCGAACGTGTCGCCACCAACGCAGTCGTCGCTATCGTCCAAGCGGATCGCTCACCTTACGCACGTGTTTATGTACCCGAAACTCACAGAGCCGGATTTGCCGTAGGCCAAACCGTGGATGTTCACGTAGATGGTGTCGAAATCACTTATCAAGGCAAAGTTCGCTGGATTGCCAGTGAACCTTCATTCACTCCTTATTACGCACTAACCGAAAAAGAACGCTCACGCCTTATGTATCTTGCGGAAGTGGATTTACCAGAAAGCGCCATGCATCTGCCCGCAGGCTTGCCTGCACAAGTTGATTTACCGTAAGGAGCCACAATGAGCGATTACGCGATTCTCGCTGAAAATGTGGTTAAGCAATTTGGCCACTTTAAGGCAATAGAAAACATCAACCTGAAAGTAGAGCGTGGCAGCATCTACGGATTTTTAGGCCCCAATGGCTGTGGAAAATCCACCACAATTCGGGTGCTAACTGGCCTGTTGCAGCCCACAGCCGGTCAAGTGAGTGTACTCGGGCTGTCTATTCCCAAACAATCTGAACTGTTGCGTTTGAAAATTGGTTATATGACCCAGAAATTTTCCCTATATGACGATCTCACCGTACAGGAGAATTTGCAGTTTATTGGTCAGATTTTCGGTATGAACCGTAAGACGCTCCAGCAACGCACACAAGCACAACTCAAAACCTACGGGTTGGATGAACGCCGAAAGCAACGGGTTTCAGGCATGAGTGGCGGCCAAAAGCAGCGCTTGGCATTAGCTGCTGCGACAATGCACAACCCTGAACTGCTCTTTCTTGATGAGCCCACCTCCGCTGTGGATCCGGAAAACCGCCGCGAATTTTGGGAACAACTGTTTGATCTTTCTTCGCAAGGCACCACCATTCTCGTCACCACGCACTATATGGATGAAGCAGAACGCTGCCACCGCTTAGCGATTATGGAATCGGGCGAGATTCGCGCCGATGACGAGCCAGAAAAATTGATGCAGCAAATGGGCGTTAATGTTGTTGAGATCAAAGCGCCTGCGCTACGCAATTTAAAAGAACATCTGCTCGGTTTTCCGCAAGTTCGCTCCGCGGCACAGCTCGGTATTCGTTTACGCGTACTGATTTATCGTGAGGTGAATGACCCGATTCTTTGGCTACGCAGTACTTTTCCGAGCTTGGCAACCGCAGAGCTAACACTGGCGCGCCCAAGTTTGGAAGATGTGTTTGTCACGGTAACGGGTAAGGGGCGTCAATGAACAGTCTATTTCGAATTAAAGCGGTGCTGGTCAAAGAGTTTCGTCAGTTATCACGCGATCGCATCACCTTCGGTATGGTGGTGATGATCCCGCTCATACAACTGCTGCTGTTTGGTTTTGCAATCAATACCGATGTGCGCAACATTCCCATCGGCATTGTCGACCAAAGTCATTCCACCTTCGGAAGGCTCTTGGTGGAATCGGTTAAAGTCACTCAAGTCGTCACTGTAAAGCAGCAATATTTCACAGTTGGTGAAGCGGAAAAAGCGATTGAAAGTGGCGACATTCGTGCAGCTTTGATATTGCCTAAAGATCTTGTTTTACGCACACAACAACAGCGTGAACTCGGACAATGGTTAATTGATGGTTCAGATACCATGATCGCCGGTGCGCTGTCGGGGCTGAAAAATATGGCACTCACCGATTTTACTGTGCTTAATGCTCAACCTATTACCCCTACGTTTGAAATTACGTTGCTCTACAACCCAAGCCGCCGGTCTGCGGTCAACATTGTTCCCGGTCTGCTTGGGGTTATCTTGACCATGACCATGATCCTATTTACCAGTGCTGCGATTGTGCGCGAACGGGAACGTGGCAATTTAGAACTGTTGATCACGACACCAGTGCATTCAATCGAGTTGATGATAGGCAAAATCGTACCTTACATTTTTGTCGGGCTGATCCAAGTCGCCATCATCCTCGGCTTAGGTCATTTCATTTTTGCCGTCCCCATTAATGGCGCGCTCAGTCAGATCTTGTTTGGCACTTTACTCTTCATTTCTGCCAGCTTAACCCTAGGTTTGGTTATCTCAACCATCGCCAATACCCAATTACAAGCAATGCAGATGACGGTGTTTATTCTGCTCCCTTCCATTTTGCTTTCTGGCTTTATGTTTCCTTATGAAGGAATGCCTGTCGTGGCGCAGTGGATTTCCGAAGTACTGCCAGCCACTCACTTTATGCGTTTGATTCGTGGAATTGTCTTACGCGGGGCAGACTTAGGCGATTTATGGCGCGATACGTTCTGGTTAGCCCTGTTTACTCTGTTTGGATTGCTCGTTGCTTCAATGCGCTTTAAAAAATCTCTCGATTAGCACTCAACTGGGGCAAACACATCCATAGCACAGAGCAATATGAAGGAGATAGAAAAATAAAGCGCGAGAATGGGATTAGAAAATGTACGGCAAATGACCATTGACGATAGTGTGACTGAGTTCTAACTTTTTAACTCAGTCGCTCGAAAATTGGAGGTTTGCCAATGAAACGTAACAGTAAGAGTTATCGTCTGAAATTGATTAAAGAAGCCGCAACCCGCAAACAACAAGTGGAAAGCTGCAATGACCCGATGGCTCGTTATATTTATGAAATGATGTCCCAAGTAAAAGATCCTAAATCCAACGAGCCGCGCAAATTTGCGGGTAACCACTTTGATGATCAAGTAGGAGGTTGGGTCAGTGATTTATGGACTGATTAGCCCGCTTAAAACAGATCTTGCTGAGCGTCAGTTGCTGCGTTTCCACTCTCGCTCAGATTTTCCGTTTTGCCTTGACCACGCGCCTCCGCCTGTTTACGACGATATCGTTGTCGGCACAGTTTGATCACATGCAGTTTCTGAGCCGGTGTCATACTCAGCCAGTTAAAACGTTCTTCACGCTTACGCAGGCAACCTGTGCAATAGCCTTTCTCATCGACACTGCATACCCCAATGCAGGGGCTGACAATATTGAAAAACTCCAGTTGCTCCATAGGGAAATCACATCCTTTTTACTGACTTCTCGGTGGTTTGTAAGGCGACTAGGTTCAAAGTTTCATATAAACCATGACCTTAAACTGACAAAAACAGTGTTTTATTCACTATACTGTGCGGGTTTCCACATTAGGAGTGAATATTATGAAGCTTAGTTCAAAATCATTACTTGCCGCAATTACCCTACCTGTATTGATGACCGCTTGTGCAAGCAATGGTGATGATGTGCAAATTACTGCTCAAGATCTTCAACACCACAATTGGCAGCTAACGCAAATTGATGGCAAAGATGTGGTGAAAGGCGAACACAATGAAGCACCACGTTTAGAAATTGGTGAGCAAATGATGGCCAGCGGTAACGCAGGTTGTAACAACTTCTTTGGTAAAGCTGAACTCAAAGATAACCAATTCCGCATTGAAAAAATGGGCATGACCATGAAAATGTGTATTGGTGATGTGATGGATACAGAGCAAGCCGTGTCACAAACCTTGACCGACTGGAGCAACATCACTCTCACTAAAGATACATTGACTCTGAAAAACGATGTACACACGTTGACTTATACTCTGCGTGACTGGGTAAAATAACCCTCTCTGTTTCGTAGTTCATGTCTAACGGCAGCTAATTTAGCTGCCGTTTTTGTTTATCAATTCTATAGATAAGGGCAAAGCAAACCGAGCATTTTGCTTTTTTTCCTTCATAATGAAAGACAAGCATCGTTTATCCGGTCTAGAGACACAATAAAGTCAAATTATTAAGGACAATCCATGAAAAAATTGCTGACTTTCCTCTCTGCGTGCGCCCTTTCATTTACCGTTTCTGCGCAGTCATGGGAAGAGATCACTGAAAAAGCCCGCGGACAAACCGTTTATTTTCATGCTTGGGGTGGCAGCCAAGAGATTAACAGCTATTTACGTTGGTCTGCTGATCTACTCAAATCTCGTTACGGAGTCACGCTACAGCATGTAAAAGTGACAGACATTGCGGAAACTACGACTCGTTTAATCGCCGAGAAAGCGGCAGGAAAAAATGATCACGGCAGCGTCGACTTAGTCTGGATCAACGGTGAAAATTTTAAATCGATGAAAAGTAATGGCTTACTCTACGGGCCATTTGTTGAAAACTTACCGAACTGGCAAATTGTCGATACAAGTCTGCCTGTAGATAGCGATTTTTCTGAGCCAACCGAAGGTTTGGAAGCACCTTGGGGCGTCGGGCAGTTAGTCTTCATCCATGATAAGCAGTTGTTGAATAACCCACCGACTTCGTTTGCTGAACTGCTGAGTTACGCTAAAGCGTTTCCAAATCGAATCAGTTACCCTCAGCCTCCTGAATTTCATGGCACTAGCTTCTTAAAAGCAGCCTTGATTGAGCTGACTCAATACTCACCTGCGCTCAACAAAGCTGTTGATCCAACAACGTTTGATCAAATCACTCAACCACTGTGGCAATATTTGGATGAACTGCATACCGTGGCTTGGCGTAAAGGCAAACAGTTCCCATCGGGTTCTTCACAAATGATGCAGTTGCTTGATGATGGACAGCTGGATCTCGCCATCACCTTCAACCCCAATGCAGTATTTTCAGCCCAAGCGACAGGTAAATTAGCTCCAACTGCACAAAGCTATGCAATGAAAAATGGTGCTTTAACCAACATCCACTTCTTAGCCATTCCATGGAATGCCAACGCCAAAGAAGGTGCCTTGGTTGCCATTAACTTCCTACTCAGTGGTGAAGCGCAATCACGCAAGGGTGATTTATCAATTTGGGGTGACCCTTCTGTCCTTAAAACACAAAACCTAACTGGCAGCGCAAAAAACACCATGCTGTTTCCTGCTATCGCGGAACCTCATCCAAGCTGGCAGGGTGCATTGGAAGCTGAGTGGCAAAAACGTTACGGCAACAGCCTAAAATAACGGTTGTTAATGATGCTTAGGTTTGCCTATTGGAGTTTAATCCTGCTGTGTATTGCACCAATCTTACCCGGATTGGTTGGCGTGCTGATATCCGCCTTAGGTTATCTGCCCGCACTTGGGCATCATCAACCCTCTTGGCTCGGCTTTAGCCAAGTATGGCAGTGGCAAGGTGTGGAATATGCCTTGCTGCTTTCCGTTAGTTCCACTCTCATTAGTACTTATCTGGCACTTCTGATCAGCTTTGCTATTTTGCAACGCTTTTGGTTTCACCCTCGTTGGAAACGCATCGAAAACAGCTTATCCATGCTGATTGCGCTGCCTCATGTGGCCTTTGCGATTGGTTTTGCTTTTCTTTTCTCTTCGACAGGATGGCTCGCCCGCTTACTCCACAGTCTGTTTGAGTATCGAGATCCCTCCCAAGATGCCGCTTGGTTAGTGCATGACCCGTATGCCATTGGCCTAACCTTGGGACTAGCATTCAAAGAAGTGCCTTTTATTCTGCTGATCAGTTTGCCTATCTTGCAGCAGTTTAATTTGCCGAAGATGCAGATGCTCAGTGCTTCTTTAGGTTACTCAGAGCAGCAGATGTGGTGGAAAATCATCTTCCCGCAATGGCTACGTAAAATCCGTTTTACTCTGTTTGCAGTGGCGGCCTATGCAATTTCTGTCGTTGATTTCAGCTTGGTGCTTGGGCCAACCACGCCACCTACGTTTTCTGTATTGGTATGGCAGTGGTTTAATGAACCCGACCTGAGTTTATTGCCAAGAGCTGCCTCCGGCGCTGTAGTTTTATTGCTGTTAGCCAGCATTATTTTATTGGTCATTCGCATTTTTGAATGGCTCATTACCCAAGGTTGCCGGAATTGGCAGTCTTCAGGACGCCATTCCCCGCCTCTGCCCCATAAAACGTTGCTCGGCCTTTTGTTCGTTATTTCTGTATCGATCATTCCGCTGACCCTAGTGTGGAGTGTGACTCAGCGTTGGCGTTTTCCCGACCTTTTTCCTAGTCAATGGACAGTGCAGTTTTGGGGGGATGAATGGCCAAATGTGTTGGTAAATATTGAAACCAGTGTGCTGCTTGCCCTTTGCTCTGGCACTTTAGCCCTGCTGTTTGCGGTTATTGCTCAAGAATATCGCTTGCAAACTAAGCGAGCGATTCCCGTCTACTTCATCGCTTTGCCTATGTTACTGCCGCAACTTTCTTTGCTGTTTGGTATTCAAGTTTTGACCTTGATGATTGCATCACAAGCCTATGCGTTATGGGTTGTTTGGGCGCACACTTTTTTTGCGTTTCCTTTAGTCTATCTCGCACTTAGTGGCCCTTGGCAAAGCTACAACCCTAACTACTCTAAAGTGGCACGCAGTTTAGGCAAAAACGAATGGCAGATTTTCTGGAGAGTAAAACTCCCTTTATTATTTCCTGCCCTGCTGTATGCGTGGGCGGTGGGGATCAGTGTCAGTCTTGCGCAATATCTTCCAACCTTAATGTTGGGCAGTGGCCGTTTAACCACCATCACGACTGAGGCGGTCGCTCTTTCCAGCGGTTATGATCGTCGTGTCACTGCGATTTACGCCATCTGCCAAGCTATATTGCCTTTTGTATTCTTTTCGTTTGCCCTTTTACTCGGACGTGTGCAAGTACACCGCTATCGAGTAGCCCAATTTAAAGTGGTATTTCATGGTCTTTTCTCTCGAAAACCTCGTCATCCGTAGACAAGACGATAGCTGCCTGCTGGCAGATTTTAACCTGACCATCGCTGAGGGTGAGATTGTCAGCTTGATGGGCCCAAGTGGTTGTGGAAAATCAACCCTACTCAGTGTTATTGCAGGTCATTTGGCAACGGATTTTACCTACCAAGGCTCCATTCAGCTCGGGGATAGCGTGCTTAACACAGTGCCAGCTCATCAGCGCCAAGTCGGTATGCTGTTTCAGGATGATTTACTCTTTCCACACCTGAATGTGTGGGAGAATCTCGCCTTCGCCCTTCCTAATCGAGTTAAAGGTGAGCAACGTAAGCAGAACGCACTTGCAGCCCTGAAGAAAATCGCGCTTTTAGACCTAGCTTGCTCGTTCCCCGAACAAATTTCTGGTGGGCAAAGAGCGCGGATTAGCTTGATGCGTATGCTGCTCGCCGAACCCAAACTGGTTTTGCTTGATGAACCCTTCAGTAAATTAGATAAAGCTCTGCGCAGCCAATTTCGTGATTGGGTTTTCAACCAGCTCACAAGCGCGGGCATACCGACTTTAATGGTGACTCATGATCATGATGATGTTCCAGCCGGTAGCCGAGTGATCGAATGGCCAAGTGAGGTGAACAATGCTTGATCGATACGCGATTAAGGCAATCCGTTGGCCTATCTCTCAGGCAGCAAACGTGTTGGACAACGCAGGAATTAGGGCAAATCAAGTGACTTTGTTCGGTTTCCTGTTTGGGGTTTTAGCATTGCCCGCTCTCGCGATGGAGCAATATTTACTCGCACTGACATTGATAACAGTGAATCGAATTTGTGATGGATTAGATGGCGCACTCGCACGTCGTCAAGGGCTTACAGATTCAGGCGGATTTCTCGATATCAGCCTCGATTTTCTGTTTTATTCCTTGGTGCCGTTTGGCTTCGTACTTGCCAACCCAGAAAGCAACGCGGTTGCGGGAGCATTTCTCATTTTTGCTTTCATTGGCACTGGCAGCAGTTTTCTCGCCTTCGCAGTCATGGCAAGCAAGCGCAGTATTGCCAACCCGGTATATCACCACAAATCTTTGTACTACATGAGTGGCCTGACTGAAGGTACTGAAACCATTGGATGCTTTGTGCTGATGTGTTTACTGCCCAATTACTTTTCAACAATCGCTTGGGTATTTGGTGCAGCCTGCTGGTTTACTACGGCGACACGTATCTATTACGGTTTTCAAACGCTGCATCAAGCCGAGCAGAGTGAAGTAAGCCAACAATAAGTACACTGCACACTTTCCCTCATCCCTTGATGAATTGGTGATGAGGGGATTTCCTTTAGGCTCACCCTACCCGATTTGCTATTAAGAACGGATGTTAACCACAGGCCAAGGTAAATCCCATGGTGTAAGCCAACTGTCGATTCCTTGGCTCACCACTTCTTCCTGCCATTTTGTGCCCAACTGCGGGAACTGGCGCGGATCACACAACCACTGATAAAGCGTATCTTGATAGGAGAAACGCAAAGCGAAAGCATGCAGATAACCGCGATCGGACTCATCAGCCGCATTGTAGATAGGATCGCCCACGATTGCCGATCCAATCGATTTTAGTGCCACCCGAATTTGGTGAGTTTTTCCAGTGTGTGGTTTACACAAAAACAGACGCTCACCCGGTGCTGCAGTCGTTGAGATAAACTGAGTCACCGCCGGATTATGTTGTGAATTCACCAATTTCCATGATGAACGGCGTGAACGTTCCATATCACCACAGACCAAACCCTGTTTTTTCTTTGGCTTTTTACTGCCAATCGCGAGATAGAATTTCTCTACCGTACGCTTAGCAAAACCTTGTGATAGCTCACTCGCCGCCGCCGCATTGCGTGCCAACAATAATATGCCCGAAGTCATCTTATCTAAGCGATGGACTAAATAGAGCTGGCTATCACCACTTTGTGCTGCGACTTCTTGTAACAGCATCGTATCACCATCATCTTTGTGTACTGACACATTAGGATGTTTGTTGATAAGCAGGAAATCAGGATGGGTAAACAGAATATCAAACATAAATACGCCTCACTTTGCGGCGTGATTATACTCAAAACCCTCTACGCCTAAAGAAAAAGCGGCTCGAAAGCCGCTTTTATATAGAAAGTTCGTTATCTGTGGTTTCGATTAGGCGAAAAACACCATCAACATCAGTACTGGGCAAACTAGGCGTACATACCAAGGCCAAATTTTCCAGAACAGGCTGTTTTCCACTTCTGGGCAACCTTGTTTCAGCTCCGATAGGATCTGGTTACGA
>NZ_AOMO01000034.1 GCF_000338875.1 Vibrio mimicus CAIM 602 | reverse complement strand
TTGTGAAGTAAGGCTTGTCATCATTGATTTTGACCGGCAGCACAATGCTGTCACTGTCACCATCAAAGTCCGTGGCGATCACTTTGAAATTGAGCGTTAAATCGTTGCTATCAAGTGCATGATCTACCGGCGCGGAGAGCGTAAAGCTGTATGAGCCATCGGTATTCAGCACTAGGGTAAAGACAGTCGTGCCGCCTGCAGTCGCCGTGTAGGTCAAGTTACCATTGCCATCATCGACGGGCGCTGAGAGCGTTACCGCTACACCATTGGAAGTAAGCCCTTGTACTGGGCTCGCACTGGTATCCAGCGTAAAACTGGAAACACGATCGGAACCTTGCACGAGTTCAAATTGACCATGAGCGGTTAGCGGTTCTTTGTCTGTATCTGAGCCTTGCGGCAAGTCGTTTTCATGCACATACAGCCCGGTCACGTTTGTGAAGTAAGGTTTATCATCTTTCACTGTCACCGGCAGGGTGATATTCGCACTATCACCATCAAAATCTGTCGCGACGACGTTGAAATTGACCAACAACTCATCGCTGTTTACTGCATGGTCAACCGTTCCTTGCAGAGTAAAACGGTAACTACCATCGTGGTTGAGCAACAAAGTAAATACGGCTTCACCACCCGCCATAGCGGTATAGGTGTAATTTCCGTTCGCGTCGACCGATTCAGTCAAGGTGACTTGTACACCACCAGACGTCACTCCAACCACCGCATCGGTCAGATTATCTAAACGATACGAGACAACACCATCCGCACCTTGGGTAGTCGTAAAATTACCCTCTGCGACTAAACCCGCACCGCCACCAATCGAACCGGTATCCAGCGTTTTTTCAGCGACAGTCAGCGGCTCAACACCCGTGATCATCGGCTTGTCATCTTGGATCTGAATGCTCAAATTCCCTGGTGCAGAGCTGTCGTTATCGTAGTCAATGGCTACTATTGGCAAAGTGATGGTTAACGCATCACTATCCGCTGCGTGATCTAACGTTCCTTGCAAAACAAACTGGTAACTACCGTCACCATTCAGGGTCAATTGGAAAACATCTCGGCCGCCTGCGGTCGCTTGATAGACGCGTGTACCATTAACAAAAGTTGGCTCACCTAACACTACCGCTTCACCTTGTGAGGTAAGGCCAGAGATAGGGTTGGCACTGTTAGGATCAATTTGATACGAAGCAACCTGATCCGAACCTAGCTGGGTATCAAACTGCCCAGAAACTGTTAGCGAATCCGTGCCATCAGAGCCGATGGCAGATCATTCTCATTGAGGCTCAGCGTGGGTTCGTCAACCATCACTGGTGCAGTGCCATCATTGATCGCCACAGAAATATTGATCGGTGTTTGAATGGCATTGCCATTGCTATCGGTTCCCGTCACCTGCATCGCAATCGAAATTTGATCGCCATTGATAGAGACCAAACCACCGCCCACTGAAGGCAGATGATCAATGGGCTGACTGAGTGTGGTGGTGATGGTGAGGTTGATATCTCGCCCTACCGATTCCGCGTTGATCGCAATGCTCAGAACTTCGTTGCCATTTTGCTCGCCAATAATGCTGTTGCTGGCCGAGTCATAACGAAAAACCACTGGCTGACCAGAAGAGGTAATGTCTTGGTTCAGTTCCGCTAAAAGTGCAGTTAAAAATGTAGGTGCAGGAACGAACGAAACCGGCAAAAGAGCAAGGCTCCCCGCCGTAATTAGGGTAGTTACTGATGATGATTGTGGATAAGTGCCAAGCGATAAGGAGCCTTCGGTCACTTGTGCAGAAACATTTTCCCCACCCTCTGCAAAGCGCAGCGGGTTAACGAAAGTTTGGGTTGTCGAGAAGGTTTGAGTGAAGCCATGAGTGTCAAACGACGTACTCGCGAGCACTTCAGGATAGTTATAAGCGATCGTGATCGCCCCTTCATTTGCAGAACCAGTAGCCCCTGCCCCGGCTGCTGCGGCTTCTAACGCGGTGGTGGGGTCAACACCATCTAAAATGGCCTGTTGAATCGCGGCGATGGCTTGTTCATCAAAGTTCGCCGCATCAAGCTTGGTTAAATCGACATTGATTTCACCTTGCAACGGTGACGTGAATAACGCTGGCTGTTCATCCAACGCAAGCTCAGGCAAACAAGCGACGCAGTTGGCATCCACTTGAACGGCACCCAAAGAGGTTTGTACTACGACTTCTGCTTGGTTAACGGCGATGATGATTTCACCCGGTTGCAGTACATCCCCTGTATTCACAATTCGCGCCTGACCTTGCGCATTAACAACCACTACATTGCCAGACACACTGGTGACTGTTACAGGTTGAGTAACAACTTGAGACTCCATACTGCCCCCATTTTTCGCGATAATTGGTGATAGATTATTTCAATATGCTAATAATTATAATTTTGTAACTAAACTTACCGTTTAAGTTATAAGTGATGCATAACTAAATGACTACTCATAAGAGGACTAAATAATCGCCGTCTCAATTGTGGAATGGTTTGATGACTCTAGGCGGATTAAAACTTAGAAAGTGGTGCTCAAGGATGAGAATCTGGATAGAAAGCAGGCAAATTAGCCTGCTTTAAATAAGTGCTGCAGAGCACGGCTGACAGGGAGTTGAACACGATCAATATGTACCCACATTCTGCCCGTTAAATCGCGGGTAACTTTGTCGATTTTAGCAACGTTAACCGCTATAGAGCGGTGAATTTGCCAGAACTGATTTGGATCCAATTGCGCTAACAGCTCTTTTAAAGACGAGCGCAGTAAATACTCTTGGGTCACTGAACCTTGCATTTTGTACAGTGAGAGATACTTATCCTCTGCTTTCACATACAGTACGTCACTCACCGCAAGCAGATGGATTTCTTCGCCTTTACTGGCTTTCAGCCATACTTGGTATTGCGGTTTTGTGCTGCGAGTCAGTTGCTCAAATTGACTGATTAGTTGAGTTAAATCCGCCGTTGGAGAAGCGTTACGCTCCAATTGCTGTTGTAGTTTTTCACAGCAATGGGCTAGACGCGACAGCGAAAGGGGCTTGAGCAGATAGTCAATGGCATTGGCCTCAAACGCGCTGACCGCATATTCATCGTAGGCCGTGATAAAAACCACCAACGGAATCTTGGGTAAGGTGAGCAAACGCCGAGCAACCGCCATGCCATCAAGCTTAGGCATACGAATGTCGAGAAAAACCAAATCGGGCTGATGATGCTCAATAGCCTGCAAGGCAACTTCACCATTCTCCGCACTTGCGACTATTTCAAGCGCTGGCCATGAGTCGGCTAGCATCTTGTTAAGATGATGACGCAGCAAGGGTTCATCATCCGCAATCACGGCTTTAACACATTGATTCATCATCCATGTCCTATCATCTATCCTGTTATTCGACGGCGGTGGGGTGCTGTAATTCCTGTAGGTGCGGTAAGCGAATACGGATAGTCGCGGTCACCCCGCCAAAATAATTTTGTGCCACAGTAAGTCGGCCTTCATCCCCAAATAGACCCGACAAACGCTCACGAACATTCTGCAAGGCAATACCGTTACCTTTGGGGGTATCACTCAATCCCATGCCATTATCTTCCACCGCCAGTTCAAACCAACCCTCTGCAATTTCAATGCGGATACGGATGGTTCCGCCCTCGGCTTTGGGTTCAATACCATGCAATACGGCATTTTCCACCAAGGGTTGGATCAGCATGGGTGGCATACCGAGATTCCCCCAATCGGCTAGCTCAGGTAGCGTGTATTCCAGCCGTTCGCCTAAGCGGATTTTCTGAATGCCAAGATAAGCATCAACCAATTGCATCTCTTCGCGTAAATCACCGGTGTTGGTTCGCTTTACACGCATCGCGCCACGCATCAGTTCAGTAAGTTTTTCCAACATTAGCTGCGCTTTGTAAGGCTCAACCGAGATCAGCGCATTGATATTGGCTAAGGTATTAAACAGAAAATGCGGTTCAATTTGGCTCTGAAGTTGCTTTAATTGACTGAGCAGTAGCGCTTTCTCCTGCTCAGACTGATGACGGCGCGCGGCTTCCAGTGCCCCTTGCGCGATCAATTTCTGTTCATGGGCGTAGAAATACAAAAAACAGACCGCAGAAAAAATGAAACCTAAAATGATGATGGGTTTGTAAGCGGAAAAGTCATTAAATTCTGGGTACTTACGCAGCCACAAATACGCACAGAATGTGCCAATCACCACAGCACAACTCAGTGCCAATACGTTAACCAAACGGGATGACAGCTTGGGCCAGCAACGCTCAATCCAATAGGCCGATAAAAACGCGCTGTAACCATACCCAAAACTGATGGCGATATGTTCGCTAAAGCTGCCCCCCCAAATGGTCAGGGTTGTTAACGCAATGACGAAACAAAACAGAGTGGTAAACCCAAAACTTTTCAAAGTTTGAGTGGAAATATCAAAGCGTCCCATCATCTAGAATTTCCCTTTTAGATTGAACAAAATCCTAGCGCTATCAGGCAGGTTTGCATACGCCGAGTCCGAATCCCCACTTAAAAAACGTGCGGCAAATTCCAGTTCCAACGAGGCGCTACCACTATCGTAAGCTTGCCAGTTGAGCCATTGAGTGACGATGAGTCCTCCATCTTCCACAGACCACAGCACATCCAAAGTAGGCGTTAAATCATCAATACCTAGTAGCTGACCACTGGTGCTATCCCACGTCCAATGCAGCATAACGTTATGTGCCATGAGATTAGCGGCTTGGTAGCCCTGCGCATAAGAAAAAGCCATTTGTGAATGCCCGGCTTCGCTAAGCAGAGCTACGCTGGTTAGTGCTTGTTGCCACTCTTGAGCATTCCAACTGCGCCCATCGTACCAATACTCGGCAATCACATTATGCCCTTCCGCATTCGCCCAGTTTAAGCCAAACAAAAACTGCCCTGCATGCTGCATTTTCACCAATTCGAGCGGGCGCTCAGTTTGCTGTTGGTATTGCCAATATTCTCGTTGATACAGCCAGGACGTATGCACACCCCACGCGGAGTTCAGTACTGATACCCAAGAACCGCCCACTAAACCACGCCGAACATTGTCGTAGTAGACGATGCCTTGAATCTCGTTATCACCGACTAGCCGATAGTGACGTAGCCCCACACCTTGTTGTTCATTGCTTTCTATCAACTGTGCATCACTCGATCGCCCCCAAGAGCTATCGGTGGCGAGCAAAGTCCACTCCCCCAATCCTTGATAGGAAGAAAGGGCGAGCACGCCTGCCCCTTCTTCGACCTGAATTCCAATAGGATTACGCCGATAAGGCAAAAACAGATCCAAGGGGCGATACCCGTAACCCACGCCCCAATCGAGGCGAATTTTTCCCGCGGTAATATCCAAGGTTTGCCCCGCGAGAATCCTTTCCCCTTGCCAGAAAAGTTCACTGAGGGTGAGAGTGGCATCGCGTGACTGTTCAGAGCTGTGATAAAGCGGAGAAAGGGTGAGCGCGAGGCTCGCCGTCCATCCCTGCCAGCGAGATTCTAAATCCAACCCAGCATCCACCTGTTCTGCTGTTTCACGTTTTTGCCCCTGAGGTGGGGCAAACAAAGGCGAATCACTGGGCTGGGTGTGCGAGGCGCTCATCATCCAATCCCAATCAAATGTTGGCATCGTCTGCGCTATCCCATGAGTACAAACCAAACAGCCCACTAACCCCGTTATGAGCAACTTCATCTTAGTGCTCCAACACTGGGTTTTGGATCAAATACGCAGGATTGTAAAACTTGTCATCCAAACGAGTTGGCTGCACCGACTGGTACTCAATCACGGTGCGTTTCAGTGGTTGGATTTTATCGAGCAGAATCATCTCTGTGACGCGATCGCCCTCAATAGAAAACCACGCCACTTTGGCCAGTTTACCCGAATGCAAATAGAGATCCGCTTTCACAGGCGAAGCATCGACTTTATTAAGCCACAAAGTGATGGCCTGATAGCTGGCTCCTGCGGTTTTTGCTTTCAGCGCCAAACGATACGTTTCAACATTGGAAAGATCTTCACGTTGCAACGGCTCCTCCCCTTCTAAACTCGGCAGATAATCCTCACTCCAAGTCAGGGTGGAGATATCCCCAACAGAGGCTTCACCGAGTAATTTTTGCATCGGCGTGATGCGGATCGGGCGACGACTTTTCGGCATAAGTAGCCAATAGTTATCCCCGAGCATCAACATTTTTTGTCCGGCTTCGGTGGCCGATTGAAACAGCACTAAGGATTCTCGATTCTCACGCACATACACATCGTACTGGTTGGTTTTCTCAAGCTTACCGTCATGGTAAAGCTGCACCACAGAAACCACTTTGGCTGCAGGTTCTTTGAGCCGATAATCATCGGCGCGCTGCACCATGCTGACCACATCCACTTCATTGGCAGCAAGGTTACAAGCCCAGAGAAGCCCCAACACGAAAGTTAAAATGGATTTACACATACGCTAATGCCTCCGTGATCGGTTTGTTCACCCCTTTGCGAGCAGAGAACCAAGCCGCCAGCACACAAATCACCACGGTTCCGACCGCACAAAGGCCAACCAGAGTGAAAGAAAAATAGAGATCGAGCGGATAACCTTCCGTTCTTCCCGGCGGGGGTGGCATTTGAATATCCGCCACGCGCACAACAGCAATCGTCAGCAAATTGAGCAAAGTCCCGAACAAAGTGCCGCATAACGCGAGTAAAGTGGCTTCACGCACAAACCCTGCCAAAATGTCATTGGGGAACGCCCCCAACGCTGACAAGGTTCCAATCTCACGGGTGCGCTCACTGACTGACATGGTTAAGGTATTGAACAGCGCCACAAACACCACCATCGCCATGACCGTACCCATTACGCCGAACAGTCGATCGTATAAATCTTTCACTCGGGTGTAGAAGACGGCGAGCTGTTGCCAAGGCGTCACTTGCAGATCTTGCGGTAAATGCAGCTTGCTTAGCTGCTCTTCCACCCAGCCTTGTACACTTGCGGCGTGCTCCGTGGTAAACAGATACACAGATAAGGTGCTGACTTTACTTGAGTTCAGTAGCTCCTGCGCTGAAGTAAGATGCAGATAGAGCTGGCGTTTATCCAACTCAGGCACACCGGTTGAATACAGCCCGCGTACCTGAAAATCTAACGCATTGAGCGCTCCATCTGCGGTAGTGGCGAGCAATGTCACCCAATCGCCAACAGCAACATTCAGGTTGCGCGCCAGATCGACGCCCAACATCACCTGTGGCTGAGTAGGATCGAACCGTGGCGAGTTCGGGTCTTGCAATGTTTGTCCTGCACGCAGATCCAAAAACGGGCCTTTCATATCAAACTCTTTGTAATCCACGCCAAGGCCGACAAAAATCGTCGACTTCACGCCATTGGAAACCAGCCCAGTCAGTTCAATACGTGGCTGAATGCCACGAATAGCAGGGTTAGCCAGCAAGGCTTGGCGAATGCTATCGCTCCCCTCAAGCCCGTTTGCTAAAGGCGTTTCTTCCTCTTGTTCAAAGTAACCACGTAGGCTAAGCGTTAAATGCCCGACATCGCGCGCCGTCGATTCACGCAGCGAATCGTAAGTGTAGAGACCAAAGCCCCCCGCAGAGGTTAAGGCCAATACCGCAATCGCGATGATCGAGATAGAGAGTAAACTGCGACGGCGGTTACGCTGCAGATTCAGTGCCGCCAAACGCCATGCTTGAGAGATCAACTTGCCCATTGCATCGCCTCCAATGAAATTTGCCCATCCACCAGATTGAGTGTGCGATCGCACTGCGCAGCCATGCGTCCATCATGGGTCGCCACGACAAAGGTGGTTCCCAGTTCATGGCCGAGATTTTTCATCAAGCTGATCACGCGATTGGCCGTTTGGCTGTCCAGACTTGCGGTCGGCTCATCTGCCACCACCAATTTAGGGTTATGGACTAAGGCACGAGCAATCGCGACACGTTGCTGCTGGCCACCAGACAGATGATCCGGTCGCTGTTGCATCACCGCTTCCAAACCCACTTTGATCAACATATCACGTGCCAGCTGCTGCTGATCTCGGCGGCTAAAACCGTTGAGTAGTAAGGGATAAGCCACATTTTCCAGCGCAGTCATCACTGGCACTAAGTTGAATTTCTGGAACACAAACCCAAACTGGGTACGACGCAGTAAGGCTGCTGATTTCCCACTGCGTGGATAGGCTTGTCCGTCTAAGGTCACTTCACCTTGGTAATGCGGATCAAGCAAACCAAGAATGTTCAATAAGGTGCTTTTGCCCGAGCCAGAAGGGCCGCACAGCGCGAGCATTTCACCTTGTTGCACCACACCACTCACACCACGTAGGGCTGGCGCTTTCTGTGTTCCGAGTGGATAGCACTTTTCAATAGATTGAAATGTCAGCATGTAGCCCCCTAAGCTTGTTCGAGCAAGGCTTGCGCTTGCTGAGTCTCGGGATGGTTGGCATCCGTTTGTTGCATTTTTTCCACCCAAAGACGTGCTTGCTCTTTATCTTCAGCACGCAGTGCCGCCACAATGGCTAAATGGTAAATCCATGCGGTGGCGGCAAATGGTTGCGCCTGAAAATCAGGTTCGGACAGCAGAGTAAGGTAGAGATCGTATCCACGCTCAAAATGGTTAAACATGTCTGGCATTGAGGTATACGTTGCCGCCGCTATCGCTACTGTGAGCATGCGTGTCGGTAAGCCATTGCGGCGTTCTTCCGGACTCGAGGCATCCCGATTGAGTAACGAAAGCCCCTTTTCGATCGTGGCAAGCCCTTCTTCACTAAAACGCATTTTTTTCCATGGCAAGAAGGCATCACGCCCCATCAAAGTGCGCGTACTGCCCAAATAAACCAAAGACAGTGCCGTTGCCCCTTCTTGCTCAATGAGATTTTCTAGCTCGGTGTACAAAGGTTCCACCAGTTGGGTATCTCCTTGTGCGGCTTGATTGTAACGTTGGATCATGGCTTCGGTCGGCAGAGCCAAAGCTTGCCAAGCCAGTAAGCTCAACAAAGCCCCAACCACGTAAGCAGGGAAGAAAAACAGATTGCGAGTTTTCATGCGAAATGTCCTTTTCGGTAACGTGAAACGGTCCAAACTGCTGGTAGTACTTACCGCCACAAGGTCCAAGCAATCTGGAATTCGGGAAGTTTACCCAGCGCAACACGAAGTGATCGTGGTTTGCGATAAAAGGTCATTTTCTGGCGTGAATGGTATTTCGCTAAGATGAACGGTTGGTGTAAAGAGCGGAACAACGGGGATTAAAGTTCGGCTAACCCGAAAAAAACTGCGCCAGTACAGAGACTGGCGCAAGAAGATGAAACGGTTTGGAAGGTTACGGTACACCGTGACCTTTAGAAGCCACCCACACTCGGTACCATTGTTCACGAGAGAGTTGCAACGACAGCGCGGCAATCGCACTTTCAACGCGCTCGATTTTGCCTGAGCCGATGATCGGTAACGGCTGGCTTGGCAAACTGCGTACCCAAGCATAAATCACTTGTTCAATCGACTCAGCTCCCAGTTCAGCACGGATCTCTTCCAACACTGCACGTACACGCTGCGTTTGCTCAGTCTGACCAGAGAAAATGGCACCGCCGCCCAAGCATGACCACGCCATTGGACGAATACGCAGGCGTTGCAATTGATCCAAGGTGCCATCGTGTGCCACTTCAAAATTAAGTGGGTTGATTTCCACTTGGTTCGTCACCAACAGCTTGCCCAAGCGTGATTGCAGCAAATCAAACTGCGCTGGCGTGAAGTTGGATACACCAAAGTGTTTCACTTTGCCGACTTTGTGCAGCTCAGAGAACGCTTCCGCGACTTCATCGGCATTCATCAACACATCTGGACGGTGGATCAGCAGCACATCAATTTCATTAACGCCTAAGCGCTCTAACGAATTGTTGACCGATTGATAGATGTGCGCGGCACTGGTGTCGTAGTAGTTGATTTTGCGTTCTGGGAAGCTGGGATTACACAGTTTAATATCGCATTTAGTGACAATCTGGATCTGCTCACGCAGCGATGGCTCAAGTGCTAATGCTTCACCAAACAAGGCTTCACACTGATAACCGCCGTAAATATCTGCATGATCGACGGTGCTGATCCCCAACTCAATATGCTGCTTAAGAAAGGTTAAGCGCTGCTGGGGAGTCATGTTCCATTCTGCCAATCGCCAGTAACCTTGAACCAATTCAGACAGCTCTGGCCCTTGTTGCGCCATAGTGACTTTCTGTACGGTTGCCTGTTGTTGCATTGTCATTCTCCTGTTTTTCACTAAGCGACATCCTAAGCAGGAGGCTAGCTCGGCGCAAAACCTATCAATATCTATCGGTGAAGTTGTGACTTAGCTTGGATTTTTTATCGCATGACACACAATGAAAACGTTCATTTCTACGCCTACCGTGGACAAGTTGTGATTCAGTGCAAGTTAACAAGGCGTAGAGCCAAGAATGATGTCGGTTAGCACTTAGCGACTTATCCTTTTTTGAATCAAAAACGGCTCACTGACATTTGCGCAGGTAAGAAAGCCGCCCCACTAAGGATAGACGATGAAACTCAACCCTCTGACCTTGTCACTGCTGTCAGCCTTGGCGCTACCAGCCTTAGCCTCACCCAATTTAACCGCCAACTTAACTGTAGCGACCACCACCAACAGCCGTGATTTTCCGCTGCAAGCTGATGCGCCACTGGTGATTCCGCTGACCAAAGGCGATTACACCCTCACCATCAGTGGTATTGAAGGACATTGTCCGGCAGCCCCCACGCTAGCCGTAAAATTCAATACACCGCTTGCCCTCAATTGCGGAGCCAAAACCGAGTTACCACTGAACATTCGTTTTAGTGGTGATTATGCATTCCAATGGCAAGCGCAAAACAATACGCTTACCTTAGTGCGCCAAACCACCCAAGCTGCGAAAACCGAATTTCGCCGCCCGATTCCTAATGTCAGCTGTGAGGTGTACCAAGGGGGTGAAGTGACTTTAGATTTGGCAGACAGTTTCGTCGATGGCACCGAATTAAAAGACGCGTTTACCGGACAAATGGTGACCGTCCAACATGGCAAAGTACGCCTAACACCTTCCCCCGACAGCGGCGGTTTAGTGCTGCTTGAACCAAAGCCGCTGCCTAAAACCAATCAACCCCAAGTTCCGCCGTTTACCTATCGCAATGCCAATATCTATTTCGTAATGGTCGATCGCTTCTACAACGCTGACCCAAACAATGATCACAGCTACGGCAGACAAAACGACGGACAAGAAGAGATCGGCACCTTCCACGGTGGGGATCTCAAAGGTGTGATCGCCAAACTCGATCACATTAAAAGCTTAGGTACCGATGCGATCTGGTTGTCACCGATTGTTGAACAAGTGCACGGCTTTGTCGGCGGCGGCGAGAAAGGTTCATTCCCGTTCTATGCGTATCACGGTTACTGGACACGTGATTTCACTAAGATTGATGCCAACTTCGGAGTGGATGAAGATCTACAGACCTTAGTGCGTGAAGCACATCGCCGTGGTATTAAAGTCCTGATGGATGCCGTGATTAACCATGCCGGCTACGCCACATTAGCCGACTTGCAGCAAGATGCGGTACAAGTGGTTAACGCCCCTATGCTGCCTGAACGTTGGAGTGATTGGAAACCCAAGGCCGACCAGAACTGGCACAGTTTCCATCAAGCGATGGATTACCAAAGTGAAAACTGGAAGCGATGGTGGGGCGGTGATTGGGTACGCGCGGGGCTTCCAAACTACCCCAAACCAGGCAGCAGCGACATCACCATGAACTTAGCAGGCTTGCCCGATTTTCGCACCGAGTCGACTCAAGCGGTTACACCACCGCAATGGCTGCTCAACAATCCGGGTACACGAGTGGTGAGTAAACCAAACTACAGCGTCGCGGATTACTTGATTGAGTGGCAAAGTGATTGGGTGCGCCGCTTCGGCATCGATGGTTTCCGCATCGACACAGTAAAACATGTCGAAGGCGAAGTTTGGCAACGATTAAAACAGCGGGCAACCGAAAACCTCGCGGCATGGCGGAAGGAAAACCAGCAGAGCGGCGAACCGTTTTGGATGATGGGCGAAGTATGGGGACACAGTGCCTATCGCAGCCCCTATTTCGATGATGGTTTTGATGCGCTGATTAACTTTGACATCCAAAAACGCATGGATAATGGCGCTGCATGCTTAAGCCAAATGGCGATGGTGTATCGCGATTACGCGCAGACACTTGCAAAATACCTTGATTTCAACTCAGTGAGTTACATGTCTTCCCATGATACTGAGCTGTTCTTTGGCCGCTTTAAATCATTCGAGATGCAACGTAATGCCGCCAATGCCCTACTGCTCACACCGGGTGCCATCCAAGTTTATTACGGGGATGAAGTCGCTCGCGAAGCCGGACCTTACGCCGATGACTTCCACCAAGGCACACGTTCTGATATGCCGTGGGAATGGAATGCCGAGCAGCAAGCTTTACTCAAACACTGGCAAACCTTGGGACAATTTCGCCAACGTCACCCTGCCATTGGGGCAGGAACACATCGCGAGATCGCTCAGCCCAACGCTTATCTTTTCACTCGTCAGCTAGGTGAAGATAAAGTCGTTGTCGCTTTCGTGGGCCGTTAATCAATTCAATAAGGAGCATATTGAATATGCTCCTTCTCTAACGTTTTCATTTCATGTCTTATTCAATAAGAAAACGTCTAAATATCATCCTTTCGTTGTAACTCGCTGTAAACTCTGCAAACTCATACTGGTACAACCAGAAAATCAATTTAATTCATTGATTCATTTGAATTAAATATCTATCTTTCGCCTCCTTTTAAAAAATAACACCTCCATTTTCTTTGACATCTGGTTAACACAAATTTAACATCAAATTTCGCGTGACCTTTTCCCGGGCTTTAGGCGTTTTGTTTTTCACGGCAAAGCGGCTATGTCGAAGGTAAGTGACTCGCTGGATCGTCAATGGAATAACGACAATAACTAAGACCTCAGGAGGTCGAGAATGTTGAACAAATCTTCTCTTGCTGCTTGTATTTCCGCACTTTTAGTAGGGCAAGCCAGTGCTGCCGGCTTTCAAGTGGCCGAACACTCCGCATCCGGTTTAGGCCGAGCGTTTGCAGGTGAAGCGGCCGTGGCAGACAATGCCAGCGTGCTGGCGCGTAACCCCGCTGCAATGATGCTGTTTGAGACAGCACAATTTTCCGGAGCGTTGTCGATCGTCGATCCCGATGTCAACGTGGATGATCTTTCGAACAACCAATCAATGAAAGATGTCGCGCCACTGCAAATTGTGCCAGCGGCTTACTACATCAGCCCAATCAATGAAAAATGGGCATGGGGTTTTGCCATGTTTACCACTTACGGTGTGGCGACCGACTACCCCAATGAGATTTACGCAGGCGATTTAGCGGGAGATACCTCTTTAATTTCCGTCAATCTCAACCCCAATATCGCTTACCGAGTGAATCAAGAATTCAGTCTAGGTTTCGGTTTAGATCTGGTTGCTGCAAAAGCAGAATTAACACGCCATAAAGGAGGATTAGCACCTTTTGTCGGTGGAAATCCTAGCGATAACTTGATTGGTATGACGGGCGAAACTTTTGGTGTGGGCTGGAACATTGGCGCACTTTACGAATTGGACGACCAAAACCGCATCGGTTTTGGCTATCGCTCACGAGTTAAACTCAATTTTGATGATGGTGAATTCTCCAGTTATGACTCCGGCATTGCTACCAGCGCAGTCTTTCCGGGGCAACTCAAAATCGAACTTCCTGCGATTTGGGAGCTCTCCGGTTTCCACCAACTCAACGACCAATGGGCCGTGCATTACAGCTATCAGCAAACGGATTGGAGCAGCTTTAAAGAGCTCACCGCAACTTCCAGCCAATGTAAAAACGGCACTTGTTTCCAGAAAATTGAAAAATACGAAGACAACGGACGCTGGTCTGCAGGAGCCACTTACACCCTGAATGCAGCTTGGACACTGCGTGCAGGATTGGCTTTTGATGAACAAGCTGGCGAAGCAACGTTGAGTATTCCTGACAGTGACCGTTTCTGGTATTCGGCGGGCTTCACCTACTCCATCACCCCACAATTGACTATGGATGCGGGTTTCGCACTGGTACAAAGCCGCAAAGGCTCCTTTAACGAGAAAAATCAGATTGGTCAGAGCCTCAAATTTGATTCTGAGGCTGTCGCCTATATCAGCGCCTTGCAATTGAATTACCGCTTTAATTAATTCCGGAGTCAAACATGAAACAGGTTATCAAGCTCTCCCTTCTCTGCTCAGCGCTCTGGTTAGCTGGCTGTGGCAATGAAACCACCAGCTCAGGTGCTAGCTCGCTTGTCGAATATGAATCCTATATTCAACAAGCGTTGAAACGTGACACCACCATTAAATTTGCTTTAAGTGGCAGCAATGCCAATGTGCCTCTGCCTTCTTTTGCTTTGATGAATGCCAATGATGGCACGTTAGAAATTCCGCCGGGAAGTGATACTTCCGGAGCTAACCCACTAGTCGCGATGGGGCAAGTGGATGGCTGGCCAATCACTATGCCACTGTTTCTTGATTTTAAAGGAACAGGCTTAGCCGATGGCATTATCTCTTCGGGCATTTATTTGTACGAGTTAACCGATTCGATGACGGGATCTCCCAGCATCAAGAGGTTATTAGCGAATGGTGCGGATTACACCGCCATATCGAGCGCCGCTTCCGATAAAATCATCATTATGCCTAAAAAAGCGCTTAATGCTTCTTCGGAATACATTTTGGCAGTGACCTCGGAAGTTGCAGATACTAACGGCGATCCAGTGGGCACTTCTTCCAGTTATGCGGCACTGAAATCAAAAAACAAGATGTACACCGAGGGCGACATTGCGACGCTGCAAAAAGTAACTCAAGGGGTTGAAAAAATCTTCCAGCTGAGCGGTGTCGATGAGACTCAAATCGTCTATTCCACATGGTTTTCCACTCAATCGGTGAGTAACACACTGTTTGCGACTCGTGGCGCAACGGCATCAGCTTTTGCCAGCGGCAGCAACCAATTAGAAACCGTTTGGAAGCAAACCGGAATTGGGCTCAATACCGCTTACACCATGCAGTTAGAAACACCCGTTGATTTCGCCGCGGCACTAACGGCCGACAACAATTTCAGCACCTATATTGGCGCAGATAAAAAAGCGGCTATTTTAGCCACATATACTGCAAACTCGGTTAACGTCACCAAAGGTACAGTACGTCTGCCTTACTACCTAGAAACAGGCAGTAACTGGAATACTCAACCTTTTGAATCCGCAATGCCGAGCCTTGCAAAGATCAAAGCGGCGTTAGCAGACAGTAATGAACAGCTCACGATCGGCGCACAATTGCTCGCCGCAGGGGTCGATACCAGCAAGCTTGCGACGGATACCAGTGAACAGCTCAAACTGATTGGCCTCACCTTGACCAAATCGGATGGCAGTCAGCTTGACCCTGAACGTTACATCACGCGTTATTCGCCAGTACCGAAAGTGAAGTCTGTGCAAGATGTGCCGTTCCTGCTCTTTACGCCAAACAGCAGCACGCCAACCAATATCGTGATTTATCAACACGGTGTCACTTCAGCGAAAGAGAACGCGTACGCTTTCGCGAAAAACCTGACGGCAATAGGGCTTGCGGTGATCGCCATTGATCTACCGCTTCACGGTGAACGCAGTTTGGACAGTTCGCGCTCAGCAAACAGCAATGCGCTTGCCTATATCAACCTGACTTACTTGGCAGTGGCTCGTGATAATTTACGCCAAAGTATTCTGGATGTGCTGGGGCTGCGTGCGGCATTAACCCTTTCCCAATCGCTGTTCAGCGGTACGCCACTCTCTGGCATCAATGTTGGAATGGGCTCAAAAGTGCGCATGCTGGGGCATTCGTTAGGCGGCATTGTTGGTACTTCAGCCATCGCTGAAAGTAACAAAACATTGGGTTCAGCTTCTGCCAATGCCTTGTACAGTTTTTCTGGCGCGGCGATTCAAAACTCGGGTGGTCAAATTTCCAACCTGCTCTTAGGTTCGGAGTTCTTTGGCCCGCAAATCAAACACAATGTCGCGTTAAGCGCGAGCACTGAGTACAAAGGGTTTGCTGATGCACAGTGTGCCAGCCTAGACGATACGGCGTGCTATAACTTGTTCACCACATTGGCAACACAAGAGCAGATCGCACAAGTGACCTCGGGCTTCCAATCATTTTCTTACGCCGCACAAACACTATTAGATACGATTGATCCGTATTCTGTGGTCAGCACTAAGCTACGCAGTGGCGCTCTTTCTACTTCGCTCTATTTCTCGGAAGTGAATGAGGACAGCGTGGTACCAAACAAAGTCAGCAACCCATTGGGTACTCTAGTCTATCTAAGCCCTGATTTCGCAGGTACCGAGCCTCTGGCTGAATTGCTTAGCTTAACCGCGGTGAATGCGGGACAGACAGCGCCTTCAGCAACGGCCAGCTTCGTCCAGTTTAACGGTACAGCGAAACACTCTACTTTCGTTGCACCACAAGACTCAGGCCTTGCAGACTACAGTCATCATGTCGAGATGCAAACAGAAACAGCTGACTTCCTTGTGGATGACAGCTTAGGTGCCATTGCTGACACGACAGTATTGAAGTAAGGCAAGAAATAACACCTGCTGGGTGTCCGAACAACAGTCCAAAGCGCACTCACCGAGTGCGCTTTTTTTAATGACAATCACAACCCTATTAAACAGTGAGTTATATGGAGATTAATATTAGTTAAACGGAAAGCCATCAATGGCAAAACACAATAAGCATTCCACTGACTTTTAAGCTCCGACAAAAAGTGTGCCGCCTATGGGAAAACAAGGCTTGCCTGTAATGACAAAAGTATCAACATTGTTCTATAGATCTATGAGGTAGCGAGTCTTTGTAAAAATAAAATTTATATCGATAAGGAGCGTGTATGTGGTGGGGAAAAAAGGATGTCGTGGATACCAAAAACAATGATATTTCCATTTACAATGCAGCATTTCATAGAGCTGTTTATACGCAAGTACCCTATATCGAATTTTCTCCTGATGGATACATTCTTGATGTGAATGACCACCTTTTAAGAATGTTTGGATATGAAAAACAAGAGGTTATCGGAAAGCATCATAAAGAGTTATGTTTCCCTGAAGATGTAATAACCGCAGAATATAAAAAACTTTGGAGTGAATTAAGGCAAGGCAAATCCCAAAGAGGACGCTTTATTCGCAGATCAAAATCCAATAAAGCCGTTTGGCTTGAAGCAACCTATTTCCCAACCATCATTGATGGCCAAGTCGTAAAAGTGGCCAAATTAGCTTCCGATGTCACTGAACAACAGTCAAAACTTGAGAGAAACCAAGCTTTGATCACGGCTTTAGATAAATCCTTGGCGGTCATAGATTTCGATCCTGAAGGCAATGTATTAGCGGCAAACAATAACTTCCTGACCTGCTTGGGGTATCGCTTAGACGATGTTATATCAAAGCACCATCGAATGTTTTGTGATTCAGATTTTTACCGAGAGCATCCTGATTTTTGGCATGAATTGGCATCTGGTGAAATAAAACAGGGGCTATTCAAGAGAATCGATCGCCACGGACAGCCAATCTGGTTAGAAGCAACCTATAATCCCATTTATAACCATGAAGGAAAGGTTGTAAAAATCATTAAAATCGCGAGCAATATTACTGAACGAGTAGAACGTGCCAATTTAATTAAAGAAGCGGCCACGAAGGCGTGCAGCATTGCAAATGATACGGTTGAAAGCTCAAATAAAGGGCATGATGTGATTCGAAAATTATTGAATGCCACCAACAATGTCACCCTATCAGTCGGTCATGTCAGCGAACAAATCAGCATGCTAAATACACAATCTAAGGATATCGAATCCATTATTTCCACCATAAGTGGCATTGCTGACCAAACCAACTTATTGGCACTCAATGCGGCGATTGAAGCCGCACGCGCTGGTGAGCAAGGTAGAGGCTTTGCGGTGGTGGCAGACGAGGTGCGGCAACTTGCCGGAAGAACCTCCAGCTCGGCCGATGAGATTGTTACCGTTATTAGAAAAAATTCAGATATTGCCTCAAAAATAACGAAAACCGTGGAAACGGTTTCAAAAAATGCGTCAGAAGGACAGCTTCAAGCGAATGATATTGCAAGTGTGATAGATGAAATTATGCACGATGCAAATTCTGTATCCGAAACCGTACAGAAATTATCGCTATGAAGCCAACAGGAGTAATTGGTGATGATCTACTTTGATTCAACAAAGGATAATTCGATTAAGCTGTACGATGAAAAAGCAAAAATTGATGCGCTTGATCGAGCGTTTAGCATTGTTGAGTTTGATACACAAGGGAACATCGTCACTTTAAATGATAATTTCTTAAATTTATTTGGCTACACTAAAGAAGAATTAATTGGTTTCCATCATCGAAAGCTTTTGAATAGAAATGATCAGGATAAACATGATGCATTTTGGTCTCGAGTTTTGCGTGGTGACATTATGTCAGGTGAGTTTAGACGCATCAATAAGTTCGGAATGGATGTCTGGATTAATGCGTCTTACACTCAAATTAAAGATAATAGCGGAGCTGTCATCGGCATTTTAAAGCTCGCGGTAGATACTACCGAGAAAAGGAATAAAGAGGCCTATAACAAATCGAGAATCGACGCTATATATCGTTCTCAATCAGTCATAGAGTTTGATTTGGATGGTCATATCTCATATGTAAATGCTAACTACTGCAAGCTATCTGGTTATAATCCAAAACAAATCACGGGGGAACACCACAGCGTATTATGCCCTCCTGAGTTTACTGGCTCCCCCGACTATGCGCTGTTTTGGAATAGATTACGAAATGGTGAGTTCATCAGTGGAAAATTTGAAAGAATCGGTTTTGATGGGAAACATTTTTGGATTCAAGCCTCTTACAACCCCATTTATGATTCAGATGGAAAAATATTCAAAATCACAAAATACGCTTATGATATAAGCGAAAACATTAAAATGGAAAAGTCATTAAAAATGCAGCATGACATTTCCTCCATCATCGCTAATGCCCAACAAAATTTTTTACTGAATAGAAATTTACCTCATGCCTGCGATCAGATATTAGATCCCATCCTACACCTGACTGACAGCGAATTTGGCTTCATTGGGATCATCCAAAAACAGCAAGATGAAGTCTTGCTATATATTCCTTCTATCACAAATTTAAGTTGGAATAAGGACACGAAAGAATGGTATGAAAATCAAAAAAGCACTAATAATGGGCTTTTATTCCGAAACTTTGACAATTTATTTGGTCAAGTTATTAAAGAGAATGTCATTGTTTGCACGAATGACCCCGAATCACATTCAGCCAGTAAAGGAACTCCACCTGGCCACCCAAAAATCAAATCGTTTTTAGGCATTCCGATTCGTACGAACGATACCATTACAGGGATGATAGCGATTGCGAATAGAGCCGATGGATATCATCAAGATATCATTGATGCTCTGATGCCTTTGGTCGCCATGATGGGCAGTCTCATCCATGCCAGAAAGCTTGAAGATGAACGCAACATTATAGAGGAAACACTTCGATTTAATGCCGAGCATGACTTCCTGACTGGCTTACCCAACCGAAATAGTTTCTTCCAACATACTGATAAAATTTTCCATAGTTTTAATATCGCCTCGCATCCTTTGAATAACAATTGCCTGGCCATAATAGACATCGACCATTTCAAAAAAATCAACGATACATACGGCCATATGGCTGGAGACTCGATATTAAAACAATTCTCAGAGCTGCTATCTAAGCAATTTCGGGATATTGATATATTCGCTCGCATTGGTGGTGAGGAATTTATCGTCCTTCTCAAAGCAACGAGTCTACCATTGTCCTTAAAAATTATTGAACGCTGCCGGGAAATTGTAGAAAACCATATTTTTAAATTCGATGATGCAATCATCAAGGTTACATTTAGTGCGGGTGTCTCACAATTTTCAACTGCCTTTAAAAATGTAGATGAATGGGCTCGTGATGCCGACGAAAAACTGTATGAATCAAAGAGCAAAGGACGAAATAACGTATCTTAACCGCCTGACTTTCTCAAATAATATCTTACAGAAACAGGGCTTTGAAAAAGAATAGATTTTCCAACCGAAGAAATAAACGCCCCATAAAAATATGGAGCGTTTGCTTTCACTTAGGTTATTACATTAATCACTCGACTAATTGAGGCTTAATGTGACACCAGAGTAGTTACTGTAACCACGCAACATTACATGGTAAGTCGTGCCCGCTAATGCTGAAATGGTACATTGTTCCGCATTGCCTGGACGGTATGGTCGGCAATCCCAAGACGTGGTTGTCGGTTTGCTACCCGCTTTAACATACAGATCCACATCACCCGTACCACCGCTGGTGGATACGACGACACTGCCTGACGCCGCTACCGTGAATGTATAGAAATCTTCACCATTGCTTGAGCCTGTCAGTCCTGTGATCGGCTTGCCTTTTTCCAAGACGTTATTGTTGGGTGGCGTTGTACCACAAGCGGCGTTCACACCGACTGTGTTAAACGCTGCCACAACATCAGCCGTGTTATAGCTGAGATCCTGAGCCGCTTTCACCACTCCACATGCCCCTTGATCAAACGTGCTGTTTGGCGTCCAGTACAACTGGTTGGCAACGGCAAACACTTCAAAGCCTTTGCGCACGTTCCAACCCGCTTTATTCGCGAGTAAGTAATACGCACGGTTAAAGACACCACTAGAATGGTGAACATCCATACCGCTGTAATACTGAGAGGCGTGATCTATCGAACGTCCATCACGCGATGGTTGATCGAAATAACGCAATCCGCCCGCCGATTTAAAGATATCGGAGCCCACGACCCAGTCGACACTGCCACGCATAAAGAATTCAGCGGCTTCACCAGCGATATCTGAGTAAGCTTCGTTAATACCACCCGACATATCTTTATAGACAAGGCCAGAATTTTGCTCGGTAAAACCGTGGCTCACTTCGTGCGCACTGACGTTAATATCCACTAAAGGATAAAAACGGGTATTACCGTCACCAAACGTCATTGCCCGACCATCCCAGAACGCATTCTCATAGTTACTGCCGTAGTGCACACGCATGGTCAGTTGGAAGGTCAATGGGGAAGTATTCAGCCACTGCTGATACATGTCGAACACGACTTTACCAAAGTAGTGAGCATCGTTAAGCGGTGAATAAGCCCCGTTCACGGTTTTCACACTGTTGTAATTGGTGCTGTCGTTACAGGCATAGTTGAAAGCCGTTGAACCTGTGGTTCCCCCATTGAGGTTCACTGTTTTTACTGCACTGTTATTCATGGTGCAGGTGGTGCCCGTTTTATCAATACTGAAACCGGGTAAACCATTACTGCCATATTCATAACGGCCCGTTTTTTTGGTTGCCGCCAGGACCCGTTCCTGTTGCAACGGCATGGTTGATACCATCCCACTGCTCCAGTACTTCTCCCGTTGCCGCATTAATAAAGTAGAACGGGCGTGCTGGCGTTTCTGAAGCAACAAAGAAATCCACCAAGTACACCAGTTGCGCTTGTTGGTTTTCATCCAAACGCACCAACAACTGTGCATTTTCATTTTCAATTGGCAATGTTTGGCCTACATCGATCGCATGCTGCTGACCAAAATGACTCACCGCCAAAGCAATGGCTTGTTTGCTTTCGATATCAGGTGCCACAGTGGGAAGATCGGCTTCCAACTGTTGTGCCATTTGGCCGTACACCTGAGAAATGCCTTTTTTCGATTCTGTCGCCACCACGACAGTACCGTACACAGGCACGCCATTGTAAAGCTGCTGATAGCGCACTTTCACTTTGCTATTGGGAAGTTGAACCGTATTCACGGCTTTAAAACCACTAGCCGCAGGCACCACGCTGTATTGCTGTTGTGCAAGCGCTTGTTCGACAATCGACACATCATCAATTGTCACCATTTGCGCTGCGTAAAGAGGGAAACCGGTAGCCGCACCGGCCAGAATTAGCCAATTCAGAGGACGTTGTATCTGTTTCATTTCTCAATCCTAGAGATGTTGAGTTTATTAAGCGTTGAACCGCTCCTATCAACGCCGATTGCACGTAAAATTACGTGTCCACTCAAGGTGGTACAGATAAATTGAAAACGCCAAAGCTGGGTTAGAAAAAAGTAAATGCTGGGTGTGAAGTTTACGTGTCACAAACTACTCATTAAGCCCAAGTGCCACACATGAACAGAAAATTTAATGCTTTATAAATCAGGTCGATAATTTTCTATTGATAAATTTGCGTCTTTTTAAATAAACACCCGACGGCAGTAATGAAGAGAAAAGAAAGCGCAGCCGTGAAATTGGAGGGATATCACATTGAAAAATGAGAGAAAACAAAGCCGCTCATTGAGCGGCTTAGCTTAATTCAAACGGGTTTAGAACTTATAGCCACCAGCGATCATAAATACCCATGGATTAATTTTCACATCGGTAGATTTGGCATCAGAACCTGCTTTGTAGGTTGCCGTCGTTTCAATATTGGCATACCACACAGAAGCGTTGAGGAACCAACTGTCATTAAGCATGTAATCCACACCCGCATTTGCAGCCAGACCCCATGAATCATCCAGTTTCAGATCACTCAGACCTGCACCTTCACCTGTGCTGTTGAAGCCTTCATCAAAGAAAGTGGTGTAGTTCAAGCCTGCACCCACGTATGGGCGAATCGTAGAGTTTGCTTCGCCAAAATAGTATTGAACCATGAAAGTCGGCGGCAGATGCTTGGTTTTACCAATATCACCTAGGTTCGAAAGATCGGTAGAAATTTTGTGTGAAAAAGGCGTCGCAGCCAATACTTCGAAACTGATGTTATCAGTGAACATATACCCCAATGTTAATCCCAACTGAGTATCACTGTTGACTGAAAGTTCGCTTTGACTGCCGAGAATTTTGTCACTGCTGTCGTTAGGTACTACCGAAGCAATACCCGCACGTACAATGAAATCACCTTCTTGGTGAGCCAATACAGGAGCGGAGATAAGGGCTGCAAGCACGGCTACGCCGCAAATTGTTTGTTTCATGACGTTTTCCTTTTTTGTAGGGCTATGTTGTTATCTTTGTGTTGCGCCGCACAGTAGCACACAAAAACCACACAAACTTGATGGAAATCAATTTGCATCATTTAGGCACATGAATAATGTGTTTTTGCAACTTGCATCACTTTTTGCAAACATTCTTAACACTCATCTAATGCGGCCTTGCCGTGCCATGGTGGCATCAAATATGCAACAGATTCGTTGTTCCCTTAGTGGAGGATAACGACATGGACAATCTCTACAAGATCGAGTCATACAGTGATGAAGCCGTTAATACGATTGCCGATTTCATTCGATCCAGAGGCGGCAGATGTTGCGTGGCAGGCTTTGCGGTGATCACCAACCACCCTTTTCGCGAGCGTGAAGCTTGGCGCTTACTCCCTTTGGTTGGCAAGGTCACCGACAGTTTAAGTGATTGGGATATCTCTCAGTTTGAAGAGTTGGTCGCCAACGTGACTCATTGAATGCACTTGTCTTTACTTAACCAGATATTCAAACCATCCCAAATGCGCCTCGCAGGAGGCGCACACTCAATCTTTGTGGTTTATCTCGGCTCAAAAAAGTAAAAAACACCCGCTATAACAGGGCTGACGGCTTTAAACCGCGCTTTAGTACTCAAACTTTATCATTAAGTGCGACTCGCATCAGATGTACATCTTTTCTAAATATTGAATTTCACATAAGCTCAGCGCGCAAAACCGTATACCGCAATCCGGAATTGTCCAGTATTTGAGCACAACAGGCGCAGAAATATATTTCCATGTTGCTTCCTACTTCTCCGAAACTAGGCCTCTTATACTTAACATCAGCCCTGTTACATACCGAACCTTTGTCTTAATTAACCGCTTAGTGAATTCAAAATGAAGAAGCTTTCTCTCCTTGGTAGTGTTCTCTTGGTATGCAGCAATTTACTGATTGCCGCACCAACGCATTCCGCCGATTCGGCCACTGCCACACCCAAAGCTACGGTAAAGAAAACCGTAAAAAAGCAGGAACTTGCTGCTAACAGCGCACTGGTGATCGATCTGAAAACCAACGAGGTTATCTATTCGAGCAACCCGGATGCCGTTAGACCCATAGCTTCCGTCACCAAACTCATGACGGCGATTGTCACCTTAGACGCTAAATTACCCATGGACACTAAGCTACCCATCACGATAAAAGAAGCAAAGGAGATGAAGGGAATACACTCTCGGGTACGTATCGGCAGTGAAATTAGCCGTAAAGACATGTTACTGCTCACCTTGATGTCTTCGGAAAACCGAGCCGCCGCCAGCCTTGCCCACCATTATCCTGGTGGCTATAAAGCCTTTATCAAAGCGATGAATAACAAAGCCAAAGCCTTAGGGATGAAAAACACTCGGTTTGTTGAACCCACCGGTCTTTCAGAGAAAAACGTCTCCAGCGCACGCGATCTGGTGTTGTTACTCAAAGCCAGTAAAAAATACCCCATGCTCGGCCAACTTAGCGCTACTGAGAAGAAAACCGTGACCTTTGCAAAACCACGATATTCTCTTGATTTCCGAAACACAAACCGATTGGTGTTTAACGATAACTGGAAGATTGATCTGACCAAAACTGGCTTCACCAATGCTGCTGGGCATTGCCTTGTGATGCGCACCCAAATGGGGAAACGCCAAGTGGCTTTCGTGGTGCTTGATACCAAGGGCAAACTTTCCCCAGTCGGTGATGCTAACCGCCTACGCACATGGCTAGAAACCGGCAAAGTTACCCCACTCCCCGCCGATGCGAAACAATATAAAAAGCAACGCAACCAAGAGCAGATCGCAAAAATCAGTAACCACTAAGTTTTGATAATAGTTTTGTATGCGAATGAAATACCTGTTTCATCAATGTTTCTGTTTTGACCAAGCTTAACAAGCGACTAATAAACATCTGTCGTATATAACTAGAATAGCGACAGGCTAACATGTTAGCGTATTGATCTTCATACATCTTAAAAAATATGATACGAGAGCACTTGCTTATTGGAGGTGGTGATATGCAGATTTAATGGCTACCCAACATGCTCCTTTCAGCTTTATGACAAAAATGTCATTCTGAAGAAAGAGTAGTGTCAGGGGCATTGTTGAAAATAGAGTCATTGAAAACAAGCACTCAAGGTTAAAAATATGAAATCTATCAAAACTGCTCTTATCGCAACCGTAATCGCAATGACCAGTGCCTCTGCACTTGCTCAACCACTTTTCGTTGGTGGAAACTATGTAAACCGCGAAGAAATAAAAACCATCTCAGTCCCCCCTACTTCAACGTCAAATGAAGCTTATAAACAAGCGTTAGCAGAACTCAGCTCTCTGAAATTGATGACCTCTAAAGATTTACTTAAAGAACTGAATATATGGGACTTTGATGTTGCCTCTCGTAGCGTACATCTCAAAGAAGGTGGGTTTGTGACGGTACAAGAACGCATGAATACGGATGGTCAACTGGAATATATGGGCAAAGTGAGCATAAAAGTGCATTATGCGACACGTGATAATAATCGCTAGCCATCCAGCCCATCGAAAAGAGTATAGCTTTTTAACAGCATACTCTTTTCATTTTGTGCAAAGCCATAAACCCACACCACAATTCAAGGTAAAAGACTTTGAAAATACTGATCGTTGAAGATGAACAAAAAGCCGGAGATTATCTGAAGAAGGGCTTAATTGAATCTGGGTATGTTGTGGACTTGGTCTGCGACGGTGTCGATGGGCTCTATCATGCAACAAGTGAGACTTATGACCTTATTCTACTGGATATTATGCTGCCCAAGCTCGATGGCTGGCAGGTGCTGAATACTCTGCGTAGTAGCGGAATTCACATTCCGGTTATCATGCTCACAGCCAAAGAACAAGTAGAAGATCGCGTGCGTGGTTTTGAGCTAGGAGCAAATGATTACGTGGTAAAGCCGTATGCATTTGCGGAGTTATTGGCCAGAATTCAAAATATTTTTCGTCATCATCGCCTTTCGCAACAAATTGAATCGCCCCAAATACTGCGCGTGGCTGACCTCGAACTCGACATGATAAAACGAGTGGCTATTCGCTCAGGACAATCCATGATCCTCACCGCCAAAGAATACGCACTGTTAGAGCTGTTAATGCGTAAAAAGGATCAAGTGCTTTCACGTACCACCATCGCCTCACTGGTCTGGGATATGAATTTTGACAGTGACACCAATGTTATCGATGTGGCAGTAAAGCGCCTACGTAATAAAGTAGATAAGCCGTTCGAACAACCATTGATTCATACCGTAAGAGGAATGGGGTACAAGCTAGAAGATCTATCCAATGCTTAAATTTTCACTTCCGTTTTCCATGAAAAAAAAGCTCATTCTGATGTTCATTGGAACAACGTTTTTGACTTACTTTTCGTTGGCTTTCATTCTTCAATACGCGATAGAGCGTCATTTTTACGTTCAAGATTTCAGTTATATCTCAAGTAAGTTCTATGTCATTAATCAGGAACTAGAAAAGTCGCCAGAAGCATTGTTTAAGCAATCAAGTAATAACTCATTGAATATGTGGGTGTTAGATGGTCAAAACGTTATTTTCCAAAATTCTAGCCTTAAGATCCCCGTCGAGGGAGCCTATCCTCTCAGTTCACCACATACTTTAAACCCAGGGAAAGCAATAGAATGGAGCGAGGATTCCCTATTTATTCGAGCCTTCGCGTTTAAATCAGGAAAATATGTCATCGTTTTAGGTATGAGCATCAATCATCACATGCTCTTTTTGGACAAACTTAATTGGATTTTATTTTGGTCACTCGGCTTCGCATTCTTAGTCTCTTCCGCTTACAGCAGCCTTATTGTGAAGCGTGGACTCGAACCCATTGCAACATTGAATCAGCACATCCAACAAATATCACCTGAACAGTTGAACTTACGCCTCACCCCTGAATCCGTACCTACCGAATTAAGAGATCTGGCGAACACGCACAATGCCATGTTGGATAGATTGCAAACTGGGTTTCTACGCTTAAGCGAACTTTCTTCTGATATCGCCCATGAATTGAAAACACCATTAACCAATATCATGACACAGAATCAGGTCATACTCGGTAACCGTAGAACTCCAGAGGAGTATCAGGATGCCATTGCTTCTACCTTAGAAGAACTTAACCGCATTACTCGAACCATCAACGACTTGTTATACATCGCCAAAGCGGAAAACAAACTGATTAATCGCAACAATGAACTCTTCTCAGTTCAGGACGTGCTTTCACGTCTGACCGAATATTTTGAGATATTGGCTGATGATGCCTCAATAAAAATAAAATGTACTGGTGAAGGTAAACTCTTCATGGATAAAAACATGTTTGAGCGAGCAATTGGGAACTTACTTTCCAATGCGATTCGGCACTCCTATGCTGAATCAACGATTGTCATCGATGTACAAAATACAGGAGGACAGCTCACTATCTCGGTCACCAATCAAGGAGAAACGATTCCTCAACAAAATCTACGCTATCTTTTTGACCGATTTTATCGAGTAGATAAATCACGCCAACACTTCGGTAGCATTGGGGCGGGCCTGGGATTATCGATCGCACAATCAATCGTTCAGGCCTATGATGGAAAAATCATTGTCAAGTCAGAGAATGAGTGTACAGAGTTCCAGATAACTTTACATTCCGCTATGTATTCCTAGCATAGTTGCCCAATGTCCTGTTTTTAAAAGTTGTAAAAAGCCACCTGCATAGAAGGTAGTTTGGGGATTGGAAATACACGTTTTTATTTAGCTAAGAGTTCGTTTCTCACAATTTCAGCACCAGCGCTTAATGAACTGAGTTTTGCGCGTGCAACATCTCGAGACAGTGGTGCCATACCACAGTTTGTACATGGGTAGAGCTTGTCGGCATCGACATATTTCAGTGCGTTACGGAGGGTCGCGGCAACTGCTTCTGGTGTTTCAATGCTGTTTGTTGCTACATCAATAGCACCAACCATCACTTTTTTGCCACGTACCAATTCTAGTAACTCCATTGGTACATGAGAGTTATGACACTCTAGAGAAATGATATCGATATTTGACTGTTGCAGTTTAGGGAACACTTCTTCGTATTGACGCCATTCACTACCTAGCGTTTTCTTCCAATCAGTATTGGCTTTGATCCCGTAGCCATAACAAATATGTACTGCGGTTTCGCATTTCAAGCCCTCGATAGCACGCTCAAGAGCTTCGATACCCCAATCATTCACTTCATCAAAGAAAACGTTGAACGCTGGTTCATCAAATTGGATGATGTCCACACCTGCTGCTTCAAGCTCTTTTGCTTCTTCATTCAGAATTTTAGCGAACTCAAGTGCTAATGTTTTACGAGATTTATAGTGTGCATCGTAAAGAGTATCAACCATAGTCATAGGCCCAGGCAGTGCCCACTTGATGGGTTTATCTGTCTGAGAGCGTAGGAATTTTGCATCTTCTACAAACACCGCTTTTTGTCGAGACACTGGCCCCACAACGCTTGGCACACTAGCTTCGTAACGGTCACGGATTTTCACCGTTTGGCGATTTTCAAAATCAACGCCATGTAGATGTTCTATAAAAGTGGTCACAAAGTGCTGACGAGTCTGTTCACCGTCGCTCACAATGTCTACCCCTGAGATTAATTGCTCATGCAGTGCAAGACGTAGCGCATCATATTTACCGTCTATCAACTCTTGTCCTTCTAATTTCCAAGGAGACCAAAGTACCTCTGGTTGAGCTAGCCATATAGGTTTAGGCAGGCTACCTGCCGTCGAAGTTGGGAGTAATTTTGTCATAATCTGGCTGTTCTACTATCTCGTTGACGATTAAGCGTATTGCGCTGACCATTGTTCAAGAACCGATTGATAAGGTTTGATGAAGACTTCTTCAGCATACTTACCTTGTTTTATAGCGAGTTGAGTGCGCTCTTCGCGGTCATACACAATGCCAGTTAAAGAATGGGTATCGCTTTTCAAATTCGCCTGATAACGTTCTCCTGATACTGTGTTAGCAAAGTAAATCTCAGGGCGATAAATCTTTTGGAATGTTTCCATGGTGCTTATCGTGCTGATAAGTTCCAAATTGGTGTAATCGTTTAGCAGATCGCCAAAGAAGTAGAAAGCAAATGGCGCAACGCTATTTTTCGGCATGAAGTAACGAGCTTGTAGGCCCATTTTCTGGAAGTATTGTTCAGTTAACGACAAATCATTCGGCTCGTATTCAACACCCAGAATAGGGTGTTGGTTGTTCGTGCGGTTATACACTTTGCTATCTGAAACACTTAAACAAATCACCGGTGATTTTGTGAAGTTTTGTTTGTAACTTTCTGAGTTAACGAATGACTTAAATATGCTGCCATGCAAAAGGCCAAAATCTTCTGGTACAGAGAATTGCGATTTGCCTTTATTATGATCAAGTAAACGCACGCTAAAATCGTAATCACGAACATAAGAAGAGAAGTTGTTACCTACAATGCCTTCAATGCGTTGATCTGTCTTGCGATCAACAATATAGGTTTTTAGCACTTCAATGGATGGAATTGTGTCGCTTGTACTTTCCATTTTGATATCAGCAGAGATAATTTCCAACTCGACCGAGTAACGGTCACCCGTTGGGTTATCCCAACAAGCCAAGTCGTTGAAACGGCGGTCTATCATGTGTAATACACCACGCAAGTTCTGCTGACGATGTTCGCCACGAGCTAAGTTTGCAAAGTTAGTCGTGATACGAGTGTTGTCTGATGGATGATAATTTTCATCAAGACGAGTCTTTTTAATAGTAAATGTAAAATTCTGAGTCATGAGCGTTATCTTCCGTGTGAATTAGATGAAACTAAAATCATCCTTCGCTAAATTCATGACTCATTTATAACTGGTTAACTATAACGTTAATAATGTTGTTACTTGATGTTAACTATGAGAAAAATTCATGTTTGGTGTGCTCACATAAAAAATATTAAAACAGAAGATGAAATTACGTCTGTTATAAAACTGATCTACACCATCAATACTGGACTATCACTCTTTTAGGGCTAAATTAAGGCTTTTGAAAGGCTGTATTAGGTCGTGTTTTTCACCTTACTGTTTATAGCCAAAAAACAAAGCGCCCCTTACGGAGCGCTTTGTGGAGAGATTTTCGGTTACTGCCAATCGAGGATTACTTTGCCGGAAGCCCCGCTGCGCATGATGTCGAAGCCTTTTTGGAAGTCATCCACTTTGAAGTGATGAGTGATAATTGGGCTGATATCAAGACCCGATTGAATCAGGCTCGCCATCTTATACCAAGTTTCAAACATATTGCGCACCATTCATTTTTGTTTTTTAAAATCAATGCATTAACGGCAAGGCCACCATCATTGGGGCTAAAATGGGGCTATAAGTTTAAACCCTTGTATTTCTACTGCCTAAAAACTGATTAATCCCATCGATAGTATATTAAATCAGTAAGTTACAATCTCTTCTCTACTCTACAGGTTCTAAACTTTCGCCATTTTTTAATACGATCTCTTCCCCTAAGTAGCTCGCAAAATCTGTCAGTTCGATGCCACTGAGTTTGTTGCCTTTATACGCAAACTGACCTTCATGACAAATCTCATCGGGCGAACCACAAGTGACCCTAATCCTGTAAATAGGGTGACGGCTTTCTACAATACTAAGCCCTCTTGCCGTGGGTTCTGGAAACCAAAGCATACGCCCAATAACCTGAGCATCATCTGGAGTATGAGAAGACTCCAACTTGAACAATAACGTTCCCAATATCACCAGAGCTAAGCTGGTAGATACGAGCAAGAGCAAAACCCATTTGATAAAAATTTTCACATTAAACACCCTAGCCTAATCGCGGAATTTTGTCAGACTACCGAGTTTCAAAGGGATCCTATCTTACGATAACCTTATGAACCAAAGGTATTTATTCATGACATGAGCATTTAGATCATCATAGGCTAAATACTACCTTACAGGCCCAGCACTCAGAAATAGTCATACTGCATAACGAGCGAATTCATTTTAGGGTTCACCTGAACTCCATTTTGCGTAATTGAACGCTTGCGAGCTCGCACTTTCAGCGACTGCCTTAAGATTTCACTAGTGATAGGGTTGCGCTTACCATATTGCGATTGATTGAACTTGTGGATCTTCACCATCACCGACTTCATTGCTTCACCATCTTTCAGGCGATAGGCCGTGTAGTAGGCGTTCATCAAGCTTTGGCGGCGCTTAACGATAAAGGTTTCATAGTTCTTAATCGCATTGTTCTCATCATACTGAAGGTTCGCACGGCCAATCGCAAAACCAGACGCTTGGCCAAGCAGCTCAAAGGCCGTTAGATCACTCACAATCTCGTCGCCGTTCTTCGTCGTCACGCCACCTTCATTGATGTATCGAGCGGTTTTAAGCACATCTTTAATCGCTTTCGGCGGGATACGCTCGATACCGCGAGCAAATTGGTCGTTAGAAATATCGGATAAGCCTTGCGCCCATGAAACACCAATACCACCAATCACCGGTCCTAACGCTTGCTTCATGTATTCCACATACGCGGTGGAGGCATCCACATCACGGTTAATGCTGCGCACCCACAAATCATTAAGTGAGATACGGCCAGAAATACTCGGTAAAGTACCATGCCAGATTAACGCTGCGTTCTCTTTACCAAATGCTTCGGCCAGCATACGTTTTAATTCAGTTTCCGCATCAAACGGCTCGTCGTCATCCCCCACAATCTCTTGCGCCGCGTCAATCGCCGTGGTGATCGCCCACAATGGCAACGCACCCGCACCACCAATAAAAAAGGTCGAGGCCAGCGTTCCTAAAAGCTGTTTACGTGCCATCGATTTGACTTCGGGCGTCTCCCCTTTTAACGCTTTGGCTATGTTCGCCCACAAGTAATAAGTCATGTTCTGGCTGTACTGCTTAAACTGGAGGGCGACCGCCGCCATATCGCTTTGCATAAAGCGCGCACGGTTAATCGATGAGTAGTCAAAATGGCTATCCCACGTATCTTTAATCGCATCCGCGATTGCCTTTTCATGGTCGCCGTGTTTCTTCATAGCAAGACGATAGGCCGCAATATAGCTCACTTCGCGGTTAAACACTTCGGCATGGTGGAAAGCCCAACCAATGATGTTCATCGCTTTATTCCAAGTCCCTGAATACTTCGCGTTGGGGTTTTCTGCCAAACCAGCTAAGTCTGCCGCTTGCGTAACATCAATCACGCCCTGCGCAACCGCACGGCGCATCGCCTCTTTCTCGCCACCAGTGAGCACGCTTCCCAATATCCCCTGACCTTTCGGGCGGTTTCGGGTAAATGCTGCTTTCAGGTATTGCGCCGTCGCTTGGCTCATCATTTTGGAAGACTCCGCCATACCGTAGCGGGAACCCAAAATAGGCAGGGCGACTTGAAGGTTTTGGGTTAAGTTCACCAGTGCTGCGGCAGGCGTTAAACCCAGCATCCACACAAAGCCCAAACTGGTCAGTTTTTGCGCCCAACCAGCGCGGGAAGGATTGCGCACCCATTCATGGCGCTTGTTCAACTCTTCCACTACACGGTCGGCTTCCACATTGTTCGGCAGCTCATGCACGTACTTCTGAATGCTATCGAGGTGGTTATCCAGAATATCCATATGGTCGAGGCGAGCCTGCTGACGCGATTGTCTAAAGCCTTGGTCAGCCAGTGCTCGCACCGCATCTTGGCTAAAACCGGCAACGCCTTTGCGGTGAATGAAGTTACGGCGCATCGAGCGAGCGGGCAACGTGCGCAAATACATCTGGTAAATCTCATCACTCAGCGACTCTTTCGCCGGTGTGTGCATGTTCGCTTGCTCTACCAACTGCAACACATCGGCCACAAACGGCAGCGACGCCTTCTGCACCGCATTAAATTGCGCTTTCATACCAGAGTTGAGAGAAAAGCCAGCCTTACGCAGTTTCTCGGCGGCCAGTTCCATTTCACCTTTGGTTTCAAACATCATAAATTGGCGTTCACCGTTCTCATCGGCAAAGTCAATCCAATAATCACCGTGGCGTGACAATGGGAAGTACAACCCTTTGGCGGCGCGCTCGTGACGCTGGCGCAACTCGGCCAGCATCGCTTTGCGGATCTTGGCATCAAACACCGCTCGTACAATGTTCTCTTCCAGCGCTTTATTCATCCGCTCAGATTGAGCGCGATAGTGATCGCGCATCTGGCGATAGCGGCGCTTTTGCTCAGCGTTGAGGCGGGCAAATTTGGGGCGTAACTCCACATGGCGCTTGCGGCGGTTTGGCTCTTGTTTCAAAAGCTCTCGCTCTTCTTGAAGGGTTTTCCAGGCCTTAGAGCCACGTTCACTGTTTAAGCCGCCCTCTTCTTTCAAAATCCGCTCTTGCTTAGCAATACTCTCTTTCAGCTCTTCCTCGCGGGATTGGAACGCCTCAGACGGGTCCACATCCGCCAAGGTCGCTTCATGCGCAAAAGCAAAGAGTTCATCCGCCTCTTTCGGGTTCGCCTTAGCCCAATCGCTCAGGTCTTCGGCCATCTTGGCCGCCTCTTCGGCCAGCATGTTCTGTGTCACCACCATAGAGTTGATTTCATCTTGGTAGGCGTCAATCATCTTGCCCAAAGGCTTATCAATAACGGTGGAGACTTCCCCCATCTGGCGCAGCGTCAACATCGCGTATTTGTTGCGGCCAAGCGCATCGAGCGATTGCCCAATCACCGGTACACCATACAGCGCCTGTTTGATTTTACTCACCAAAGCGTTTTGCTTTTGTGCCAGCGCCTCATCGGCGCTCATCTGGTATGATGTAGAGGCCGTATCCGCTGGCACGCCCTGCGATCTTGAGCGAGAGAAAAACAGCGTATTATTCTCAGGTCTTGTCACCTTATCTTTTGGCGGTGGCGCTTTTAGCTGCTCCTTTGCTTTGAACACCAAGGTGAGTAATTCATTATTGTTAAACTCAGGGGAGTAAATAAAACCAAATAACGAACGCAGCATAGCGCGTACTTTCGCCAATAAACGTTGAATTGGGGTCGCAAACTTTTGCTGCTCAGCAAGATGCGCCACCAGCTCCTGTACCAGAATTTCCTCGGCATCCGCCTTAGTGAGCGTCTGCGCGGAATTTAAGTAAGGTGCTAAATCCACACCATTTTTCTCTGCAAGCCGTTGAATCCCTTTGATGCCGCCTAACCTTAAGGCTAGGGTATTCATATCCGGTTGCGCCTTGCCTTCTTTGAGCAATCGCGCTAATCCAACGTGACCAGCCACTTCGTGAAAAATCGTTTCTTCTACCTCTGAGGCATAATTATGTTTTTCAGCGACCAACCAGACTTTGTGCTCTTTGATGTCATAAAGCCCGTACACTTCGCCTTGGGCATCATTCTTGGCTATGGCTGTTTTTACATAATCAGGAAGATCCGCCTCCGTATCCACCGTCTCAAAGCGGAGCGTGAAGTTTTTGAGGCCGAGCTTGCCGAGCGCCGTGCGAGTCACCGCATCAATGGTGCTCCGTTTCACAGTGATACCACCGGCTATCTTTCCGGTTTTCACCCCGGTACGCCCTGCATTCGTACTGGTACGACTAAACAAGACGACGCCATCACTCGCCGCTGAATCCCTCGACGGCTCATCCACTGGCGAGCCTATCTCGCGTTTGGCCTCTTCAATTTGGCGCGCTTCATGGCGCGCTTTAGCCTCAGCTAAAAACGCATACTCCGCTTTGGGCGTTTGAGTCGGTTGCGGTATCACCTCAGACAGTACCGGCGCTTCCCCCACTTTTGAGTTGTGTGAAAGAAGAAGATGCACATAATCCCCGTTAGCATCGAGCGCCGGCATCACTGAATCGTATTGCCAGCCGGGATAAGGAATGCGCACACCCACTGTCTGGTAACGCTGGCCGTTATGCTCAACCGTTTCAGGGCGGATAGAGTTCGGGTCAAAGGTGGAGCGCTTCACTTTGCGCAGCGTTTCACGGTCAACAAACTTGTTGGGCGTTTCACTGCGGCGTAGCTCTTCTTTGATATCGGCCATCGAGGCTTCTACCGACAACCACAGGTTGCGGCTTTTCGCCTCATCCAGCTCTTGTTTGAGCGCGGTGATATCCATCTTGGCAATCTGGCGCGAATCCTTGAGCGTACTTTGCAAGCTTTGCAGCTTTCTCTCGAAGCGCTCTTGCTCGCCATTTAACGCCGTGGCAATCGCATTAAGGTGCAGCGCATTCATCAGCTTAGGCGATTGCACAATCGAACTGCTTTGCATCCCTCGCGCCATATAGTCGATGGTCTTACCCTTGCCATCCACCAAGCGCACGTCAATCAGAGGCGTTTTCGTTCCCTCATGGGTGAAATAATCCACGTCCATCACCAAGCCCAATTGCTTACCCAGCTTGATTTCCCCTTGCCAACGCCGAGATTGCTCGATCGCCGCAATCGCGGGCTGAATAATGGCCTTATTCAGCTCGATGGAATACTCATCATCCAGTTCATGGATCATTGGTCGCTTAGGCTTTTGCGGTTTCTTCAAGCCGCGCTCTTTGCGGGTTTTCGCATCCAGCTCAGAGTAAATCGCCATCGCCGCATCGTATTCATTATCCGCCGCTAAATAATCGGCTTGTGCATCACGGTACAGCGTGGTGAACGCCTCGGCATCAAACTCAGTGATATCAGCCTTACGCAGCGTTTCAAGGCGCAATTCAATCGCGGCTTTCTCATCGTCAAAACGCTCAACAAAACGCTTGGCCGCGCCAATCGAGCTGGCTTGCGCCGTGTAAGAGCTGTCTAAATCCAACAGCTTAGCGTCCGATTCCAGTTTCAAACGGTAAATAGGGTTGCCGGTTGACGCGGCTTTAAACTCCGCGTAGCTATCCGCATCCGAATTGCTGTTTTCAACAAACTGATCTAACTCGCCGTTACGGAACTGCTCAATCGCGCCCGCTTTACGCTCTAGGATTTGCCACATCACTGGGTCACTCGAACCTTGAGTGGTATAAGCAATCAACTCAACCTCAAAGCCTTCCGGTTTACCCGCGTTCGCGGCACGTTGGTAAAACTCATTGCCCTGACGCACAATTCGCCCTTCGCGCTGCTCCATATCAGACGGACGCCAAGGCGCATCCATATGATGCAAGGCCACCAAACGATTTTGCACGTTGGTTCCCGCGCCCATCTTCATCGATGAGCCAATCAATACCCGTACCTCACCTCGGCGAACGCGATCAAACAGCGCCTCTTTTTTCAACGTGGTGTTGTAGTCGTGGATAAACGCAATCTCATCGTCGGGAATGCCCTTTTCCATCAGCGAGGCTTTCAGGTCATCGTACACACTAAAGCCGGTATCCGCCGTCATGGTAGAGGCGGTCAGTTCGCGGATCTGCTCTTCCAGCTTCTCGTACTGGTCAGCATCAATCTCGCCGGTTTCCGCTTGAGCGTTCACCTTATCACCCAACTCTTTTAGCGTTTGCGAGTAAGGCATTTCCACCTCGTAGATTTCCAAACGACTGGAAATAAACGCTGCCGCTTTGCCCTTACCTAAGACCGTTTCCGCCAAGCTTTTCAGGTCTGATTTCACCGTTGCAATCGCGTACTTCGCGGGCGTCCCCATATCGGAGAACACCAGTTGTGTACCTTTATCGTCCTGCCACTGGTCGTAAATCGATTTGATCCGCTCGGCGGCGCGAGCCACTTTCCCTGTTGGGTCACGCTGTGCGGTCGGGTCCACCAAGCGCACATCGAGCGAGGCTTTTTTCGCATCGGTCAGTACCCACAGTGGGTTATCAATCTTAGCGTAAGCTGTCCGCTCCTCTTGGGTTTTGAGCTGGTTAAACGCCTCCATACGGGCAATCAGATAGTCGTTGTACTCGCGCTGCGCTTCGGTCGCCGGTGCGATGTTAAGCTGACGTTTGCCGCCTTTGATATTAGGGATAGGGAATCGAGTCGCTTTATTCTCGCCCGTCGCCTTGTTCTTAGCCTCCACATCCTGACGGAAGATGTTCACCATATCTTTTTGGGTGATCACATCGGCAAACTGACGATACAGGGTCGAAAGTTGCTGCATGTTATTGAGTCCCTTCAACACACTGCGCTCTTTCACCGTGCCGGTTGGCGTGTATTCCAAGGTAATTTCCGTATTGAAGAAAGAGCCAGCAAAAGAGTCGTAGAAAGACATCTGCAGCTCTTTCAGCGTGTCGTGGCCAAGGTAATACATCATGGTGTACAGCTCGACCAAGCTGTTAGAAATCGGCGTACCGGTCATAAAGGTCACGCCACCGTTCTCTAAGCCTGAATGCTGCGGGTTTTGATGAGCAAATCGAGCGCCTTTTCAGAGCCTTTCGGATCGTTCATCCCCACTACACGGTCAGTGCGTGTCGCGTAAGTCAGGTTTTTAAACTCGTGCGCCTCATCGACCACCAAGTAATCCACGCCCAAATCCCCAAAGGTAAACCCGATTTGGTCAGCGTTCTTACTCAGCGCTTCCTCTTTCTCTTTGATTTTGTCTTGTAGACGGGAAATCGAGTCCTCAATCTGTTTGACTGTCGCCCCACGCTGCCCAGACTGCTTAGCTTCGGCTTTCGCCTCTTCCAGTGCGCTGCGCTGCTCGTCAATTTTCTCGTTAATCACCGTGCGGAAATGCTCAATATCATTGGGCATGGCGCGCAAATGGCTATGCCCCATCAACACCACATCGTAATCGCCGGTCGCAATGCGTGAGAAAAACTGCTTACGCTTCTTGGCCGTAAAGGCTTTATCGTCCGCGACCAGCACCTTAGCCGACGGGTAGAGCTTCAAAATATCTTTATGGAAGGATCCTAGAATATGGTTCGGAACCACCGCCATCGGCTTTTTGCTTAGGCCAAGGCGTTTACGCTCCATCATGCCGGTAATGGCCGTAAAGGTTTTCCCCGCCCCCACGGTATGATCGAGTAAGGTATTTTTACTCTGGATCATGCGAAGCGCGCCATCGAGCTGGGTTTTACGCATATCGACCGCAGGGTTCATCCCGACGGTTTGCAAGTACAAACGCCCGTTGTATTTACGGTTAACGTGGGTATTAATCCGCTCGTTAAAGTTATCGGCGATTTGCTTAGCAATCTGCGCATCACTTTTCGCCCACGTCACAAACGTCGAAGCGAGCTTATTGGCCAGCGCGTTAACTTCCTTGGTCGCTTTCTCGTTTTTGGTGCGCTCTTTGCCATTGGTGTCGTAAATCACCAGTGATTTACCATTGGCCGCAGAGTTCAATAAATCCGCCAGTGTGGCGCGGTCATGCTTAAACTGTGAGCCTAATGCACTGAGTGTGCCGCCCGACTCGCCCAACACTGAAATAGCCCCGATATGACGGTTAACCGTCACCGTCGCCTTATAACCTAGCGCTTCGGCAAAGCGTTCAAACACATCAGAGTCAATCCATGTTGCACGGATAGAGGGCTTCACTTGCTCTGGCGTTTTGTCTTCGGGAAGCACGGCTTCCAAAAGCTTCACGTTAGTGTCTAGCCCTGCGCTCTTCGCCGCTTGGTACTTCGCCTTCACATTGCCCGATAAGTAATCGTCGATGAACTCATACTTTTGCGTTTCAGGGTTCATCAACAAATACGGCTTTTCACCTTCGGTCAGCTTCGTCAGCACCTCATCATGGCCAAGACCGAGCAAACCGCTCACGTACTCGATATCGACCTTACCGCGTTCACGCATCGAGTAGTTGACCGCATCCGACACATTACTGGCTGATTCAGGGCGCTTGTAAGGGAAGAGCAAGCGTTTGGAGAAGAGATCACTCTTAGTGACTTCGCCGCTGTCACTGACACTATCTAAGCCCGCTTCAATCCCTGTATCGCCATCGAGAAGATTCAAGCTCTCAGTCAGCGTCGCGGGCTTACTGTTTCTGCCTTTGGTCGCAAACGCCTTGGCAAATTCATCGTATTGCACGTTCAGGCGCTGACGCAGACGCTCGATATCCCCCGCACCAGTTTTCTCGGCGCGCAGCAGTGCCAGTGCGCTATTGCGAATGGTCAGCATCGCTTTCAGTTTGCGAAACTTATTAGGACCAAGGCGCGTGTTATCAATGGCGTCATCAAGCGCGTTCAAAGCTTGGTTTTTGGATTGCTGTCCGGTGAGGTAAGCCAGCACCGCCTTGACCGCGCTCTCTTTGAGTTTTGAGCCAGTAAAATCACTTTTGATTTTGCCTTTATTCAGAAACTCATTGTCCGCGAACTGTTGTAGGCGCGCTTTATCGCCCTGCTCGACAAAATGGCGCGCTCGACTCATCAACCAGCCATCATCACTCCAAATCGAATCGGGCGTCACTTCATACACCTGAGCACCCTTCGTCGGGTGATCGTCGCCACGGCGTATCACCTTGCCGTCGGCGTTCACCATCATGCCGCCAATCGCAAGGTCGGATTCCGCCAACATCACCTCACCGGCAATCGCATCTTTGGTTTCAGGGGTTAACGCTAAATCTTGCCCTTGTGCGAGTGAGGCCAGCGCTTTGCTGATTGACTGCTCAAGGTTCGCATGTTGCGAAACAGGGTTCACCGTCGATTCGCTTTCATCCCCACGGTACATCTTGCCTTGCGCGACTTCGCCCAGAATGTATTGCGGGTTTTGCGCAAACCACTGGTTAACACGAAAACCGTTCACCTCGCCGTCTACGTCAGTCCAAACGGTATTCTTGGCCGTCTCCCCCTGCTTAAGCTTGCGAAACACCACGATATCCGTGGTCACTTCCGTACCGGCATTGCTCTTAAACGCCGTATTCGGCAGGCGCACCGCGCCGACAAAATCCAGCTCTTGGCTCAGTTGTTTGTGGTTTTTGTTCAGCGTATCGAGGAAGCGGTTTGTCACCACCATCATCAGCAAACCGTTTTCATGCAAAAGCTTGGCTGATTTAGCGATGAAATAGTTATGGATCGCCATGCCTGAAATATCAGGGTTCTTGTTGTCACGGATAGACTGACTGCCAAAAGGCGGGTTACCAATCGCCAAAGAAAAAACGCCGTGTTTAAACGGCGTTTCTTGGAATCCTTTAACCTGAACATCGGCTTCGGGGTAGATAAGTTTGGCAATATTGCCGGTCACAGGATCGAGTTCGGAGGCAAACCAGCGCGATTGATCGCGCATGTCGGACGGTTGCCAACCAATAAAGTTACCTGAACCCAGCGATGGCTCGACCACATTCATCGGGCTGTTGCCAAGGCCCAACGCTTTCACGCCACTCCACATGCCTTTCACTACGGCCTCTGAGGTATAGAAGGCGTTACGGGTACTCATCCGAACGTTGTTGTATTCCTCTTCGGTCAGCAGCGTTTTTAGCTCTTGGTGCGCGGCTTGCTGTGATTTGGAAGTGTTCGTGTTATCAAACACAGAAGCGAGGCCGCCCCATCCCACATACTGTGCCAGTACCTTTTTCTGCTCAAGCGTCGCGGGCATTCCTGACTGGGTGAGATCCTTCATTAAGCGAATCGCCGCGATATTCGCGGCGATCCTTTGTGTAGCAGTACCATTGGCGAGGCGATCCACCTCATCGAGCGCTAGGCGTTCAATAGCGTCTCTCGATACGCTTCGCTCTGTGCTGTCAGGTAATGTACGCCTAGACTCATTAGCTCGTCTTCCCGCGCTCGCGTCTTCTTCGCTAACGCTTGAGCGATTGGCGTCAGTTCCTCGTTGCTCATTTTCTTGTACTTCGGATTGCGGCGAAGATCTTTCATCAAGTCTTGCTGTATTTGAGGTCTCGTTGCCATGGTCGATATCTCCTTTTGACTGTAGTGGTACTTCTTGGCCAGAATGAATTGAAGGTTCAGATAAAGCAGATAGCTTATCGGTATAGCTCTCTTTTTGCTCACGCTCGAAATCCGCAAGGGACTTATCGCCTAGCGCTTCTTGCAGCGCCTTTGCGGTAAAACCTTTATCTCGATAAGCTTCGCGTACGCCTTTAAGCTTGGGTTTGGCTCCACCATTGTTATCAATGACCTCGCGGATCACCGCTTTTGCTTGTCGAATGATATTGGGCTCGTCCAAGCTTCCTACGGACTGTGTACTAGCCTCCTCCTTAAGCGCGGCGGCGTTCATCATCGCGGCGGTTTTACCTACAAACTGATTCGCCAAATTGCGCACACTGTGTGCCATCTGCTTTTTAATAACCGGTAATGAGCTGGTTTGCCCGTCCAGCTCTAATACCGAACCTTGTGGCGAGGCATCAACTAACGCATTAATTCGTTTGATCGTCTGAGTGATTTCGTTCTCAGCAAAGGCACGCGCCTCAGTGTCGCTAACAAACTCTTTAAACAGCGCTTCGGCATTCTTACGACGCTCGATATTCTCAGGCAGATTCGCCTCATAGTCAGCACGGCGACGGGCGGCTTCTTCATAGGCGGCGAGGCGCTTCTCATGGTTTTGAAATTCCGCTAAAACCGCATCGGTATCAAAGCCTTTAGCACGACTTAAGCGCTTGCGTAAACGCTTCGACATTCTTGATGTTTTTCCCGCAATCCCCGCAAAATCACGGATAGGCTTCTTGCCCTGTTCGCGCATTTTCATCGAGTTAGGGCGTTCCACAAAGCTTGATACCGGCTGACCTAAACGCTCACGGCGCGCATCGAGATCGGCTTGGCGCTCAGAAGCTTGAGCCTGTCCTTTCTGGTTGGCCAAGTCACGCATAAAAGCGCGTGTCGTGCGCTCACCCGATTCAGGATGCACACCAAACCATGCCGGATTCTCATCCGGTGAAGCAGGGCGGCTGTCTCTTTCGCGCTGTGCGGCGGCCAATTGCGCGGCGTTTTTACTCTCCTGCGCCTTCGCTTCAATCGCCGCTTGCGCCGTATCACGGTCAAAACGGGCAAACTTAAACTGCGCTAAGCCATCATCCTGATCGCCGGTCGCTTTTTCCTTCTCAGGCAGTGGGTAGCGGCGGGCGTATTCCAGTTCTACCATGCGCTCTAGAAGCTCAGGCTTATTGCGGTCTTCCTTGAGTAACTGAGGCTCCATTTCTGCGCGAATCGCTGCTTTGCGTGAGCTTACCGTATCATCGAGCTGGTACTCATTCTGCTTGCGCTCGATACGCTGGTGCGGTTTTTCACGCTTGGCCATATCCAAACTGGTTTGTTTTGGCGGTGTTCAATTTGGGTTAACGTCGGGTCGATATCGAGATCACGCCCTTTTTGCGCAAGAGACTCGTACTCTAGTTCTAGCTGTGCGGTCAACTCTGGATTTTGGTCTGCCTCTTCACTTTTCAGGAATTGCTCAATCTCCGCAGCCCGCGTGGGGTCTACGGCGCGAGCCATATCAATCGTTTCTTGGTAAGCGTTGCGCTCTGGCAACACACCACGCTCAGTCAGTGCTTGGCGACTTTGCGCAAAGCGAGAGCGGATTGCCGCATCCCTGCTATTATCTGTTTGTCTTTGCTGCGCACCTTGCAACAACTCATCGTATTGCCCTTGTGGATTCAACGTAGGATCAACCGCATTCATCGCGGCAGTTTGCGCGGGAGCATCCCCATTGTTAGGCATCGCTTGCGCTTCATCTGCGGCTTGCTCTGCGATCTCTTGCTCTTGAGTATCGCTAACATTCTGCGAGTTCGTTTGCGCGGGCGTATTCTCAGTCGGTTGCCCTTTAGCTCGATACCCACCGACAGCGCCAAGAGGACCACCGAGCGCACCACCGATCACCGCACCTTCCAAGCCATCCACCAAAGCACCGGTCGTAGGGTCAATCTCTTGTCCCGTCACCTCATTGGTTACTTGGTTTCGGGCATAAGTCTGACCATAGCCCTCAATAAACTCCGTACCGCCTTCGGTGATCGCACCTTTCGCCGCACCGGCAACCACACCTTTTTTAGCCATCTTGCCGAGTAACGCGCCAAACAAATACTTATCACCCATCGCACCGGCGACAGAGGCCGCCACGGCGGTCGGGTCGGTAGACATTTGCAAGCTGGCATAACTGGCCGTCTCTTCCTTAGCGAGATCGAATAACTCCGCCGCACTCATCCCCTGATATTGCGGATCATCAGCAAACCGGAGCAAGGATTGCTGAAAATACTCCGAGTTATCCGCAAGCCATGAGCTATCCATCTGCATTACCGCGTCACGCGCATCCATGCTTGCGCCACCGAGCGACGTCCCTACACCCGTTGCACCCGCGCCGGTGGCTGCCATTCGTGAGATTGCTTTGTCAGCCACGGCTTGCGCGGCCTTTTCGGTCATGCCCTTTTTCAACATCGACTTAGTAATGGTTGAGCGCAGCGCGACTTTTGCACCCGCACCGGCAAAGCCACCACCTGCAAAGTTAGCCGCCAGCGAGCCTAGCCCATCAGCAATTTTCATCGCCCACACATCGATATCCGCAGCACCTTCTGCAAAGGCGGGATTGCCCTTTTCGTTCTCTTCAAAGAGACGTGAATTCAGGGCGTCACGGCCATCTTGAGTCATGCTCTCTTGCAGATAATCCGAGCCAGACGACATCAAATCTCGAAAGCTCTCACCCACACCAAGGAAGTTCTCCGAGAGTTCACCAAGGCCAGCCAGTGAACGCAGAGCGCCACTACCGACGGCTTTAGCGGTATCACCCAGCGTCACATCATAGTCGCGCTGCGGCACTTTAGGGGCTTCAAACTGAAAGCCTTCCGGTAAGAAAGCGGACTGACTCATATCCGTTGAGGCATTAATGGTCGATTTTGATGACAGTTCTTCGCCCAATAGCTTCTTGTCTTGCATGTGCAGCTCCAAATTTCAGGCATAAAAAAACCGCCACCCCGAAGGGCAGCGGCTTAATTAATAGACTGGTGTTAGTATGGGAAACGCTACCACACTTTTGGATATCCAGCTACTAAACGGAAAATCGCAGAGTTGATTGATCTTGATAAACCTATAATTTCTTGGCAATTTTTGCCTGTGAACTTTTGGAGTTATGATAGACAAGTTCAAAACGTCAGAGATTTCACGCACGCCATGATCGATCTGTTTAATACAGAAATGCAGTATCGTTGCCCCTTTTGGAAAGACCCCGAGACTTGCTCTTGTGCTTCTTGTTTTAACCAAAGATTATTGAACAAACGCTGTTCTGCGTTAAAGGCTGCTGAAGCAAAAATTTCGCAGCAACAGTTATAGCCGGTAGCTTGGCCGTCGTTTTATCGGGAGTTCTTTGGTCCCAATTGAAAAGCAAATCTGAAGAATTTGTACCCTGTGAAAATTTGACTAGAGAATCACGTCATTACTCAGCCACACATATGTAATATCACCTAAAGAGTGTGTACGGCTAGAGAGCGTGAACCGTTAGGTAGTCAGGTTATTCACACTTGAAATTTCATAGGTTTGATGAATGAGCATTATGGATGATAAAAAAGTATTAGAACTTTTTAATGCTCAAAATAAAATAGAGCATAAAAATTTTTGAGTTGGTTTTATGCTGCATCCAGCTAAAGATCATGAAATTATTCAATGTATAGAGAACGCATCAAAGTTTTTCAATTTAAATTTAGATGATAATTATACTCATATATTAAAATTAACTGATGGCATTTCTTGTAAAGGGTTTAATATTTATAGTGACAAACAAAGAGAAGATTCATCTTATTTTGATGAAATTATTGAGATAAACTTGGAGTTCTTCCCTCAGAAAATACTCCGCCTATAGTGAAGAATTAACAAGTCGTATTGTATTTAATATTGAAAGTAAAATGTACGAAATTGTATATAGAGTATCTTGGGATAAACTTTATCATTTCGATAACTTCATAGATGCCTTAAGCTTTAACTTAGAAGAAAGTTTCATATTCTCCGTAAGCGACAATGAAATCGTCAAAATTACAGTAGAATGAAAAACCCTATAAAGATTGAAAATGATTCTTGTTGCTTTGAGTAATGATAATGATGTGAAGATTAATAAAACTTACACACCACAATCACGCTGCTCTATAATAAGTTAATATTATTGATTTTGTCTAAAGAAGCGCTCAGCATGAGCAAATAGGCTATCACAGTGGATCTTCTGTTGAGTATATTCGTCTGAACCCTCAGACATTTCTCCTAGAACAGCTTGCGCTCTATGGTACTCTTTCACCATCTCTTCGAATTTTGCTTCATAAGTGCCTTTCTTATTTTTTTTAGGCAATTTAACTCTTTTGTTTCTCATGGTTGTACCTTTAAAAAGTTACACATTAATATTTACATGCAAGCCATTTAGATATTCTTTAAGGCTTGACTTAAATCTTAAAAATAAGCATTCCTTAAAAACGCAAGTAAAGCGATAGCTCTCAACCCCAACAGTTATATGAGTAAAGCACTATTTTTAACGGATGCAATCTGTTGCTCTATTTATCATAGATATATCTCGTGTGATAAGCATTGAGAAAATCTAATAAAAAAATACGGTACTAAATCTTAGTATGACGATGTCACTCAAAAGAATACCGAGAAGAGATTTAGACTTACCGCGGAATGAATAGTTCGAGATAAAAACGAGGCTTACTATACACAGATTAAATGAAATAGATAGAGATTTTCTTATCCTTTTCTATCGCAACTTTGATCATGAAATGTGAATCCATAGACAATTCAAAATTGATATCCGATATGAAGGTCATTTATACATATGATTAAAGTATAGCTAGCACACAGCGTGTCGACGAATGACTTTCAGCGCTCTTTACCTTAAGCGATCACTACAAAAATAAAAAAAGAAAAAGCTAGCTATTCTCAAATCTATCGGTATACTGCATACCAGCTCCTAAGAAGAGAGCTATTTAATTTAAGATCTACATTTCTCTCAGTTCCTCATCGATACCCTCGTTTACGTTCCTGCGACAAAATATTTATCTCTAAATCATAAAATAGCACTTATTAGCTAAAAATTAATCCAAAAAATCCAATATAGAGGTATCTATGTCTAATAAATCAACTGGTTCAGTAAAATGGTTCAACGAAACTAAAGGTTTTGGCTTTCTTTCTCAAGACAATGGTGGTGATGACGTTTTCGTTCATTTCAATTCTATTGTTTCGGCTGGATTCAAGACGCTAGCTGAAGGCCAAAAAGTGTCTTATCTCGTTGAAAAAGGTAAAAAAGGTTTACAAGCTGCTGATGTAACAGTGTTGTAAGGCAGTATGTGACACCACTCTATCGTGGTGTCACACATCCTTTTGATTTCTCTTCAGTTTATATACCAAAGTTATCTTGAAAAAATTCACAGCATTGACTGCATAAGTCACGGTTAATATCTATTTAATACTTTCCGTATAAATACCTTTGGTATATATCTAACATTAGGTAATGTTTACCTAAATCTTCTATTCCATTTTCTGGAATTCATATTAATAGACTCGCAATAGAGTCAACCTCGCCTAGTGCTTTATCCATATAAATTGGTTTATATATTGAAAGCGGTTGGCGAATAAACGAGAAACACATGAAATTAAACTTATCCGCACCCACAATAAATATTAACCACTATGATCACGTTATCCCTAGTCGAGATTGTATTCTTAGTCTATTCGATAAAGTAAAACACTATTTAAGTCACGAACAAATCTCTCATTCGACTGGGTTAAGTGAAAAAAATCAAAAAGAAGCACTGAAAAAACGGCTCCGAGCGATGGAACGTGATGGTCAACTCACCTTTACACACAGAAGAGGCTATCAAAAAGTTGATCAAACCGCGTTAGTCTCGGGTCGAATTAGCCTACATGCTGATGGTTTTGGTTTTGTCTCGTACGACGATAATCAAAAAGACCTATTTTTACCTAAACATCAGCTCGAACACGTGTTTGATGGCGACATTGTATTGGTTCTAAAAGGTGATGCTCAGCAACAAGGCCGTTCAAATAATCGTTTGGTTAAGATTGTTGAACGAAAAACGACACACATTGTGGGTATGCTTAAGAAAAAAGGCGTTAACTTCTACCTATCACCAGAAAATTCTACGTTTTCACAGATCATTCACGTCAATCCAAATCAATTTACAGTCAAAAGTGTGGGTAAACTGGTTTACACCCAAGTGACCAAATATCCTGATCACAAACACTCTACGACGGTTGAGATCATGGAAGTGTTGGGACGCCCGGGTGACTCAGGGATTGAGGTAAAACTGGCATTACGTCGTCACGGCATCAATGATCAGTGGGATAGTGAAATACTCAGCGCTGCCCTTGCTTTTGGATCCGATGTAAATGAAAAAGACAAAATACAGCGTGTTGACTACCGAGATCTGCCTTTTGTGACCATAGATGGTGATGATGCCAAAGACTTTGATGATGCAGTCTATGGCTATCCGATGGATAATAGTCAATGGAAACTGTTTGTCGCTATCGCAGATGTGTCCCACTATGTCCAACCAAATGCTCCCTTAGATCTCGAAGCCCAAACTCGCGCGACGTCAGTCTATTTCCCTGGATATGTCGTACCAATGCTGCCTGAAGCGTTGTCGAATGGCTTGTGTTCGCTCAATCCAAATGTTGATCGACTTGTCTTGGTGTGTGAGATGACCTTTGATGATTCAGGTACTATGCTGGATGCGGAGTTTTCTGAAGGCCTCATTCATTCCCATGCTCGGTTGACCTATAAGCAGGTCAACGAGACGATTCTGCAATCGAACCAACGGAGCAATTCTCGTTCAAACAAGGTCGAGAAACACTTGCTCAACCTGCATCGTTTATATCTGAATTTGCTGGGACAACGTCAAGTGAGAGGGGCGATTGATTTTGATACTCAAGAACTCGCGTTTACTTTAGATAATAAGAAGAAAATCGCCTCGATCGATCCTGTTATTCGTAACGATGCGCACCGAATGATTGAGGAATTCATGTTGTGTGCGAATGTGGCTACCGCTGAGTTTTTACAAGAGCATAAAATACCCAGCCTGTATCGAGTGCATGCCGGCCCTCAGATGAAAAAGCTCACTTCACTGCGCATGATGCTAGCCGACAAAGGCTTAATCCTCGGAGGTGGTGATAAACCCACGTCACACGATTACAATGCGCTTTTAGATCAAGTCCGTGATTTAGAAGAAAGGGATGTGATTCGCACCTTGCTGTTACGTTCTCAAAGCCAAGCCGAATATTCTCCTAAAAACATGGGACACTTTGGCTTAGCTTATGAGGCTTATGCGCACTTTACATCCCCCATTCGCCGTTATCCTGATTTGCTGGTTCACCGAGCGATCCGTTCTAAACTGCGCGAACAAGCGAAAGGTAAATTCCAACGCCTACTAATCAAACTCAAATCGCTTGGTCAATTCACAGGAGTGCCAACAAATTATCCTTATGATAGCAAGGCTATTGAGCAATTAAGTGTGCATTGTTCTCAACAGTCTCGTCAGGCGGATGAGGTAAGCCGTGAGGTCGAGAATGCGTTGAAGTGCCACTACATAAAGCCATTCATCGGGCAAAGCTTTACCGGCCGGGTATCTGGTGTGACTCATTTTGGTCTGTTTGTTGAGCTAGAATCAAATCGAATCGAAGGTTTAGTTCCCCTATCTAGCTTCCAAAACGGAGAGTTTGAGTTTGATGGAGTGAGACAAAAAATTGTTAGCCGAACCACCACTTTTGCATTGGGCACTCAAGTCAAAATTGTGGTGAAAGAAGTGGATGCTAAACAAAGAAGAATCCTGTTTAGTTTTCCTCAGTAGTGTCAGGAATTTATTACCATGTGCGGTTCTTCACTCGATACACTCCCGAAGCAGCGCCGCCCTATTTGGAATAAACTACGAAATTCAATCCTATCGATTTAAGTGTAACTTTATCTCTCAACTAGGTTTACCCTAAAACCTTAACTCCCCATTTGGTGTGGTATTCCACTCATGGCGGTTGAGTAGGCTGTGGCTACCATACTTCATCGAATCACTACCGTCGGTTGGCTTAGCGGCACCATACACCCCAGAATCTTCGTAAATTTTTTGAGATTGCTGGCTTTGGCGCACTCGTTCTAACTGTTGCTGCTTCTTCAGTTCGGCTTCTTGGTTCGCCTTTAGTGTCAGAACTCGCTGATAGTTATGCTCCAACGCTTCTGGTGTCAGTTCAGAGATATTCATGGATTGCCCCAGCTCACTGATGAATTGGCGCTTTTGTGGGTCTTCGCCTGCCCATCCCTGTGCGGCATTTGATCCGACCTCACGATTGGATTGATTGTCACCTAATCGTCCATACACTTGATTAATCATCGATTTTCTTTCATCAAAGCGAGCATTAACCACGGAAATTTGCTCTGGTGTCGGCTCCAACAAATCATTCAGCGCTGCAGTACGGTCTTTTTCAAGCTCGGTCACCGCCTCTCGCCACTGTTTATCCATTTCAGTGCGTGATTTTGTCTCTGCCACATTGAAAAGGTTGGCATAGTGCTCGTTGGTAAAAAACTGCTTAGCCATATGGATTTGGCCTGTCACGTCTTTCATTAACGCATCGAGCGGGATCACTTTTACAGCTTCTTGGCTACCTGCCAAACGGCTTTCGGTTACTGGCGCGGTTTTAGTCGTGCCATCCTCATAAGTCACTTTCAAACCGACCACCACGCCCGGCTGATCACCTTCGCGATTTGGGTCAATATCGGCAACAAAATCATGACGCAGATACTCTTTATCCTTAATTACCTTACCCGATTCAGGATCTTTATCGCCAATCCCTTGCTTAACATTACGCTCAAGCAACACGCCCATCGATTTGGTGAATTGTGAGTCTTGGTAAGAAATAGAGCCATCAAGCACTTTAGGCATAGTCGATTCGATATCAAAGGCCGCCTGTACCACACGAGGTGTATAACGGCGCGGGTCGTAAGCACTGCCCTTAATGTGTTCCTGCTCAAACAAGGGATCAAGTTCTCCGGTTTCCATGTAACGTTTAAGGCCAGATTGAATTAGCGGCAAATTCTCCTGCATGTAAGCCATTTTCTTTTGCTGATTGAGCTGGTATTGGCTAAGTGCTTTTGCACTTTTCTGTGCATCAACCTGTACATCAAGTAGTCGATCACGCTGGATTCGATCCTCATTTTCTCGTTTAAGGCTATCTTGATAACGTTTATCGGTTTTTTCCGTTTCAGCCTGACGAAAAGCCTTCTCGTCTTGATAACGTTGCTCGTTCTTGGCTTCAATCTGAGAGAGTCTAGACCGCTCATCTTGATAGCGAGCCTCGTTACGCTCATCCAATTTCGCTTGGCGTTCATTATCCGCTTTGCGCTGGTAGTAACCTTCTGCGACCAGAAATCCGCGGATTGCACCATCAATAGCGCTGCGTGTATCTAACTGCATTAGAAAAGCTCCCCTAGAATCAAACCTGCTGCCGCACCCATCGCAGCGCCCATGGGTCCACCCACACTACCCGCTTGCATGCCCGCCATCATGCCCATGCCAGTACCCGTGGTGACACTGGATAAACGCTTGGTACGCTGCGCGTCTTTGAGGCTTTGATTGGTTTGATTACGCTGCTCTTCACGCTGCGCCGATTCTTGCATCCCTGCCAATGCACGTTTGCGGGTATCTGCACCTAAATTCAATAAACTGTATGCCATGATTACCCCACTTTAAGCTGTGATAATTTCCCCTTTGCGCCACCACTGAGCACGCTCATCGCACGCTCTTGCTCGTTCTCACGCAAACTGTTCTTGGCCGTCACCTGTGCCAGAGAGAGCTTGGCGTCATCGTTAGAATTGGTGTCTACCCCAATCCCAAAACGTGCCATTTGGTTAACATTCGCAAGCCGCGCACTCTGTTGCGCGCTCGAAAAATTGGCTCCAACTCGGCCAAGTTGCTGTGTCAGTAACTCGCCATTTTGTGTTTGCTCTAAAAGCTGTTTTTGCTGCGGATAAAATCGCTCTAACCAGTCGTGATACATGGCATGAGTGATATTGGCGTAGTTATTGGCCGCCGAACCTGAAACATTAACGCTCATCACTTACCCTCTGTTGAGTACATAGTTCTGATCCATGCCCGCTTGACCTTTCAGCGTCTTAGTATCGACATTTACAAAGCTCGTATCTGGCTTGGCACGGTTCATGTACATACTGGTTCCAATCCCAGCCAACGTCCCTACAGCCTGAGCATTCGCGCTACGTCGGTTAAACGCTGTGGCGGCATCGCTTGTGGCTTTTTTCAAAGAGAGCCGCGCGGTCTCTTCCATACCAGCTAAGCCTTCGGCTTTCTGACCAGCACCGAGAGCGACGATATCTTGCTTACCCACCACATACTTGTCCTGCTCATTGACTTGAGCGCGGTTTACGGTATCGCCCTGAGCGAGAGTTTGGTCTGTCGCCAAACGGCTTAACGTTGCTTTAAATGTTCCGGAGCTCGGATCAACACCGGAGGCCACAAGATTCTCAGTGGCCGCCTCTCGCGCTTTGCCGTACTCGCTTTGATAATTTAAATCTGCCGCCTGTTTCACGTCGGCCATATTGGCCTCTGAGTTAAGGTTGTTCACTCGCCGTATGAAGATATCTTCAAACGCTTTGAGCTCTGTGTTGTATAAGTTCCACTCTTTCACCGCAACTTGGGAAGCGGCGATTTCCGCCGCGGTTTCCTGAACGCGGCCATCTTTTTTCCCACCCATTAGATCTCCTTGCACCAAGTCTCAACATCACCGGTTTCGATACAACAAAACCCACCGTCAATAAGGCTTACTTGCAAAGCTTTCACGGCAGTATTCAGCAGTAACCTCTTGGCCTTTATCCGCTTAGCTAACTGCTCTACTGTCGCTAAATGGCGCTTAAGCGCACCTTTTTGATTGCTCCAAGCAAACAGTACCCATACCTGCATTTCACCATTGTCCAAACTGGGCTCAAGGACGAAGAATCCCTCCTCCACCAAAAACAGCGAAGCCCTACCATTGAGTAGGGCTTCATCCACTTGTTTGGCGAACCAGTGCTGGTTGCGCTCCTCGGTCTGTTCCATCAACGGCAATACTCGAGATCGCCACGATTCGTAAGACAGTTTATAAAGACTCATCGACAAACCATGTTGGTCTCAATGGGCGAGACTCTTCACGTAAATCGTAACGTCGCACCGCTTCGCGATAGGCTAACATTTCAGCAAGTTTTGGCGATGTCACTAACCGCTCTCCTTGATAGGTCGCCGTTGGCAACTCCATAAAATCGGTAGCCGCAAGTTCAGCGCGCGCCCAAGCCCTTTCATTGACCTCATGACCGTCAAGCCACGTTTGCCGCAGTGCCAATCGCTCATAATAAAGTTCATCGGAGATGTTTCCGGCATCATAAGCCGCCTTGAACGTTTGCCAGTCGGTCACTTCGCCTTGGAAGTAAAAGCGATATGGCTCTTTTTCAGTTGTCACCATCATGCCATCACCTTGGGTCAATACTATTATTGATAGAGGCCGACATGTTGACGATCACCGCACCATCGTGCAGCGATGTTAAACGCAGCCGAAAGCGTAAAGATTGAGAAGCAGAGTAAGTCCAGCCCGAACCCAACAGCGAACGACGACTCGCAATGTGCGCCTCTTCGACAGCATAACCGCTGCTTCCTCCTCGGTAATAAGTCAGCGCAAAATTCACCCCAGCCACATTTACGGTTGTACCTACCGCATTGGCGGTATCGGTTCCGACAATCCTTGCCTCGGCAACGACTCCACCACTGAGATTGATGGCCTGTACAAAGATTTGTAAAAAACCAGAGCCCCCCACTCTTGGCCGCCTCACCGTAAAGTTAAATACTCCATCTGGAATAGTGCGGTAACGTGCTCGGTTCATGGTGTTAATGGACACATCCCCTGCTGGGAAAAAATCCACCGGAGCGGTCGCGCCATCACTGTAGTAGCTGGTTTCCGGCAAGGTCACACGAACCGATTCAGAGGTGACCACTAACCCGCCCCCTAGCGCAGAAGGGTAAGAGAGGCTGGTCGTCGCGTTATCCCCAAATGTGGTATAGAGTACTACCGATTGATAGAAGGTGCTGGCGATAATTGTCGCCCCTTTGATCACACCGCCATTAATGGTGGTTCCTTCGATGTTGCCACGAAAATAACCATTATTGGCCTGTAAATTGTTGGTTTGTAAGAGGCCGTTTGAGTGAATAAAGGTGTGATAGCCGTTATAAGGACCACCCGCACCGAATCCTGCGTTACCACCTCGCAATTGACCGGTATGAATAACAGGCGAAGCGATTTCGATTCCCACCTTCACTTCATCGGCCACAATGGTTTGTGCTTGCAGGATCTGAATAGTCGCTTTTTCAATGATCGCTTTGGGGATCACGACTGCGCCATTATCAATCGCGAACGTCGGCACTAAGGTTCCGGGCTTATTGGGATCGTAGACAAAGAATTGACTGGCACTGACTGCCACTTGGCTGGTGCCATCGCTCTTAGCAATCAAACCAATCCCAGCGCTAATCTCGCCCGCTTGCGCTTTCGCCCCCCACATTGCCTTAAATGCCACGCTCCCATCTTGATTGATGGTCGCTATCGCTTGGGCATTGGTTTGCGCGGCGGCCTTGGCGTTACCTGCGACGGCTTCAACGGTATTCACTCGCTCGGCTAATGCTTGATCTGCATTTGCAAACACCGTCGAGACATCAAGAAGTTTCGCTTCATTCAACGCGGCTTGCGCCTCATCTCTTGCCAGTGAAGATGCATGAAGCTGAGTCACTTGAACCGCGAAGGTTTCTGTCGCACTTTTCAATTGGCGCTGGATTTGCGCGATCAGCTTTCCAGAAGCCGCCAGCTCACTATCCAGTTGTTCCAGCAAAGTCTGTGGCGCTTTAGCGCTTATCTCTTGTTGCAAGAGTTGAATAAGCTCGGATTGTTTTAGCTGCTCGGCCAGCTCATCAATCACTTGACCAATGTTTTGCGAGGTTTCACCCAGTATCCCGTTTACGCCATGGTAAGGTCCCGCAAAATTCTTCGTATTGATGAAGCGAACCCAGTAATAGAATCGGCTCCCTGCGTTGACCACATCAGAAAACACATTAGCCGGCGTTGTCGCCACGACTACGGCTTGAGAAAAGTCATTGCGATTTGCCCGCCATACTTCAGCGTATGCAAATCCTCTAAATTGTGGCGTATCCCATTGCACTAAGATGGCAGTAAACCCACCAAAGGCTTGCACATGGTGAGGTGCATGCGGGACTTGAACCAAACTCGATGAAGATTCGCTGCTTTGATTCACATTCGATTGCGCGTTTTTCGCATTGAGCGTAACCACATCTTTTTCGGTCACCGCTCGGTAACGACCATCGCCACGTTGCCCAGTTAAAATTTCGACGTTTTCGTACAACGCCTCCAGTGAACGTCCTGCCCGAAAAGGCGATCGCTTTGCCATCAGTACAACTCCGAGAGGCTATCTGCCATGACAATCCGCTCGACCTGACTGGTCCCTTCTACCTTGATTTGCCATCTGCTGCCGCGTACTGCTGGCAACCGAAATGGCGCGTGAGTGAGCTCGCCCTGTTCCAGCTTGAAAATCGCATCACCATCGACGATAACCGTTACGCTTAAACGTTCAGGCGCGTTCGCTTCAAGGCGAGCGCAAGTCAAAAAGGCGTGCTGAGGAATAAGAAAGGCTTTGGTTTGCCATGTCATGGTGACCGGTTGATGACCTCGTTGCCAAGCGTTAAGCGTATTGCCCTTGGCAATGAACAACGTATCGTCATGCAAGTAGTGAAATGCACTATCCCAAGTATGCGATAAACGTGTCAGGCTGTGCGTACTTGGGTCAAAAATAAACGCTCCGCCTTGGTATTGAGCGATATATTGACCTTCAGCAACCCACGCTTTGATCGTCGTTGGCATGAAATTCTGCCAACTCTCTCTATCCATAATGCCTTCGGTGATGACAGTCGCACTCGTTCCCGAAATCGCGACTAGGCCATCCGGCGAGGCATACATCGCCATCCCGTTTATAACGACCAAGGAGGGGGCACTCACACACGCTTGCTCAACATTAAGGCGCATGCTGGTAACCATACTCGGTGTGACACCAGAAAAGAGGTACGGTTTGCCTTTAGTGACCACAACCAGTGACGTTTCAATCGGAGCGATGGCCACAATATCGTCATCCGTAACACCACGATGACTCTTACTCCACGCATAGGGCAAATAGGCTTCAGAGAACATCACCTCGTTACCCGCAAAGCCGGCGCAAATGCCATTCGCCATTGTGCACAGTCCCTGCATATTGGCATCGGGCATATCGTAGTCCCATGTTTCAAGCGGTGGTCCATTGACATTGCGTGCCGAATCTAAGTACTCGGTTTGGCTGATGGGAAGCTCAGCGACCAGTAAATAATCCCCAACTCCGCTTGCAGATACCGAACGATACAAGCGAGTGTGAGTTATATTGTGTGTGTTGACAGACATTGGCGCGAGTTGCACGGTCACCGTCGAGCCGGGTTTCTCAATCAATACAGGGATACTCGGCAAACCCGGTGCCCCTTCTTCTCCAAAGCGTGTCATGTAGGTTTGAATGTAGAGCCGATCTTCATCATCGTAGGCGGGTAACTCACCCTCAGGGGGATTGTCGCCGGTCGTAGCATCGACCTTAATCACAACGGGCTTACCCATAGGTCTTGGTACACCTAAGTCATACCACGCTGCTGGCATTTGACCTTGTGTAACCGCAATATCTTGTGCGGTCACCTTGGGTTTACCTTGCCCTGTCCAATAGACTCGTTGATAAGCATCTTGCGCCATCGGATTAGCAATCACACTCACTCGTTGAGTGAAGGTAAACCAATGTGAGTGTGCATAATAAAACAGCGTGACCGGTGACAGAGTCGCCAAGGTGCCATGCTCTTGATCTGAGCGCATCGGCGCAACCACGCCACGCTCATAAGTGCAGTCAAACGCCAGAGAAGCCGCTTCGTTTGGCAATAAATGAGACTCAAGGCGAGGTATTTCACCTTTCATTGTCGAGATCTCAATACGCATAAGCTCCCCTTAAAAAAACAAACCCTGCGGCCAGAGACCGCATCGAAAAATGGCTCAATCTTTCTTTCTGCATTAACTGCCGCCCGTCCAGTTCGCCAGCTCATTCAGACTCACCTTGTATTCCACCGAATAACGAAACCATGGCGAAACGCCTTGACCCGCTAAATTCATAAATCTGACGACCAATCCATTACTGATCGGCTGCACAAAATATGGTAAGCAAGGCTCTTCAGGATGATCTGCGGCGCGAATGGCTCAGCAAGTAACGTCGACCCAGAAAAGGGAAAGTAAAGGTTAAAATCATTGGAGGTTTGGTTTTGGTGCCGGCCATGGCTTCTCACCACGCCATCGCTGTACACCTCAACGACTCGCCAAGCACCACTGACGCCTGCGATGTTTTCCGCAAAGACTCTTTTCAGTAATCGGCGGCTCGACTCTTTACCCACCCAGAGGTACTCAAATTCAATCACCGAAAAACTGAGGCCACTGGCCGTTTCCGCCCTGAGTTTGCGCCCCTCTCCAAACACATAACTTGGGTAACATTGTAAAACGCCCTGCCAACCTATCCCCGTTCCAGCACTGACATACACAGGTCTTGGCAGCGTACCTTCTGCCCCCAAGGCCGGTAGATAAAGCTTATTCCCCCCCATTTTTAGGGTGCATCCCGAAGTACTGGGCTGAGCAAATGAGGCGCAAACAGGCCGCCAGTACTGGGAAACGTCTAGCTCGTTTTCGGTCAATTCCAAGGCAAACGCGAAGAACGCCATATCAAAGAAGGCAAAACTGTTGCCCTCATTCGAGCAGCATTCCAAGCGATTACGATGAACTTTGAGTAATCGCCCCAAAGCAGCACGAGCAATACTGTGGGTACCTAGACGAACTTTGCCGCGGTTATTGGAGAGATCGATGGACCAAGCTCCACCGCTTCTCAGCTCAACCACCAACACGCGATTCACCTCATCCCACTGGTTATTCGCTATCTCTATCGACCACTCATCCACCACGCTGTGACTCACACTGACCAATCCATCACCAAGAAAGTTATTCAACTGACATCCATCCACGCGAATATTGGGATGCATTGAAGCCGTGACCGAAGGATTGGCGTGTGCACGCAGCAATCGGGCTTGAGGATTTAACGAGGTGAGCTTCGCACCTAAAATGGCTACTGAGCCGTAGTTAACCACTCTTTCCCCACTGGGAGAGTCGAGGGTTTCCAGATAACAGGCGTTCCCAGAGGGGCAGCTCAATACAAAGCTGCCCCCGCGAATTTGGATATTGCCGTAAGGAATAGGTTGTCCAGTCACAAAGGTGGAAGCGTTTGGGTAAGCGGCAATCAGCATTTCTGCTGTCCCAGAGCAGTTGACTATCTCTACATTGCCTCCACCCTGTACCTCGACAATTTTTGACACATCATCAAATAAGCAGCCGATGAGCAGACTGGGTTTGCCTTTGACCAAATTTCTTTGTGTGAACTTCACCGAGCCAATGCGCCGCAGCACACAGCCACTGAAAATCACACTCTGCGCACCCGTGTTATTGGTGGTTACCTGCGTACAATCTTCAAAGACGCAACCAATCAACTGAACCCCGTCCGTTCGCGACTCTAAAGCGCCCTCCACAGTATGGCTAGAGAGAGACGCGGCCAGTCGAATTGCGGCATCCCCCACTTTTTTAAACTGACAGCCGATAAACGCCGTATTGGTGGCCCGACGAATATATACACCTTGCTTACCCCACTGCGGATTGCTGTCCTCTCGCTCACCTGTCAAGGAAAGACCAATAAAAGTGACTCCGTCGACTTGGGTATCCGCGCGACCAACCCAAAATGGGTATTCGGTCGCGCCAAGCGTTCGAGTCAGGGCTCCACCAATCACTTTGACCTGATTTTTGTCGATGATGAGTGCAGAACTCGGCGCAACCATCGGCCTATCCAGATAAATGATTGAGCCGTGGGTCACCTGCTTATTGAGCCTATCGAGTCCTCGATAGACAGAGACGGGATCATTGGGATCTGTCACAAACTGGCTGGCATACAGAGTTTGCGTACCAATTTGCACAAAGCAACCTTGACCCACACCCGACCAACTTAAAAATGTGTTTACCGTCCGCTCTTCGCCATCCCAAGCTTTTAGTGCATCCAGTGCTATGACCTCTGCGCCATTATGCTCCGAGAAATCTCGCTCACTATCGAATACAAAGAAGCCGCCACCGGCATAACTCCCCGCGTAAAACCCCGCGACAGAAAACTGTTTCCCGTCAGTCAGCTCGTGGGTAGGCAGCGCTTTTAAATGCGAAACATGAATCACCGCAATCTGCGTCGCCGCTTCAGAGCGGTCGGCATGCAGCGCAGAGCGTGAGGCTTGTTCGGTGGCAATGTGCGCCGATAGCGCAGCTTCTCTTGCTTTCGCCGTCGTAGTGATAGCATTCTCAGCCACTTGCAGCGCTTTCGCGTTGACGTTACTACTGAGCACATGGGCACTCGAATCCACACCAAAGAGCGCTTGAGTGTATAGATCCACCAGCTCTGCGGTGGATTTCTCCAACGCATCAATCGTTTTCACCAGTGCTTCCATCGACGGCGAACTCATTAACGTGCCCCTTCACTGCTCAGGATCATCTGCGCCTTAGCATTATCGGTGGCCGTCTTATCGCCCAACGCGGTGGCAAAGGCTTGTAAATGCAACTGAGCTTTTTGGCCTTCCGCGGGATTTTGCGAATCTTTGTTATAGGCTCGGTACATCACAAAATCCGACACTACCCCTAAATAGATCTCAGGCAGTGGAAAGACATCGCTTTCGCTCACCACTTGTAACGTGCGTGAATAAACCAGCTCCACATTGACTGGCGCTTGAGGCGACGGGTATAAAAACAGGGTGGTTTCATCAAGCTCATTACGCGTCCAACAAACAGGTACACCCGCGGTTTTACGCCACTCTGGATAGAGTTGATTGAGTTTATGAATATTCACAAACTGCGCCGCCTGTTGATTGATGTGGTTGACCGCCAAAATTTGATAGGCATCCGCCGGTAGACTGACCTGATAAGAACTTGATTCGATCATCGCCGTTGTTCGAGATAAATCAGGCCGGCGAATCACCATGGCTGAAATGGCATCATTCACAAAGTCCATCAACTCTGGGCGCGACCAACGCACATGTCGAACGTCGATGAGATCGCGCGCAACGCGATCAATAAGCCCTTTAATGGTGACGCTCATCAGAAGAACTCCCGTTGACGTACCGGATTGGTAAAGGCCTGTTGTTGACCCGTTTCTAAGCCAAAACGCTTAGCGCAGCGGATCGCCTCAACAAACCACGTTCGATACTCACGACCCAGCGATGGATTGTGCCAATCACTATCGGGTTGCAACATCAGACAATGGGCTGCGCCATAACAGATCGCTTGGCCATACTCATCCCAAAGCACTTTGGGTAAGGTCTGTGAGTCACGTTGTGGCTCTATCGCACAGTGGATGAAAAGATCTTCCCCCTCCCTAATAAAGCGCAGCTCATCACGACTGGTTTGCAGATAATCAATACCTTTGATTAATGCCGAGCCTTTATCATCCACCACCGCCATCAACTCAGCGGTGGTGTACCGACCAACACTCGGTGAATTCAACTCAGAGCTACCCACAATCGCGACCACTTGGTGCGCACTAACCCTGTCGATTGTTCTCGTGTAACGCACAAGACCACTTTCTCGGCAAAACTCTTGCCCGGCTTGCAGCAAAGCACTGTGCAGTAATGGCGCAAGTGCGACATTGACCAATTGCCGAAGGGTAGGCACAAACTGTTCGATAGCGACGGTTTCCATAATCACTCCGCGAGGTTTGCCGGTTCACTCTCTTCACTCATGCGACGCAGATAATCGCGCACTCGTACTCGAAACTCTGTCACCTCTTCCTGCGCGCCTTTGGGGGCGATATCGAGTTCATTAGCAGCGATCAGCGTCTTTAACTTGGCTGAGTTGAGCTTATCGAGATCCAACTCCTCACCATTTAGCATGACAACCATGGAAGCCGCTTTTTCTTCTGCCTCCTGCATTGCTTCTTGCACTGCCCGTTGATGAGCCATCGCTTGGGCCTTTTCATCAAGAAGCTTCAGATGATCCTCTAACTCCTCTTCCGTTATCCATACGCTCGGAAAATCCAGTAGTTGATAAGCCAAATCTTGTTCAACTAACACCGGCTTATGGCGCGGAAACACCAGCCTAGAGCCAGCGACCGTGTCTTTTTTCTTCGGCTTAGGCCCGATATAGACCACAGCAATTTTATGCGTCATCACTCTCTCCCAAAAATCAAAGGAGGCTCTTGGCCTCCCTCTCTACAGTGGCTGGGCTTAATACCCAACGTTGACGTACTCCGGCAAGATGAGAAGCTCGCCTGTGGCGACACCACCTTTAATGGTGACGTTCAGGATGCCCTTTTCTTTGAGGTACACGGGCTTGATCGGGATCTGCTTGGCGACTTTATTGGCGACCGCTTCCCCAAGCGCTAGGGCGATATCGTTGACTTTGATATCGACGCTGACCGAGGCTCCAAGCCCATTGGTCACCAGACGTACCCCCGTCAGCTTTAAACCAATCGGCAGCTCCAAGACAGCGAATACCGTGTCGATAGGCGTGTTTTTGACACTGAGTTTTCCTTCTTCAAGCGATAAATTGCCGTGCGCCCCAACGTAGACACGGTTGTTAAAGGTTTCACTTTGTCGATGAGTCATTCACGTTTACTCCACTACAGGTTCACAGCCGTATCGAGCGCAATCACCCCGTGATCGTTCACGCGCCCCGTTTTGTCTTTAAAGCGAATTTTCTTGGAGCCATTCATCCAATACACAGTGACTTCGGTACGGTTACCCGCATCCACATCTTCTTCGTGATAACGGAAGGATTGGCCACCTTGCGTTTTTCCCCACGCGTATGCCAACGCCTGCCCGCCGAGTAACATGGCACGATCTATGGTGGTGGCCGCATTGACTTGACGCACACTGGCTGCTTTATCGTTATTGGATATCGAGACAACAGAACCAGGATTAAAACGGATCGGCATACCTTTGTATTTGCGCACCAAGATATTGCCTCGCATCAGACAATCGCCGCGAAACACCGGATGATTAAAGTTACGCGATCGGGAAATCGCATTCGCAGTGAGGTTTTGCCAATCTTTACCTGAGGTTGAGGTATAGAAGTCACTCCATTGACGTGGGGTAACACTCAGTAAATAGAAGGGCTCATCACCCGCCATCTTGTCGTCATTAAAACGGATTGGCTGTAGTGGATGAGGCATCTCTTCAAGGTAGAGACCGATATTATCCAATGTTTCAATCGAGAAAATATCCGCCGCATCGAGCCCTTCAAAGGAGGTAGCATCGCCCCCAAAGAAGTGACGATCATACGTTGGCGGCAAGACATCATTGACCATGATCTCGGCAAACTCAGTATCACTTTCTAAAGGCACAATGATGTCATCGGTCGCATAATCACCCCGCGCTCCGGCAAGGTGCACTGCCGTAACCTGATCTTGCAGCGTATTCACGTAATCTGGCAGTAAAGCTCGAGTGAGTTTACGCAGTGGATGGCGAGTCTTTTGCTGCGTCATCTTACCGCCAGAATCCACTTGATGGCGGCCTTGGTTGATTTTCAGTGAGAAGTCCGCGAACTCTAAACTTTCACCCCGTCCGGCAATTCGGCGATCGCCCATGGTCGGCTTTTTCGTCAAACCATGCACAATCTGCATTTCTACCTCATCCCCTGCCGATTTACTTAAGTCGGCGCAGCGGACAATCGGAGCATGAGGTGAGGTTTGCTCATTGCCTTTTTTATTACTGGTCACACTCTGCGGCGCATCTTCGGTCAACATATTAGTAAACGAGCGATTGCGCAGGGTCGCTTTGAACAGCGCGGTTTCCTGTAACTTCACGCCGTCAGTAATGGTTGTCATACTTTCACTCCAATAAAAAAGCCCCAGCGTGTCAGCTGAGGCTTAGTGTTTGAAAAACGGGTTTAGAATCCAGCGTTATAAAGCAGTTGCTCGATTTGCGCTTCACTGAGAGAGTCAAACAATTTACCCAGCTCTTCGTGATTAGCACTCTGTACCCGGTTCATCAGATCGGAATCCCCCGTGCGATGAGTATTGCCAAGCTCACTCGGTGATGCAGGCAAAGCGTTTTTTGCTTTACGGCTTGCTTCTTGCGCCGCGCTCAGAGCCTCTTGGGCTGACAATTTAGGTTCGTCACCAAACGCCAGTCGTACCCGCTTACTGACCTCTTCAAATCGCTCTGCGTAGCTTCGATTCGCCCATTCAGAACTTGAAGCCAAATGGTCATCAATTTGCTGCGCGGCATTCCAACGCGCACCACCTTCACTCATCCACGACTGCAAATCCGCGTTTGCTTGTAGCGCGGTCGTCAACTCAGCGTTGTCCACTGGCGCGGCGCTTTCAGTCTCCGGTGGTGTGGTCGAGGCCGCCATCGAGCCACTGGAAACCAACGCCTCAATTTTGTTATTCATAGCCAAAAAGAAGGGTGCGAGCTCGGGGTAATCCTCCTGTAACGCGGCAAGTTTTTTTTCATCAATGGTGGCATCTTCGGGTAAGTCAGCCGGCGCAACGCCCAATTCCTCGAGTTGTTTATTTCGCACATCAATCATGCGCTGCGCTTTTTCAAGCTGCGCTGAATGCGCTTTTAACTCTTCAAGCTCTTGGCGAAGCTGAGCTTTTTCTTGCCGCTCTCGCTCGAGCACCTCCATCGGGATAATGTGCTTTTGGTCTTTGGCAAGAATACCGTCTGGCTTTGCGTTAGGCTCTGCAGTTGGCGAGGCTGCATCGGTATCGCCGTCTAAACCTTCCACGCTTTGCGATTGTGAAGAGGGAGCAAGGTGCTCGTCAGCGCCTTGTTCCTTCTCGACAATTGGGCGACTTTCTTCCGCTTCCATCGATTCCAGCAAAGCTTCCAGCTCTTCCAATGTTTCATTACCAGTGACGGCAATCGTGTCTTGATGGGTATTCATGGTGACTCCTTTGATTAGACGTATCGCTGTCTGTGCGGTTAAACGCTCTCGAAAAAACGCTTAGCGACAAAAACAACAAAGCCGAGCACAAGGCTCGGCACTGCATACTAATGGGGCTAATAGTCGCTGGACTCGAAATGCTGGCAAACCTGCATGGCGGCAGCGTAATCGCAGATCATGCAGGCGTGACTTTGTGTGACCAGTGCGGTGATAATCGCGCTCGCCTCCAGTTCGACAGCTTGGCTCGCCTGACGCATCAGCACCTCCTTTTCCGTATTCAAAAACACCGCCAGTTTATAGCCCTGAACCTCAACCGCATCAGGAAATCGGGATTTAAAGCGCATTTGCCACTCGGGCAGCGAAAGAAAAGCATACATCTGATAGAGGCTCACACACGTCTCCACATCGCTTTGGTATGGTTGATAATGGTCAGCGAATTGCCGTTATCTGGCTGGCTTCTTTGAATGGCACTCTCTTTCTGATCTAAGGGATACACCGCCCCTTGAATGATGAGCTCGCGGATCTGCCCTCTTGTGAAAAGTGAAGTGGTCCAAGAGCGCATCATACGAGTGACGGTGAGCGGCGTTTGAATACCTTCACGGCTGACTTTCCATTCGCCATCAACCCCAATTGAGGCCACTGACCCCACCCGTTTCAGCCGGTAATGATGAGGCTTAGACGCATCAAATTGATTGGTCAACCAAGAGACAATCGCACCACCGATATAGCACTGGATCCCACTGCCACCTTGGAGCAATCGAAAGAAGTTATCGACCGTCTCTCCAGAAAAGAGCGCTTGAAAACTGTCGTTTCTTAACCCTTCGGCCTCAATAGAAATATCAAAATCACCAGTGAAAACCATAGGTTTATCCAATACTGCATATTGCGTTAAACCATCAAAATATGGGGCGTAGCGTTCGCGGCTCACCAAGACTCGGCGCACCCAAAGAGGCTGTTGATCGACCATGCTTACACCAAGGAAAAGTGGGCATTGTTTGGAACAAGGTACCCGCTACGCAAGATCACCAGCTCATAGTGACCTGTCGCAGTAAAAGTTTGTGCGGTGATCCGCTCGCCATCGAGCTCATATTGCAGTTCGACGGAGCCACCCGCCTCAGCTTTTACCAATAATGAACGAAACGGCTTGGATTTATCCACCAATACCGTGAGTTCATGCGCGGTACTTTTCATCAATACTCCCACTTACAACGACTCTAATTCCGCTTTAAAAGCGGCAAGCTTTTCTGCCGAAGCTCGGTCAAGGCAAAGTCCACCATCGGCTAGCTCAATCACGGTCAGGTTGGTTGGCCACATCGGCGAAGGTTTTCTCACTGCGCTGCACGAGACCACCATTAGCAATATGCTCACTAGGAGAATCGGTTGCCGCTTGTTTACGCGACCGGTTAATCGAATCCAAAATTGCATTCACTAGCCTCATCAAAAGGGATAACAACTCGTTCATCGTGTTACTCGATACATTCCATCACTTCACACACCGCCTGTGACACCAGCGACTGAAACTCCGGCGATATCTGGTAGCCTAATGACAGCATCAATGCCGCCAATAACGTTACCAACGCTCGGATCACTTTTCGGTTTTTAAAAATAAGACCTAGCTTGTCCATAAAATCCCCTTAAAGGTCATTGTCCACTGCGGCGAACAGCAAGCACTGCGCGACTCGGCGCATCCACCCTCGCCCGTATTCGTTGAAGGTCGAAACCTTGGTGTAAAACGTGATGCGATAGGCGATGTAGCGCATCAGTAGGTCATTGAGATCCATAGTTTGTGTCGCCAACAACGTCTTCGGACCGATAATGCCGTCAGGCTTTTCACCCACTGCGTTTTGCAGCATTTTTACGGCACGATGCCAACCATGCTGCACCGCAGCATCAAAGAGTTGGTATTGCATCGCCGGACGAAAACGCGCCATACCGAGTGCTTGCCACCAATCCTCGAAGTAAATCGCCTTCACCTGCTCGTAAGAGAGGTTTTTGATATCAAGATGTGGGTAAGTCATCGCGGCAATACCACGATTGGTGCCCTTAAGCTCACCAACGCCGACACGTCCTCCAGTCCAGTTGCCGCGATCTTTGGGGTCACATTGAAAGCCACCTTCGTGGGGCATGAGACGTTCGAACACCACATCAAACATGACGTTTCTCCAATAAAAAGCCCCCACATCCAACCAAGCATGTGAGGGCAATACAAAGCATTCGGCGTTTAAGGCTGATTTGAGATAGAGCTAATAAATTTACGCTCAAATATGGCAAGGATCCGCGAGCCAGCGTAACCACTGATACCACAAGCAAAACCAGCCAATTCTTGCGGCCATTCAAAGTACATCGCGGCCAAAGCACACAATGCACCCGCAAATCCAGAGACGATGATTTGCATCAGCGCTTCTACCCAACGAAAGGGACGATTCTTTTTGCGAATATCGATGATATAAGTCACCAGTCCTCCCCAAATCGCCATCAGCGCAAGGCCTATGGATTGGAGTTGGGTCCAGCTCTCCGGCTCTTTCAATGGCATCTCAACTCCCGACAGCCAATAAAAAACCCCGCCAATGGCAGGGTTCAGAAACAAAAAAGCCGCCCGGAGGCAGCTTTGGTATTGTTGGAAAATCTACCGCAAGTTGGAGGGAAACTCAAGAGTTACCATCTTTAGAATTTGAGGTTATAAGACTGTAACTTGTAGCCATCTAAAAACTCATTCATTCCAACAACACTCCAACCATTACTCCTAGCATCATTAATATCATTTTCTGATATAGCAATACCAAACTTATGTTTCGGCCATGCTAACTCCAGATGAGCGGCTAATTTACCAGAGCTATCTTTTACTAAATAATTAACCACAGGTAATTTTAAACCAGCATCTCTACATGCATGTATAACGCCGTGTAAACCGGGATCAGCATAATCGAACAATTCTTTCCATGTCATTAATCTATCTAAAAGGCCTTGTTGCTTACGCAAATCATTAATAGTTTGGCGCTCACGATGACTCAGAGTCATATGTTCATGCATAGGCTGTTTACTATGACAATCAATACAAAGTGCTTTTAAATTCGAAGGCCTATTGTCAGATTTAACACCATTTATATGATGAACATGTAAAAGTGCTCTATGAGAACGCATGTTCACGCCGCATTGTTCACATTCAAAATTTTTCTCAACTCTATAATGAGAAGATATTTTGGCCCAATCACTTGGGTAGCCGCTTTCCGCTGTTTCAGCAATCCTTGAAGGCATGTGAGGAAAAAAGGAACTGTAGGTTGAAAAGAACTCTGTCATGCTAAAATTATTCAGTATTTTGTTACGTTCTTCACCTGTAGACCACCCTCTATAGTTCAAAGCACTGAGACAACTTTTGCAGACTCTCAATATCGCTTTTCCTTCAATTCCATCTCCAGAAATCAAAAACTCTCCTGAGGTATCATTAGTTGCAACGTACCTTTCAAATCGTCCTTTAGATCTCATTTTCTTCAAGGCTGAACAATCTGCAACATGGAATTTATTACCTGAATATGGAATATTAATTGCAGATTGAGTCATTGAACCATGATCCTTTATATATAAAAGAACCTGTCTACCTTTGTAACTGAGTAGCCCCGAATCAATATCAACATCTTTGAGTTCGACATCCTTACCTTGTGCTAACTCATAATCAATCTTATTTATCGGTGTGACTTCGCGTACCCACGCGAATATGCCTTTTTCATCAGGCTTCATTTCGGCGATAGCATTTTTCAGAGAGAGTAGATTGAGAATTAACTTCATTCTGCCCCCAGTATTTTCAAGATCTGTGCCTCCGCATTTGTGATCACTCGAAACGATACTCTACGGGAGCGTTTTTCATCTTCTAAACCATTTTTAATAACTGCTTTCGATGATGAATAACCAACAGCAGCAACGTTATTCTTTACCCATCCGTAATGATTTATTCTCACTTTATCAATAGCCATAACATAGCTAAGAACAGCACGCGTACGTGACTGAGACAATCCCATATTATTGAAATAGGCTTCATAATCGCTTGAATCATGGTTCCAACGACTAGAGGTATGCCCTTCAATCTTAATTTCTTGAATTGTTGGCTTATACTGTTCAAGGACTTCAAGGTAACGAGGAAAAAAGTCATTGAGAATGACTTGAAATTGCTGTGTCAAATCAGCTTTACCATTAGCAAAAAGCACTTCAGGAGCTGTAAAATTTACACTTAGCGTATCTCTATCTATCTCAGCTCCCCACTTTTCAAGATCTTTAGAAAATTCGTCTAATAGTGAAACATAAATCGCATGTTGAGTTTTTTGATAAGCTTCAGCAACGTCTTTTATTTTGTCACGTTCAACCACTGCATCTCGCATTAAAGCTACGGATATAAAGAGGAAAACCATCATCAAACCAGCCATGAGATCTGATACTGACATCCAATGTTCACCACCTTGCTCGGCAGTTTTAGAAACACCAAATAATTTTTCCATGATTACACTGCAGCTATACTTGCATTGACCACGTTTGACATTTCTCTAACCAGCTTTTGGTAATCTCTAGTAAATTGCTGGGTGATTGTTGCCAGAGCCTCTCCCATTTCATTCATGGTTCTATTAATTTCTTGTTGCATCTGTAGATCTAAAATTTCAACCTGCTTTTCGACTGCACTGCCTGTTTTACTTACCGATTGTGTAATCTGATCTTCAAGACTATCGAATGTTCTACGCACTGCTTGAGCTTGTACCTTGAATATTTCATCCAACGTTGTTTCCAAGCGTTCATGTAGCTTAGTGGTAGCCGAAGCCATTTCAGATTGAACCTCTTTCGTACTAATGATTAGTTCTTGATTAGCATCCTTCAAAACTTTACCTGTTTCACGAGCATCATCTTTGATGTCCGCAACAAGTACACGTAATTGACCATTTAGCTCAGTGATGGAATCTTCAAGATGTTGGCGGATCTGTTCTGTTGTATCAGTCAAGTGACTCGTAACATTGCTTAAACCACCAGTGGCAGTACCGACTTGTTCCTGAATATCTAATGACGCTTCTGCTAGTTTGCCACTTAAAGTATGGGAGCTTTCAATTAGCTGTTGAGATACCTTTTCAGCACCAGTTTCTAAATTCATGCGTAGATGTTCAACACTTTGATTCGCAGTTGAAGTAAATTGCTCGATTATGTTTTGCGACTCATGCAGCATCGCTACGTAGTGGCTTGATGCAGCTTGAACAGATTCAGTGATAACCGACATGGTATTATCCATCTGTTCACGAATTTGAGGCATTGCTTCAATAGCTTTATCACGAAGATCTTTGAAAGCTTCTAATCTATGTTCAAGCTCAATAACTTGCTCGTGACCAAACTCCATCACTTGTTGTAGTTTTTCCATCGTTGCTGGGATCGCTTCTGTACGTTCACGAATACTTGCAACCGATTTTTCAGTAAATGAAATGGCATCAACTCCCATCTGATATTTGATTGCCATATCTGCTAGCTGTGCTTTGTAATTTTCTTGCCAGTCAACTAGCTTCTTGACGGACTCATCTAAACGCTTGAAGTTTTCACCAAACTGTTCTGTCAATTTGTCATTAAACTCAACTATTACTTCTTTCAAAGCGTTAATAACTTGTTCCGTTGCTGATTTTGATAAAAGGTCACCAAACTCATCCATCTTCTGCCACAATTTGCTTTGAAAATTGCTACTGTCTATGGCTGCTTGCTCCAAATAACGATTCATAGACTTTTGTCCATCATTAATGTCAATCCGGAGATTTTTTATCTGCGACGTCAATGATGAGTCCTCATCCCCTTTTATCGCTGTTAACAATTCTTGTGACGAGTTCAGTTGTGCAGACATGACGGAATAGATTTCCTCAGGCCCAACACTTTTTATAACCTCTTTCTCCTTCTGTGAAATCAAGCCTAAGGAAGTTTTGTATAGTATTGAAGCTGCCATGCCCACGAGGCTTGTCAAGAAAGCAGTTTTAAGCCCTGCTAATAGAGACTCTATGCTTTCATCAATATTGGACGGATTGAACTCCATTAAGCCGACAATTATTCCAGCAAAAGTACCAAGGATACCAAGTGATGTTAAAATGTTTGTCGTACTTGAGGTAAATCTTGGGGCTTTCCCTTTGTAAGCCAATGCCGTCGAAAAAATCAAAAGAAATACAATGAGATAAATAAATGCATCTGAAATTGCTGCTGCGGAGTATGATGCTATAAAACTTGCCAATGCGTTTGTCATTGCTTAAAAACTTGTTGTATATGATGACGAGGAACAAAATTTTAAATCAAAGATATGTGGCACGCTATACCTTAAATGCTTATATCGTGAAGTAAGCAATAGTTATGAAAACCTTAGGTTATGGGATCGATGCCATGTATACACACAACAATCACATATGCATTTAATCGCGATTCACTTTTTAAATCGCCGAGATTGAGAATCGCAATTATTGAGTCATTTGTTTGAAATTGACGACCAGTTCAAAACGAAACAATGCTTTTTTACAAAGTCTTAGCCACTTACTCTCAAGATTTTGCTAATTCAACATCTTATCTTGGGGATATCTTGCCAACGCGTTGTGTACTGTGGAGTCAACATATCACGCCGCATTGCCCATTTCTGAGTAATACCCTGTGCCGCCAAAAAAAGGGTATCACTCCCATACCGGCCATTTAGAGTATCGTAGACATGCATCAACGCAGGGTTGTTCGGATTAGGATTGAATAAATCTGGTTGTTCATGTTGCCCATCAACAAGGTCAAGCAAACCTACGCCAATCTTATAAAACCGAATATCCTCCTGAAACAATTGCTCAGCCAATAAAGAGGCAATCTGGGTCAATTGCGTCACATCAGATGTCGGATAAGCAAATCTATGAATCGCTCTACGTACAACCGAATATTCGTCAAACGGAGAGCTATTTGCAAAACAGAGCATGACTCGGCAGAGTGATTTTTGTTGACGGGCCTTATAAGAGGCAATATTGGCATGTTTACACAAGGCTTGTTTCAACGACTCAATATCTGTAATTCGCTGCCCTGCACTACGCGTAGAAAAAATTTGTTTCTTATCGGCTCGAGCCACATCCCATCCTTTGCATTTTTGTCCATTCAACTCACGAACGGTACGTTCAACCTCAACGTTAAACTCTTTCCTAATGAGGGCTGGAGGATAGTTAGCCAGTTGTAAAGCGGTTTTAATGCCCATTAGCTGTAGGCGCTGTCCAAGTTTACGACCGATGCCCCACACATCAACCGCTCGTAATTGAGATAACACTATTTGACGCTCTTTTTCATTATCAAGTACACAAACACCTTGATAAGCATCCAATTTTTTTGCGGCATGGTTAGCCACTTTCGCAAGTGTTAATGTACTCCCAAAGCCAACACTTACAGGAAGACGGCACTCACGCCATACTGTGCGTCTGAGTTCCATGCCTAATTTTCTAAAACACGAGATAGCAGGATAAACATGCTCAAAAGATAAAAACGACTCATCAATGCTGTATATGTGTTGCTCGGGCGCGAATCTCCCGATCACCTGCATCATCTTTGACGATAAGTCGGCATACAACTCATAGTTTGATGAAAGTGCAATAACGCCTTTTTGCTCACAAAGCGCTTTAACCTGAAAGTAGGGTTTAAACTTCTCAACACCCGCTTCCTTTGCTTGGCGGTTCGCGGCCACAACACAACCATCATTGTTTGATAACACTATGATGGGCTTTCCTCGCCAATCCGGACGAAAGACTTGTTCAGCACTACAGTAAAACGAGTTAGCATCAACTAAAGCAAACATCACTGATCACTCAATATCTGATTACTTCGATGGAAACGAATGGAGCTAACCACAACTCCTTCTAAAGAGAAGGTATCAAAATCGTGGATAGCTACAGGTTGCATTTTTTCATTTGCAGAGAGCAATAATCGACGACGAATGTCGAGGATCTTACATACAAACTCGCCATTAAAATTCGCAACAATCACATCGTGATTCATTGCTTCAAGATGACGATCAACAATCAGTAAATCGCCATCAAATATCCCCACTCCTTGCATAGAATCGCCACTCGCTTTACCAATAAAAGTGGCGCTCGGATGCTGGATAAGTAAACCATCAAGATCAATGGAGAGTTGTTTGTATTCAGTTGCAGGACTTTCAAAACCTGTGATGCCCGCACTTGCGTAAATAGGTATGACTTTCATATAACTTTACTGTATTTATATACAGTATTATTTTTATATTGAAATCACGAAAAAGCAATTTAAAAACGATACTAAGTTACAAATTCCCCGTCCTCTCATCGAGCATTTGAGAGGCGTTTGTCCAAATGTTTGTAATCAATACACTTTCAAATCGAACCTGCTACATCTGTTCAATCATGGCCTCTACGGTTTGCAGCATCTGGCTTTGCATTTGGCTCATTTCGAGATTGAGGCTTTCGATTTCTTGCAAAATCCGCTTGGGTTTGGCGTTGTCATAGCATTGGCTCTTGCGATGGCATCTCAACTCCCGATCAACGTATAAAAAACCACGCCATTGGCAGTGTTCAAAAATAAAAAAGCCACCCGAAGGTAGCTTTGATATTTTTGGTCTTAATCTGAGATTGGGAACCATTTAATTTCAATCATTAGACCACATCTAATTCAGGGAACCTGTCAAGAACCATATCCACTAAAACATCATTGGGTAATGTAAACAATTCGGTTACAGGCACTTGATATTTATTGCTATATTCAAAAATTGTTTCTCTGATCGAATGTTCATCCATACCTGTATTGTTCAATGTTATACCAATAACAGGAGCTCCCGAAAAATGTTCTATCAAATCGATTTCTGCTCCCAGTTCAGGCATTAAATACTCTTCGGAGCCACTTAAATAAACACGCATAGGAGAATGTTGTAGAATGATAGCTGTAGGTTGAGAGCCTCGAATGATAGAGGCACTAGTACAAAACGAAGGATGACTAAGTGCACCTTGCCCTTCTATGACTATCACATCTGGCTTCTCATTCTCATAGGCCTCTACAATCACTGCCTCAAGCTCACCCACACAATATTGAGAAGGAACAGCATCTAGCGCAACACCGTAACTTGAGCCTTGAATCAAGCCGGTTTGCCCAGTTGCAATCATAACTGCGTTTAAACCACTATTTTTCAACATTCTTGTTAATGCTAAAGCCGTTGTGCGTTTTCCTATCGCACAATCCGTACCCATCACTAAAATTCTTGTACAAAGTACATTTTGAATACGGTTAGAAAAAATCTTTAAGTCTTTCGTGGGTCTCGGCTTTCTGATATCAACAATTTTTACATGATGCTTCTTTGCCGTTTCAACAAACTCCGGGTCCTCATTTAAGAACTCATGCAAGCCAATGACAATATTCATACCAAGACGCATAGCTTTATGAATTAGCTGTCTTTCAATTAAAGTTAAATGTCCACTATCCGGTGCTAAGCCATAAATAAAATATTCAGGTATATATTCACTAATGGAAATAGCTTGACTTAAGCTCGAGCAAATCGGAATTCCATTTTCAATGCCATTAAGATACAAACCACTGTCTTGTCCCGCTTTTGTACTATCAATGATGGACATAATATTGAAACGATTTGACTCTCGAATAAGACCATTCGCTGTTTTTCCAGTATTTTCACCAAAGTAACCTTCACAATATACAATGGCCGTTTCTCTCTGTTGTGGAAATAAATTAGATTGAGGTAAAGAAGCTCCTTGAAGATACTGACTCGTACTCATTTTTCGTGTTGTAGAAGACATGATAAGACCTAACTCTGTTAGGCTTAGGAGGGCAAAATGGGGAGGCTAGTTTTTCCAGTTTCGACAAAATGTCCCCACTAAGCTGTGGGGGATAGCAAACACTGTAGCACGTATTTCAAAATACCCGTAAGACATTTGAACGCTTTTCAACCAACAATGTTCACATCTAGACAAACCGCATTCTTAGGTACTAAGTAAGTTCATGAATACTCGTATTTTATATTATTAGACTCGTACATGCCTGCGTGAACCAAAGAAAACGGCTGTTTAATCAATCCTTGAGGGTGGAGAACCCGTACAATATCGTAAGAAAAGAAATCCTAAAGATGCTGACAGGATAGAAGCTGAAAAAATACCTATCTTAGCAAACTGAATTTGCTCAGGGGTATACGCCAACTCGGCGATAAATAGAGCCATTGTAAACCCGATACCCGCTAACATCCCCCCACCAATAATCATATTCCACTGCAGATTATCGGGACGCTTTGCTATATTTATTTTAACTGCAAACCAACTAAACAATAGAACACCAATAGGTTTTCCAAAGACAAACCCGGTAAGTACCGCAAGCGTAATTGGTGAGAAAAAACTGGTTCTCTCTAACACAACACCAGCATTTGCTAACGCAAATAATGGCATGATTAGAAATCCGACCCAGGGATGCAACATGATCTCTAATCGCTCAACAGGTGAAAGAACTTCCCGTGCCGCAGCACCTGCAGTTTTCAAAGTAAGACGCTCTATATTATTGCCACTCCAGTGCCCACGAGGTGACGCAGAAACTATCGTGTTCATAATAGTATAGAGGCGCTGTTTGCTAACCCATTTACTTGTCGGTGTTAACAAGCCAAGGATAACACCGGTTAATGTCGGATGTACGCCAGAAGCATCAACGGCTAACCACACTAAACCCCCAGCAATAGAAAATAGTCCAATGCTGCGGATCCCCATAAAAGACATGAGGCGAACCATTAGAAACCCAAGAATTGAAAAACAAATAGCAAGCCACTTGATATCTTCTCCATAACCAATGGCAACCACCAAAATAGCCCCGATATCATCCACAACAGCCATTGACAACATGAATACCCTTAAGCTTTTAGGGATACTCTTCCCTAACAAAGCAAGGCATCCAATAACAAATGCTGTATCCGTTGCCATAACCGTACCCCAACCATTTTGTCCGGGCTCTCCAATTTGAAGGGTTAGGTAGAAAAATGCAGGAACCAACATTCCCCCGAGAGCCGCCGAAATAGAAAGCACGGCTAACTTAGGGTTACGTAGTTCACCCAATACGAGCTCACGTTTAAGTTCTAATGCGATAAGAAAGAAAAATATTGTCATTGCAGCGTCATTAATCCATGAGTGTAATGATCGCTCAAACACAAAAGAATCAATTGTAATACCTAGCGAAAGCTCCCAAAACTTGGCATATGACTCACTAAGAGGTGAATTCGCAATAATAACCGCACATAAAGTTGCAATAAACAATACAATCCCAGCTGCCGATTCAATCGCAATAAATCTAGTAATAGGCTTTGAGAACCAGTCAATATACTCTTTAGGTAATTGAGTTAAATTCGTGGTAGTGGGTTTTCTAGATTTGAAATTCATATTCAGTATATTATCCATCAACGAAAACACGTCACTCCAACGTAATCCATCAATAATCTACGTTAATTCATCAAAGCAAGATTTATTTCGCTAAATATATTGGCACACATAAAAATGCTAGCATTGGTAGGCAAGAGATGATTTCTTGTTTTCAATAATACATATCGAGTTCAAACAGTTTATCTTGTTCTCTTTTCAACAAGATATCTTCAATTCGTCTTCTCACTTGGTTCAAGTTTTCAGTCTTATCCTGATTAAGATCATCATTTTTATTTATTTTTTTCTTATTTCTTTTTTTCATAATCAAATCCTCATAAAAACCGTTAATCTCTAACGATAAAAAATCCCAAGTATAGACTTTTACCATCCAATATTTCACCTCTGCCTGTCTCTTCACAGAAAGAGAAATGAAGACCCTTATCAAAAAAATCTTATTTTAGGTACTCTGTGCCGTTTCAACATATCACTATTAAGCTGATGTATTGATGCAGACCAAGATATTTCATTGAGGTATAGATGAAAATCAACTCTGAACAAATTCTATTTTTCCTGCGCTGATGCTTTATCACGTTTAATATAATACCAATACAATTGGCGACTAGTTCTTCGAGTCATTGGATCCTCGTTAAATTTCAGAAAATCGGAGGTGTTTACAATAAAAGCTGTATATTGATGCACCTCCCTCCACTTTTAAGCAGGAATGACATTCACAGCCTGTGGACCTTTACTTCCCTGCTCGATACTAAAACTGACTTTTTGACCTTCAAATAAAGTTTTAAAACCATCTGAAGCGATTGAATTGAAGTGAACAAATACATCAGAGCTGCCACTGTCAGGAGTAATGAAGCCAAAGCCTTTACTTTCATTAAACCACTTAACCGAACCTGTTAATTTATTAGACATAAATACCTCGATAAACATAAAAAACTAATATACGAAGCTATTTAATGGGATAAAGGTAAGGTACCGAAGGAGTAATATGACGAAACGATTCGAAAGAGAACTAGGAAGATACTTGAACTAAATTATTCATTAATAGCCCGCATTCGTGAGCTCAGTACACTATACACTTTGTACACAGAATAGACAGCCATTTTTTCTTTT
>NZ_AOMO01000033.1 GCF_000338875.1 Vibrio mimicus CAIM 602 | reverse complement strand
GTGAGGCTTAACCATACAACACCCAAGGGGTTTTGTAGTGGACTCAATAGCTAAGCGCATAAGAATGTGTGTGAGAATGAAAACAGCTTTCCGAATTTTAAGAATTTGCTTGGCGACCATAGCGTTTTGGACCCACCTGATTCCATCCCGAACTCAGAAGTGAAACGAAACAGCGTCGATGGTAGTGTGGGGTCTCCCCATGTGAGAGTAGAACATCGCCAGGCTTTTAATCTCGCTGATAGTGTCACCACGCTATTAGCACACAATTTGCGGAGAGATGGCTGAGTGGTTGAAAGCACCGGTCTTGAAAACCGGCGATGGTTAATAGCTATCCTAGGGTTCAAATCCCTATCTCTCCGCCACTATTAAGAAAGGCCGCTGATAATTCAGCGGCCTTTTTGCATTTCTGTAATTTTGATTTTCGATATCTAGGTTATCAATAAAGTAGCGATAACCTATTTTTCTAAAGTTCTTTATTTATCAACAACGCTTTTCTTTATAGAAACAACCCGCCACAGAGCTTGGACAAGTGGGTTGTCTAGTTGTGAACGTTTACAACAAACACCTAGTTGAAAGGGTTTTATCGGCATGAAGTTTAAGCGCTGAACCTTCTCACGAACTGGACTATTGTTGATAACCACATCCGGAGCAATCCCTACCCCACATCCTAGAGCGACTAAACTGACTATCGCTTCATGCCCTGCGATCTGGGCGTAGATATTGGGTTTAATCTTCATCTGCTTAAACCAAGTATTGGCTCTATCTCGTGCAGTACCTGACTCTGGGACAATAAACGGAATTTCATTCCAATTGGGCTGATCTTTTTGTAGTTCATCGACAAAGCTGCTGATCCCAAGCGGTGCAATGACTGACAACGGAATCTCGCTGATAGTGGCGAACTCGATGCGGCTCGGCAGTTGTTCTGGCATAGCCGAAATCGCAATATCGGCTTCGTCTTGCAGAATCTTATCGATCGCTTGCGCAGGATCACCAGTCAGCAATTTGAATTCGATATACGGGTGTTTGAGGCGAAATGAACTGAGTAACTCTGGTAGATGGCTATAGCTGGCGGTAACGGAACAGAATAGTTTTATCTCACCGCGCAGCTCTTGGCTATGGTCATTGAGTTCAGTAGTGAGTTGTCGCCAATCGTTAATAATGCGTGCCGCGACAGGAAGTAATCGATGAGCGGCTGGTGTCAATTCGACACTGCGATTATCGCGCAGAAATAGCGTGTGGCCTAAGTCCTGCTCAAGCTTCTGTATTTGTCGACTTAGAGCGGAAGGGCTGAGATGCATCGCCGCCGCCGTTTTACTGAAGTTTTTGCAGTCACAAAGATGGATGAATATCTGCAAGGTTTTGATGTTCACAAAAGAGTCCTATGTTGCATTTATTGCAATAACTAGTTGTGAATATATCACTTTGCGCAATTTTGTCTCTGGCTTAGTATGAGCTTATTCGGTCACGTCGCACCGACTTAACGGAATCACTTATAAAGGAGCACCCACATGGCGAATTATTTCAATACGCTCAACTTGCGTGAACAGTTGGATCAACTTGGTCGTTGCCGTTTTATGGCGCGTGAAGAGTTTGCAACCGAAGCTGACTACCTAAAAGGTAAGAAAGTGGTGATCGTGGGCTGTGGTGCTCAAGGCCTGAACCAAGGCCTAAACATGCGTGATTCTGGTTTAGATGTTTCTTACGCTTTGCGTCAGGCTGCGATTGATGAACAGCGTCAGTCATTCAAAAATGCAAAAAACAATGGTTTTAACGTTGGCAGTTATGAGCAACTCATTCCGACGGCGGATTTGGTGGTTAACCTGACTCCTGATAAGCAGCATACCAGTGTTGTTAATGCCGTTATGCCACTGATGAAGCAAGGTGCAGCGCTAGGTTACTCACACGGTTTTAATATCGTTGAAGAGGGCATGCAGATCCGTAAAGACATCACGGTAGTGATGGTGGCACCCAAATGCCCTGGTACGGAAGTTCGTGAAGAATATAAACGTGGTTTTGGTGTTCCGACGCTGATCGCAGTTCACCCAGAAAATGATCCACAAGGTGAAGGTTGGGAAATTGCTAAAGCGTGGGCAGCTGCAACAGGTGGCCATCGCGCAGGTTGTTTGGCTTCTTCTTTTGTTGCGGAAGTAAAATCTGATCTGATGGGCGAGCAAACCATTTTGTGTGGCATGCTGCAAGCGGGTTCTATCGTCTGTTACGAGAAGATGGTTGCTGATGGTATCGATCCTGGTTATGCAGGTAAGCTTCTACAATTTGGTTGGGAAACCGTGACTGAAGCACTGAAGTTTGGTGGTATCACGCATATGATGGATCGCCTCTCTAACCCTGCCAAAATCAGAGCATTTGAGTTGTCTGAAGAGCTGAAAGATTTGATGCGTCCTCTGTACAACAAGCATATGGATGACATCATCTCTGGCCATTTCTCAAGCACCATGATGGCTGACTGGGCGAATGACGATAAAGATCTGTTTGGCTGGCGTGCAGAAACGGCTGAGACTGCATTCGAGAACTACCCAACAACAGATGTGAAAATTGCAGAACAAGAATACTTTGACAACGGTATTCTAATGATTGCAATGGTGCGCGCTGGGGTTGAGCTAGCGTTTGAAGCAATGACTGCATCAGGCATCATCGATGAATCCGCTTACTATGAATCACTGCATGAGTTACCACTGATTGCGAATACTGTGGCTCGTAAACGTCTGTATGAAATGAACGTGGTGATTTCTGACACGGCTGAGTACGGTAACTACCTGTTTGCGAATGTTGCTGTGCCGCTGCTGCGTGAAAAGTTCATGCCGAAAGTAGGCACGGATGTTATTGGCAAAGGTTTGGGTGCGCTATCTAATCAAGTGGATAACGCAACGCTTATCGAAGTGAACAGCATCATCCGCAACCATCCAGTGGAGTACATTGGCGAAGAATTGCGTGGCTATATGAAAGATATGAAGCGTATCGCGGTGGGTGATTAATTCCTTAATTTAGTTTTCCAAAGCAAGCACAACAACACAATATAATAAAAACCAAGAAGGCTTAGTCGAATGACTAAGCCTTTCTTTATTGGGTCACTAAGCGACTGAGCACTTACGTGTTTAGTGTATGACTCTAGTGCTTATTTATCTGCTAACTTGGCTTCGAGTTCGGCCATTTTCTGTTCTAATTCGGTCAGCTTCTGGCGAGTACGTAATAAAACTTGGGTCTGAACATCAAACTCTTCACGGCTTACCACATCCAGTTTATTGAGTTGGCCTTGAATGACCTGACGCACTTTCTGTTCTACATCAGCACCCAGTTCTTTCACGGGTTGTGGCATGGCTTCATGGATTTGCTTGGCGATCTGCTCGAGTTTCTTTGCATCAAACATAGTTATTACTCCTGTTAAGTTGTCAACATTCTATGCAATTCAGCTGGTGATGTCGTTAGATTAGGCAATAAAAAAGGCCATCGAAATGGCCTTTTGTGATTGAGTCTGAGAGCTGGGATTACAGTTGACGATGAGCGGCTTTCGCTTCGTCAATACGTGCCAACTTCTCCAGATCTTTGTCTTCGACAAACACCGGCAGTGGTTTGTGTTTCTCTGCGAGGTAGCTGTAAATCACAGGTAGTACAAACAGAGTAAACAGTGTACCAATCGCCAAACCAGAGACGATAACGATACCGATACTGAAGCGCTGTGCTGCACCAGCCCCTGTTGCGTACATCAGAGGGATAAGGCCTGCGATCATCGCCGCAGTAGTCATCAGGATTGGACGCAGACGCACTTTCGCAGCATGCATGACGGCATCGATACGACTGAGTTTGTTGTGTAGTTGCTCTTCTTTAGCGACTTCACAGATCAAAATACCGTGCTTGGTGATAAGACCCACTAGGGTGATCAAACCTACTTGCGAATAGATGTTCATCGTCGCAGTACCCCAAGCCAGTGCGATCAACGCACCACAGACGGCGAGCGGTACAGACACCATGATCACCAGCGGATCTTTCAATGATTCAAACTGAATCGCTAGAACCAAGAAGATGATCGCCAATGCCAGACCAAACGTCGCGTAGAGTGCGCTACCTTCAGTGACGTACTGGCGAGCTTCACCCATGTAGTCATGGCTGTAGCCTTTTGGTAGTTTGCTGCTTGCCAAGTTTTCAAACCAATTGATGGCATCACCCATTGCTGTACCCGGTGAAGGTACTGCACCTACGGTTGCAGAGTTCAACTGGTTGAAGTGTGGCAGAGAGCGAGGCTCAGCGACGACATCAATCGTGATTAGGCTGCCCAATGGAATCACTTTGCCATCCGCCGCACGAACATAATAGTTGTTCATGGATTCTGGGTTGAGACGCCATTTACGTTCAACTTGTGGGATCACTTCGTAAGAACGGCCGTTGAGGTCGATACGGTTAACATAACCGTCGGCCATCATGGTGCTGAGAGTGATACCAATGTCTTGCATGGTCACGCCGTAAGCACCGGCTTTGTCTTTATCGATATTGATCTTCATCGTTGCCGAATCGAAGTTGAGGTCAAGATCCGAGTACACGAACATTGGGCTTGATTTTACTTCGGTCAGAATGTCAGTCGCGATAGTAAACAGACTTTCAAAGCTGTTTGGTGTCGTGATCACAAACTGGATCGGCAGACCTGAACCTGCACCAGGTAGCTCTGGCATCTGGAACGCGGTTACTGCCATACCTGGGATCTCTTTTACCAAGGTTCCCACACGGTTAGTCACTTCCTCTTGGCTCGCTTCACGCTGACTCCATGGCACCATAGAGGCAATACCAAATGCCTGATTCGAGTTAGGAACACCGGTAAACACCTGAGCAAACTGTACTTCTGGCTGATCAGACAGAATTTGGTTCACATCGTCCATGGTGTTTGCCAGATAGTCGAGGTTAGCGTTGGAAGGGCCAGTACCCATCAACATGACTACCCCTTTATCTTCCGAAGGAGCCAGTTCACTAGGGATGAACTTAAACAGCATTGGAAGGCTAGCAAATACGATAAATGCAAACGCGATAACAACAGGACGATGCGCCATTACTGCGCTGAGCATGCGCTCATAGCGAGCTGTCATGCGATCCAGTAAATGATGTACTTTAAGTTCAAACTTGTTCGGCGTTTCATTCGCCTTGAGCATTTTTGAACACATCATCGGTGACAAAGTCAGCGCGATGATACCGGATACAAATACTGAACCTGCCAGTGTCAGAGCAAACTCTTTAAACAGCGCACCCGTAATACCGCCCATCAAAGCAATTGGCGCATATACCGCACCTAAGGTGAGGGTCATGGCAATAACCGGGATGGCGATTTCACGTGTACCAATGATGGCTGCACGGAAAGGTGATTCTCCTTCTTTAATATGACGGTCAACGTTCTCCAGAACCACGATCGCATCATCCACCACCAGACCGATGGCGAGTACCATGGCGAGCAGAGTCATCAGGTTCCAAGAGAAGCCCATCATCTGCATCACCATTGCCACACCAATCAGTGAAAGTGGGATGGTTACAATCGGGATCAACACAGCACGCAGCGAGCCCAAGAAGAGCGTAATTACCACCAGAACGATCAGCGCTGCTTCAACGATGGTTTTGATAACCTCGTGGATAGATTCGTTGATCGCGACCGTTGAGTCATACAACACGTTCATCTTGATGTTGCTTGGCATGTTCTTCTGCAACTCTGGCAGCATCTCAAGTACATCTTTCGCGATATTGATCGGGTTAGCACTTGGCGCAGCATTGATAGCCGCTACCACAGCTTCACGGCCGTTAGCACTTGCGCGATAAGTATCATGGCTTTTTGCCAAGGTAACTTTAGCAATATCACCTAAGCGAGTGACATTACCTTTTTCGGCTTTAACAACCAGATTTTCCAGTTCTTCAACCGTAGAAACCTGAGTATCGGCACTACCGTTATAAAGTACGAACTCACCGATCGCTTGGCCTGTGGCTGACTGGTAGTTGTTGGCATTGAGAACGCTCATAACATCGGAAGCCGACATATTGAGTGCTGCCATTTTGGCAGGATCAAGCCATACGCGCAGAGCGTATTTCATACCACCGTACAGATCGATACTAGAAACACCGTTGACCGCGTAAAGTTGTGGATTAACCACACGCTCTAAGTAGTCAGTGATCTGGCTAGACGCTAAATCTTCACTGGTAAAACCAATATACAGAACCGCAGTGGTTGAACCCGTCGACATCGTTACTGTTGGGTCTTCCGCTTCTTTTGGTAATTGCGAACGAACCGAATTGGTTTTCGCCAGTACATCAGACAACGCCGCGTTAGGGTCGGTGTTGAGCTTCATGGTTACCGTAATGGTGGAGCGACCGAGTACTGACTGTGACGTCATGTAATCAATGTTATCCGCCTGTGCCACCGCTTGCTCCAAAGGCTGAGTAATGAAGCCTTGGACGAGATCGGCACTTGCCCCATAGTAACTGGTGGTTACCGTTACTACGGTATTGGTCATTTCAGGGTATTCACGTACCTGCATTTTGAATACGGCTTGTAAACCAAGCAGTACGATCAAAAAGCTGATGGATACCGCTAAAACCGGACGTTTTATAAAAACATCAGTAAAGCGCATGATGCCTCCGCTTACAGCATTGGGGTTTCTGCTGGTGGTGTAGTCGCATCACTTTCAACAATACGAACTTTAGCACCATTACTTAGACGAACCTGACCCGTTGTGACAACAACATCGCCTGGTTTCACGCCTTCAAGAATGTGAGCGATAGATTCGGTGCGCTCACCCACTTTCACCACATGTTGCTGTACACGCTTCTCGCCATTTTCTTCGGTCACAATGAAGACATTGTCGCCATAGAGTGTGTAGGTGATAGCGGTTTGTGGCAGGGTTACTTGGTTTTCCAGCTTCGGCAGAATGATGTTGGCACGCGCAAACATACCGCTGCGCAGCTTGCCATCACTATTTGGAATGTTCGCTTGCACTTGGATCAGGCCACTTTGTACGCTCACCGCAGGTTCAATTGCTGAAATTGAGCCTTTAAATGAGGTTTGTGGATAGGCATCGACAAAAATATCGACTTCCTGATTGAGTGAAATTCGCGAAATATCGGTTTGTGGCACGGTAAAACGTAGGCGCATGACGCTAGTGTCTTCCAAACGCACAATATCGGTACCTGGTTGTAGATATTGGCCTAGGAACACGTTACGAATACCGATGACACCGGCAAAAGGTGCTTTGATTTCACGGCGCGCAATACTGGCTTTCAGGCTTTCAATATCTGCTGCCAGAGCATAGTAGTTTGCTTCCGCTTCATCGTAAGACTCTTTAGAGATAGAGCCTTTAGCAAATAGCCCTTTGTAGCGCTCATATTTGGCTTTAGCGGCTGGTAGGCGAGCTTCAGAACTCTTTAAGTTGGCCTTTTCTACCGCAGAATCGAGTAGTACCAGTGGCTGGTCTTTTGATACTTGAGTGCCTGATTCAAAGGAGATTTGATCAATTACACCAGAGGTTTCACTGGTCAAAGTCACCCCTTGATTCGGCTCAATAAAACCGATCGCTTCAATCACTGGTACCCAATCAACTGGATTGACAGAAGTAACTGTCACCGGAAACTCAGGTTCAGGACGATTGGCGAGATACTCGGCAATTTTCTTTTGTTTGAAAAGATTGAAGCCTATCACACTGCCAAACAGCAGGATGGCGATAAGCAACATAAAGAATGTCCACTTTTTCATTCTGGTGCGAACTCCAAATTAGTGTTGAGTAATGGCATCCCAACTGGCTTGAATCATCGCATCGAGGGTTGAGTCATCCAGTTGATAAAAACCTAAAGTGTATTGACGAGCAAGAGTGACAGTGGTTTCAAAACTCAACGCAGAAAGAAGATGGTTGTCGAGAGGTTTGAAGAGTCCCTGCTGTTTTCCTTGGTCGAACAGTAATTCGACTTTGGCAAACATTTTCTGCTCTAGTTCCCTTACATTGCAACAAGTTGTTGTTGGTAAAGACTCATACTGCACCCGATTACTGATAATGTCACGAGAAGAGCCAGCCAACGTCCAAATATTAAGCCACATAGTACGGAAGCGTTCTTGCAAAGACATGTCATCTTGAATATTGGCTTGTACTGCATCTGCGATTCGTTGGCTGACATGCAAACGTACTTCGGTCAGCAAATGATCTTTATCGCGGAAATAAAGATAAATAGTACCAGTCGCCACATTCGCTTCCTTTGCAACTTTATGCATTGAGAGTCCTTGAAAGCCTTGTTCAGCAATCAATTTTTCTGCAGCGATTAGGATCTGGAGCTGTTTATCACAGTGAGCCATTTTTGAGATCACATTTCTCTGAAAATGAACGTTTGTTCATTATAGCTGCTAATCCCCCCTGTTTTGCAATACACTTGTGCAGTAAAATTTTGTAAATGCAGTTTCTTTGTTGGTAATCCAAGGCTGGCAGATTATTATTGGCGGCTGAAATGAAGAGGATTAAGAGCACAATGAAGCTGAACCCAAGACAAGATGAAGCCGTCAAATTCGTCTCCGGACCCTGTCTGGTGCTGGCGGGTGCGGGTTCGGGTAAAACCCGCGTTATCACCAATAAAATTGCTTATCTGGTTCAGCAGTGTGGTTATAAAGCACGCAATATTGCCGCAGTAACGTTCACCAATAAAGCCGCGCGCGAGATGAAAGAGCGGGTTGCTCAGACCTTGGGTAAAGCTGAATCGCGTGGGTTAATGGTTTCGACTTTTCATACCTTGGGACTCAATATCATCCGACGTGAATACAAACAGCTTGGCCTCAAAGCGGGTTTTTCATTGTTTGATGACCAAGATCAGATGGCTCTTCTCAAAGAGTTGACTGAAAAGCAGCTCGATGGTGATAAAGATTTACTGCGTTTGCTACTCAGCACCATTTCCAACTGGAAAAACGACATGCTGACCCCACAGCAAGCCAAAGCGATGGCGCAAGGTGAACAGCAACAGCTTTTTGCACATTGTTTCGAGCTATACCAAAAACAGATGCAGTCTTACAACGCGCTCGATTTCGATGATTTGATTTTGCTACCCGTACTGCTACTGCGCAGCAGTGAAGAGGTACGTCAACGTTGGCAAAATCGTATCCGCTATTTGTTGGTGGACGAATATCAAGACACCAACACCAGTCAATATGAGCTTGTAAAACTTCTGGTTGGAGAGCGTGGCCGCTTGACGGTGGTAGGAGATGACGATCAATCCATCTACTCGTGGCGTGGTGCAAAGCCACAAAACTTGGTGCTGCTGGGTGAGGATTTTCCTAATCTAAAACTCATCAAATTGGAGCAAAACTACCGTTCCACGAGCCGTATTTTGCGTGCTGCGAACATCTTGATTGCTAATAACCCCCACGTATATCAAAAAGCGCTGTTTTCTGAGTTGGCGGAAGGGGAAAAGCTCAAAGTTATTCTTGCGAATAATGAAGATGATGAAGCAGAGCGAGTGACCGCGGAAATCATTGCCCATAAGTTTCTTAATCGAACCGAATATCGCGATTACGCAATTTTATATCGTGGTAACCATCAATCGAGGCTGATTGAAAAGTCGCTGACTCAAAACCGTGTGCCGTACAAACTTTCGGGTGGTACCTCCTTTTTTGCGCGAGCAGAAATTAAAGACATCATGGCGTACCTACGTGTGTTAGTGAACCCGGATGATGACAACGCTTTCCTGCGTATTGTAAATACCCCAAAGCGTGAGATCGGCCCTGCAACTCTTGAGAAGCTTGGCAGTTACGCCAATATGCGTGGAAAAAGCCTATTTGCCGCGAGTTTTGAACTCGGGTTAGAGCAGCATTTGAGTGGGCGAGGGCTAGATAATTTACGTCATTTCACTGAATGGTTGGTGGCGATTGCCGATAATGCTGAACGAGGTAATACCGTTGAAGCTGTACGCTCGTTGGTACGTGATATTCGCTATGAAGACTGGTTGTATGAAACATCAGCCAGCCCGAAAGCGGCTGAAATGCGCATGAAAAACGTCTCCGATCTCTATTCATGGATTGTGGCTGACTTGGAAGGTGATAATCCAGATCAGCAAGAGAAGACCCTTAAAGAAGTGGTACAGCGTTTGACCCTGCGTGACATGATGGAGCGCGGTGAAGAGAACGATGACAGTGATGCGGTGCAATTGATGACACTGCACGCTTCGAAAGGCTTGGAATTTCCTTATGTGTATCTGATCGGTGCAGAAGAAGGCATTCTGCCGCACCAAACCAGTATTGATGAGGAAAATGTCGAAGAAGAACGTCGATTAATGTATGTGGGTATCACTCGGGCGCAGCGTGAACTGACGTTCATGGTGTGTAAAGAGCGTCGTCAGTTTGGTGAATTAATCAAACCCTCGCAGAGCCGTTTTTTGGATGAACTGCCTCAAGATGATATCGAATGGGAAGTGAAGAAAAAGCCAGTGAGCCAAGAAGAGCGTATGGTGAAAGGGCAAGCGCATATTGCTAACTTGCGGGCGATGTTTAAGAAGTAATAGATTGCAAAATAAAGAGAGGCTCGCGTAACAAGCCTCTCTTTATTATTTGTATCGTGTATTACAGACCTGCGATCATGTGCTCGATAGCTGCGACGATCTCGTCTTCAGAACAATCCATACAGGTGCCTTTCGGAGGCATAGCATTGAAGCCATTCAGAGCGTGGTTTTTCAACACGTCTTTGCCTTTAGCAATGCGAGGTCCCCAATCGGCCGCATTGCCTGTTTTTGGTGCGCCGGAGATCCCTGCTGAGTGACATGCTGTACAAAAAGTACCGTAGACGGTAGCACCATCACGAGGACCTGACGGAGCCGCTTGAACTGGCTCGCTACCAGCAAGATAAACATTGCCCACCGGCTTAATGCGTTCAGCAATCGCATTTTTATCGGCATCGGTGATGGCAAACGCTGCGGTAGAAAATGTTAGAGCAGCGAACAGTACGCTTAAGAGTGATCGAGACATATCCATTAACTCACTTTACATTCCGAAGGTAAGTGCTGCTTACCTATTTATTTTTAGAGTGTTTCAATTTAACACACGGTAACCGCTGTTAAATCAATGTAAATTTTGGGTGATTATATCCTGAGAAGTTGTTGCAATAAACAACAAGTTGCGATCTTCCGGCGGTGAGTCACATCCTTTATAAGGGAATAGTAGCAAGCATCTGATGAAAAAGGCGTCAAACAGTAAAAAAAAGTAAAAAAAAGTACTAGACGCCCTAATGTGATATACGTATTATTCCACTCCGCCGATAGGGCATGCGCCCGTAGCTCAGCTGGATAGAGCGTTGGCCTCCGGAGCCAAAGGTCGAAGGTTCGAATCCTTTCGGGCGCGCCATATTCGCCTGGGGAATATCGGTAAAGAATTTCAGTGGTGGCTATAGCTCAGTTGGTAGAGCCCCGGATTGTGATTCCGGTTGTCGTGGGTTCGAGTCCCATTAGCCACCCCATTTATTTCGGTGATATTTGATTATCTCCAGTCTTAAGATCAGCTTCTTAAGCAAAACAAAGTCGGTGAATAGCGCAGTTTGGTAGCGCATCTGGTTTGGGACCAGAGGGTCGGGGGTTCGAATCCCTCTTCACCGACCACTTATTGAAAGACTAGGCGGTTAGCGTGGTCTGAAATAACGGCAGACAAGCGGTTATTGCAAGTTTCAGTGGTGGCTATAGCTCAGTTGGTAGAGCCCCGGATTGTGATTCCGGTTGTCGTGGGTTCGAGTCCCATTAGCCACCCCATTTATTTCGGTGATAATTGATTATCTCCAGTCTTAAGACCAGTTTCTTAAGCAAAACAAGTCGGTGAATAGCGCAGTTTGGTAGCGCATCTGGTTTGGGACCAGAGGGTCGGGGGTTCGAATCCCTCTTCACCGACCACTATTCAAAGCCTCAGCAATCGCTGAGGCTTTTTTCATTTCTGTCTCCCGCATGAGTTTTCAGCCACTACTCTCATTCTTACCGTGACATTGGTGTATCCCGCTTCTTTTTTGGCTCTGTCCCGTTTTCAGTTTTTCTGATTGTTCATGATGAAATTGCGATCTTATCGGCATTTCATCGTTATTCCTCTACAAAGGCCAAATCTTCCTACTATGGTTACTTTGATTCTCTGTACGGTTCAATGGTTTTTTCTGAAATTAAAGTTGGCTTTGGTGATGATTATCGGATTTTTAAACTGGTTATTTGGTTTTTGGCTAGGTTAATTTCTGGATTTTGAAGGAGTTTCTTGGTTAATTGTTTTAATGTTGTTAAAAGTTAATTTATTACAGAAAGAAAAGTTATGCGTTGATTGTTTTATCTCCTGTTATGGATTTCATGATTAGCAGCAACAAACACCAACCTCATGGAGAAGATCTAAAAATATTAAAAATGGTAAGACCAATAAAATATGTGATTTTTTTGCATATTGAACAATTTCTGGAAATTGTTTCTGCTTAATGGCGATTTTTTATCCTCTCTTTGTTGCTTTTGTGTGAAAGATTTGCCAAATTGAGAACCTTATAAATTGTCAGAATATTGTTCTGATTCGAACGGATGCAAAATGTACATCAGCCACGTCTTTTTCGCTGATGTGCTTCAGACAGGGCAGGTTACTGCCACAGCAGTAGAGGTCTGATGGAATGTCACTTTTAGAAGTAAAAAATCTTAGAATTGAATACCCTTCTCGTCACGGTGTGCACGCGGCGGTTAAATCGCTCACGCTGGATATTCAGCGTGGTGAAATCGTCGGTGTTGTTGGTGAATCCGGAGCCGGAAAATCAACCGTAGGTAATGCGGTTATCGATTTATTAAGCCCACCGGGAACCATTGCGGGTGGTGAAGTCTATTTAAACGGTGAGAAAATTTCTGGTTTGTCACCACAAGCCATGCGTGAAGTGCGCGGTAGTAAAATCGGTTTTATTTTCCAAGATCCGATGACCTCATTGAACCCGTTGTTTACTGTTGAACATCAGTTAACAGAAACCATTCATGCCAACATGCAGGCCAGTTCGCAAGAGGCGTATCAACGTGCTTTATCGCTGATGAAACAAGTAGGCATTCCTCAGCCAGAAAACCGTCTCAAGCAATACCCTCACCAATTCTCGGGCGGCATGCGTCAACGCGTAGTCATTGCAATTGCGCTGGCTGGTGAACCGGATCTGATCATTGCTGATGAGCCAACCACGGCACTCGATGTATCAATTCAAGACCAAATTCTTAATCTTATTCGTGAGTTATGTAAGAAGAATAATGTGGGTTGCATGTTGGTTACCCACGATATGGGGGTGGTATCGAATGTCACAGATCGTGTCGCGGTGATGTACCGTGGTGATTTGGTGGAATTTGGCCCAACAGCGAAAGTGCTTGGAACTCCGGAACACCCTTATACGCGCAGCTTGATTTCTGCGGTTCCGCGCTCAGATCGCAAACTCGACCGTTTTCCTCTGGTGAGTTATATCGAAGAAGCAAAAGAGCTCAAACCTTTGGATGTGAAGAACCATTGGTTGGGGCAAAGCCAAGATCACCGCAAATACAGTGGCCCACTGCTGAAAGTGGAAAATGTAAATCTACGCTTCGTTACCAAAGATTCGTTGTTTGAAAGCCGCCGTGAGTATGTGCAAGCGTCGAATAATGTGAGTTTTGAAGTGCACGAAGGGGAAACCTTTGGGTTGGTGGGTGAATCGGGTTCAGGTAAATCCACTATTGCGCGAGTGATTGCCGGTTTGTATCAACCTAATGATGGTCGAGTGACTTTTGAAGGCATCGATTTAACCGCGATGAAGTCGGAACATGAACGCCGTCCACTGCGTCGCCAAATGCAGATGGTGTTCCAAAACCCATATACTTCGATGAATCCACGGATGAAGATTTTCGACATCATCGCGGAGCCGATCCGTTTTCACAAACTGACTCGCAATGAGAGTGAAACGCGGCAAATCGTGAACGATCTGCTTGAGCATGTTGGCTTAGGCAAGATGGCCGGTGTGAAATATCCACATGAATTCTCAGGTGGTCAGCGTCAACGGATCTCGATTGCTCGTGCGCTCGCCACCCGTCCACGTCTTCTGATTTGTGATGAACCTACGTCGGCGCTGGATGTGTCGGTGCAGGCGCAAATCCTTAACTTGCTCAAAGATCTGCAAGATGAGCTCAATCTCACCATGCTGTTTATCAGCCATGATTTGCCAGTGATCCGCCAGATGTGTGATCGCGTGGGGGTGATGCAGATGGGCACACTGTTAGAAGTTGCGCCAACCGAGCAACTCTTTACGGATCCACAGCACGAATACAGTAAGAAATTGATTTCCTTAATGCCTGAATTTACAGGCTTACGCGAAAGCACTACGGCAGCATAGCCGTTAACCATGGACCAACTTTCCGGTTGGCGATTGTTACAAAAGCAAATACAACAAACTAGGGATCTGGATTCCCGCATAAGGAGTTATGCAATGAAAACCATGAAAAACAAACTGGCGTTGGCTTTGATAGCGGCTGGCTTGAGTTTTGGTGCGATGGCAGCGGACATTACCGTGGCTTACGACGCTGACCCTGTCTCAATGGACCCGCATGAGCAGCTGTCTGGCGGTACACTGCAACTGTCGCACATGGTCTTTGATCCACTTATTCGCTTTACACAAAAAATGGAATTTGAACCACGTCTGGCAGAATCTTGGCAGCGTATTGATAACGAAACCATGCGTTTCACTTTACGCAAAGGAGTGAAGTTCCACTCAGGTAACGATTTTACTGCCGACGATGTGGTGTGGACTTTCAACCGTCTGAAACAATCGCCTGACTTCAAAGGGATTTTTGAACCGCTGGTTTCACTGACCAAGGTGGATGATTACACCGTTGAAATCAAAACCGCTGGAACCTATCCACTGATTGAAAACGTAGCGACTTACATCTTCCCAATGGACAGCAAGTTCTACTCAGGAACAACGACTGATGGCAAAGATAAAGGGGAAATCGTTAAGCACGGTAACTCTTACGCTTCTGAGCACATTTCAGGCACAGGCCCATTTACGGTAGCGGGGCGTGAGCAAGGCGTGAAGCTCGAATTCCAACGCAATCCAAATTACTGGGATAAAGCGTCTAAAGGTAACGTGGACAAGCTGACGCTGGCAGTAATCAAAGAAGATGCCACTCGTGTTGCAGCTCTGCTGTCTGGCGGCGTTGACATGATTGCGCCTGTATCTCCAAATGATTACAAGCGTATCCAAGATGCGAAAGGCGTGGATCTGTTCACTATGCCGGGTACTCGCGTCATTACCTTCCAGATGAACCAAAACAGCAACCCAGCATTGAAAGATGTGCGTGTGCGCCAAGCGATTGTGTATGCCATCAACAATGAAGGGATTGTAGACAAGGTTATGAAAGGTGCGGCAACTACGGCAGCACAGCAAAGCCCAGTTGGCTATGCGGGTTACAATGAGAGCCTCAAACCACGCTTTGATCTCAACAAAGCGAAACAACTGATGAAAGAAGCGGGTTATGAGAAAGGTTTCAACCTAACCATGATCGCGCCAAACAACCGTTACGTGAACGATGAGAAAATCGCACAAGCGGCATCGGCAATGTTGTCGAAAATCGGCATCAAAGTTGACCTGAAAACTATGCCAAAAGCGCAGTACTGGCCTGAGTTTGATAAGTGTGCGGCAGACATTCTGATGATCGGTTGGCACCCAGATACTGAAGACTCAGCGAACTTCACTGAGTTCCTGACTATGACGCGTGATGCGGCAACAGGTAAAGGTCAGTACAACTGTGGTTACTACTCAAATGCGGAAGTGGATAAGTTAGTTCACCAAGCTAACGAAGAAACGGATCTGGAAAAACGTAGCGCTATGCTGAAGAAAGTAGAAGAAATTCTGTATAACGAAGCCGCGTTTGTACCTCTTCATTTCCAAGATCCATCATGGGCAGCCAAAAATACTCTGGATATCGCACCGATCATCAACGGTATGGACTTCCCATACTTCGGTGATCTGGTTGTAAAAGAGTAATTTTTTAAAGACTCATCTCTGCGGGTAGTAACTCGCAGAGTGCGTTCTCGGGTACTTTGCTTTCTTTCAGTCGGGCAAAGTACCCTTTTTAAGGCTGAAAGGTTTTGGCGCTTAATCGCGCGCACAGATTCACATGGAAAGTTAAGGGGCAAGGAATGTTTTCGTTTCTGGTCAAGCGCCTATATCAGGCACTGATAGTGATGTTTGTGATCAGTTTGGTGGCGTTCGCCATTCAGGATAACCTGGGTGATCCGCTGCGTGAGCTTGTCGGTCAGTCGGTTTCGGATGCAGAGCGTCAAGCGCTGCGCGACAAACTTGGCCTCAATGATCCTTTCATTACCAAATATACCCGTTTCGTAACTGCCGCCGTGCAGGGCGATTTGGGCACCTCCTATTTCTTCAAGCGCCCTGCGCTGGAAGTGATTTTTGATAAGCTGGTGGCCACACTGGAGCTGGTGTTTGGCGCTACGCTGATCATCATTGTATTTTCGATACCGCTCGGCGTTTATTCGGCTATTCATCCCAAAAGCTTGTTTACCAAGATAGTGATGGCGGGCAGTAGTATTGGTATCTCCATTCCGGTGTTTTTAACCGCGATTATGTTGATGTACGTATTTTCGATTGAGCTTGGCTGGTTGCCTTCCTACGGGCGTGGAGAAACGGTCAATTTACTTGGCTGGGAGTCTGGCTTTTTCACACTCGATGGTTTGCGTCATCTGGTGTTACCTTCCATTGCTCTGGCATCGATCATGTTGCCGCTGTTTATCCGTCTCGTGCGTTCTGAAATGCTCGAAGTGCTGAGTTCGGAGTACATCAAATTTGCACAAGCGAAAGGTTTGCCGCTCAATAAAATCTATTACCAACATGCGTTGAAAAACACCATGTTGCCAGTATTGACCGTAGGCGGGGTGCAAATCGGTACTATGGTGGCGTACACCATTTTGACGGAAACCGTCTTTCAATGGCCGGGAACAGGCTTCCTGTTTTTGGAGGCGATTAACCGGGTTGATACCCCGCTTATTACAGCGTACGTCATCTTCGTTGGGCTGATTTTTGTGGTGACCAACACCATAGTTGACCTCTTATATGGTCTGATTAACCCTACCGTCAACCTTACTGGCAAAGGAGCTTAACCATGAGTGCAGTATCTACCGCTCCTTCACGCTGGGAGCGCTTTAAGCAGTCGGATTTTCTGTATTATTTTCTACGCGACAAAGTGGCGATGAGCAGCTTTGCGGTGTTTCTGTTGTTTGTGATTGTGGCGATCAGCTCGCCATGGATTGCACCCACAAACCCGTATGATCTCTCTTCGATTGATATTATGGATGCGGAGCTTCCTCCCTCATGGATGGAAGGTGGGAATGAGCATTTTCTGTTAGGAACTGATGAACAAGGGCGCGACATTTTCTCGACGATTTTGTACGGCTCACGTCTCTCTTTGACCATCGGCTTTTTGGCTGTTGGTTTACAGCTTATTTTGGGGATCGTGATTGGTTTGTCGGCGGGCTATTTTGGTGGCCGAATTGATAGCTTTTTGATGCGTTTTGCTGATATTCAGCTCTCATTCTCGACCATGATGGTGGCGATCATTGTTTCGGCGATTTTTAAAGCCAGCTTTGGTGGTGAGTTTTTCAGCCAATACGCCGTCGTGATGTTGGTGGTGATTATCGGTGTGGCCGAGTGGCCGCAATACGCGCGTACTGTGCGTGCCTCTGTGTTGGCGGAAAAGAAAAAAGAGTATGTAGAAGCAGCTCGCGTGATGGGTTTTAAAGCACCACGCATCATGTTTCGCCATATTCTGCCTAACTGTTTATCACCAATCTTGGTTATTTCCACTGTACAAGTCGCCAACGCGATTATGTCGGAAGCGGCACTGTCGTTCCTCGGCTTAGGTTTGCCTGTGGATCAACCGTCACTCGGTTCACTGATTAGTATTGGCTTTACCTACATTTTCTCCGGTGCTTGGTGGATCACCGCGTTTCCCGGTATCGTGTTGGTATTGCTCGTTCTGGTAATTAACCTGCTCGGCGATTGGTTGCGTGATGTGTTTAACCCGAAAATTTACAAAGGGTAAGCGAATCTGATTGATTTGCTTCACAAACTCTCCATAAACTAAGAGCCGTATTCGAATGCGGCTCTTTTTTGGCATTTATTTTTGCTATACCGGATCCCAATAAGTGTTCGACGCAGGATGAAATCGCCTCACTCGAACCCTGATTTCAGTCACAGAGAATTAAGGAGACAAGCGGATGCCAAAATGGATTCTATGCTGCAACCTGAGTGTGGTTTTGCTGTTGCTCTCTCCAATCACGTCAGCCGCGACTACCGATTATTTGTGCGATGCACAGCAAGCGGCGGTCGATCAATTACCTGTGTTGGATGCAGCTTGCCCAATTGGTGATGGTTTGTGGGGGAAAAAACCGAAGTCGGGTGATTCTCTGTTTTGGATCCAGTGCGGCATGCTGAGTAAGCCGATGCCACTCTCGACGGTTAAAGCTATCTACCAGCATATTTCGACCGACATTTGGGTGAAACCAGAACCGAAAGGTTCGCGCTGTTTGATTGGCCCATACACAGATTTCTCTGTTGCCAGCAAAGAGTTGAAAAAGGTGAAGCAACTTTCCACCTTTGAGCAGGCATTTATTCGCCAAGTGGTAAAAAAGTCCGCTAAACAACCGGTGATGAAGTCCAAACCCACTACAACGGCGGTTGCCCCCACCACTACGGTAGCAAACTCTGTCGCTCCGGTGACAAAATCGGTTAGCCCTCCCAAAGTCGTGGAAAAATCAGCACCTGTGACTGCCGCTACCAAACCTAAACCTGCCGCAACACTTAATAGCGTGCCTAAATCAACTGGGAATGGTGATTTTGTCCTGCGTCAGCAAGTGAAAGTGGGGAGCCAAACTTTTGCTCTACCATTTACCGAAAACCCTAAGGTGCAGTTTTACATGGAGCATGATGTGGCGTGGAATCGTCTGGATTATGATGCTGCGCAAATCGTGTGCCGAAATCTCGGCATGCGACTGGTCACTGAGCAAGAGTGGTCGGCATTACTGAGTTCCAAACAGATGCAGCAACATCAATGGCCAGTTCAACTGCCTTATTGGGGAGAAGGGCGTAAAGGATTGTTCACCACAGGTAAAGTTAACAGCCTAAAAGGTGCATCACTGCTCAATGTGGTGTGTGTGAAGTAAAACGTTTCTAAATGATTTGATAAAAAGAAAGCGGCTATGAGCCGCTTTCTTTATTGAACAGAATAGAGTGTCGATGCTGCTAGCGCATCGTGACGAATTCTTCTGAACCCGTTGGGTGAATTGCGACCACGGAATCGAAATCGGCTTTGGTAGCGCCCATTTTCATCGCGACACCAAAACCTTGGATCATCTCATCAACCGCAAAACCGATGCCGTGTAGACCAACCACGGTTTCTTCAGGGCCAGCACAAACCAGCTTCATTTTGCATGGCTGACGGTGAGAGGTGACGGCGGTGTACATAGCGGTGAAGCTGGATTTGTACACTTTCACGTTCTCTGCGCCGTACTGAGCAATCGCTTGTGGCTCCGTCAGGCCAATGGTGCCGATCGGTGGGTGGCTAAACACCACGGTTGGAACCAACTGGTAATCCATCTTAGCGTTCAGTTTGTTGTTAAACAGGCGCTCAGAAAGTTGACGTCCCGCTTTTACGGCAACGGGAGTCAGCTCAATGCCGCCTTCCATGATGTCACCGACACAGTAGATGCCTGCTACGTTGGTGTTTTGGAACTCATCGACCTTGATGTAGCCTTGCTCATTCGTAGCAACGCCCGTTGCAGCAAGGTTGATCGCATCGGTGGCTGGGTGGCGACCGATGGCCCAAATTAGGGTATCAACGTTGTACGTCTGACCATTTTCCAGATGCAGCGTCAGGCTACCATCCGCTTCTTTCACCACTTGTTTTGGCACGCTATGGGTGTGCAGTTGTGGCCCTTCGCTGTTCATCACTTCCACTAAGGTTTCGATGATCATTGGGTCGAAGCTACGCAGTGGTGACTCTTTGCGGCAGAACAGGTGAGTTTCGGTACCTAGCGCATTCAGCACGCCCGCAATTTCTACTGCGATATAGCCAGCACCGATCACGGCAACGCGTTTTGGCTGCTCGCTCAGCTCAAAAAAGCCGTTCGAGTCGATGCCGTATTCTGCGCCTGGAATATTTGGAATGCTTGGGCGACCACCTACGGCAATCAGAATATGGTCAGCCGTGTAAAGCTCGCCATTCACTTCGACGGTTTTCGCATCAACAAATTTCGCAAAACCTTTGATCACCTGAACTTTATTGTTGCCCAGAACACGATCGTAAGATTGATGGATGCGGCCAATGTAGGCTTGGCGGCTTTCAATCAGTTTTGCCCAGTTGAAGTTCTTCACATCGACATCGAAGCCGTAATCTTCCGCATAAAGGTGCATCGCTTCTGCGATTTGCGCGCCGTGCCACATCACCTTTTTCGGTACGCAGCCAACGTTGACACAAGTACCGCCTAAATCTTTGGCTTCGATTAGAGCGACTTTCGCGCCATACATAGCCGCGCGGTTGGCTGAAGCGATACCGCCGCTGCCGCCACCAATACACAGGTAGTCAAAATGTGTTGCCATTACTTTCTCCAATTATGTCTGGCGAAGATGCTCTTCGCTCTTTTCTTGTATTCCTTATATCAGGGCAAGTGCGTCAGAATCCACCTGCCTTGATGAAAAAGCCGATTATTCAGGCACGACCCATTCAACTTTGTAATGTCCCGTTGCAGGGGCAATCGCCTGTTTGAGGAAAGGCAAAATGGTCTGCATCTGGCTTTCCAGCGTCCATGGCGGGTTCACTACAATCATGCCGGAAGCCGTCATGCCGCGTTCGTTAGTATCGGGAGAGACACCAAGCTCAATTTGTAAGATTTTGCGAATCCCTAAACCTTGTAAGCCTTCTAGCATGTCATCGATATCGCAGCGATTGACCACCGGATACCAAATTGCATAGATGCCGGTTGCCCAGCGTTTGTAACTCTGAGCGATCGCTTGCACTACGTCGCGATACTCTTTGGCGAGCTCATAAGGCGGGTCAATCAGCACTAAGCCGCGGCGCTCTTGCGGCGGCAAACTGGCTTTCAGGCGCGCGAAGCCATCTTCTTTATAAATAGAGACTTGGCGGTCACGATGGAACTCTTGCTCCAGCAATGGGTAATCGCTTGGGTGGAGTTCGGTCAGCACCATACGATCCTGCTCACGCAGATGGGCACGTGCCACACGGGGTGAACCTGGGTAGTAACGCAGAGTCTCTCCTTGATTGAGCTGGCGAATCGCATCCAGATAGCTATCGAGCTCCGCTGGAATCTTGTCTTGTTGCCAGACTCTTGCAATCCCTTGTTTGTATTCGCCGGTTTTCTCCGACCATTCATGAGTCAGATCGTAACGTCCGACACCGGAGTGGGTATCATGGTAGACGAAAGGTTTCTCTTTTTGTTGCAGAGAATTGAGGATCAGGCTCTGCACGATATGCTTCAGCACATCCGCATGGTTGCCCGCATGGAAACTGTGTCGGTAACTTAACAAAATAGACTCTCAAACCCTTCAAGGGGCGCTGTACTAGAGGCTGTTCAGCCTGCCGCTAGTAATAGAAATAAAAATATTGGCTTGATTATATACCGATTTATGGCGCAGAGCGCAGCGTAAAGCCGCGGTTTTTTGTGTAGCGAAAGGCGCGACTGAGTCGTATTTTGCAACGCTTTTCCTACCGCCTCCTATTGAAAAATCATTCTGCTACCTATATTTACTAGCATAACTCCCAGGTCAAAATTCGGCCTGTCTCTATGATGAAAAGGAATCTTTTTATGTCAAACCCACTTCTTACCTTTACGGATCTGCCGCCGTTTTCTGCGATTAAACCGGAGCACGTAAAGCCAGCGGTTGAACAGGCGATAGCGGATTGTCGCCACACCATAGATCAGGTTCTGGCCGATAACCCACAGCCGAGTTGGGAAACCGTGATTGCCCCGATTGAAGCGGTGGATGATCGCCTAAGCCGCATCTGGTCACCAGTCAGCCACATGAACTCTGTTGTGAACAGCGATGAACTGCGTGAAGCGTATGAAAGCTGCCTGCCGCTGCTTTCTGAATATGGCACTTGGGTTGGTCAGCACAAAGGCCTGTTTGAAGCGTACAAAACCTTAAAAGAGAGCGAAGGCTTTGCTGCATTAACGCGTGCGCAGCAAAAAACCATCACTGACAGTCTGCGTGATTTTGAGTTGTCAGGCATTGGCTTGCCAGCGCAAGAGCAAAAGCGCTATGGCGAAATCAGCAAGCGTATGTCTGAGCTTGGCTCTAAGTTCTCTAACAACGTGCTGGATGCCACTATGGGTTGGACCAAGCACATTACGGATGTGAACGAACTGGCGGGCATGCCGGAGTCTGCGTTAGCGGCGGCAGAAGCGGCAGCCCAAGGTAAAGGTTTAGACGGTTATCTGCTGACGTTAGACATTCCATCTTACCTACCAGTGATGACTTACTGTGATAACCAAGCGCTGCGCAAAGAAGTGTATGAAGCGTATGTGACACGTGCTTCGGATCGTGGCCCGAATGCGGGTAAGTGGGATAACAGCGAAATCATTGCTGAGCAACTGAAACTGCGCCATGAAATTGCCCGTATGCTCGGCTTTAGCACTTACAGCGAAAAATCGCTGGCCACTAAAATGGCCGAAACCACTGATCAAGTGCTTGGTTTCTTAAATGATCTTGCCAGCAAAGCCAAACCACAAGGTGAGCGCGAAGTGGAAGAGCTACGCCAATTTGCGGAAAGTGAGTTTGGAGTGAAGCAGCTTGAGCTGTGGGATATTGCTTACTACAGCGAAAAGCAAAAGCAGTATCTGTTTGAAATCTCCGATGAAGAGCTGCGTCCTTACTTCCCTGAGCACAAGGTAGTGAATGGCCTGTTTGAAGTGCTGAACCGCTTGTTTGGTATGCAAGTCAAAGAGCGCCAAGGGGTTGATGTATGGCACGAATCAGTGCGCTTTTTCGATATTTTTGACGAAAAAGGAACGCTGCGTGGCAGCTTCTATCTCGACCTGTATGCGCGTGAACACAAACGCGGCGGCGCGTGGATGGATGAGTGCCGTGTGCGTCGCAGCACCGACAATGGCGCACTGCAAACGCCGGTGGCTTACCTGACTTGTAACTTCAACCGCCCAGTGGGTGATAAGCCTGCGCTGTTTACCCACGATGAAGTAACGACTCTGTTCCACGAATTTGGCCACGGCATTCATCATATGCTGACGCAAGTGGAAGTGGGCGCGGTGTCGGGTATCAATGGTGTGCCTTGGGATGCGGTCGAGCTGCCAAGCCAATTCTTGGAAAACTGGTGTTGGCAAGAAGAGGCGCTGGCGTTTATTTCCGGTCATTACCAAACGGGTGAGCCACTGCCGAAAGCTATGCTGGATAAAATGCTGGCGGCGAAAAACTTCCAATCGGCGATGTTTATTCTGCGCCAGTTGGAGTTCGGATTGTTCGACTTCACTCTGCACACGACTTACGACCCAGAAGTAGGGCCGAAAGTGCTGGAAACCTTGGCAGAAGTGAAAAAGAAAGTGGCTGTGCTGCCGGGCTTGGAGTGGAACCGCTTCTCGCACAGCTTTAGCCATATTTTTGCTGGTGGCTATAGTGCTGGTTACTACAGTTACTTGTGGGCCGAAGTGCTTTCGGCGGATGCGTTCTCACGCTTTGAAGAAGAAGGCATTTTCAACCACGAAACGGGGCTGAGCTTCCTCAACAACATCCTTGAAATGGGTGGCAGTGAAGAGCCTATGGAGCTGTTTAAGCGCTTCCGTGGCCGTGAGCCGCAAATCGATGCTTTGCTGCGTCACGCGGGGATTGCTGCTTAATCCAACCTATTCAGCCCACCTTGTGTGGGCTGAAATTTTTCCGGCAACAGCTTCGCCGATTTAAGACGTTTGGGTATATGCTGCACTTGGGGTTATAATCGCCGCCACTATGTATAAATAACCAGTGGCGAAGTCATGATCGATCCCTCTCTATTGCTCGACGGTCTCAACGATAAACAACGCGAAGCGGTGGCAGCGCCACTGGAAAACTTACTGATTTTGGCCGGTGCCGGCAGTGGTAAAACCCGCGTGCTGGTACACCGGATTGCGTGGTTGATGTCGGTGGAAGAGGCCTCGCCGTTTTCGGTGATGGCGGTGACCTTTACCAACAAAGCCGCAGCCGAAATGCGCGGCCGAATTGAAGAGTTGATGCATGGCACCGCCTCTGGCATGTGGTGTGGCACTTTCCACGGCATTTGCCACCGTATCTTGCGCGCTCATTATCTGGACGCTAAGTTGCTGGAAGATTTCCAGATTATCGACAGTGATGATCAGCAGCGTCTGCTTAAACGCCTTATCAAGGCGCATAATTTGGATGACAAACAGTGGCCGGCACGCCAAGTGGCGTGGTGGATCAACAATCAAAAAGATGAAGGTCTGCGCCCAGCGCATATCAATGCGTTTGATCCGGTTACTCAAACTTACCTCAAGCTCTACACCGCTTACCAAGAAGCGTGCGATCGCGCCGGCTTGGTCGATTTCGCGGAGATTTTGCTGCGTACTTTAGAGCTACTGCGTGGTAATCAGCATATTCGTGAGCATTATCAGGCGCGCTTTAAGCACATTTTGGTCGACGAATTCCAAGATACCAACGCGATTCAGTACGCTTGGCTACGCATGATGGCAGGCGCACAGTCGAACGTAATGATCGTTGGTGATGATGACCAGTCGATTTACGGCTGGCGTGGTGCGCGAGTGGAAAACATCGAGAAATTTACCCTCGAGTTTCCAAGCGTGAATACCATTCGACTGGAACAAAACTACCGTTCCACCAAAACCATTCTGGAAGCCTCGAACACGTTGATTGCCAATAACAGCGAGCGGATGGGTAAACAGCTTTGGACCGAAGGTTTGGTCGGTGAGCCCATTTCGGTTTACTCGGCGTATAACGAGTTGGATGAAGCGCGCTTTGTAGTCAGCAAGATCAAAGGCTGGCAGGAACAGGGCGGCACACTGACCGATTGTGCGATTTTGTACCGTAACAACGCCCAGTCGCGGGTACTGGAAGAGGCACTCTTGCAAGCCAACCTGGCCTACCGCATTTATGGCGGGATGCGCTTTTTCGAGCGCCAAGAGATCAAAGATGCACTGAGTTATCTGCGCTTGATTGCCAACCGCAATGACGATACGGCGTTTGAGCGGGTGATTAATACACCGCCTCGTGGTTTGGGTGATAAAACGCTCGATACCATTCGTTTTGCGGCGCGTGATCGCGGTTGCACCTTGTGGGATGCCAGTATCGGTCTGCTCAATGACCAAGTGCTAACGGGGCGTGCCGCTGGCGCGCTGAGTCGCTTTGTTGAGCTGATCAATGCCTTGGAAGAGGAAGGCATCGACATGCCGATGCATGTGCTGACTGACCATGCGGTGAAAACCTCTGGTCTGTTTGAGATGTATCAGCAGGAGAAAGGCGAAAAATCCAAAGCGCGAATTGAAAACTTGGAAGAGCTGGTGACGGCAACGCGCCAGTTTGAAAAGCCAGAAGAAGCGCAGGATATGACTATGCTGACCGCGTTTTTGACCCATGCGGCACTGGAAGCGGGTGAAGGCCAAGCCGATGAACATGATGATGCGGTACAGCTGATGACCTTGCATAGCGCCAAAGGGTTGGAGTTCCCGCTGGTGTTTATGGTGGGTGTGGAAGAGGGGATGTTCCCCAGCCAAATGTCTGCCGAAGAAGCGGGTCGCCTCGAAGAAGAGCGCCGCCTGTGTTATGTCGGCATGACACGTGCGATGCAAAAGTTGTACATCACTTACGCTGAGATGCGCCGCTTGTACGGGCAAGACAAGTATCACAAACCCTCACGCTTTATTCGTGAACTGCCAGAAGGTTGTTTGGATGAAGTGCGCATGAAAGCACAAGTCAGCCGCCCAACCAGCACGGGACGCTTTAGCCAAACGGTGGTTAAAGAGAGTTTTAACGAAACTGGTTTTAGTTTGGGTTCACGGGTACGTCACCCGAAATTTGGTGAAGGCACCATCATTAACTTTGAAGGCAGTGGCCCACAAAGCCGAGTGCAGGTTGCGTTTAATGGCGAAGGCATTAAATGGTTAGTTACGGCTTACGCAAGATTAGAGAAGGTGTAAGCCACTTTTCGTCGCTTCTTTTTATTTCATAGCATCTTTTCATTGCCTCTCTGCAAAGGGGCAATATCTATTAGTTTCCATTGTTCGGTATGTAAAAACGACTATAAAAGAAAACCCCGGGGGCAAGCCCACCGGGGTTAGAGTCTTACTCGCAGCATTCCAGCTACTAAAGGTGCTCCATGCATCAAATCCTTGATAGTACGCTGAAATCCGTCAGCTCAATCCTTGCATCGCCTTCCTAGCGGTGTCCTGTGTCATCCATTACGACTCACAATCCTCGTGAGTTCACATCACTTGTTCCCTGAGCGGTGTCCCTGTCATCATCCTGATGTTCAGTCCGTGCCTCGTCCAGAGGTGTCCATTTCCCATCCTTGTCGTTACCATCCTAGCAACGATTGCGTCCGTTCAATGTCCTGTTTCGCTTTCCTTGCCGAGCATTCATCCTGAATGTCCGACTCTTCTTCCTGAAGATCACCAATCCGTGGTGCTTTCCTGTTCCGTGTCAGTATCCTTCCGACGAGATTCATCTTACTAAGATGAATTTTCTGAACAAGCAAATGAAATCGATTTCTTTCTCGACTTAAGAATAAATCCTTATTTGTTTTCATTAAAAACAAAGAGTTATATTTAATCTGTCAGTGTTTCTTGCAAAAAAAATCGAAATTGTCCTACCGCTTTGTAAGAGATCTCTCACACGCTGACGGGTAAAAGTAGGCTCACACTATGTCCATCGATAGTGCAATCGCTCGGCTGGCTTGCCATAAAATCGTGCCGCCCGCCAAAATAAAGACCAGTGCGCAGATGCCATCTACCGTTCGAGTAATGCGCTGCATGCGTTGTTGCATCGCTGGGGTGGTGAGCAACCAAGCTAAGCTTGAGAACCAAATCAGCGATAAACTCACCAAAATCAGTGCGGCACTGATTTTGCCTGAAACCGACATGCTGGCCGGGATAAGACTGGATAACAAGCTGACGAAAAACACTAATGCTTTTGGGTTGAGTAAGTTGGTCATCATGCCTTTGGCAAAGGCTTGACGTCGATTTCCCAGTAACGGAATGGCTGGATTGCTTGATGGCTCAACACTGGCCTTAGTGCAGGCTTTAGTCTCCATGACGGCTTTCAAAGCTCCGATTCCCAGATAAAACAAATAACTACCACCCGCGAGCTGTAACAGGTTAAACAGCAATGGCTGTTGTTTGACCAAGTAACTGATGCCAGTCAGGCTCAAGATCAAATGGATTAAAATCCCGCACGATAATCCCAAAGCAATCATGACTCCGGTTTTACGGCCGCGCTGAGTGGCGTTTTGTACCACCAAAGCAACATCCGGTCCCGGGCTTAATAAGGCAATAAAATGCACCCCTGCTAAGGTGGCTAAGATGGATACTTCGTTCATGCTTTCTCCTCACGTTGTTGGCACAGTATGCCGCGTGGTGAGAGTGATGAGCTTGTAAATTTCTGACAGTGCCTTTAAGAAAAACGATGGATTAAAGAGGGAGAAAGGCCAAAAGTGGCTTTGAACGCTTTGCTGAAATGGGCTTGATCATAAAAGCCAACTTGGTGGGCAACATCGGTACCTGAGGTTCCGCTTTGCAATAGCTTCATCGCTTGTTCCAGCCGCAACCGCATCAGCCAAGCATAAGGTGTAATGCCCGTTTGCGCTTTAAAATGGCGTTGAAATTGGGTGGGAGAGAGTTGGCATAGCTGTGCTAATTGTTCTAAGCGAATGGGTTGGTCAAGCTGACTTAACACAAACTCTTTGAGCAAAGCGAGGTTGTGTTTACCCAAGGGTTTAACGGCGGGTGGGGTTAAATGGCTGTAGCGCTCTAATAAAGGCGCGAACCCCTGAAACGGTAAGCAATCTTTAGCGAGCTGGCTGAGGTTTTCCTGCTTCATCGTGTGGTGTAACTGAAGTAGGGGGTGGAAGAGCGTGACATCATCAATCACTAACTGCTTAAAGGCGATCACCTGTTCAATGCGATGAGCCTCTAAGGTTTGTTGTAGCCAAGTGGGTTCAATCGAAAACACCTGAACTTGATAACCGGATTCATTATGTGCTTGCCCATCATGCAGTTCATCGGGAGACATCAACACCACGCCGCCTTGCCCCACTTGATGCCAAGTGCCTTGGTGATAAAAGCGTTGGGTGCCTTGAGTGATAAGGCCAATATGGATATCCAGATGATAGTGACGCTCAAACGCAAACTGGCGATAGTCTGCATCAATCAAACTGATCGCCGGATTGGCTGTTTGGGTATAGGTCACTTTATCCATAAAGTTGAGGGCACTAAGGTCATCATTAACACGAGTTTATCCAGCCTTGTTGCGACTGTCTTGCAAAAAATGATCACGAGTCTTGGTTCTGGTTGATGTGTATTCACGGTGCTAAGTATGAGTAGATAGCGATGGGGGAAACCTCATCGCTATCTTATGTTTAAGAAGGGTTACTCGCCGACGGCGATGCCTTCACGGCGAGGGTCGGCTGCCCCTTCAAGACCTTGCGCAGTAATACGGATGGCGTGTAGGCCGGAGTTGAGTTCTTTGATCCCCACTTTCGCCCCCAAGCTTTCTAGCGCTGGCTTGAGCTGCTCGGCTGGCGTACCTTGTTCTAGTTCCATCTCCCCAAAACGATTCAGCACATGCGGTTGATTGATCGCGGCTTGAATGTCCATGTCCCATTGGGTGTGAGCAACGATCGCTTGAGCGACATAGCCAATAATTCGGCTGCCACCGGGTGAACCAATCGCCAGATAGGGTTGGTTATCTTGCAAGACAATGGTGGGTGCCATCGATGAACGTGGGCGTTTGCCCGGCTCTAGGCGATTGGCAATTGGGCGACCTTCACTTTGCGTAGCAAACGAGAAGTCGGTCAGTTCGTTGTTGAGCAAAAAGCCGCGCACAAACAAGCGTGAACCGAACGCGTTTTCGATAGACGTGGTGTACGACACTACATTGCCATCACGGTCGACAATATTAAAGTGGCTGGTGGAGGGCAGTTCAATCGACTGATCTGGGCTGCGTAGTTGCGCATGATACCAAGGCGGGGTGCCTGCCGGAGCACTGGTCAGCGCTTTACCGGGTTGGATCAGCTTGGCGCGTTCGGCCAAATAGGCTTTATCCAATAAGCCTTGGGTCGGGACGGGCACATAATCTTGATCCGCCATGTACAAGCCGCGATCGGCAAACGCCAGTTGTGACGCATCACCCAGTACTTGCCATGATTTCACATCCTGAGCGCCCCAACCTTTGAGATCATACTGCTCGGTGAGTGCCAGAATTTGTCCCACCGTCAAACCGCCTGAGCTGGGTAAACCCATGCCGCAGACTTGGTAAGTTTGGTAAGCCGCGCACACTGGCGCACGCTGTTTGACTTGGTACGTATCAAAATCTTGTTGAGCGATCACACCAGGGTTGCCCGGAGCATTTTGTACCGTCGCGATGATGTCTTTGGCAATATCACCTTGATAGAAAGCCGAGGCTCCTTTCTGTGCTATGGCTTTGAGAGTGGCAGCGTACTCAGGATTTTTCAGTAAGGTGCCCGCTTTAAGTGGTTCTCCCTGCGCATCGAAGAAATACGCTTTGGTGGCAGGAAAACGGCCTAAACGCTCTTTATCTTCCGCAATGAGTGTGGCGAGGCGAGGACTCACCTCAAATCCTTGCTCGGCGAGTTTTGCTACGGGTTCAATCAGGTGTGCCCATTCCAGCTTGCCATATTGGCGATGGGTTTCCCAAAGCAGTTTTACCGTGCCGGGTGTGCCTACCGAGCGACCGCCTACCACGGCATCGTAGAATTTCATTGGCTGGCCAGCATTATCCAGAAACAGTTCAGGCGTGGCGTTCAGTGGTGCAGTTTCACGGCCATCGTAGGTAGTTAGGGCTTTTTTCTTGGCATCCCAGTAGACCAAAAATGATCCACCACCAATGCCGGACGATTGTGGTTCAACCAATCCCAGCATCAATTGTGTCGTCACCATGGCATCAATCGCATTACCGCCTTGGCGTAAAATCGAAGCCCCCGCTTCGGTCGCTAGTGGGTTAGCCGCCGTGACCATCCAGTTTTTGGCTTTGACTAACTGTTTGTACTCAAAGCCGGTGGCTTGTTCTGGCGCAACAGCATCCGTGGTTTGATTGGGTGTAGCTTGTGCAGCAATGGCAAAAATCAGCGCAGGAAGCGCCAATGGTGTATGAGTCCAATTCATGCCCATCTCCATTTTGGTTGTAATGAAGCGTTTATGTTAACGGGAGGTTAAAGCATGGTTCTAGAGGGTTGTTGGTTAAATCGACGATTTATGCAGCAATGTCTCAGGATTGAATGAGCTTGGAATTGATGATGTTTTTCGAGGGAAAGGGGAGGTAAGCAAGAGATTGCTTACCTCATGTGACTTAATTTTGTTGCGCGCGGCGAGCTGCTCGCCCGGCTTTTAAACCATCAAAACTGAACACCGCAAGAGCGCTCCAAATAAAGGCAAAGGTGATGGCTTTATCGCTGGTGAAAGCTTCGCCATAAACCAACACTGCCAGTAAAAACATCAAACTTGGGCCAATGTATTGGAAAAACCCTAACGTAGAGAGTTTGAGGTGTGCTGCAGCTCCGGTAAAGCAGAGTAAAGGTAAAGTCGTGACTACCCCCGCTGATACCAGCAGTAGATTGAGTTGCCAATCATTGAGCATCATATTGCTGGTGGCGCTGTCGGCGAACCAAAACAGATAAATGGCTGCCGCAGGGAGCATGAACAGCGTTTCCAGAAACAGTCCTGTTTGCGCATCCACTTGGATTTTCTTACGCAGCAAACCGTAAAAGCCGAAAGTGGTGGCAAGGGCAATTGCCACGATAGGTACTGAACCAAACACCACCAGCTGAACACCGACCCCGATAGCCGCAAGCGCTACTGCAAACCACTGTAATTTACGCAGTCGCTCGCCCAAAAACAGCATGCCGAGCAGCACGTTGAGCAGTGGATTGATGTAGTAGCCTAAGCTGGCATCCAGCATATGATTGGCGTTGATTGACCAGATAAAAAGCAACCAGTTACCGCCAACTAATAGGGCAGTGAGCAATAAGAGCCAAAACTTGCGTCGTGCTTGTACCACGTTGACCACGTTGCGCCAGCGACGACCAAAATGGATCAGCACCGCCAGTAAAATAAACGACCACAGTACACGGTGACTGAGGATTTCTGGTGCGGATATAGTTCCAAGCGCTTTGAAATAAATCGGTGCTACACCCCACATGGTGTAGGCGCTAATCGCAAGCAAGATACCTTTTCTGGCGTTGTGTTGATCGGGAGTCATCGACGGCTTCTCTTGTGATCTTTATGGCCGCTTTGGTTGCGGCGGGATCGGATTATAACCTGAGAATCACAACCTGTACGTATTTTGCGGTTTTATTCACCGGGCAACCCCTCTACAATAGCCAGCTCGTTGGCTACCCCATGACACACACTTTGCATTCTACCGATATGACCGCAACCTTAATGGCTGAAACTCCTGCTCTCCCTGTCACAACCGAACGTGTTTTGCACGAGGTGTTTGGCTATCAGCAATTTCGCGTCGGTCAGCAAGAGGTGATTGAGGCGGCGTTGGCGGGGTGTGATAGCTTAGTCATCATGCCCACCGGCGGCGGAAAATCACTCTGCTATCAGATCCCTGCGCTAGTGCGTGAAGGGGTCACATTTAGTCATTTCTCCCCTGATTTCTCTGATGAAAGATCAGGTTGACCAACTCAAAGCCAACGGTGTGGCGGCAGAGTGTGTGAATTCTACTTTGGCGCGCGAAGAGCTGATCGCGATTTACAACCGCATGCACGCTGGGCAGCTCAAGCTGCTGTATGTGTCGCCGGAGCGAGTGCTGACGGCAGAGTTTATCGAGCGTCTCAGCAATCTGCCTTTAGCCATGATTGCGGTCGATGAAGCGCACTGTATTTCGCAATGGGGACACGATTTTCGTCCCGAATACGCATCGCTAGGCCAGCTTAAGCAGCGTTTCCCCAATATCCCTGTGATGGCACTTACTGCGACAGCTGATGACGCGACGCGTCACGACATCATGCAGCGTTTGCAGCTCAATGAGCCACATCAGTATCTGGGCAGTTTTGATCGCCCGAATATTCGCTACATGCTGGTGGAAAAGCACAAGCCAGTTTCGCAAGTGATCCGTTATTTGGAAACTCAGCGCGGGCAGTGCGGCATCATTTATTGTGGCAGCCGTAAAAAAGTGGAAATGCTCACCGAAAAGCTGTGCGGCAACCACATTCGTGCTGCCAGTTACCATGCGGGGATGGACGCCGATGAACGCGCTTGGGTACAAGAGGCGTTTCAGCGTGATGACCTGCAAATTGTGGTGGCGACTGTGGCGTTTGGCATGGGGATTAATAAACCCAACGTGCGCTTTGTGGTGCATTTTGATATTCCACGCAACATCGAGTCCTACTATCAGGAAACCGGCCGCGCAGGGCGCGATGGTCTGCCTGCTGAAGCTATGATGTTGTACGACCCCGCTGACATGAACTGGCTGCGCCGCATGCTGGATGAAAAACCCGATGGCGCGCAAAAGCAAGTAGAAAGCCACAAGCTAACCGCGATGGGCGCGTTTGCTGAAGCGCAAACTTGTCGCCGTCAGGTGCTGCTCAATTATTTCGGCGAATATCGCGATAAGCCGTGTGGCAACTGCGATATCTGCCTCGATCCGCCCAAGCGTTTTGATGCCACTGAAGAGGCGCGCAAAGCGTTGTCGTGTGTGTATCGCGTCAATCAAAACTTCGGGATTGGCTATGTGGTGGAAGTGTTGCGTGGTATGCAGAACATCCGCATTCGCGAACATGGTCACGACAAAATTACCACTTATGGGATTGGCCGCGATCACAGCCACGATTACTGGGTGAGTATTTTCCGCCAACTGATCCACAAAGGCATGCTCTACCAAAACATCACGCGTAACTCGACTCTGCAACTGACTGAAGAAGCACGCCCACTGCTGCGCGGTGAGATGAATATTGAGCTGGCGGTACCGCGTTTAGATACCGCGGCGCGCGCGGCGAAATCCGACAAATTGTCGGGCAAAAACTACGACAAAAAGCTGTTTGCCAAACTGCGTAAGCTGCGTAAATCGATCGCCGATGAGGAAGGCTTACCGCCTTATGTGGTGTTCAGTGACGCGACCTTAATTGATATGGCGGAGATCTTGCCGACCTCCTATGGCGAGATGCTTGCGGTGAACGGGGTAGGGCAGCGTAAGTTGGAAAAATATGCCGACCCGTTTTTGGATCTGATTCAGGAGCATTTGACTTACCATGGCTGAGTTTGGCTTAAGCGAATACCTTGCCGCCGAAGGGCGCTTGATTGTGCGCGTAGAAAACTTCGATTTTGATGCTTTTTCTGAGATAGGTCAGCGTTTGGTGGCCCTACTTTCCGCTCGGGTGTTGGAAAAGCAGTGCGATGCAGATCTGCACACTTGGTTGGTTGATTTCGAAGGTTGTCATTTACTGCTGCGCGGCGAGCATTACAGCCAATCACTGTGGCTAGAAACGCTCACAGCTGGTCAAGGTGATGAGGAGCTGGCGTTTATTGCTCAGCTCCTGCGTCGAGGCTGAACTTAATTCTTTCTCCATTCTAGGAGCATCTGGCATCTGCAATAAGCTCTGCGTCATGATTGAAATTGTGATAATGTGAACCACTTTCAATTTATAACGTTTCTTATTTACATTTTTGTAAGTTTACGTTCCAATCACGACAGACAAAGAGAAGCTCACCATGTCGCAAATTACAACCCTGGAGCAACTCCGGGAAATATACAGCATGCCAGCTCCTTTAGTGACAACTAAAGATGTTTATCATATTGATAAACACACAAAAAAATTTATCGAAACCAGCACTTTGTTCTTCCTCGCCTCTCAAAATTCGGATGGATTTTTCGATATTTCACCACGAGGTGGTGAAGCGGGATTTGTGAAAGTGTTAGATGATAAAACCCTTGCCTTTCCAGATAGCCCGGGAAATAACCGCTTAGACACGTTAACCAACGTACTGGCTAACCCAAATGTCGGTATGTTGTTTGTGGTGCCTGGTATTGAAGATGTAGCCAGAATCAAAGGCAAAGCTTCATTGCACATTGATGAAAGCAGCCGAGAGCAGTGTCTCGATGGGAAAACCAAACCAAAATTAGTGGTAAAAATTGAGGTGGAGTCGTTGTTATTCCACTGTCCTAAAGCTCTTATGCTTTCCAAAATCTGGGATTCAGCGGCTCACAACGAACGAAGCTTTTTACCCCCTTTGCTCAGCATCATTAAAGATCAGCAAGCCGAGAAACAAGCGCGTAACCAGAATTAAAAGGGCACTTTGCTAACTTAAATGGATAATTGAGGGATATTTAATCCTTCGATTATTCACTCCTTCCCAAGTCTAGTCTCATTTCCTTTCGACTTTAGAGTGATCTCTACGGCGTCATTTCCTGTTTGAGCAAAGCACTTCAACAATAAAAATTACTCTTTAAATGTAATTGATAACTGTTTTCATTTTTCTTGTAATCAATCAAATTGTCAGTAAAATCCAGCCGAAGAAATAGTAATCATAATAATTCTCATAATTCACAGAAGAGGTTTTCTATCATGGCTGATATTCGCCCGAGCCAACTCGGACAATACATCCGTCGTGCGCTTCGCTTGCACTTCATTCCAGCGGTTTTGGTCGTTGCTCCAACGGCCATGGCCAACACAGAACAAGATACTCAACAGCTAGAAACCCTAGTGGTTACCGCATCAGCATTAAAAGTCGAAACGCCAGCGCAAGAAACGCCAAAAGCGCTATCGATTGTCACTCAAGAAGATATTGTGGCTCGCGCGCCACAAAAATTGGATGAAGCGCTGCGTTATACCTCTGGCGTGACGGCTCAACCTTATGGTGCGGACAATGATACTGATTGGCTCAAAGTGCGTGGCTTTGATGCTGCTACCTACCAAGATGGCAGCCGCCTGTTCCGTGATGGTTACTACACGTGGTTGGTCGAGCCTTATGCTTTAGAGCGCATTGAAGTGCTGAAAGGTCCTGCTTCGATTTTGTATGGTGAGGCGCCTCCGGGTGGGGTGGTCAATGCGGTACAGAAGAAACCGACCGACATTCCACAAGGTGAGGTTGGTCTACAAGTGGGTAATGATGCGCTGCGCACCTTAACCTTAGACATCTCCGATTACGCGAACCAAGAAGGTTCCGTGCGTTACCGTTTAGTCGCGATGATGAAAGAGAATGATGGTCAGCTAAATGGCACGCAAACCAGCCGCAACTATCTTGCGCCAAGTCTCAGCATCGATATTTCTGAGCAAACCCGTTTAACGCTGTTGGCGAGCTTTTTGGAAGACAGCGGTGTGCCGACTAACCCATTTTTCCCTGCGGCGGGAACCTTAATCGATTCCAACTTTGGCCATATCGATCCCTCCACCAACTTAGGACAACCGGATTACGACAAGTATGAGCGTCGTCAGGTGTCACTAGGTTACTTGTTCGAACATGATCTCAATGATGTCTGGGCGCTGTCACAGACCTTCAATTACGGCGATAACGATCTCTATCTACGCAGTAGTTATGCTTTTTCTAATGACAAACCAAGCAAAGACACTCTAACCCAAGGTATTGTGTTTCGTGATGGTTCAATCGAAAGCCTGAGTTTGGATAACAAAGCAGTGGCGAAGTGGGATTCTGCCCGTCTTGAAAACACGCTGTTGATGGGCTTAGAGCTGCAACGCCATCAAACTCAAGGTGTTGAGTTAGATAACTACAGCTTCGGCACCATCAATCCGTTCAACCCGATCTATGGCAATTACACGCCTATCGATGAATCTTCCGCAGCGGATCGCACTATTACCAAAGAGCAAGCGAGCCTGTACGCGCAGTACCAAATCAAGCTGGATCAGCAGTGGATTGGTCTGATTGGTGGGCGCATGGATTGGGTCGATACCGAAAACGAAAGCCAAAAGAACATGCAGCGTAAAAGCCGCAGCGATGCGGAGTTTTCATTCAATGCCGGTTTGATGTATCTGGCCAGCAATGGTGTATCGCCTTACCTCAGTTATTCACAATCGTTTGATGTTCTAAGCACCATCGATAGCGCGACGGGTGAGTTGTATAAGCACTGAAAGGGGAACAAACCGAGGTGGGCGTGAAGTATCAGCCAGAGTTTTATGACGGTTACATCAACCTGGCTTGGTTTGATATCACCCAACAAAATGCGCTGGTTACAAATCCGGACACTTTTGTTGCGACGCAAACGGGCGAAATGACCGCCCAAGGCATTGAAGTAGAAAGCGTGGGTTATGTCACCGATAGCTTGAAACTGACCGCCAGCTACACCTTCACGGATGCCAAAACCGATGAAACGGGTGGCAAGGGTACGCAACAAGCCGGTTTGATCCCGAAACATCAAGCGTCAGCGTGGCTGGATTACGATGCGGCGCAGCTTGGCCTACAAGGCTGGACGTTTGGCTCCGGCGTACGTTATGTCGGTGAGTCAAAAGATAACCCGCGTTCGAGCGATCGTACTGTGCCGAGTGTAACCTTGGTCGATCTGATGGCGGGCTATGAAATCACAGAAAACTGGCAAGCGCAGCTCAACATCAACAACCTGTTTGATCGCGAATTTGTTTCTGGGTGTGATTACTGGTGTTACTACGGCCAATCACGCAGTGCTGTGCTCAGTGCGAACTATCGCTGGTAATCCGTGATTGTCCTTACGATTTATCCCGCTTTTTGGCGGCAGCCACTCACCCACACTCAAGGGTGAGTGGTTGTAGTTCAACTCCCGCTTCTGGCGGGATTTGTTGTTTTTATTGAGTGCAAGTTATTAGGGGGATCAATGTTTCAGTTGGCTGATATTCAAATGGTTCGCGGTGGGCGCGCCATTTTGGCGATCGATCATTTGACCATTCCAACCCATGAGCTGACAGTCGTGCTCGGTCACAACGGTTCCGGCAAATCCACCTTAGTCAGTTTACTGTCGGGCCAACAGTCGCCCGATTGCGGTCAAGTGACCCTCAATGGTCAATCACTCTCATCGCTGCCGAGTAAAACGCTCGCCAAGGCGGTGGCATTTTTACCGCAGAAATTGCCGACCAGTGCTGGATTGATCGTGCGTGAGTTGGTGCGTTTAGGGCGCTTTCCGTGGCGTGGCACCTTGGGCCGTTGGCGCAAGGAAGATGAGCTGATTATCGATGCTGCACTCGAAAAAACGGGTGTGAGTGGTTTTGCGCATAACCTGGCGGATGAGCTTTCCGGCGGTGAGCGTCAACGTGCTTGGGTGGCGATGCTGCTTGCGCAGCAATCTCCGGTGCTGATTTTGGATGAGCCGACTTCAGCGCTTGATGTGCATCACCAATATCAATTGATGGCGCTGCTCGCGGAGCTCAATCAAACCCAAGGTGTGGGCATTATCGTGATTTTGCATGATCTCAATTTGGCGCTGCGGTACGCGACCCACATTGTGGCGCTTAAGCAGGGGCAGATCGCTTTTGAAGGCGGTGCTGAGTTGCTGCTCGATGAGCAGCGGCTGTCGGATCTGTATCACTCACCGATTCGTTTGATTGATCACCCGAATCCCATTTCCCACTCCTCTACTAATAAGGTTGCGATCGTATGTGCTTGATGAGTCTATGGAGTGTTCGTCTACGGAACATTTGCCGATCGAAGACGGTTTTCGGCTGGCTTGCCGCGCTTTGCCTATTCGCACTGCCAGTGCAAGCACAAATTGTGGTGACAGATAGCCAAGGTGCGCACACTTTTGCTGAGGTTCCACAGCGAGTGGTGGTGCTGAACTGGGATCTGCTTGAGCAAGTGCTAGAACTTGGCATTCAGCCAGTGGGCGCGCCAGAATTGAGCTCTTACGCGCAGTGGGTTGTGCAACCTGCTCTGCCAAGTTCGGTGCAAGATATTGGCACTCGTACGGAGCCAAATTTAGAGAAAATTGCTGCGCTCAAACCGGATGTCATTTTAGCCGCAGGGCCGCAACAAGATTTGCTGGCCACCTTAGGGCGCATTGCTCCTGTGGTGTATCTACCCAATTTTTCCGAGCAAGATAACGCTGCCCAAGTGGCGATTTCCCACTTTAAAACCCTAGCCACTTTATTTGGCAAAGAGGCGGTGGCACAGCAAAAACTGGAGGCGATGTTTGCTCGTTTTGCTGAGCTGAAAGCCTCGCTACAGCACGCCTTTGGTGACACTTTACCTTCGGTGGTGACGCTGCGTTTTGCCAACCCAACCTCGGCGTTTTTATATACCGAAAACTCCACGCCGCAGTACGTGCTAGAGCAACTCGGTTTGTCGTCAGCGCTGCCTCAGCCGCCAAAAGAGTGGGGCATAGTGCAAAAACGCTTGAGTGAGTTGCAGCATGTTGTGCAAGGGTATGTGCTCTATTTCTTACCGTTTGCGGAAGAGAAAAAAGTGCAGAAATCGTTGTTGTGGCGAGCGATGCCGTTTGTCCAAGCGGGGCGTGTCAATTCAGTGCGTTCAGTGTGGAGTTATGGCGGGGCGATGTCACTGCGTTATAGCGCAGAAGCGATCACCGAAAGCTTGCTGGCGGTGGCTCCGCAATCATGAGCGTTCTGCGTTTAGCCTGTTTGGGAGCGCTGACTCTGCTGTTGGCGCTCGTTAGCTTACAGTGGGGGCACAGTTTAACCCTCAATGAGCAGTGGCAACTGGTGCTAGGTAACCAAGCCGCGCAAAATTTTGCGCAGGTGAATTTTGTCTACGCACAACTGCCACGTGCGGTGATGGCCATAGTGGTGGGCGCTGTGCTTGGTTTGGTGGGCAGCTTGATGCAGCAGTTGACCCAAAACCGACTTACCTCACCGCTGACGTTGGGGACTTCATCCGGTGCTTGGTTGGGGCTGATTATCGTCAATATCTGGTTCAGTGATTGGGTGGCTGATCACAGCGCATTGGCTGCGATGGCCGGAGCGCTGCTCGCTTTCGCGCTGATTATTTCGATCGCGGGGTTACGCAATCTCACCGGACTACCGCTGGTGGTTTCCGGCATGGTGGTGAACATTTTGCTGGGTTCAATTGCCACGGCGTTGGTGCTGCTGAACGAAGAGTTCGCCCAGAATGTGTTTATGTGGGGCGCGGGCGATTTAGCGCAAAACGGCTGGGAGTGGCTCAGTTGGTTGCTGCCGCGTTTGGCTTTGGTGCTCCCGTTACTGCTGTTTGCACCGCGAGTGCTGACTTTGTTGCGACTCGGCCATGAAGGTGCGGCGGCACGTGGTTTAGCGGTATTGCCTGCCTTTTTACTTTTGATGGCGGGTGGGATTTGGTTGGTCTCTGCATCCATCACCGCCGTTGGGGTGATCGGTTTTATTGGTTTGTTAACCCCGAATATCGCCCGTTCACTGGGGGCGCGCACCCCAAAAATGGAGTTGTACAGCAGTGCGCTGCTTGGCGCGTTGCTGCTGCTCGCTACCGATATACTGGCGATGGGGCTCAGTGTGTGGGCGGAGGAAGTGGTGCCCAGCGGCATTACCGCCGCAGTGATTGGCGCTCCGGCGCTGATCTGGTTTAGTCGCCGTCCGCTCCAAGCGCAGGATTCGCTCTCTATCTCCTTGTCTTCACATCGCCGTTCGCCTTCTCGATGGGCGGTGATGCTCATTGCGGCGGCTTTATTTTTGGCTCTGGGTTTACATATTGGTTGGCAGATGGAAAGTGCAAGCTGGGCGCTGCCGAGTGAGTTTCAATGGCCGCTACGTTGGCCGCGTATGCTCACTGCGCTGTTTGCCGGTGTGGGATTGGCGATCGCAGGCACCTTATTGCAACGGCTGATTTATAACCCGTTAGCCAGCCCTGATATTTTGGGCGTGTCTTCTGGTGCCACTTTTGCGTTGGTGTTTGCCAGCTTGTTTCTTGGGCAAAGTTTACAGAGCACGCACTGGATGACGGCGCTGTTTGGCAGCGCTGTGGTATTGGTGACGCTATTGCTGCTTGGGCGACGTCATCATTACGCGCCTTCTAGCCTGATTTTGACTGGAATTGCCATTACCGCACTGTTAGAAGCCTTGGTGCAATTTACCTTGGCCAAAGGAACGGGCGACAGCTATCAGATTTTGCTGTGGCTATCGGGCTCAACTTATCGTGTCACTGGCGATCAAGCGCTGCTACTCAGCGTGGGTGTGGTGGGGTTAGTACTGTTGGCGCTTGGCTTGTCACGTTGGCTTACCCTGATCTCGATTGGGCGTGGTTTTGCTGCTGCCCGCGGCTTGAGTGCAAGTCGCGCCAGCTTGGTGCTATTGATCTTAGTGGCAGCTTTGTGCGCCTTGGTCACAGCCACCATGGGACCTGTGAGCTTTGTAGCTTGATTGCGCCACACATGGCTATGATGATCGGCGCGCAGCGCGCTCCATCTCAACTTCTGCTCGCGGCGTTGGTCGGTGGTACCTTGATGCTATGGGCGGACTGGTTGGGGCAAGCCTTGTTATTCCCCGCTCAGATCGCCGCAGGCACGTTGGTCGCGATCATTGGCGGCAGCTACTTTCTGCTGCTGTTACTCAGTCAGCGTGCACGATAAACCTCAGCGTTGAGAGGAGGTTACCTCTCAACGCATCTGGCGAATGTCGGAAGAGATAGTATCGATTAATTGTCGTGCGGAAGTCTCACGTTGCTGAGCGAGAGTGATGAAAATCAGGTCGGTCAGCACGTTTTGCGCAGTTCGTGAAGCAATCGCAGAGCTGCGATGTTGGCTTTCATCAGCAATGGTATCGAGCGCCAGATCAGCCAGCTCGCGTAAGCGATTTTTGTTTGGTGTGGTCAGGGCAATCACTTTCGCGCCTTGCTGTTTGGCCGCTTCCGCCGCAATCAGAATTTCCCGCTTTTCTCCCGAAAATGAAATCGCAATCAGCACATCTTGGCTGTTTAACGTGCGGGCGGTGGCGATTTGCACATGGCTATCTTGTTCGGTTAATGCCGTAATGCCGAGTTTGAGCAGCTTAAACGCCAGATCTTTCCCAGTCAGTGCGGAGCCACCAAGCCCGATGATCTGCACCCGAACCGCTTGTTGAATCCAGTTGATCGCCTCACTAAATTCATCAAAACGCAGTGTGTTGGTGGTGTGTAACATGGCATCGGTTTTGGTTTGTACCAGTTTTTGCGCAATTACAGCGACGGGATCATCAGCCAAAATATTACTGTGCAAGGGTTGCCCAGCCATAGCTTGTTTGCGACCAAGTTCTTCAGTGAGAGCGAGTTTAAATTCGCTGTAGCCTTTAAAACCAAGTCGTTGCGTGAATTTGACTATGCTCGATTGGCTGACATTGGCCCACGCGGCTAAATCCTGACTGGTCATCGCCGCAGCTTGTGTGGCGTTAGCCAGTACCCAATCGCCAATTTGGCGTCCACTCTCCGAAAGTTGGGTTCGACGGCTGACGATGCGTTGTAGGACTGACATTTTTACATTCTCCATGAATAAAATATTCCAAAGCCAGAATAATGAGCCTCATTGTTGATACTTTGTCTATCAATGAATTAATCGAGCTTGCTCTAATTTTTTAGTGCGTTTCGGCAATTATTCCAAAAAATGACTGATTAAAGAATAACCTTAACTGTGATTATTATCACCAAAGTGGAATATTTTATTCCATAGAATCACCTCAATTCGAAATTGCATGAGAACCCCTATGAAGATCGATTTAACTCGCTTAGTGACTGAAAGCCGTAACCCAGCCAGCGAACAGATTGATACCTTGCCAACTCTCGAAATGCTGCGAGTGATTAATCAGCAAGATCAAACGGTCGCACTTGCGGTCGCAGAGACTTTGCCGCAAGTGGCGCAAGCGGTGGAGGCGATCGCGACCGCTTTTGCCCAAGGTGGACGCTTGATTTATATGGGCGCAGGCACGTCTGGCCGTTTAGGGATTTTGGACGCGAGCGAATGCCCACCGACATACGGCAGTAAGCCTGAGCAAGTGATTGGCTTGATTGCGGGTGGACACACTGCGATTTTGAAAGCGGTCGAAAATGCCGAAGACAATCGCGAATTAGGCATGCGCGATCTACAAGCACTGAATGTGACGGCGCAGGATGCCGTCGTCGGTATCGCTGCTAGTGGCCGCACACCGTATGTGATTGCGGGAATGGAATACGCGCGCTCGGTTGGTGCCACCGTGGTTTCACTGGCGTGCAATCCGGGCTGCCCAATGGAGCGTGCGCCGATATTGTGATTACACCAGTGGTCGGTGCCGAAGTCGTAACGGGCTCATCACGCATGAAAGCTGGTACTGCGCAGAAATTGGTACTCAATATGCTGACCACGGGCGCGATGATCAAAAGCGGCAAAGTATTTGGCAACCTGATGGTGGATGTAGAGGCAACCAACGCCAAACTCATCCAGCGTCAAACCAATATTGTAGTGGAAGCCACAGGCGTGAGTGTTGAGCAAGCCGAAGCCGCATTAGCCGCCTGTAATCGCCACTGTAAGACTGCAATTTTGATGATTTTGGGTGGCTTTACGGCAGAGCAAGCGGCTCAAAAACTGGTGCAGCACCAAGGCTTTATCCGTGCCGCGCTCAACCAAGAATAAAACAGGAAGAGACAACACAAGGAGCCAGCTATGGCCAAAATAACCCAAACCATGATGGCACAAGTGCTGTCACTGGTGGGCGGCAGTGGTAACGTCGCCAAATGTGGAAACTGTATGACCCGTCTTCGTTTAACGCTGAATAATTCTGCGTTGGCCGATCACGCCGCCCTGAAACAAATCGCGGGGGTAATGGGGGTGGTTGAGAGCGATGCCCAATTGCAAATCATCCTCGGTCCCGGTAAAGCGCAAACCGCAGCGGATATGATGAATGCCTTGATTGAATCGGGCGAAAATATTGCGCCAGCGGCGACGGATGCCGATCTCTCCACGATTGCCGCGGAGCAGAAAAAGCAGATGAAGAGCAAGCAAACCAGCGCGGTACAACGCTTTTTGAGCAAGTTTGCCACCATTTTTACCCCGCTGATCCCCGGATTTATTGCTGCGGGTTTAATGTTGGGCATTGCCACTTTGTTAGAGCAAATCTTTGTTGTCGGGCAAACACCGAGTGTGTTTATGGTCGATTTGATCGCTTATCTCAAGGTGTTTGGCAAAGGACTGTTTGCGTTTCTCAGCATCTTGATTGGTTATAACGCTCAGCAGGCATTTGGCGGTTCCGGTGTGAACGGGGCGATTCTGGCTTCGCTGTTTGTGCTCGGTTATGATCCAGAGGCAACCAAAGGTTTCTACTCCGGCATGAGTGAGTTCTTTGGTTTTGCGATTGACCCGCGTGGCAACATTATCGGTGTACTACTGGCGGCGATTTTAGGTACGCAAGTGGAGCGTAAAGTCCGTGAATACATGCCGGATGATTTGGACATGATCCTGACTTCCGTTGTGACTTTGCTGATCATGGGCGCTGTGACTTTCCTTATCATCATGCCAATCGGTGGTGAGCTGTTTAAAGGCATGTCATGGTTGTTCTTAAATCTCAACGATAACCCGTTAGGTGCAGCGATTTTGGCTGGGTTGTTTTTGATTGCGGTCGTGTTTGGTATTCACCAAGGTTTTGTGCCTGTGTATTTTGCGTTGATGGAAGCGCAAGGCTTTAACTCACTATTCCCAATCCTTGCGATGGCGGGGGCTGGGCAAGTAGGCGCATCACTGGCGCTGTATGCCAGAGCCAAAAAAGAGACAACGATTCGTACCCAAATTAAAGGAGCGATCATCCCGGGGATTCTTGGCATCGGTGAACCGCTGATTTATGGTGTGACGCTACCGCGCGTGAAACCTTTTGTCACCGCTTGTATCGGTGGTGCGGCGGGCGGGTTCTTTATTGGCCTCATCTCTTATTTGGGTTTGCCGGTTGGCCTCAATACCGTGTTTGGCCCATCCGGTGTAGTGGCGATCCCTCTGATGACTTCAGCCGAAGGTATTTTTGCTGGTATGGCGGTGTTTGTCGGTGGCCTGCTCATCTCCTATGCTGTCGGCTTCATCACCACTTACTTCTTTGGTTGCAAAGACGTCGATCTAAGCTGACCGTTGAACCCTATAGGTTATCCTCTTATTCATTCGAGGAAGAGGATGCCCTTTCATACCAGCGACAAAGCGTTGTTTCGGTATAGTCAAAACGCCCTTCAATGAGGGCGTTTTCTTTGCATGTCGATACTCGAAATCAGCTTATTTCTTGGTGAGCTTGTCTAGGTAGCCCATCGCAAAAGCCGACAATACAAAGGTAATGTGCAGCAGCAAGTACCATTTGATTTTGTCACTGGCGATGTTTTCAGTGTTCATAAACACCTTGAGCAGATGAATCGAAGAGATCGCCACAATTGAAGCGGAAACCTTGTTTTTCAGCGAACTGGTATCGAGCTTGCCTAGCCAGCCGAGTTTGTCCTCACCCTCATCGATATCGAGCTTAGAGACGAAGTTTTCATAGCCCGAAAACATCACCATCACAATCAAACCGCCGACCAGTGACACGTCAATCAACGAGAGCGCAATCAGGATCAAATCGACTTCTTTGATGGTAAAAATATTCGGCAGTAGGTGAAAAATCTCTTGGAAAAATTTAATACCCAACGCAAGCAGGATCAGGCTTAAACCAAGATAAATCGGCGCCATAATCCAACGTGCAGAGTAGAGAAGCTTTTCTATGAGTCGTTCCATGGGGTTCCAATCAATAAGAGGTAAAGGACATTAGATAAAAGCCTCGAATCAACGAGGCTTTAGGATTATTCGATGTTTTGGATCTGCTCGCGCATCTGTTCGATAAGCACTTTCAGCTCCACACCGGAGGCAGTGATATCGGTCGAGATGGATTTCGAGGCCAACGTGTTCGACTCACGGTTGAATTCTTGCATCATGAAATCAAGTTTGCGGCCACATGAGCCGCCTTTTTTCAGCACTTCACGCGCTTCTTTGACATGAGAGTCGAGGCGATCCAGCTCTTCGGCCACATCTGACTTCTGAGCCAGCAGGATCAGCTCTTGCTCTACACGGCTCGCATCGAGCTCGATTTTCGCTTCTTCAAATTTGCTGAATAGACGCTCGCGTTGCCACTCGAGAATTTCTGGCATACGTGCACGCACTTTGACCACTTCGGCGCTGATTGCTTCCAAACGTTGCTCAATCAGCGCTTTCATGTTGTCGCCTTCACGGCCACGCGCGGCGATAAACTCATCCACACCCTCATCAAACGCACTGAGTAGCGCTTGGTTGATGGCATCCATATCTTGCTCTGGGGTTTCCATCACGCCCGGCCACTGCATCACTTGGAATGGGTTAATGCGGCTGAGTTCACCAGTCATGTGCATGATTTGGCTTGCTGCATTAATCACTTGCTGTGCAAGTGCTTCATTGATGGTGAGATGGCTTTGCGCGGCTGAATTGGCTTCAAAGCGCAAATGACACTCGATTTTACCGCGTGACAGGCGTTGACGAAAACGCTCGCGCAGCAGTGGCTCTAAACCACGGAACTGCTCAGGCAGGCGGAAGTACGTTTCTAAATAACGTTGGTTAACCGAGCGAATTTCCCACACGGCGCTGCCCCAATCGCCTTTGACTTCTTTGCGTGCGTACGCAGTCATGCTGTAAATCATCAGGATGTCCTTTGCTTTCATCTCTTTGTGACTGGCGCTAATAGTAGCAAAGCAGGCAAAACGGCGCTACCGTGCTGAATTCGTTAACCTAGCGCCTGTAGGGGCTTTGGGCTATAATCTCGCCCCAACCGAATTGATACAGCCACGAGAAGGTCGAGACCCTATGCGTCCAGATAACCGCGCTGCGGACCAAGTTCGCCCCATCAAAATCACCCGCAACTACACTGCATACGCAGAAGGCTCGGTGTTGGTGGAATTTGGCAACACCAAAGTGTTGTGTAATGCCAGCATTGAAGAAGGTGTGCCACGTTGGTTAAAAGGCCAAGGTAAAGGCTGGGTCACCGCGGAATACGGCATGTTGCCACGCGCAACCCATTCACGCACGCGCCGTGAAGCGACCAATGGTAAGCAAGGCGGTCGTACCATGGAAATCCAACGTCTGATCGCGCGCAGCCTACGTGCGGTGGTGGATCTGGAAGCGATGAGCGAAATCATGATCACGGTTGATTGTGATGTGATTCAAGCCGATGGCGGTACGCGTACTGCTTCGATTACCGGTGCAAGCGTGGCGCTGGCTGATGCTTTTGCTCATTTGATGGCTAAAGGCCAACTGAAGAAGAACCCGATGAAAGGCCATGTGGCTGCGGTTTCGGTTGGTATCTTGGGTGAAGACGTGCTGTGCGATCTGGAATACGTTGAAGATTCAGCCGCTGACACGGATATGAACGTGGTAATGACCGAAGAAGGCAAGATGATTGAAATCCAAGGCACCGCCGAAGGTGAGCCGTTCAGTCATGAGCAGTTGCTGGAATTGTTGGCCGTGGCCAAAAAAGGCATTGCGGATATTGTCGCGGTGCAGAAGGCATCGTTATTAGATTGATCAAGTAGCTCCCAATTGGGGGCTATTTTTTTGCCCTCATCTTCGTCGATATTGACGCGATGGCTGCGTTAGCAAGTACTTTTTGCACTAGTCACTTACTTCAGTAAGCTCCTAGGGACTCAAAGTTTTGCTGCCTTGCCCTCACGGCAATATCTTAGAAGATGAATTGTTCTTAAATCGTAAATTAGAGAAGATGTGATGAAAGCGTACCAGCGTGAATTTATTGAGTTTGCCCTAGAGAAACAGGTGCTGAAGTTTGGCGAATTTACTTTGAAATCAGGCCGTAAAAGTCCTTATTTCTTTAACGCTGGTCTGTTTAATACTGGCCGTGATTTAGCGCGCTTGGGCCGTTTTTACGCTGCAGCGTTAGTTGATTCAGGTATTGAGTTTGATGTGCTGTTTGGCCCTGCTTACAAAGGCATTCCGATTGCTACCACCACAGCAGTCGCGTTGGCGGATCACCACGATGTGGATACGCCATACTGCTTTAACCGCAAAGAGGCCAAAAATCACGGCGAAGGCGGTAATCTGGTTGGCAGCAAGTTAGAAGGCCGTATTATGCTGGTGGATGATGTGATCACTGCCGGTACTGCAATTCGTGAATCGATGGAGCTTATCCAAGCCAACCACGCCGATTTAGCCGGTGTGCTAGTGGCGATTGATCGCCAAGAGAAAGGCAAGGGAGAGCTGTCTGCGATTCAAGAAGTGGAACGTGATTTCGGTTGTGCGGTGATTTCGATTGTGAGCCTGACGGATCTCATCACTTATCTTGAACAGCAAGGTAACAACACTGAGCATCTAGAGGCGGTGAAAGCGTACCGCGCACAGTACGGCATTTAAGCGCATTCATCCAACCCAAGCCTAAAACGAAAAAACAGCCTCAATTGAGGCTGTTTTTTTAGCACTAAGCTCAAGAACAAAACGCTTAGCTTTGATCGCCATGGTGGGAGTTGTCGTAAATTTCACTGCCATCACGCTGAGTTTTCAGCAAAGACAAGTTCCACATGTACTGCTCAGGCTGCGGTGTGACCAGCGCTTCAATCGCTCGGTTCATCGCCAGTGCATCGGCTTCTTCATCGCCGGTTGGGAAGTTTTGCAGCGCAGGCAAAATGTGCACTTCATAACGGCCTGAGTCACTGTTGTAGCATGACATTAAAGGCACCACGTGCGCTTTGCACAGCTTAGCCATTTTGCCAAAACCTTTGAGCGTGGCTTTTTCGGTAGCAAAAAACGGTACAAATACTGAGTTTTGCGGGCCGTGGTCTTCATCCGGCACCCAGTAGCCAACATAGCCAGATTGAATCGAACGCAAGAAAGGTTTGATGCCAGATTCGCGAGTAAAAATACGGCCACCATACTGCATGCGCTGGACGTGCATTAGCCAATCGGCAATCGGGTTGCGCTGTGGCTTCATGATGTTCGCGACTTTATAGCCACGAGCTGCCAGCATGACGGCGGCATAATCGATCGCCCAAGAGTGTGGGACTAACAAAATCACGCGCTCACCGCTATCCAGCAGCGGCAGCAAGTTCTCTTCGCCAATCAGTTCGCCACGCGAGTTATTGTAGCGAGTTGAACGCACCAACAGCTCTGAATAACCGAGCATAAACTGCGAGGCTTTCACAAAAGTATCATGCAGGATCTGCTCGCGCTCTTGCTCACTTTTCTCTGGAAAGCAGTAGGCGAGGTTAACCTGAGCGCGGCGTACTACGCGGCCATTTTTCTTGATGATGAGTGGCACCAAAGGTTTCGCCAGTCGATCACGCAAGCGCCAAGGAATAAAGGCCAACAGTGCCGCGAAAGCGATGCCAATCCAAGTCCCCCAATGTTTTGGATGCAAAAAGCGCCACTCAAATTGCGGGTTATGTAGATGGCGAGTCACGCCGTTGTCTTGATCGCTCACAAATTCACCTTTACTGCTTTACTGATAGCGCGAGTTAGTCAGTTCAATGTCCGGCAAGGATTTGAAGCGTTTGTGCAGCCACATCCATTGCTCGGGGGCGCGCAGTATAATCTCTTCGACAAATTTATTCATGTAAGCCGCGGCTGCGGTTTCATCTTTTTGTGGGTAGTCCGCTTCAATTGATTTATCGGCCATGATCTCATAGCGCCCTTCAGCGTTACGGAAGCCAGAACCAATCACAATCGCGCAGTGGCTGGTGTAAGCCAAAATGCTGGTGCCTGTTGTGGTGCACGCCTCTTGTACCGCAAAGAAAGGCACAAACACCGATTTGTTGTGGCCATAGTCTTGGTCCGGCAAATAGAACAGACGCTCGCCTTGGCGTAACACGCGGATCATCTGCTTAATATCGGTTCGGTTGATAAGCTTATTGCCATTGCGTGTCCGACCACGGTACTGGATGAATTCATAGGCAGGATTACTGTGCGGACGATACACGCCATAGCCACCGATGCCTAGCACAGCAAAAGCGCGCGCGGTAATTTCCAGATTGAGCGCATGCACGCAACAGAGCAAAACCCCTTTGCCTGCTTCGGAATGTTGGCGAATCGCTTGGGTATCTTTATCAATCAAAATGCGCTTAAAGCGCCAGGTTGGCCAGAACCAAGTGATCCCAGTTTCAATCAGAGCCGCGCCAGTATTTTTGAAGTTTTCCAGCACAAAAGCGTCGATCTCGCTTTGGCTCATGGTCGGGAAAGCCAATTCCAGATTGCGTTTGGCAATATGAACGCGTTTTTTACCGAAACGCATCGAAAATTGGCCTAAGCCGCGGCCGATTTTTAGCAAAACAGGGTAAGGAAGTAGGTTAACCAACAGGGCTAACAAGCCAAAACCAAACCAGACACCCCAATGTTTAGGGTGCAATAAAGAGAGTGTGAATGCAGGTTTGCTGTATTTTTCTTGACTCATTGTTCTCACTTAATCTGTGCACTCAGCAGTGCCCAGTACTCATCAAAATTGGCGGTCGGCAGATATTTGAAATCGGAACGCACGAAGCGGTTCAGACTGCCTTCCACCTGACCGAGCAATTGCGCGGCAAGAATGTTTTCATCGACCGGGAAGGATTTTCCTTCGCGGATTTTACGTTCGCGCAGAATTTGGCGCAAAGAAGTTTCAATGCGTTCAAACAACTGGTTGATGCGATCGCGCAAGCGTTCATTCTCAAACATTAAAGCATGTCCTGAGAGAATGCGTGTCAAGCCAGGGTTACGTTCTGCAAAGGCGAGCAAGAGTTGCATCACCAAACGAATGCGATTGAGCGTGTCTTTTTCTTCATCAAAGATACGGTTGATGCGCGACATCAGCGACTCTTCAATAAACTCAATCAGCCTTCAAACATACGAGCTTTGCTGGGGAAGTGGCGGTAGAGCGCTGCTTCTGAAACGCCAACCTGTTTGGCCAGTTTTGCGGTAGTAATGCGCGAAGCCCCTTCATTGGATTCAAGCATTTCTGCCAGAGCTTGCAGGATTTCTTCGCGTCGGTTGATTTTCTTATTGCCGGCCATGCCCCGTCTTTCCTTTTGGTTATCACTGCTGATGAACAAAAAATACGCCGCCGCAGCCAGAAAGTCTGCGACGGAGATGAAACCCTTCAAGTTTAACTAAGCTCAGAGGTTGTTCGAAGCGTGTTGATAAAAATGGTTGAAGTAGGTGGCGAAAATAGCACCTACATTTGGTCGTTAATTAATTGCATCACCGCGGTGGCGAGTGCTTCTTTACTGGTCAAAGGCAGGCTTTGTTGCCCGTCTTTCCAGAACACGCTCAAGGCGTTGTCGTTGCTGTTAAAGCCTTGTCCAGCAATCGATACGTCGTTGGCACAAATCATATCCAGATTTTTACGCACCAGTTTGCCACGCGCATAAGTCTCGACATCTTGCGTTTCTGCCGCAAAGCCAACGGTAAATGGTCGATCTTGTGTGAGAGCAGCGACTGACGCAACGATATCGGGATTTTTCACCATCTGAACGGTGAGCGTATCGTTGTCGCTGTTCTTTTTGATCTTCTGTTCAGCCACGGCTTGTGGGCGATAATCGGCTACGGCTGCGCAAGCAATAAAGATCTGGTGCGATGTGGCTTGTGCCATCACCGCGCTGTGCATCTCTAATGCGCTCTGCACATCAATACGATTGACGCCCATAGGGGTTGGCAAATGCACCGGACCGCTGACCAATGTGACTTCAGCACCGAGTTGCGCGGCCGCTTTGGCCAGCGCAAAGCCCATTTTTCCTGAGCTGTGATTGGTGATATAGCGTACGGGGTCAAGTGCTTCACGAGTTGGACCTGCGGTGATCAGCACACGTTTACCGAGCAGAATTTTCGGTGCGAAGAAGCTTTCGCAGCGTGCCACTAATTCCATCGGCTCCAACATACGGCCGGGGCCAACATCGCCACAGGCTTGTTCGCCCGCAGCGGGGCCCCAAATGGTGTAACCACGGCGTGTTAGAGTTTGTAGATTTTCTTGGGTAGCAATATTGCGATACATTTGTTGATTCATGGCCGGAGCAATCGCCACTGGGGCATTGGTGGCCAGAATCAGCGTGGTCAGCAAATCATTCCCCATCCCCGCGGCCATGCGCGCGATGAGATCGGCAGTGGCAGGAGCAAGCAGCACCAAATCCGCCCATTTGGCCAGTTCGATATGCCCCATTGAGGCTTCTGCGGCTGGGTCAAGCAAGCTATCAGAAACGGGACGTCCAGAAACGGCCTGTATGGTCAGCGGAGTAATGAATTCTTTGGCGGCGTGGGTCATGACCACTTGCACGGTCGCACCGCGCTCCACCAATCGACGAGTCAATTCTGCACACTTATACGCAGCGATGCCGCCGCTGATACCAAGCAGAATCTTTTTGCCTGCCAATGATTGCATTTGGGTTTGCATTTGGGATCCCTCAAAAATCTGCGCGCTATGTTAGCACAGCTCTCGCTAAATGTCGGAGTTGTGTCAGCGCCATACCATCATACGGAGTGTGAGTGGTCGAGCTGCAAAGCATCGCCCATTTCACAGACAATAGACCATGGATATGAGATAAGTAATTCACAAGACTAACAATAATGAAAGGGAACATTATGCTGTCTTCTCTACGAAGCCGTACCAAATTACTGTTGCTGACTGTGATACCGCTGATCATCATTACCGCATTGGTGATGGCAGTGAACTATCACAGCGGATTGTCCAGCTTACAAAAAGAGCTGGAAAACTACCGTACGGAACTGATTGATGCCAAGAAAAAAGAGCTGCAAGCCTATCTAATGATGGGTGTGACTGCGGTGAAACCTTTATATGAAAGTGATAAAGCGGGAGAAAACCAAGAGCAAGCCAAGCAAATCCTCAAAGCGATGCGTTTTGATAGTGATGGCTACTTCTTTGCTTACGATTCAAAAGGGGTAAATACCCTACACGCCATTAAACCTGAGCTGGAAGGCAAAAACCTGTACGGCATGAAAGATGAAAATGGCGTCGCGGTGATTGCAGGCTTAATTGATGCTTCAAAATCCGGTGATGGTTTCCTCTATTTCTCTTGGCATAAACCGACCATCAACGCCCAAGCTCCGAAGCTGGGGTACGCAGAATACCTACCGAAATGGGATTGGGTATTAGGCACGGGCATCTATATCGATGATGTGGATACGCAAGTCGCGGACTTTCGTGCGCAGCGTGAGGCGGATCTCTACGATCAAACGATCTCAGCGATCGGACTTTCTGTGGTGGGTTTAGTGCTGACTATCGTTGTCGTCAGTATGTTGGTATCACGCGGTATTACTCCGCTGCAGCATGTCGTGCGTTCATTGCAAGATGTGGCCGCCGGTGGCGGTGACTTAACCGCGCGCATTAAAGTCGAAAGCCAAGATGAGATTGGCGATGTGGCGAAAGCGTTTAACGCCTTTATGGATAAGCTGCACCCACTGATGACGGATATTCGAGCGTCGGCCAACAATGTTGAAATTGCCGCGCAGGATCTCGACAGGCAAACTTCGCAAGCCAGCCAGAAAATGGATGGTCACTGCATGGAAACCGACAAAGTGGTGGCCGCCGTCACCGAAATGAGTGCAACGGCGCGTGAAGTGGCGAGCAACACCTATTCCACGGCGCAAGCTATTGAATCAGCGAATAGTCAAATCGAGGTGGCGCAGAAAGAAGTCAATCTTGCGATTGACGGGATTGGCGAGTTGGTGAATGAAGTTAACCAAACCTCTGCGGCAGTGGGCGATCTCAGCCAACAGGCCGCGAAGATCACCCAAGTGCTCAAAGTGATCGGAGATATTGCTGAACAAACCAACTTACTGGCACTGAATGCAGCGATTGAAGCGGCTCGCGCTGGTGAACAAGGGCGCGGCTTTGCTGTGGTGGCTGATGAAGTCCGTTCTCTGGCGAGCCGTACCCAAAACAGCACCAAAGAGATTGGCGATATGCTTAATGCGCTACACCAAGGCGTCAGTAAAGCGGTTAACAGTATGAACATCAGCCAAGAACGTGGCGAGAAAACGGCTCTAGAATCGGTACAGATTAAAGAGAGTTTGGCGGGGATTTCTAAAGCGGTGAGCTTAATTCACGATATGGGCATTCAAACCGCTTCAGCTGCGGAGCAACAAAGCGCTGTGGCGGAAGACATCAATCAAAATCTGGTCGCGATTCAGCATATTGTGAATGAGCTCAGTGAAAGCTTTAAACAGACGGAAAGCGTGAGTGCGAGCTTATCGCATTCAGGACAACAGATGGGCGCTCTGGTTGGGCATTTTAAGCTTTAACCAACAGTGAAATTGCATCGCCACTTGAGGTGATTCGAAACTTTATCAGGGCCGCTTGCGGCCCTTTGTTTTCTCTGGCTTGTGTAAGCAAAACCGACCCAGAGAAAAGAAATGAACCTGAAAGATTTACCCGCCGAGTCCATGCCGCGCGAAAAATTGCTGCAACGCGGCCCACAATCGTTAAGTGATGCGGAGTTGTTAGCGATTTTCCTACGTACCGGAACCCAAGGCATGAACGTGTTGGCTTTGGCGGATCTGTTGCTGCGTGATTTTGGATCACTGCGCGCGCTGTTTTGTGCATCCAAAGAGCAGTTTTGTCGTCACAAAGGGTTGGGTGAAGCCAAATTTGTCCAGTTACAAGCGGTATTGGAGATGACCCAACGTTATCTCGGTGAAACCTTAAAGCGGGGTGACGCACTCACCAGTCCGCAGCAAACCAAACTCTATCTTTCCAGCATATTGCGCGATCGCCAGCGTGAAGCCTTCTATATATTATTTTTGGATAACCAGCACAGAGTGATCCGCGATGAAATTTTATTTGAAGGGACGATTGATGCCGCGAGTGTTTATCCAAGGGAAGTGGTCAAGCGAGCGCTGCACCACAATGCCGCTGCTGTGATACTGGCGCACAACCATCCTTCAGGGGTTGCTGAGCCAAGTCAAGCTGACCGAAGGATCACCGATCGGCTGCGTGATGCGCTGAGTTTAGTTGAGATTCGAGTGCTGGATCATTTCGTGGTTGGCGACGGGGAAGTGGTCTCTTTTGCTGAACGTGGCTGGATATAGCCAACACTTATGGTTTGCGGCATTTTTAAGCTTGTGAGTTGGCGAGAATCTGATAATATGCCCCGACATTTTTTAACCCTGATTCAGCTCGCACCGTAAAAAGATCAGCAAATCCTGCGAAAAGGATCTGTTCGGGTCTTGAGCAATGTGCGGCAAGTTAGTATAATGCGCGACCTTTGATAGCCTTGTATGGGTATTCCATAACGGTTTTTAACCTCAACTTCTTATTTTGGAAAGAGAGAGGTTCGGCCACCAAGGTTGATATCGAGCTGAAACGATTTGGAGAAGACATTCATGTCACGAGTATGCCAAGTAACTGGTAAGCGTCCTGCAGTTGGTAACAACCGCTCACACGCAAAAAATGCTACTAAGCGTCGTTTTCTGCCGAACCTACAAACTCATCGTTTCTGGGTAGAGAGCGAAAAACGTTTTGTTAAACTACGTCTAACTGCTAAAGGTATGCGTATCATCGACAAGAAAGGCATCGATGCTGTTCTTGTAGAGATCCGTGCACGTGGCGAAAACGTTTAAGAGGAATTGAGCAATGGCTAAAGGCATTCGCGAAAAAATCCGCCTAGTATCATCTGCAGGTACAGGTCACTTCTACACCACTGATAAGAACAAGCGCAATATGCCTGGCAAGTTCGAGATCAAGAAATATGATCCTGTAGTTCGCCAGCACGTTGTGTACAAAGAAGCAAAAATCAAGTAATTGATTTCGCTCTTGTTTACAGTGCGTGAAAAAACCCAGCCTTTGGTTGGGTTTTTTTCTATCTGCAATTTGAGTTTTTGGCCTCTGTAATTCAACGTGTTTTCTTAGGGAATTCGCTTCGCTAGGATCTCCCCGTACACTTTGCTACTCTCAAAACGTTTGCTTATCGCAAGGAGTGATTATGCGCGTTTCTCCCAATCGACGTCGCCGTTGGAACAACATACTGATCTTAGCTGTCATTGGTTTTATTGCTGTCATCAATTTACCGACAGTCATTAAAACCTATCTATTGCCTGAACCTTCTAGCCAGTTTCCAACCCTACTTCGAGCGGATGCCACCTTACAAGCGCTGAATTTCCCGCAGTTTTCTTTAGAAAAGAGCCGTGAAGAGTGGCTAGCAACGCCGGAATTGAGCATTGATGCTGAAGAATTGGTGAAGCGTTGGCAGTCCTTAACGGGTACGGAAGTGGATGAAGCCACTTATCGCTCATTACAACCGACACTGCCATCGCCAGAAACGATCGAAGTGTGGTACGCCGATCATGCAGAACCGCAAAGGATCACGGTTTATCAAACCTCGCAATTTTGGTTGCTGAAAAACTGGCAAGATCACTGGATTGCGGTCTCTGTTGAGACGAGTTATCTATTTCCTGCGCCATTGTAAGAGGTCAGTATGCCTGAGTTACCAGAAGTTGAAGTCAGTCGTTTAGGGGTTTCCCCTCATTTGGTTGGTGGCACGATTCAATCCCTAATATTGCGTACGCCCAAGTTGCGCTGGCCAATTCCACGAGAGCTTAAACAACTTGAAGGGCAGAAAATTCTCGCTATTCATCGTCGAGCTAAATATCTGATTATTGAAACAGCAGTCGGTAGTGCGATTGTTCATTTGGGCATGTCCGGCTCGCTGCGCATTTTGGATGGTGATTTTCCTGCGGCTAAACACGATCACGTGGATCTGGTGATGACCAGTGGTAAACGGCTGCGCTATAACGATCCGCGCCGCTTCGGGGCTTGGTTATGGTGTGCACCCGATGAGAGCCATGAAGTGCTCGGGCGTTTAGGGCCTGAGCCTCTGACCGAAGCATTTAATGCTGAATACATGGTCGATAAAGCACGCAATAAACGCATTGCAGTGAAAGCCTTCATTATGGACAACGCGGCGGTAGTGGGTGTGGGCAATATCTACGCCAATGAATCGCTGTTTACTTCACGCATCCATCCACTGCGCCCTGCCAATTCACTGAGTTTGGATGAGTGGCAAACCTTGGTGGCGAACATCAAACAAGTGCTGCAAGTAGCGATTAAGCAAGGTGGCACAACGCTGAAAGACTTTACCCAAAGTGATGGTAAACCAGGCTATTTTGCGCAAGAACTGCAAGTGTATGGCAAAGCAAAACAGCCTTGCCCCAATTGTGGTGAACCGCTTTGCGAGCAGAAAATTGCGCAGCGCAATACCTTTTTCTGTCCGCAGTGCCAGCATTGATGAAGGGATGCTGGTTTGCATCCCTTTGAAGTTTTAGATTTTTTTCCTTTTGATGCAGCGCTTCGGCAACTATGGATGGAACGAATTCATCGACATTGCCGCCGTGAATCGCGACTTCACGCACTATGGTTGAAGAGATAAACGCATGCTCTTCAGAAGGGGTAAGGAAAACGCTCTCCAACCCCGGCATCAAGCGGCGATACATATTGGTTAAGCCAAATTCGTATTCAAAATCGACCGTGGTACGTAAACCGCGGATCAGCACATTGGCCTTTTCCGTTTGCGCGAAATCGACGAGCAATCCTGAAAACCCTTTGGCGGTGACGTTATCCAAATGGGCAGTCACTTCACGTGCAAAACGCACACGTTCATCCAAGCTAAACATGGTGTTTTTGCTTGGGCTGGCCGCGATAGCGATGATCACCTCATCAAACATTTGTGCAGCACGCTCAACCAGATCCAGATGCCCGTTGGTGATGGGGTCAAAAGTGCCGGGGTAAATTACCCGGGAAAGACGTTTTTGGCTCACAATCCGTTACTCATCAATCAGGGAAGTGGCCTCATCCTAACAAAAAGCCTCACATTTACCTATGAAGTCGGTATGATGAGGACGCAAAATTTCACACCTTATCGAGCACAATGAAAAAGTTACTGGTTATTCGCAACGATAAAATTGGCGATTTTATGCTGGCTTGGCCAAGTTTCGCTATGCTGAAGGCTTCTCTGCCGGACTGTCACATTACTGCACTGGTTCCGAAGTATACCGCCGCACTGGCAGAGCTTTGTCCATGGATTGACGCGGTGATCATCGACCCCGGCCAACAGGCTGATAAGGCGCAGCATGAGCAACTGGTGCAAACACTTAAAGCACAGCAGTTTGATGCTTCTATCAACTTCTTTTCGACTATGTATAACGCGCTCTTGGTGTGGAAAGCACGTATTCCTTACCGTTTGGCTCCGGCGACGAAATTGGCACAGATTTTTTATCAGCACCGCATTAAGCAAAAGCGCTCGCAATCGGCCAAACCTGAATACGAATACAACCTCGATTTGGTACGCGCTTTTTTGCGCGATATTGGTCAGCCGATTATTGAACCGAACGCGCCGTATCTGACTTTTTCTGCCGAGCAATTGGCAGTGCAGCGCAGCAAACTCGCTGAGCAGTTAGACATTACTCCCGACAAAGCGTGGCTTTTTGTGCATGCTGGTAGTGGCGGTTCCGCGAATAATCTCTCCCTTGAGCAGTACTGTGAGTTAGTCACAGGAGTGATGGATGAGCACAAACAGGTGGTGCTCACCGCGGGGCCGGGTGAAGAAGAGAAAGCCGCTCAGTTGCAAAACTTGCTTGCTGAGCAAGGTGTTCGTGCGGCCTTATATACCAAAAATGATGGACTGGTGGATTTCACGCGCTCGCTGGCTTGCGCACAACTGTTTATAGCGGGTTCTACGGGGCCTTTGCATATTGCCGCGGCGTTGGATGTGCCGACCGTTGGATTTTTTCCGGCCAAGCGTTCTGCAACGCCACTGCGCTGGCGACCACTCAACTCGCAAGGTAAGCATATCGCTTTTTGTCCGCCGCCCGCAGATGACAAAGCGAACCAAGAGAACATGAGTCGGATTGATATTAAGGCCGTGTTGGCTGAACTTGCACCTTGGCTGCGTAGTGTGCAGCTTTAATCATTAAAAAAGGGAGCTGCGGCTCCCTTTGTCTTTCTTACTTTGCTCGATAGATATCCGCTTAGCGTTTGTAGTGCTCGTCATTATCACGTGCCCACAAGTCAGCGTATTTCACAAAGGTGGAGTGTGCGGAGAGCAGCGCAATCAAAAAACCCTGTTTTCCATCTAAAAAACCGCGCTTGAGCAGATACATTTTCAAAAAGCAGCCCAGAGCATGGACGATGCCTTGGGAAAGCGAAGCCTTCTTACCTTTTGCCTGACGCTGATCCGCCCACGCCTTGGCATAACCCGCGGATTTCACCAGATAGTGGTGCACATCGTTATAGGTGTAGTGAATCGCATCGCCCGCTAAAGTTTCGACTTTCATGCTTGGCTCAACGTGTACCTTTTCATGCACTAATGCGTCATTGTAGCGAGTCAGTTGAGTTGGGTAGAGGCGCAGCACGCGATCTGGATACCAACCGCTATGGCGGATAAAACGACCAAACACCCAACTCAAACGCGCGAATTGATACAAAGTATCGGGCTTATTGGCCGCAACAGCCTGCAAAATACTCTGTTTAAGCTCTGGAGTGACTCGCTCATCGGCGTCCAACCACAGTACATAATCGGACTGCACATAAGATTGAGCCAGTTGGCGTTGTGGGCCAAAGCCCGGCCATTGGGCATTAACGTAAAATTTTTCAGTATAACGACGTGCGACCTGTTCGGTTTCATCGTTACTACCAGAATCGAGCACCACGATTTCATCGACCCAGTCGTGCACGGTTTGTAAGCACTCATCCAGATGACGCGCTTCATTTTTTACTATCAATGCGACAGCAAGCGTTGGTTTATTCACGAAAAATCCTCGGTACGAACAAGCCTTGGGTACAAACAATGTTGACTACTATAACGGTAAATGATGTTTCAATCGATCGCCCGTGTTGCCGTGATGTCAGCAGATGCGCGCTCAAACATTGCAATCACTTGCTGTGCGGTGATGCGCTGCATCGCATTTGGATCTTTGACTCGCGTACGCCAATCAACCTGCTGCGGCGTTTTACCTGTTTCTGCTAGTAAGGCTTCTTCGTAAGCGGAAACTACATAATGGCGATAATGGTATGGGCCTGTACGCTCAGGATTATGGTGAGCGTACAGGCCAATGATTGGTGTGGCCATGGCGTTGGCCATATGTGCTGGTCCGGTATCGGGGGCGATCACCAAATCCGCTTTAGCGAGCAGCGCTAGCATCTGCTGTAGTGTACTTTTTCCCACCAAATTCAACACTGGGTGAGTGAGTGCTTGTTCAACTTGCGCGGCCAGATCTCGCTCGACTTGTGCTGGGCTACCCGCTAAGACAACTTGCCAGCCTTGTTGCTGCGCATGTTTAATGACGGCTGCATAGCCTTCAGCTGTCCAATTTTTATAAGCTTTGCTTGCTCCAGGCACAATCACCAAGCGAGGTTGCTCAGGTTGAAACTGCACCTCTGCCCAAGCCAGATCGTCAGGCTGGCAGGTAAGTGACCACTTGGGTTCAATATCGCTAATACCTAAATGTTCAACGAATGCCAACAAGCCATCTAATACGTGCATTTTGTCCGGTGAGGGAACTTTGACATTGGTAAACCAAGTTTGAAAATCTTGGCTGCGCGCCGCATCAAAACCCAGTTTGTAGCGCGCTTTGATCCCCAAAGTCGCAATACTGGCTCGGAAGGCATACTGCATGTGTAACAACGCATCAAAACGCTCTTGTTTTAAGGCTTGCCAGAGTTGGGTGTAAGCTCGCCATCCGAGTTTTTTATCAAACACTATGACCTGCATATCGGGCAGAGATTGGATAAGTTCTGCTTCTAGTTTACCCGTCACCCAAGTGATGCGTGTTTGCGGCCATTGGCATTGAATCGCTTGCACGGCAGCAATGGTATTACAGACATCACCAATCGCTGATAAACGCAGGATACAGAGGGAGTGTGGGGCTGATTGAAACAGTGCCATAGCCAAACCTATTCGATAATTGAGCCAGAATTATGCAGAGCTGACCAGAAAATGTAAAATGCAGCACGCTACATGCAGAGCAAAACTGCAAAACCACCGGATAACGATAGGAATCGCCCCTTGATACAGACGTTCAACGATGCTCAGCAGAAAATTTGGTTTGACGATGCGATTTTGCATGAAGATCCAAGTCAATGCTGTAACCCTGAGTTTTGGCAGCAAAATGGCAAAGTGCTCGGCAGCGCGACAGGGCGAGGCACCACGTGGTTTGTGCAGTTGCAACAGACACAAGGTGCGTTGCGTCATTATCGCCGCGGTGGTTTGTTTGGAAAGGTGGTGGCAGATTCCTACTGGTTCAGCGGATGGGAAAAGACCCGAAGCTATCAAGAGTTTATGCTGCTCAATCACTTGCGCGATGCTGGCGTTAACGTGCCGCGCCCGATTGCCGCTCGCGTACAAAAACACGGGCTGCTGTATAAAGCCGATCTCTTAAGTGAAAAAGTGCCGAATGCTCGCGATCTGGTGAGCATTTTACAAGAAAGCCCGATCAGCGATGAACTCTATCGTAAAATCGGACGTGAGATCCGCAAAATGCACGATGCGCAAGTCAACCATACCGATCTCAATATCCATAACATCTTGATTGATGACCAAGAGAAGGTATGGATTATTGATTTTGATAAGTGTTATCTAGACGCTAGTCGAACTTGGCAGCCGTCGAATTTAGAGAGATTAAAACGCTCATTTACCAAAGAAGTTGCTAAACGAGCAGTTAAATGGAATGAAATGGATTGGCAACCTTTAATGCAAGGTTACCAATTGGTCGATTAGGATTTGAGCCTACGTAAAAGCTTACCTTCTTGATAACGGTAACAGCGATATAAGCGTTTAACATCGAATGGGCTGTGAGTTTGCCCATTAAGATACAACCAATCCTTGAGATCATACTCAAGTGCCAAATTACCTCGTTTATAAAAACGCTCAGTGACGTCTAGCCCTATCTTCTCTGGGCAATCCATGAGTAAGTTATTGGCCATAAACTGTGGCCAAAAGTCTTCACCTAAGCCCGCATGATCGCAGGTTTTGCTCTCGATATGATGATCTGCACCGAGTAGTGCGGAGATCCAATTCAGACATAAAACTTGCTCTGTTGCTGGGTGGCGTGCTTTGTAGCCCTGCTTAAGCGTGAAGTGTAATTCTGGTATCCAGCGATCAGACCAAATGGTTAGGAGATCTTGGGTCAGGCCAAAGTCAAACAGATCGCTTTTATGAAAATGTACCGGATGCCCATAGTGGCTCGAAATAAAAAACGTGCTGCTGGTGAGCACTCGCTGAGTCAAAAATTGATAATTCTGCGCTTTGGGTAGATCGGCATATTGTTCATACAGCTCAACAAATTGGCGACCCGTTAGCAGGTTATCGGTACGTAGCTTAACTGCATAAGGCGTTTTTACCGCTTTCAGCCCCATGTGAGTGCTGTACATCTGACGGTTATTATTAAGTTTGAGCGGCTGACCGTCATAAAAAACGGTATTTGCGCCGGGATCATCCAATTCCAACACTTGGTCGTAATCGAGCCCATCAAGAGGCTGTCCTTTCCAAGTCGACAGAATGATGGTCGATTTAGGAAAAAAGCGGCGTATGGAGTTCAAACACTGCTCTGTGATGCTCGCGATTTGCTGACGACTGGCGCTTGCTTGCACCGGCCCCTGCACAACAAAGGTGATCGCTTCATCATCAATCTTGATCATGGTTGTGGCTGCCTCAAAAAGTCAGTGTACTCATCTGGTACGCCACAAAAAATGACCTCATGGCGGGCAATCAAGTGGTAGTGAATATTCAACCCTTTTTGAATGAGCAGGTTGTAGAGTGGCGCAATGTATAGCTCGCCTCGCTCCCATTCTTGGCTCGGTCTGGCAACGTATTCGCGATATGCCTCCAAGTAATCCTCTTTACGATTGAAGTGATAAAGCCCGGTACTACAGAGATCGGAAATCGGATTTTTCTCGGCTGTCTGAATCACTTTGGTGCTGCCAGCATGTTCTGGTTTGGCGAAAGACCAGTTGTCACCACCGCCCTGAAACACTTCTAGGTAGCCATCGCTGTGCTGGCTAATGCCAGGGAATACAAAATTCGGACGGAATGTGTCGATGTTAAACACCGTGATCGAGCCTTGATAGTCCACGCCCTGTTTTGCGAGTTCTTCTAACCCCAAAGTCACCGTTTCTGCTTGGCCACGAGTTTCTGCATGCAATTCAGCGATGTAAAATTGTTTAATGCCAAGCTGAGTGGCTTTTTCGCGCACAAACGCCGCAGTGTCGTAAACATTACGCACAATAAACAGAAACGGAGTGCTAGCAAAATAGGTGGCAAAGCTGTTGACCGAGTGTTCAAACAGGGTTTGACCATGGGCTTCAAGCATATATTTGGGCTGGGTATAACCGGCTTTAAAGAAGCGAGAACTCATTCCCGCCATTGGGATCACAATCATTGATCAAGCCTCAATAAAATTTGGTGGAGACGAAATGCATTAGCAAATAGAGCATCTTGGCGGCGACGATCATCGGCATGCAAAGGTAACATGGATAGGAATAGTTGAATTTGCATCGCGTAGAGATTTTTCGCCGTGAGTCCGAAGGTTTGTTCAATCAGTTCGATAAAACCTTGTTGCGTCTCTTTATGATGGCTCTGCTCTGCAATCTTTAATTCGATCGCGTTACCGCAAATCTCAACATGGTAGTAACCAGCAATAATCCAGTCATACAAACCAAGAATCGAATGACTCAGCTTGGCTAAATCGTAGCGGATATCACCATACAGTGTTTTCTGCCCGTCAGGCGTCATCCCTCTAGGGTCAATCGTCTTAATTTTGTTGGCTCGGAAGTCATACAAAATGTTGCTAAAGCAAAAATCACCGTGCAAGACCCCTAACAAGGGTACCTCATCAGGCAAATGTTTTTGGCTATCACGCAGAATTTGCGCGAGCGAAACATCTTGTCCCGCAAACTGCCATTGATCTTCTAAAGTGATGTGTCGCGATGCACAGAATTCATTGAGGCGTAGATCGGTTTTATTGGCAAACAGTATGTCGAGAGTATTGATGGGAGCATTCGGCTCGACAGCTTGCTCAAGGCATAGGCTTAAAAACTCCACCGCGCTGGATAAGATTTTCTGCCAGATTTGGCTCGGTAATCTGGAAAAAACGAATAACTCGTTCAGTGCTGTTAGGTAGAGATATTCTAAGCGATAAGATATTTTCCCCTCGCTGTTTTGGCTGCCTAAATATTGTGGAATGAAGCCACGCATCGCCATTGGCAGATTGTCAAACCAGTAAGCTTCAGCGGCGATTTTTTGGTTTTTGATGCTCGACTTTTCAATCCATTTAGCGGTTATGGTCAGCTCATTAAAGGCGCGTTGGGTGGTGAATTCGGCTTTGGAGTGATAGTAAGTATTCACATGGCCAAAATCGAGCCAACCGATGGAATTGACCGCACTTAAGCCTACGCTTTTATGATAGCGATTGAGGCCAGAAATAAACTTCCATTCACTCTGTGTGATACAACGAACCAGTTCTCGTGGGCGGCTGAATTTGAAGTAGCCATCGATAATTCGCTGACTTTCGTGACTCATGGGCGTATTGGCATCTTGTAGCCAATCGACGTCATCATTAGTTAATACGGCCCAGTTATAGCTGTCTTTTGCGGTGGAAACGCTGACTATATCATCGCCAACCGGCAGTTGGTTAAATAGCGTATCACCGTAGAGGATGTGCAGCGGTGCATTGAGTGAGTGCCCACTAATATTGAGTGCTGCCACCAGTGATGCCCCTAAGCTGAGTCCATCTGGTGTAGCGATAATTGTCACCTGATGTTGTTCAAGCCATTGGAGGTCGATCTCTGAAACCACATAAGACTCAGGCAAAGATAGATAGACTTTTACGCCTTGTGGTGCCAAAGCGACTTGATGCTGAAACAGGCGACGATTGCCTAACGGCAGAAAACTCGGAGGAATACGCCCAAATTCAGATTCCAACTCTTGGCCAACATAGGCACCAGACATAATTAGGAACATGATTTTTCCTTCTCAAAGAGTTGGTGGATCTCTTCCAAACTCATCGAGGCAAATTCGGAAGGGCGCACGGCACGATCATCAATGTAAAAGCCATCGTGTCCACACCAAGGTTTACCCACTAAAATTTCATCATAAGGCACTTGGTGTTTATCCAGCCACTCAGTAATGATAGGAAGCGTGTGGATATTGATTTTGCCGACATTACCTTCATAAGTGCGCATATTACGCGCCGTCGAAATCACAATCTCAAACCCTTGTTGGTGGTACTCGCGAAGCTGTTCAATCACATCAAGCCGAGGTAGCACGTTACGATAATCTGAAGTATTGGCTTGGGTGAGAGTGCCGTCGAGGTCGACGATCAATTTTTTCATTGGACGAATTCCTTAGTAAAACCTAATTCGATCAAGGTGTTTTCGAGAGCCCCACGATTTTGCATCACAATCTCTAACGCATTTTTTCCGCATTGCTGCCGTTCTTGAACATCAGCAAACCAATGGTTCACCTGCTTGACAATGGTTTCTGGTTGGTCAGCAATCACACAGGCATGTGCATTCATGAGTGCGTGGGTGATATCGGTAAAGTTGTAAAAGCTAGGGCCTGTAATGATGGGTTTTGCCAGTGCAGCAGGTTCAAGCAAATTATGCCCGCCGACTTTTTTACCCACTAAACTGCCACCCATAAAACACACATCAGAAGCGCCGAGTAATACCAGCATCTCGCCCATGGTATCGCCGAGATACACTTGAGTGTCGGAGGTTATGATTTGTTGGCTGCTACGAGTTTGCACTGAAAATAGGCTGGCTGCGAGCTTATGCACCGCCGCAAAACGTTCAGGATGGCGCGGCACTAAAATCAACAAAGCATTAGGATGCTGCTTGAGGATTTCTTGATGTGCCGCAAGCACGATTTCATCTTCGCCTTGATGTGTGCTGGCGGCTATCCAGATTGGGCGATGTTTACCTAAAGCCGTTCTGAGCGCTTCACCTTGAGCAATCACGTCATCAGTGAGGGCGATATCAAACTTAATCGAACCGGTGATTTTGATTTTTTTCTCAGCCATACCGAGCTGAATAAACCGCTGTGCATCGTCTGCGAATTGACACAACACTAGGCTGAGATGCTTCGTCATGCCGTTAAAAAATGGGCGAATTCGCTGATAACCGCGATAGGATTTTTCCGAAAGTCGTGCATTCACGAGTGTAATCGGCAAACCTGCTTTGGCAACGGTGTGTAGAGTATTTGGCCACAGTTCTGTTTCCACGATGATCAATTGGCAAGGTCGGACACGATGCAAAAAGCCTCTTACTGCAAACGAAAAATCAATCGGGGTATAGCGATGCTCAACCCAATCCGCCAATTTTTCCGCTTGTTCAGCACCCGTCGGGGTCGTGGTAGTCAGCAGAATCGGTGTATTCGGTGAACGCTGCTTAATCTGTTTAATCAGTGGCGTTACGGCTAAGGTTTCACCCACCGAAGCGGCATGGATCCAAATCGGTGGGATTGCAGTTTTTAGTTGTGGGGTAATGCCGAAATGCTCTTTCCAACGTTTTCCGACACTGGGTTTCCCCTGCCTACGGCGATAGAGGCCATACAGTAAAAACGGCGCAGCTAAAGTGAGTAAAAATGTATAAAGCGTACGAAGCAGCATTATTTTTTCACGAGATCTTCGGGGTTGATGTGTGTCCACTTGCCACGAGGTTTATCAATGTACTGGAAGTGTTCATTGGTAAAGGTGCCCTGAATACATACGTATTTACGGTCTTGAGTGTGAATCACCGCTTTAGCTGACAAGATGTTATTGAGTACCGTTGGTCCTGTGGAGTGATACACCCCCATCGAAGGCTCGTAGTGATTCACGTTATAAACTACCTGTTCAATAGTCGCTTGTAGATCCGGATTGTTTGGTGCTGTGGCAATGAAATAGTTGGTGATCTCGGTATTATTTTTAATGCGAATATACAGCTCTTGTGAGTCGCCGAGCAGCTTATCGAGCGGCCATACCAGTGTGGCATCAATATCCATATACACACCACCATAGGTATTGAGTACCACTAAACGCCATAAGTCAGCTTGGGCTGCGCCGTTAGTGAGGCGAGAGTAAGCATCATAAACTTCTGGTGACGCATGTTCTTTTAAGAACTCACCACGTGCTTCGGTACTCACATAGCGATAGTCACAGCTGAGCGACATGAGACGGTTAAACAGATAGTTAAGGTAAACCGGTAATGAAGCTTGATCGGTGAAGTTGGTTTGCCAAATAGTGTGTGGAATGGTGGCATTGGCGCGCATTTTTAGCTTAGCTGGTGAGTAAGCGGGAATCGTAAAACGCAGCTTTGGAAACACCCAATGAAACGGGTAAGAGAGCATTTTAAATAGGTTGCCAGTCAGACGAATCAGTCGGTTGGCGATCAATACGGTTACTTTGCTCATATTCATTGTTCCTGTGTGTTTTTGGCTGCCGCCAAGCGCATTTTTAACGTTGCGTCGATCGCTGAGGTAATTTGCTCAGTAGACGGTTTTTCACCATTCGCATTCATCACGATAGTATGCGCTTCATAGAGAGGTGTGTAGCGAAAGGGAACCGTAGCATAAAAAATTCCCACCGTTGGTGTGTGAGTTGATATTGCCACGTTTCGGATGCCCGTATCGGGAGCAATCACCAGAGTCGCTTTCGCAATGAAGGTGACTAAGTCATCAAGAGGCAAACATGGTTGAATCGTTAACGAGCCATTGTCGGCTAGGTCTTGTAGGTACTCACCTTTTTCAAACTCATTTTTTCCTTCTAGAAAGACATGTTTCACATTCGGTTGTTGCTGAATGGTTTGCTCAATCACAGCCCGCATTTCAGGCTTAGTTAAAATTTTTCGCAGCTGGGAGGCACCACTGAAATAGACGATATACGGATCGGCATGATCGCAGATCTGCCTATTATCAGGGTAAGCAAAATCAAGCGGATAACTCGGGTTGTGGCCAAGAATTTTCAGCATATCGAGCATGCATTCCACTTCCGGTTGAAAATCAGAGCGAAAGACTGCCAAGTTATACAAAGTGCCACATAAAAAGGGTTTGTAAGGAAAGCCCACTTTGAGTTTCGCTTTAGTCAGCAATGTCATCCAGTAAGAGCGATTCGTACCAGCCACATCAAAGATAATGTCTTGTGCTTCCAGTTGGTTATAGTCTTGCCATTTTTGCTTGAGTGACAGCTGTTTTGAATCATCGCGGCTTTTCATTATTACTGTTTTGTCCGCTAGCTCAGAGGGGGTTCCATAGAGGTAGTTTGACACGGTGACCAAGGTGATTTCGGCATTAGGAAAGAACTTTCTAGCTTCAACTAAAAAGGGGCGCACAATGACTTGGTCACCAAGCGCTGCATGACGAATGACAGCGATTTTCTTAACTTCTAGAGGGTTAAAATGGTCATTTAAGTATTGGCGTGCCGCTTTCGAAGCATAAGCACCTTTTTCAAACCAGAGGTGTTTCATGAATCTTTTCCAATAAATTTATCTAAAGCTTTAATGACTTGTGTAGGTTTGAGTTGATTTAAGCAATTTAAATGTTCTAACGGACAAACTCGTTTAAAGCACGGACGACATTCGATCTCTGTATGTACGACTGCCAGTTTATCCGTCAGTGGTGGCGTATATTTGGGAGAGCTTGAACCATAAATTGCAACAATGTTACAACCAACAGCGGCTGAAACGTGCATTAAACCAGAATCGTTACTGACCACAGTATGGCAAGCTGCAAGCAGATCAACGGCTTCGATGAGGGAGGTTTCGCCGGCGAGATTGGCGCAGTATTCTCGCTGCTCTTCACTTAAAACCTGTTGAATTTGGGTGGTGACGGAGTGATCTTTTGCTGAGCCAAAAAGCCATACTTGAAAACCTTGCTCAATAGCATAACGAGCGACTTCAGCGTAGTAATGATCAGGCCAGCGTTTCGCGGGGCCAAATTCTGCACCAGGACAGAGTCCAATGACGGGACGCGATGAGACTAAGCTGAGTCGCTGTCGAGCGGCTTGCTGCGCGATGGCGTCGATGACGAGTTTAGGTCTTGGGCAATGTGCTAACGAAACATCGGCAAGCATCGTGGCTTTTGGGTGAGCCAACGCAACATACCTTTCCACCATATATTGGAAAACACGCTTATCTGGGCGCAAATCATTGAGCAAACCATAGCGGAATTCACCTTTCCAGCCGGTACGTTTTGGAATGTTAGCAAACCACGGGATCAAGGCTGATTTAGCTGAATTAGGCAGCACAATGGCATGGGTATACCGATTATCGCGCAGCTCACACCCAATAGCGCGGCGCCCAAGCAGATTGAAAGCACCATGACCGATAGTCATTTCAATCGCATGATTTACCTCAGGCATACGTTCCAAAATTGGCTTACACCAAGCAGGAGCTAATACGTCAATCTGTGCATCAGGGTGCTGCTGTTTGAGGCGCTGGTACAAGCTTTGTGACATGACCATATCGCCAACCCAAGAAGGGCCAATAACAAGAATTTTCATTTGCCTACAATGCTCTCATCAATTCGCCGTGAGAATAGCATACTGGTATAAAGATGATAACCTGCCTGTTGTTAAAGCCATGCCTATCAAATTGATTGCTGTAGACAAAAACGTTCTAACTTAAATACAAATATGCTCTAATTACCCCATACTGAAGTAATGAGAAGAACAACACTGGATTTCAAAAATGAAAATCTTTGTGATTAGCCTCAAACGCTCTCCAGAAAGGAGAGAGAACATTAAGAGACAATTTGATGTTCTGGGATTAGAGTTTGAGTTTTTTGATGCTGTCGATGGAAGAGTTGAACCCCCACATCCTCTGTTTTCTAACTATAACTACTTTAAGCGGTTATGGTTGACGAGTGGTCGAATGCCATCCAAAGGCGAGTTAGGCTGCTATGCTAGCCATTATCTACTCTGGGATAAATGTGTAAAACTTAATGAATCTATTTTAGTGATTGAAGATGATGCAGCAATAAATAGCAAGTTAGTAGATCTCTTCGCTACGATAGAGAGGAAAGTACATGAGTATGGTTTTTTGAGATTAGAACCAGAGACGGAGAGGTGTCAGCTTTTTACTAAAGAAGATAACGGTAGTTATCAGATAGCCTTTATGAGTAATAATTTTGGGGGGACACGTTCATATGCAATCTCTCCTAATGCTGCTAATAAGCTATTATTAGGCTCTAAACAGTGGTGCATGCCAGTAGATAACTATATAGGCTCGTTGTATATACATCATATGCCATCTTATTTATTTAAACCTTACGTTGTTGAAAACCCAGAGGACTTTGGAACTACCATCCAATTAGATGAAGAGGCTGAAGCTAAGTGGTTTCGAAAACCAATACGTGAGTTCTATTCAGTTTATCGAAAGCTTGCAATGTATTTCCACAATAAAAAAATAATTTTATGAAAAGTAGAGTTCAAAAGGCCTGGATTGATATTGAAGATTTAATCATATACTCACCATTTTTTGTTGTGTTTTTGATTATATTTAATGTGCCGGATTCTAAGTATTTTGCATCTAGGTTGATACTTATCTCTGCTCTGTATTGTGCAGTGCGGTTTTATCCATTATGGAAGACTGAGTTTAGAGAAAAAAGAACCATAATTATCTCGGCATTTTTATTCTGTTGTTATTTTTATTTGATGCAGCTATTTAATGAAGGGAATTCGGATTTTCCTCGGGCTATATTACATTCATTGATTTATTTTATTTTCTTACCTTTGGAACGATTTAGGAGAAATTGGTTTTTTTATTTATTAACAATGTCTTCAGTATCAATCGGTATAGGTTCTTTTTACCAAGTTTATTTTTTAGGAGTCGAGAGGGCGGGCTTGTTCTCCATAAATCCGATACCATATTCTTATTTTTCTGGAATTTGTATGATTTTTTATCATATATTTTCATAAGGAAGGAGAATAAAAATCTATCAACATGGCTAATGTTTTTTTTCGGTTTTTTTCTGGCATTCTCTTCAATTATTCTAACTCAAACACGAGCAACTCTACTTGCGATGTTAGTTGTGTTTATTTTTTCTACTTTATATTCTGTAATAAAATCTCCATCAAAAATAAAGTTTTTTAGTATTCTTATTGGCTATATTTTGCTTCCTCTAGCGTTGTGGAATATACCAATGGTAGAGCAAAGAATAAGTGATGCTGTAGAACAAATTCATAATTATGAGCATGATGATTATAGTTCATCATCGGGAGTTCGCATAAAATTATGGGAATCTGGATTAGATATTGCCTCTGAGCATATCATTTTTGGTACAGATAGAAGTTTGGTTAGGTCTATTTCATCAGAAAAAATTGCCAACAAAAAATATCCAGATTACTTAAGCGAGTTCTTGATACATCCGAATGCGAACTTTCATAATCAATATATTCAAGCGTTAGTCGATAGCGGAATGTTTGGGTTGGTTTTTATACTGATTTTTATTGCGTGTCCATTTTTTTGCGGAATGGAATATAAAAATTATCATACCAAACTTTTTGGGATGTCTCTTGTGATATTTACTGGAGTATGCTTATGGTTTGATTCATTATTTTTATACAACCACACTGTGATTTTATATAGTTTAATTATTATAAGTTTATTTTGGATTAGGTTTGATGAAAAAGAATCACTATAGAGTGGCATTACAGTTTTTTGGCCACCTAAGAAGTTATCGTAAAACACTTCCCTACCAAATAGCACATATTATTTCTGAATATAATTGTGATATATTTATTCATACTTGGGAAACAGAAGAGCATAATGATCCAACATGGCATAAATCAGCGCTAGAAAATGAGTCTATAAGTATAACTAGTCGTCAGGATTTGATCGAATGTTACCACCCTGTGGCATTAGAAATTGAAGATAATTCAATTGTTGTGCAGCAAGGTTATTTTAATGGAAACAATAATATTCTTTTACGTTCAATGAAAGCTATGTTCCATTCCCAGCAAAAGGTGAACAAGCTTAGAAGAGAGTATTCATTAACTCATTCTATTGATTATGATTTCGTTATTACACTAAGACCTGATGTCATGCCATTGTGTAGGTTGAATTTGGATGATTATATTCAAGAATTTGAGTTTGCAGAACATGTATGTATTCACTTTTCTAATGGTGCACATCAACACTCACAGGTAAATAAAAAAATATACACTCCTCTTGCATCTGATATATTTTATATTAGTACACCTCAGACGATAGACAATATATTTAATGATAACACCGATTTTTTTAATCGATTTTATATTGATTTTAACAAGGTTAATATTGGTGGAATTAGTGCTCCTGAGGCAAGCTTTAATGAGATGTTATTACAGTGTGGGGTAATCTCTCGATTTTATGAATTCCCATACGCAGTAGTCAGAACTACTGGAAATAACCATTTGAAAGTTAGTTTTGAGTCAATTGGAAAGTTTGAGCAAAAAATTGATATGCCAACCTATCTACAGGGCCTTGATGGGAAAGAAAAAAAATCATCCATGTATAAGCTTTTTTCTAAGCTGAGTAACGAAAGAATAGGAAAAATTCAAAAAGAAATTGATCGTTTCAAGCGGCAGTTAGATACTTTTTCTGATTGGTTAAAGCAGATTAAAGAATCTCGCTGAAGGCTAACTTATCAATAAGTTAGTTTTTCCTCCCAGTTGATGTTGTTTTGAATAACTTTGGCTGGGTTACCAACAGCAATAACATTTGTTTCTATTGATTTTGTGAGTGTTGAGTTTATCCCCACTATAGAGTCGTTACCAATGTGAACACCTTTTAATATGGTAACGTTATCTGCTAACCATACATGCGGTCCGATATAAATACTTTTAGCCGGATTAATTCGTTTTCCATCACGTAAAATATCATGGCCATCACTGGTCATCAGTTTTACATTGCGCGAAAACATGCATTCTTTACCAATCAATAATTTTGTTTCAGATTCTCGGCATGATAAAAAACAATTCTCGCCAATTACGCAGTTTTCACCAATTTCTAAGAGGCAATTATTGCCATTGAGCTCGATAGATACACCTTTTAAGTTTGCGCCATCATGAATAATAAGTTGATTATTTTCTCCATTAACATAAATGTCACAATAACGAATGCGAGTGTTTTTACCTATTTGAATGCTATTGTTGGGTTTTACCCGAATTTTATTACGTAATTTTGCAATCAAACTAAAGCCTGCCATCTGCAACCTCTTATTATTTCTTATTCATTTTTCTAAATAGATAATTCCCTTTCACTTTTCGCCACAGACCAAAAGTGTCGGTTCTTGGAAAAATCGCAATCCGGCGTATTTGATAGGGATCTTGGTGCATCAAAAGTGGACCACTGTTAGTTGCTACGGCGAATGGATAACCCAACTCCTGAGCCAGTCGTTTAGATGTTGCGTCGTGGTCACCATAAGGATAAGCAAAGGAGGTGAGTGGCTCTCCGATTAGCTCTTCAAGTTCGAGCTTGTTGCGCAGAATCTCTTCGCGTTGCTCCGATTCACTGAGTTTACTCAAAAAGGGATGAGTCATTGTATGGCCACCAATTTCTATTAATCCAGAGTTATGTAACGCTTTGACTTGCTCACGTGACATCAAAGGCACCACTTTTTCTGGGTTGTCACTCACTTCGACATCCCAGCGATTAAAGTTTTCTCCCGTGACAACGTAAACTACCGCTTTAAAACGATATTTTTTGAGCAGTGGCAGTAACAGTTCATGGTTGTCTCGATAGCCATCATCCACGGTAATCATGATAAAACGTTTACCGGGTTGTAAACGATGGATAAACCCTTTCTCGGCTAGCTCTTTAAAGGTCAAAGTTTCAAAGCCCATTTTCTTAAGCAACTGAAAATGTTTCTCAAGCTGTTTAACATGCAAATAGGTTCCATGTACCCCTTTTTCACTGTCATCACGAATAAAGCGATGGTACATAATGATGGGAACTTCTCGTTGTAACTTGTTGACATAAACCGTTTGATAAAGGCTTTCAAGGTCATCGACAATCACTTGTAAATCATAGTTAAGCTTGATCTGTTCAGTGATCTCTTGAGCGCAGTGTGGTTGACTTAGGCCTTGCTCAATCAAAGCGGGGATCTGCTGGAAATCTATCGCCAGATCGTGTGGGCCAATGTCGCCAAAATTGCTTGCCATGGCTTGGTTTAGATTATCCAGTTCGATAATCCCCACGCAGCTTGCTTCACCAATCGCAAGGGTCGGGCGGCCACACAGGAGTGCCTCCATCGCGACTCGTCCTGCACCAATCACCAAATCTGATTGAGCCATGATCTGTTCAACGTTAGCGCTGTAGCCGGGAAATGAGACTTTATCTTGCAGTGCGCTAAAACGCTCGGTTAACGGTGTACCTGTGATCACTTGTACTTGGTAGCGCTCGAGGTCTAAACACTCGGTTAGCAACCTATAGCAAAGTTCACCTTTAGGGCCACTGAGTCGGCCAATGATAGAGATAACCGGCTTAGGATTATTGGGTGCAGCGCTACGTTTAAAGATACTTGTTTCTATCCCATTACGGCTTACGTGCAGTTGGCTCTCTGGTACATCGAGCTCTTTGATTAATTGCTCTCGTATTGCTTCGCAAACAGGCAGTGCTTTATCTCCCATTGCATGGAATTTTTTGCGCGAAGCATGTACCGGTTGACGACCATGGACCGTGGTAACCATTGGAGTATTAGTCAAACGGCAGGCAATATGGCAACTCCAACTTGATGCTCGTGAGTGAGCATGGACTAACTGGATCTGATGTTTCTTGAGCAGGTAAACCAGATAGGCGACATGCCAAAAGCGCCGTGGGATGCTGCGTTTATTAAAGCGCAGTTTAAAAAACAGGCCATCGTGAGCTTTGGTGAGCGTATCGGAAACATAAAATACCTGATGACCACGTCGAGTGAGCTCATTACCTACACTAGTGGCATACACCTCGGCTCCCGTTACTTCGAGTTGGGATAGGGCCATCAAAATATTCATCTAAACTCCAACTTTCATGTTTGATCATGAACGCCTTGTTAGGGCAATTATTTTACTCCCTGTGGTAAGGAGTGTTTTATCCGGTTTCCCTTCATCTTTTCGGTGAGGGTATCGGGTTTGTTTTTGTGTCTCCCCCTTCAAGGGGGAGTTTGGGAAGGTGGTTCTTCACTTACGATTAATTAGCGCCATATATTCAGCAACACCTTCAGCCACAGTTTTGAACTGTACATCACAGCCAGCGGAACGAAGTTTGGTGAGGTCTGCCTCGGTAAACTCTTGATAAGCACCTTTTAGATGGTCAGGGAAAGGAATGGTTTCGACTTTGCCACGTCCATGGAATGCGATCACTGCTTTTGCCACTTCATTGAACGATTCCGCTTTACCAGTTCCACAGTTGAAAATGCCAGATACACCATGATCTAAAAACCATAAATTGACCGCAGCAACATCGCCGACATACACGAAATCACGTTTAAAGTTCTCACTGCCAGCAAACAGTTTCGGATTTTCACCCGCGTTCATTTGATTGTTCAAATGAAAAGCAACCGAAGCCATAGAGCCTTTATGCTGCTCACGAGGACCGTATACGTTGAAGTAACGAAAACCCGTTATTTGCGATAAGGTTTCACCGTGTTGTTTCGCATCTAGCCATAGGCGGCGCACATAGTTATCAAACTGCTGCTTGGAATAACCGTAAACGTTGAGTGCACCTTCGTATTGCGGCTCTTCAATGAAGGTATTGGTATCACCATAGGTTGCTGCAGAAGAGGCATAAAGGAATGGAATTTCACGGTCTAAACAGTAGTGCAGCAGCTCTTTAGAGTATTCATAGTTGTTGAGCATGACATATTTACCATCCCACTCAGTGGTAGCTGAGCAAGCGCCCTCATGGAAAATAGCGTCAATCGGCCCGAAGTCATCACCAGCCATAATTTGAGCAAGGAAGTCATCTCGATCCATGTAGTCAGCGATCTGTAGGTCAACCAGATTTTTGAATTTACGACCATTTTTCAGATGATCGACGACCAGAATGTCAGTGATACCGCGCTCATTAAGCGCTTTGATAATGTTGCTGCCAATCATGCCAGCGCCGCCAGTTACGATAATCATTATGAATTCCTATAGATGCGAACAGTTGCACGCATTATAGCCTGTCAATTCAGTACTGTAATCACAAAATCTAAGTCGTGCCTTTTGAAGGCTCGCCCTGTAGGGGGTTTTGGTTTAGACTTCGTGGCAAAACACACCCTGTATGACCGCTATTAGGAGCGAGACCTAAGGGCGGTAGCGTGTCAAAAATTTATATTTCATGGGACGTTAATGAGAGCACCACCAAACAACGTTAATGTTCTACCAGATTAATAGCGATCAAGTGCTCATTGTTCTGGTGATGAAGTTGATTTAAATGAGGCCAGTAGGTTTCTTTTGGTAAGGTTAATGGTTAATTATTCTTAGTACACGGATTTTACGGCTGCCTCTATAGCTGAAGCGTTGACAGCACAGTAGCTATGGAGTGTGAAAGAGAGCGTGCGCTAACACAACTACAAAATATTACTGGCTGAGTATTGAATGCTTTAATTGATCATAAAATGTTTTATTCAAGAGTTTTACGAACTGTAACGTATACAAGGCTCTGATGTAGATAAACCCCTGGAAAAATATTGATTGTTAATATTTGTTCGGAACAGGCTCTGTATTAATTTTTGATTTTAAAATAATTTCAGAGCATTACTTAGTCAATTGTTGATCGGGAAATGTTCGTGACATCATCCATGGAACATGCATTGGTTAAATGGTGGGCAAAGTATGCTCCCATTCTGATAAGAGAGCGTCATTGAATGATAGCAATATCGAACAATATTTTGGGTATAAAAAGACTTCACCACGAAGAAGAAATTGAAGATTTAGTTATCAAGATTTATTTCATCTTACTCTCGTTTACCGCTGTGATGAGTATCTTTGATCAAATTCCGATGTATTCTGGTACTTTTACAACTCTCGCCAGTGCAGGAATATTTCCTATTTTTAAATTTATAAAAGATATACTTGTAGTTGTGCTTTTCTTGGCATTGCTGCCATTGTTTTTATATAGGTCAAAAACTCCAGTTTTCATTACGATATTATTATTTGGTTTATTTGTTGTTGTCAGTGCGGCATATACATATTTTACCACCAAAGAAATTTATTTTCTTGCTGGATTTCGATGGATACTACCTGTCTTCATAATAATGTTTTTAGGGGTTATCGATTTTAAGAAATTTGAAAAGACAGCAGTATATCTTATTTCATACATTTTTATCATTAATATAGCCACACAAATTTACCAGTTAGCATTTATGCCTCATTGGTTTGGTACTACTGAATTTGGTATGTCTTCCCGTGTTATGGGTATATTCATGGCACCAAATACAAGTGCATTCTTCACATGTACAGCAATTGCATTTCTTGCTTACAAAAAAGAATACTTTAGTAGAACAACAATAATATCTCTTCTTTTACTTGGAACATTTTCTATATTTTTGACAAGATCTGGTACTGGTTTGATTACGTTAGTCGCGTTGTTGATGATATTCATCGTTCCTATGCGTTACATAATCTTTGCCGCATTAGCATTGACAATAATATTACCTATTATTTTACTTAACTTAGACAGCTTGTTAAATCGTGAAAACTATGTGGCTTTATCTGGTATTGGAAGATTTAATCTGATGATGGCTGAATTTCAAAATGTAGGTTTTTTGTCTGGTGAATTTGGCTACAATACTAATACGGCTAATTTACTTTTTTCAATGTTAGATCCTGCTAAAGTTTACGAAGCTGCTGATTCAATTATTGCATCAGTTCAGGGAAATCTGGGTTATTTAGGTTCCATCATGTATCTTGGTGTTGTGATTTACTTTACTTATAAAGCACTGACAAATAAGAATGGTGCGAGACTTTCAATTATAGCTGTATATGTAATATTTGGGATGACAACAGTAACATTTGAGGTATTCCCAATGATCTATTTGCTACCGATAATTTATGGAAACTCAAGGATAATGGATTCATGAGGATTATACTGTCAAATTTGAGAGAAAACCTCTTCATACTACTCGTTGCCACGGCAATTTCTGGATACTTAGGGTATAAATTTATGCCCGAAAAACAAGAAATCAGTGTTTATGAAGGCTACTTGTTCATTACACCAACTTATGATGGTTATGGTAATCTAAGGAATCCCAAACCACCACTAGATCAGTTGACTAAAAATCTCACTGAAGATATGGTTTTTGCTAAGGAATTGGTCGAATTACTAAAAGATGAACATCCTGAATTATTAACGGTTAAGGATACAGTCACGCTTTATCATAAAATAAAAGAGACGATCAACATAAAGAGGATTGGAACTGGTATTTATATGGTGAAAGTAGTGGGTGATCTAGAGTTATATCGGGATTCTATGGAACTTTTCAAAGCAAACGTTGAAAGGATTTATCGTAAAACAACATTAGAGTATGTTGATGGATTTAGAAATCCTGAAAGCACTTGTTATTATTTCGATAGACTTTGTTCAAACCTTCTTGAGCCATATCTAGAGCTAATATCCATTGTTGAAAGTCGTGGTTTATATCAAGAGTCTCAACACATCTCTGTCTACTATGCGAATAACAATAAGATTAGATACGGGTTATTTTTGTTATTCATGTTAAGTGGTTTTTCTATAGTCTATATATCGACATTATATCGCCGTCTTTTTGGTAGTTTGGATGAATCGAGAGTTACTAGCTAATATACTTGGAAAATGTTTGTCAGCATTGATGATGTTGGTATCACTTCCTTTTCTAATCGATGCTATTGGACCAAACGGGTATGCGCTTGTAGGACTTTTTGCAGCAGTACAATCTGTACTGATGCTGCTTGATGGTGGGATAAGTGCAGCTTATACAAAAAATATCTCAAACTCCTACTCGCGCGGAGATGCGTTACTGACAAGTGCATTGATGAAGCAGTATTTCATCACATTTTTGAAGGTTTCTTCTCTGCTTTTCTTTGTTTCACTAGTCCTCTTTACTTATTTCGCTAGTTCACACGGCGATAGCCTAAGTAAAATAAATATCATAATGTCGGCATCGCTGTCATTGATATTCTTACAAATCTATTATCAGGCAACTCTGTGTGGAACAGGGTATCAAGTAAAATTCAATAAACTATATATTTCGTTCAGTATAATTCGATACCCAGTGGCAACCTTTGTTGTTCTGCATTTTGATCTTAATGTTTTTGCATACTTCTTAATATTTTTTATTGCTAACGTTATTTACACTAGCGTATTGCAATTAGTGGTAAAAAATAAATTTGTTCATTATCAATCTCAATATAATGATATGCTTGAAATCAATGAGGATGCTAATGTAAAAGATAAGAGTTTTAAAAATAAGATGTTGTTTCTCGTCATAATGTCTTCTCTATGTTTCCAAAGTGATAAGTTGATTCTGGCAAAATTTGTATCGAGTGAAATTCTTGGTTATTACTCTTTAGCGTTTACTATCGCAAGTTTTCCTATGATCTTCACTTCTGCATTTTATTATTATCTTTTCCCTAAACTGGTGGTACTCAAAGCCTCAAACCAAATGCAACGTTATGAAGCAGAAATCACTAAAAATTCATTGATCATGATGGTCGGTGTTACATCAATTTGTATTTACGCTGCTGCATATTCAAAATATGTTCTATTACTGTTTTTTGGCAATGAGGTTTTAGCAAAAGAGGTATCAGAAATATTAAAGTACCTAATTTTAGGTAGTCTAATTCAAGGTATTTTAATGATCCCTTATTGTGCACAACTTGCATTTGGTAGGATCTCATATCTGGTAAAGGTTAATGTGTTTTTTGGTATGATCATGATTGCCGCTCAGATTTATGCTGCATCATATTTAACACCAATAGATGTGGCAAAATGTTGGCTTGCTTATAATATTGTTACATTAGTAGTTATATTTTTTTAATCTTGAAAATATTACAGGAATAGAGAGTAAGTTTAAATGGATAGCACTTGGTACGTTTTTGCCTATATTAATATGTGTATTAACTCTTCTGGTCGCTCATTTTCTATTGAACTTATTGGCGAATGTTAATGAACTTTTGATTATTGTCCCAAGCGGAATAGCATCATTACTATTAATTACCGCTTATGCTTTTTACATGATGAGACATATAGATGAAAAATGAGTATTTGTTATCGGTTGTTATTGCAACTCATAACCGACAGAAATATGCAGTTCATTCGATAGAATCAATTCTAGCATACACCAGCGACAGAGTTGAAGTTGTAGTGAGTGATACAAGCGAGTCTGATTCGTTAAAGTCGTTATTAGAAAAATACAGTGATACACCTCGGCTGAAATATACGCATCATACCCAGCGTCTATCGATGACAGAAAACTACAATTTCGCTGTGGAATCCGCAATGGGTGAGTATGTATGTCTGATTGGTGATGATGATAGTGTTTGCCCGGAAATAGAGCGAGTTGTTGAATCAATGAAAGAACGTGAAATTAGTGTTCTCTCTCCACGAATCATTGCGACTTACTCATGGCCAGACTTTGTTACTAAAGTCTGGGGCGACAAACATGCAGGAAAATTGTATATCGATAAATTTAGTGGTGATTGGAAGAGATGTGACAGTAAAAAACAACTCCAGCATGCATTAAGCAACGCCTGTCAAGGTACTGACGAGTTACCGAAACTGTATCACGGGATAGTGCAGAAAACCGTGTTGGAAAAAATTAAAGCAAAGAATGGCAATTACTTTTTAGGGATCAGTCCTGATATATCTATTGCTGTATCATTGGCTGCACAAACGGACGAGTATTATACTGTTGACTATCCAGTAACGATCCCCGGCGCTTCGGGAGGGAGCAATACAGGACGAAGTGCTTTGAACAAGCACAAAGGTTCCCTCGATGACGATGAACATATCAAGCCGTTTAAGAATATTAAATGGGACGAACGTATACCTCGTTTCTTTTCTGTTGAGACGACTTGGTCTCAGGCTGCTGTTGAGACGCTTCAAGTTTACAACCTTGCTGATAAGTTTAACTTTGCGCGATTGATATCTCTGTGTAAGTCGAATCATGCTGAATACGGTGACAAGATCGCAGTCGCAATGGAGGTTTGTGTAAGTTCAGGTATGCCGATCAGCACGTATTCTCTTTTGGTGGAAAAAGTGAAGTTGAAAGTTAACCGAGTGAAAAATACTCTGGTCAGACTTAAAAATCCTATGCCGAGTGGTGGTAAATACGTTATTTCTGATAACAGAAACATAAATGAAGCTGTAGAAAAGTACGTAGAGTTTATGAAAACCAAGTGAGGCATAAGTAGTAGAATATAATTATAAATAACTAAGATTGTAATGTTCGTTTGCTAAGGTGATTGTAAAATGAAATTTCTGTTCCTTGTGATAGATGCAGCGATCTGGGGGAAATGGCGAATATCTGATGAGCAACGCTTAGTTAAGTAATATTATGAAACTGTTTGAAATCGAACATTCATGCAGGAGTTTTTGACTCGTCTACTCGTTTTGAATTCATTTCAAACAAATATCGATTTATTCATATGCGCTTGCCTTGATATTGGAGTTCCCCTTTGAAAGATGAAAAGAAATGCCCTTTTTGTTCGAGTGTGACCAAAGAAATTCTATCAAAAAGGCCGGATTATGAATGTTCTCTACCCATTAAGTTCAGTTATATTCAGTGCCTGAACCCAGACTGTGGGCATGTTTCCGCAAAAGTGCCTGAAAACTTCGATTTAGCAGTGCTTTATGGCAAATATACTACGCATAAAGAAAACAGACCCGCGAACCTGTCAGTGCTCGCGTATTTGATCCCCAAAGAGATGCGTCACTTTGACGCCGATTGGAAAGCACTTTTTGCGGGCAAAGATTTAGCATCAGTGTCTGTGCTTGATTTTGGTTGTGGTAATGGGAACTTTCTTCGCAAACTGAAGGCGTTGGGTATTTCTCAGGTCTATGGGTATGATTTTGACAGTAAGGCGATGGACGTTGCCAAAAGTACTGGGTGTGAAGTTTTAGCATCCCTCGAGACAGACATTAAATTTGATGTCATTTTTCTTAACCACGTCATAGAGCATGTTCCAGACCCGCTCAAAGAAGTGGAGAAACTCAAGCTGCTGTTACATGACGGTGGAATTATCTATGCGAGCACACCAAATATCGATTCGTTAACTTGTAAAGCCTTTAGGGATTACTGGCGAGGTTGGGAAACACCAAGACATGTCAACGTATTTTGTATTAACAGCGCAAATAGACTCATTGAGCTCTCGACGTTTTCTTCGTCGAAGAGTCACGTCACAACGAAAAACAGTATGTTTCTTGGCATATATAACGAATCTTTTGTCGGAAATTTTTGGGCGACCAAGCTTGGGAAAGTAGCTAGATGGCTAATGCTTATCCCGTTTGCTTGGGTGGCATACATCGTAGCAAAATTTAGCAAAAAGTATGGCGAAGAAGTTGTGATGATTTTTCGCCAAGAATAAGTTAAGTGCTATGAAACGAAAATCTATTGTGATCTCCGCCACGAGCCTGATTGGTGGTGGGGGGCTGACCATCTTAAATCAGTTAATTGAGCACAGTGATAATCAAAATGACTACCACTTGTTCATCAATGATGAGATTAAAGATGTCAGTGAAAAAGAAAACTTCCATGTTACGCAAGTAAAGCGCCAATCCGCCTTAAAAAGGATTATCTGGGATTTTAAAGGTCTTCGCGCAACACTTAAGGCGAAGGGTATTGATCCCGATGTTGTGGTTTCACTACAAAATACAACGGTGTATTTTCCGGGTAAGCCCAAGATTGTGTATCTGCATCAAGGTATTCCTCTGAATGATATGAAGTGGTCTTTTTTCTCTAAAAGAGAAAGGGGGTTAGCTTTCTACAAGTACATATATCCACTTTTCATCTTTCTATACAATGACAAACTCACCCATTTTGTTGTGCAGACAAAATGGATGAAAGAGGCTTTGGTTAATAAGTTTTCTCTTCGTGATGAGGCAACATATGTACTAAAGCCTACGGTAAATTTGTCGGTTGAAGAGTATAAAGGTGGAACCGATACACGAATTCGCCATCGTGTTTCTCTTTTTTATCCTGCAACACCAGAACCGTTTAAAGACCATGAGGTAGTACTTAGAGCACTCAGTGAAATAGGACAACGGGATGACATCTCACAAATCGGGCTTTATTTTACTATTGCGAAAGGTGAGTCACGCTACCTAGACAGTCTTATTGATACGCTAGGTTTATCGAGCAATGTAGTGTATTTGGGAAAGCTGAGTTTTCCTGACGTTCAAAGGTTTTATAGGAAAACATCTGCAACCGTATTTCCGAGTAAAATTGAAAGTTTTGGTTTACCCCTACTTGAAGCAGCTAGCAAGGGGCAGCCTATTATTTGTGCTGATACCAGCTTTTCGCGTGAAATATTAAATGGTTATGAAGGTGCTACATTCGTATCTGATTCTGCATTACTTTGGTCCGAAGCTATTCAGAAATTGTCAGAATCCGATTTGGCACGTTTCAACAAATTTGAACCAAAGTTTGATTCCGGCTGGAATGATTTTTTTAAATTATTAAATAAAATATGTGAGGTATAGCGTGTTTAAAGATAAAACGTTACTAATTACAGGCGGAACTGGTTCGTTCGGAAATGCTGTTCTGAATAGATTTCTAGATAGTGATATTAAAGAAATTCGCATATTAAGTCGTGATGAAAAGAAACAAGACGACATGCGTAAAAAATTTAACAACAATAAACTTAAATTTTATATCGCTGATGTCCGTGACTATAACAGTTTGCTGAGTGCAACCCGTGGCGTTGACTATATCTACCATGCCGCCGCGTTGAAGCAAGTGCCATCTTGTGAGTTTTACCCAATGGAAGCGGTGAAAACCAATGTTGTTGGTACTGAGAATCTTCTTGAAGCGGCGATCGCAAACAATGTGAAGAAGGTTGTGTGCCTGAGCACAGATAAAGCTGTTTATCCGATCAATGCAATGGGTATCTCAAAGGCTATGATGGAAAAAGTCATCGTTGCAAAGAGCCGTTCGTTGGAACACACCAACACGACTATTTGTTGTACGCGCTACGGAAACGTAATGGCGTCACGCGGTTCTGTGATCCCGCTATTTATTCGTCAGGTAGTTAATAAGCAACCGATTACTGTAACTGATCCAAATATGACCCGATTCATGATGACGCTGGATGATGCAGTAGACCTCGTGATTCACGCGTTCCAGAACGGTGAAAACGGTGACATCTTTGTTCAGAAAGCACCCGCAGCAACAATTGACGTTCTGGTAAAAGCAATCCTAGAAATTATGGGTAAAGAAGATCATACCGTGAACGTGATTGGAACACGCCATGGTGAGAAACTGTATGAGGCACTTTGTAGCCGTGAAGAAATGTTTGTTGCTGAAGAGCAAGGCCGTTACTTCCGCGTTCCTTCTGACAACCGCGACTTGAATTACTCCAAGTACTTCGAGGATGGAGAAAAGGATTTGTCAGCAATCGAAGACTACAACTCTCACAATACCCAACTTCTGAACGTTGAAGAAATGAAAGAGCTACTGCGTAAACTGGATTTTATTCGTGAAATTGAAAGTGGCAATATTTTTGTGCCAGAGGGCGTATAAATGAAAGTACTCGTCATAGGTGCATCGGGTATGCTGGGTTACAGCTTGTTCTCAAACCTTAGTGAAAAGAAAAACTTGAATGTTTTTGGTACTGTCCGTGCAAATCAGTTAAATGAGCACTTCCAAGGTTATGAGACAAGTATCTTCACGGGCATTGATGTTGATGACTTCAGCACAATCGAAAGCGTTATCAAGAGTCTGAAACCTCAGTTTGTGCTCAACTGTGTGGGTTTGATCAAGCAGCATGATGTCGCCAAAAACCATGTTGCGGCGATTTCCATTAACTCTCTGTTACCCCATAAACTGGCAGCTCTATGTGATATGGTCTCTGCCAAACTTATCCATTTCTCAACCGACTGTGTTTTCACTGGTAAACAAGGCATGTATACCGAAGAAACTGCACCAGACTCAGTTGACCTATATGGGTTATCAAAGAAACTGGGTGAGGTGGAATACGGTAATCACCTGACATTGCGCACTTCAATCATTGGTCACGAACTGAATTCGAACTTGAGTCTGATTGACTGGTTTTTGTCTCAAGAAGGGCAAGTGAAAGGTTTCACGAAAGCTATTTTCTCGGGTTTGCCTACGTGTTACATCGCCCAATTGTTGTCCGAAAAAATCTTCGATAGTGATATCAATGGCCTATATCATTTGTCAGTTGCTCCAATTGACAAATACACGCTACTAAAGTTGGTGTCCAATACCTATAAGAAAGATATTGTGATCAATGCAGACAATACACTTAATATTGATCGCTCGTTGGATTCTACAAAGTTAAGAACTGAAATTGACTTTACTCCTCCTTCCTGGGAAGAGCTTGTCGATTACATGCATACAGACTTTGTCAAACGGTATAAAAAATGAAAAAGTTAAAAGTTGTTACATTTGTAGGTACCAGACCTGAAATTATTCGTTTGTCTCGCGTGATTGCGAAACTGGATATGTACTTCGAGCATATCTTTGTTCATACAGGTCAGAACTATGATTATGAGCTGAATCAGATCTTTTTTGATGATTTAGAAATTCGCGCACCAAATATGTTCTTAGAATGTGCAGGTGGCTCGGCAGCCGAAACTATCTCTCAAGTGATCTGTAAGTCAGACGCATTGCTAGCAGAAGTGAAACCAGATGCGGTGCTGATCCTCGGTGACACAAATAGCGCACTGTCAGCTATTTCCGCGAAGCGACACAAAATCCCATTATTCCATATGGAAGCTGGTAACCGATGCTTTGATCAACGCGTACCTGAAGAGATCAACCGCAAGATTGTTGACCATATTTCTGATGTCAATATGCCGTATAGTGATATTGCGCGTGAATACTTGTTGGCAGAAGGGATTTCACCTGACTTTATCGTTAAGACGGGCAGCCCGATGGATGAGGTACTGGCGTACTATAAAGACAAAATTGAGCAATCAACCATTACTGGGCAGCTGAACGTTTTGCCAAATAAATACTTTGTGGTGAGTGTGCACCGCGAAGAGAACGTAGATTCGGTTAATATCCATAAATTTGTTGAAGCCCTAAATGTGATCGGCGAGAAGTACGATCTCCCGATTATTGTGTCTACGCACCCACGTACGCGCAAGAAAATTGATGCGCTGAATCTTGAGTTTCACAAAAACGTGCAACTTCTAAAGCCACTTGGTTTTTCTGACTATGTAAGACTACAAAAGGACGCATTTATCGTTCTCAGTGATAGTGGAACCATCACAGAAGAAGCATCAATTTTGAATCTTGCGGCGGTCAACATTCGAGACGCTCAAGAAAGACCAGAAGGTTTTGAAGAAGGTGCAGTCATGTTCACGGGTATGAACGTAGATCGTATTATTCAAGCGATTAGCATCTTAGAAGACCAGAAAGCATCAGGTTCGAATCGATTAATCAATGTCGTCAAAGATTATGTTGCCCCTAACGTATCAGACAAAGTGGTTCGAACGATTTTGAGTTATACAGACTACATAAACCGTATTGTCTGGAGGCGCTACTAGTGCGAATTGCTCTGTTCCCCGATGAATATTTGCCTGAAGGAACACGTGTTCACGCGAAAATGTTCAACGAGTTGGCGGTCGAATTGCAGTCCCAAGGACATGATGTTGTTGTTATTACTCCGGGAAAGTCTAATCAAGAGCGCGATCTGGTTATTGACTATGTAAACAATGTTGAAGTGTGGCGTTTTCGAAGCGGTACACTTAGAGGTGTTGGCATGGTAAAGAGGGCGATTAATGAGTCGCTCTTATCTTTTCGGGCTTGGGTGGCCATCCGCAAAAAAGTTCAAGAAAACCCGTTCGAACTCTGTATTAACTATTCTCCGACCATCTTTTTTGGGCCGTTAATGCACTGGATGAGAAAGACGCACAATTCACAAATCTATCTGATACTTAGAGATATGTTTCCTCAGTGGGCCATTGATGAGGGAATCATTCGAAAAGGGTCAATCGTCGCACGATATTTCCAGTGTTTTGAACGCCTAAATTACAAAGCGTCTCATAAGATTGGTTTGATGTCCGACGCCAATGTGACTTACTTCAGTTCAATACATCCACAGTTTAAGAATCTCGAAGTTCTTCGAAATTGGTCAAACATGAAGTGTCATGGCATGCCATGTTCTCTGATTGATATCAGAAAACAGACCGCGACAGAGGATAAAGTCCTTTTCTTCTACGGTGGCAATATCGGCCATGCGCAAGATATGGCAAACCTACTTCGTTTGGTAAGGAACATGAAAGACGTTCCTTCGGCTCATTTTCTCTTTGTTGGGCAGGGGGATGAATTCGATCTGGTTCTTGAAAAGAAAGAGGAGTGGAGACTTGACAACTTGTCCGTTATGGGGGCGGTAAGTCAGGAAGTTTACGCCGATATTCTCACGCAGGTAGACGTGGGTCTGTTCTCATTAGCAAGAAGTCATAAAGCACATAATTTCCCAGGCAAACTGCTGGGATATAAAGCAAATAGACTCCCGATTTTGGGTAGTTTGAATCCTGACAATGACTTGTCAATCTACATCAACGACAATCAGTGTGGGTTTGCGTATATCAACGGGGAGGATGAATTGCTCACTGAGGCAGCTAGAAAATTAACGGAAGATGCCAACCTTAGAGAGCAATTAGGTGAAAATGGACGTAAAACGCTTGAACAATACTTCTCCGTACGTTCTGCTATCAAATTGTTGTTGATGAATAAGTGAGTGACAGTCTTTTCTGATAGATAAAAAATGAAATCATTAATCATCTACTTCTTTCTTCAAGGAGTGGTTTACTTACTTGAGATGGGAATGTTTTTGCTGCTGACCATGAGCGTAAAGTTTGATGTTGCTCTCGCCAATGTTTCATCGAAGGCCTTTGCCGCAGCAATGTCTTTTCTAGGGCATCGCTATGTAACCTTTAAAGGCGCCGACAAAAACCAAATATTGGCTCAAGTCATGAAATATATACTTGCCGTAATTACTAACTCAATGTTAGGAACCACACTGTTACTTGTGTTTGAATATTATTTTAGTGCACATATATCTATACTCAAGTTCTGCTCTGATGTATTGATCATGATACTTAGCTTCTATGTGACCAAAAAGATTATATTTAAGGTATAACTAATTGAAAGTACTAATTACTGGTTCAACGGGGTACATCGGCAAATCGCTAATCAATGCGTTGACGAAAGATGGCGTAGACGTTATTGCCTGCTCTAGAAGCGGTGAACAAAGCAGCCAGCGGAGAATAACTTCGTTGAAGTATAGTCTTGCAGACTATCAGAATTTCCATCTTCCAAAAGATGTAAATGCCGTTGTGCACCTTGCTGCAATCACCAAACTTGATAAAGAAGCAGATTTGTCAGCAGAAACAGAAATATCTGCGGCAAAAAAACTCTACGAAGACACTATTTCGATGGGAGCTAAGTTTATCTTTTTCAGCAGCTTGTCTGCACAGAAAACCGTTCAAACCAAATATGCGAGAGTAAAGTTGGAGATTGAAAATTATCTTTCCTCTCAACCTAATGCTTATGTGTTGCGATTAGGCTTAGTGTATGGTGGTGAACCGCAAGGTTTCTATCAAATGTTGCTTGGTCTGAGTGAAAAGCTTCCTCTGGTACCCATATTTAAGCCGATACCGAAAATTCAAACGTCCTACATTGGGCAAGTTTGCGCGAGTGTTAAAACGATTCTTGATGACAATGCAACAAAGCATAAGCTAAATATCATAACCAATACGATGGCGTTTGACGACTTTCTTAGTCAAACAGCCTTTTTTAAGTTAAATAAAAGTTTAGTGTTTTTTTATATACCCAAACCGATAAGTTACCTTTTAAATGAAGTGATGAAACACTCCTCTTTGAAACCATTTGGTTTGGATCGTTATCTAGCGCTGAGTTTTGGATATCAATTATTTGAATCAGATCTTTGCCAAGATGAACCTATACCAAGTATTTGTAGAAGCTGCAATGTCAATAGATACTTACTTATTCGAGAAGCCAAAGCGGTATTAAGTTATGTATACGGTCAACTGCCGTCGGCTAGCCTAATAAAACGTTATGTTCATGTCATTGAGACGTTACATGATGGTGTGCCTCTTTATTTGAAAGAGCGACTTATTTTTTCGCCAAACCTGATTAAATATTACGATAATACCTTGTCACGACACCCCGAACTTTTTGACAGAATAGTGGCTGCATCGATATTGATTGAGACGACGCCTGAAGGATTTAATGAGTTTGTAAACTGTCGAAATAGAACTGTTGGTAGTTCAATAAGAGATATTGTAATAACTCTTTTCAAAGAGGTGATTGCCATAGTTACTGCGCCTTTCTTTAAACTCTTATATGGTGTTCACCCGACTAGAGATAAAAAATATGATATATGATGTAATCATTATCGGAAGTGGTCCAGCAGGAACTTCAACTGCCTTTCCATTAATAGCAAGTGGAAAGAAAGTGTTGATGCTGGATTGGGGGAATGATACTGCATTGAGCGGCCCAACTGTACCTCACTATATAAGTCGTCTAAATGATAAGAAGCAGTGGGAATGGATGCTGGGAAAAACCTATTTCTCCTTAAAAAATGGTGGTGCGGTATCACCTAAGTTTCGTGTGCCAACACTATCACATGTGTTTAAAGATTTTAGTGAACAACTTAATACTCAGACAGAGAATTTTTTTGTTGCAGGTTCTATGGCGCTCGGTGGACTGTCGACGGCGTGGGGGGCTGGTGTCGCAGCATGGGATTCAAGAAGTCTGATCTATCACTTTGGGCACCACTATAGAGAAATGTATACATCTTACGCGACTGTTGCACGTCGTATGGGTATCAGTGGTCGTTGTTCAGATGATATGAAGTATTATTTTGGTCTGGATAGTTGGTCTTCTGATCCCATCGATATAGATCCTCTGGCTTCCTACATTAATAATAATTACAGAGTTAAGAATGCTGGAAGTAATAGGTTCAAATTGGGGCGCTCACGCATCGCTGTGCTCAATGAGCAAAGAGGTGAAAGACAAAAGTGTGACAAGTCTGGAAACTGCCTTTGGGGGTGTGGTAAGAAGGCTATTTACTCAGCGAAATATGATCTTGATGAGTTGCTTCGCTCACCTAACTTTACCTTGATCAAAGATCGACGTGTAACTGATGTAGAGTCGCAACCAGAAGGGAGCAAAATACATGCTGTCGGAAGAGATGGGGCGTCATATTCTTACAGTACTTCAGCGGTCTTTTTGGCCGCTGGGACTCTTTCAAGTACAAAAATTCTTGTTCGATCGTTAAAAATTAAAAACAAGGAAATTGAAGTGCAAAGTTGCCCAGCAGCAGCATTTTTGCTTTTCATTCCTCGCTTTTTTGGTCGCAAAGTCGAAAGCAGTGAGTTTGGATTGGGGCAACTTTCCTTCAATGTCAAAACGAAAAAGAAAGACAGCGCGTTTGGTTCATTATTGGGCACACAAGGCTTACCACTGTTTGAGTTTTCCCGATATGTGCCTATGGGACAGGCTAACGCGCTTAAACTATTGAGCCGGTTAATGAACGCATGTGTCATAGGTAATGTGTTCCTACCAGGGTATTTTTCTAAATCAAAAATTATTGTTGATGAAAAAGGCAACATGAAAATTGAAGGGAAATATGATGAACGATACCAAACTGCGGGTAAGGAAGTTAAAGGACTTTTAAGGAGGAATTTTTTTAAAACTTGGTGCGATATTGTTTCCTTTTAGTTTTAAATTTACACAACCTGGTGCATGTATTCATTACGCATCGACATTTCCGATGAAAGAAAAACCCGTGTTAGGGCAATGTAAACTTTCAGGGGAAGTTAGTGGGTTAGAAAATGTGTACTTGGTCGATGGTTCTTCTTTACCTAATCTCACAGAAAAGTCGCATACTCTTACGATCATGGCAAACGCAGATAGGATTGCCAGAGAATATTTAAAAATAGTGTAGTGCTAGTCAACGAAAGCAAACCTATTTAGCTCGCTGTACATATTAGGAAATGAAAAATGAATTTAGATAGTACTCGCCGTTTTTCTGATGGAAGGCTGTGGGTTTTAATTGCTGCTTATAATGAAGCGAGTGTCATCAGTGATGTCATCAAAGATGTACTGCTTAACGTTACAGACAATGTGTTGGTAGTGAATGACGGCTCCAGTGACAATACGGCAGAGATAGCAAAAGCTGCGGGTGCTCAAGTGATCAGTCACTGTGATAATTTGGGTCAAGGTGCAGCATTGCAAACTGGGTTTAGCTATCTGAAAGGAATCGACTTTGATTACGTCGTCACATTTGATGCTGATGGACAACACATGTACGAAGACATCTTCGTGATGATGGAGGCGCTTGAGAAAGAGCAAGCGGATATTGCCTTGGGTAGTCGTTTTCTTGGCCGAGTAGAAAATATCTCGAAGAAAAAGCTGCTCACACTAAAAGCGGCGATAGCGTTTACGAATGCAACCAGTGGTGTAACGCTTACTGACTCGCATAATGGTCTGAGGCTGCTTACTGCGCGTGCGGTGAACGAAATTTCTATCACTCAACGTGGTATGGCGCATGCATCTGAAATCATCGATGAAATTTACAATAAGAATCTAAAATGGTGCGAAGTACCAGTGACGATTAAATATACTGAGTATTCTGTGTCGAAAGGGCAGAGAATTTCAAATTCCATTTCCATAGTATTAGATTTGTTGATTAATAGGTTATATAAATGATGATTAAGTTAATACTGTCGGCTTTTCTATTAATCTTTTTCATCTATGCAATTCAGCAGAGAAAGAAATTCTTTTTTGTCTCATTGTTGATTTCTGCTTTTTCATTTGTTGGGATATTTCTGGTTATATTCCCTGAGGTGTCTAACTCGATCGCAAATGCCTTGGGTGTTGGTCGTGGGGCTGATCTTCTACTTTATTTCTTTGTTGTGGGTGGTGCCATAGTAGTATTTAATTTGCACTTGAAAAATCGTGCATTGCTAGATAAGCATACCAAGCTCGTTAGGCATATAGCGATACTAGAAAAGAAAATTGAAGATAAATTTTCGGCTGTTGAACATGAAAAATAGAACGCTCGTTGTTTTGAATAAAAGCTTGTTAAATGTGTTGCTAAAGAAAGAATCAAGCAACGTTGCAAGAATAATAAAAATTGGGCTACCTTGTTTTTTAGCGTTTTACTTTGTCGTGCAACATTTTTATCCAGGAGCGATGTCTCCAGATTCGATCAATATTCTCACTCAAGCGAGAACAGGAAATATTTCTGACTCATTTCCCATTTTTAATGTTTACCTTTGGAAGCTCTTAGATCAATATGTTGTTGAAGGACCTGCGGGTATGTTGGTTTTGAACATGCTCCTTTACTATGCTGGTCTGTTTATGACTTTTTACTCTCTGGCAAAAACTTATTTAAGGCTAAGTTCTCTAGTTTGTATGCTGTTTGGTTTTTTTCCACCAATTATTGGAATATTGGGAGCTGTTTGGTCCGACATCACACTCACCTCTTTACTTATGTTTTTACTTGGTTTGTCAGTGTTTACTGGTTTTGGGGCGGAACCTGATACATTAAGCAAACCAGTCAAAGTCTTTGTTGCAATCCTAGGATTGGTTATCGCATTTGCAGCCGTATCAACTCGTCATAACGCAGCGGCGGCAGTGATACCCATAGTCTTTCTATTTTTTTCCTCGTTCATACCTAATAAAAACCATGCTGCTCCGCTTGAGCGCTTTAGTCGCTTGTTGGTAGTATTTTTGATTGCGACGGTGGTCACTGTGGGGTTATTTGTGGCGTCGAAATACATCAACAGTGAATACACCGTTGAGAAGAAGCACTTTTGGCGAGTGACTGTTTTGTACGATGTAGCGGGTATCAGTTGTAGAACACAAAAAGATCAACTCTCAGAGATTCTCGAATCTGGCAAAGGTCTAGACAATATCTGCGGTTTGTATACGCCCAAATCATACATACCACTTGTCTTCGGCGAGCAAATCCATGAGCTCGATGCAGAAAAACGCTTTAAAGGAGAACCGCTCAAAATACGTTCTGGCGGTGATGAAATAAATGATTCTTTGTTCAACTACTGGGTTAAAGCGATTATTGATAACCCAATGGCGTACTTTAGGCACCGAGCGGATTTCTTTCTTGCGCTTACAACCAAGCATTTTGGGGCGCTTTGGGCACCTGTGTTCGACACAATCTATTCAAACGAGTTAGGCATTGTGGCTAGAGATAAGGTTGATTCAATGGTTTTCGATGAAATCAGATCGTTGTCGCTCAACTCCATGATTTTTTTTGCCTATAGCTTATGTGATACTGGCATTAGCAGTGTTTAGCACCAGTTTTGTGGCTATCTTGAAAAAAAATATCCATAGTAATAGGAGGCTCACGACGTCCGCTTTAGCCGTTTCCTTATCGGGATTATTCCACCTTCTTGGTGTATCAGTTTTCGCAGTATCGTCTGATTTTCGATATTCGCATTGGCTGATTGTTTCTTCGCTTATGTCTGTTGCATTACTTTTGTTCTCTCTTATCGAAACCGAAAGCAATTAGAAGTCGTGTGTAAAGAATTGCCTAAATATTAAATGTGTTACTAGAGAATGATTTGCCTTAGAGAAAAACGCTAGAATCGCGCTAACTCGCTAGTGACTGACCATTGAATAAGGGGCATCGGCAGCATTATCGACGTGTAAAATCAGTCTAATTGAAGTCGTATGGCTCAAGAATTATCTCGGTGGTACGTGACGTATTTGCAATTAATTGATTATTATATTTAACCACTTGGATTAAAAAATGACACCTTTGATCTAAATCTAGTGTTTGAAGAACTTGGTGTTAAATTGTTTTAATTCAGATCTTTAAATGGCGATATGTGCCAATTGTTTTTTCAGGTATTGCGTTTTTTCCTTTGGTAGCCCGCGAATTTTAGTGCGCTACTATTACTCTTAATCTATTCGACGAAACAAACTTAACTTTGCTACTTATGACATGAACTATGATCTGGTTCACGCCATAGGGGGCATTGTTATCACCCTACGGTTTCATCGACAATTATCCGAAACGCAGGAAATCATGCTATTCGGTTTGAAGGCTTGCAATAAAACGTTTGACAAATCTCAAGCCTTGTTTAGTCCAGATGATGAAGAAATCTGTGACCTTATAGTCAACAGACGTTAAAGACACTTCAAACACATATAAGTAAAATCAGTTGCCGTGAACATGTGGTACGGTACTCGTTTGTCAACCGCTTCAAATCAGGAGGAAGATTGAGACTTTTAGTTACAGGTAGTTCCGGCTTTGTTGGTAGTGCTTTTGTTGAACTTGCTGAGAGCCAAGGTGATACGTGCATTAAGCAAAGACGTTCATCAAATGGTAAAAGTGATGACAATGTTTTCCTCGCTGATCTATCCAGTCCGACGGATTGGTCGCTAGCCTTAAAAGATATCGAATGTGTAGTGCACTGTGCGGCGCTCGTACATCAAATGAAAGGTGTACCGGAAATTGAGATTTATCGTCGAGCAAATACAGAAGGGACGGTATCGTTAGCACGTCAAGCGGCAGACGCCGGTGTTAAACGCTTTGTGTTTGTGAGTTCAATCAAAGTAAACGGCGAGAGCACAGAGAGTGGTTCACCGTTTAAATCTGATGTTTCAGTTGCACCAGCTGATCCATACGGTTTAAGTAAGTTTGAAGCAGAGCAACAGTTGCGTTTGCTTTCGCAAGAAACCGGAATGGAAGTGGTAATTGTTCGCCCTCCATTAGTTTATGGGCCAGGCGTAAAAGCAAATTTTCGCGCCATGATGCACTGGGTTAGCAAAGGAGTACCGTTGCCGCTTCGTTATACGGGTAACAAACGAAGCTTTGTGTTTTTGCAAAACTTGGTGGACCTTCTCTGGCATTGTACACGTCACCCCAATGCGCCAGGTAATACATTCCTAGTGTCAGATGACAATGATGTATCTACGTCTGAATTACTAGAAGGGATGGCCGCAGCGATGAATAAAAAAGCAATACTAGTTTATGTTCCGCGTTGGCTTATTGAAGGCTTGACTGACTTGATAGGCAAAAAAGCGATCTCAAACAGATTGTTTGGGGATTTGCAAGTTGATATCAGTGACACAAAGAAAATCCTTGGCTGGGTGCCTCCTTTTTCTATGGAACAAGGTTTAGCTGCAACAGCCAAAGCGTTTTTAACTCAAAGTAGGACAAAGTAATGATCCGGTTGTTAGATTTGATTTTTTTCGTTTTTTGGTTTGTTGCTCTTTTGGCCACTACTTTTGGTTATTACGCTAGTGGGGTATTTTGATACAGGGTCTCCCATTTTCATTCAAGAGCGTGTAGGTCGACATAAGAGGCCATTTAAGTTGGTCAAGTTTCGTACCATGTCAGTAGATACCCAATCGGTAGCATCACACCTTGCTAATACCAGTTCTATTACCAAACTGGGGGCATTTTTGCGTAAAACTAAAATTGATGAGTTACCTCAACTCATTAACGTGTTAAAAGGAGAAATGAGCCTAGTTGGTCCTCGTCCAAATTTGTTCAACCAAGAAGAGTTGATTACAGAGCGTGATGCACTGGGAGTCTACAATGTTCTTCCCGGAATCACTGGGCTCGCGCAAATTCAAAATATTGATATGTCTACACCGAGACTCCTAGCTCAAACTGATAAAAACATGATTGATACACTCACATTAAAGAACTACTTTCATTACATCATGAAGACTGTAACTGGAAGTGGTGCTGGTGATGCAGTGCATAAAAAATAATTTAACAAAAGAAACAATGAAGCAATTATTATGGCTAGGCTGAATTTTATCTGGAATCTATCTCGAGTAAATAAACGCATCATCAGTGTATTGATTGATGCGTTTTTCATCATTTTTTCATTTTATAGTGCTTATTGGGTACGGGTGGGGAATGTTGAAATTATTCATTCGGAAACTATTCCTTATCTTCTAACCACGGTTACCATCATTACAATCCTTGCGTTTACTCGGTTGGGATTGTATCGGGCTATTTTACGTTATCTTACGTTTCATGCCCTAGCAGTTGTGAGTATCGGAACGTTGATTTCTGCTGCATCTGTTGCTATTGCTGCATTCTACTTTGATGCTCCTGTTCCTCGTTCTTTGCCGATCATTTACGGGACTTTCTTGTGTTTGTTGTGTGGTGGTTCTCGTCTAATTGTTCGTGTTCTTGTGTCAGGCCTGAATGGAAAAGGGCGTAAGGCGGTTCTAATTTATGGAGCTGGTTCAGCAGGGCGGCAACTTGCGATCGCCTTGCGTAATTCAGAGAACTACAAAGTTGTTGGCTTCATAGATCAAGATAAGACACTCGAGAATACAGTAATTATGGGGTTACAGGTCTATGATATTAGATGTGCTGCATATTTAGTTGATAAACATGATGTCACCCAGATTTTGCTCGCTGTTCCAAGTGCTTCTAGGGCGCGTAGGAAGAAAATCTTGGAGTCATTGATCGATCTGTCTGCTGAAGTCCTTACTGTTCCAGATATGAAAGATATTGTCGAAGGTAAGGCCTCTATTGACCAGTTAAAAGATGTAGCAATTGAAGATTTGCTTGGACGAGACCCTGTGACTCCTCAGCAATGCCTGATGGAATCCAATATTTTAGGTAAAGTAGTTATGGTGACAGGCGCGGGAGGATCAATAGGCTCTGAACTCTGTCGCCAAATCATTCGGCAAAAACCTAAAGCATTGGTGTTGTTTGAACTTTCAGAGTTTGGGTTGTATCAAATTGATCGAGAGCTTAAACAGCAAATGGAAGCTGAAAGCCTACATGCTGAAGTAATCCCTTTACTTGGTTCAGTACAGCGGATTAACCGTCTTATGGTCACAATGAAGAGCTTCAATGTTCAAACTGTTTATCATGCCGCAGCGTATAAACACGTGCCTCTAGTTGAATATAACGTTGTTGAGGGGGTTCGGAATAACGTTTTTGGGACGTATTATGCTGCACAAGCTGCGATTGAGGCGGGAGTTGAATCTTTTGTTTTGATTTCTACTGACAAGGCGGTGCGACCAACCAATGTGATGGGAACGACTAAGCGAATGGCAGAGCTCGGATTGCAAGCATTGGCTGAGCAAGAGAATCGAAAAATCAAAGGTACTCGCTTTTGTATGGTGCGTTTCGGTAATGTCCTGGGTTCATCAGGTTCTGTGGTACCACTGTTTAAACGCCAAATTGAGGCTGGTGGCCCGATCACTGTTACTCATCCAGACATCATTCGTTATTTCATGACTATTCCTGAAGCTGCACAACTGGTGATTCAGGCGGGAGCAATGGGTAAAGGTGGTGATGTATTTGTTCTTGATATGGGAGAGCCAGTACGGATTACCGATTTAGCGGTGAATTTAATTCAGCTTTCTGGTTTGGAAGTGAAAGATGAGCAGCATCCTTATGGAGATATTGCTATCGAATTTACTGGATTACGTCCTGGTGAAAAGCTCTATGAAGAACTACTTATTGGCGATAACGTTGAGAAAACCGCTCATGAACGGATTATGACGGCAAAAGAGCGGTATTTATCTTTGGTGGAATTTGAAAAGCTCTTTAGTGAATTAGATAAAGCTTGCCACGAGTTTGACCATGAGCGTATTCGTGAGCTATTGCTCGAAGCACCGACGGATTTCAATCCAACAGATGACATTGGGGATCTTGTATGGTGCCGCTTAAAAGATGGCAGCGAAAAAATTGAAAACATGAAAATTCACTAGCCTTATTATGAATGAAAGCCCTAACGACTGTTTAGGGCTTTTTTGTATTAATTCAGAAATATTCTTCCAGAGTTCTTTTAGGGATGCTCTACTTGCTCGGCTATTTGGGCGAGAACTTCCTCAGGCCTATCTTCCCGCCATGCCAATCTGTGGGTTTGCCCACCGTAGTACTGGTTTACTGCGTTATCAAGCCATCCACGAACGTAGTTAATTGAAACAAATAGGCTGAGTCGGTCGTAAGGAAGGGTTTCACCGCTCAGTAAGCGGGTATTGTCTTTATCTGCCATCGCCGCAATGATGCCGACCAAATCACCTCGGCTGTTAAATGTACCGCCGCCACTCATACCTGCTTGAACTGGGGCGTCCATGATGCTTGCTGGACAATCCTTAAAATAACGATAATTCACGAAGTTTAAATCCATTCGATAGTGGCCACGCCCGGTAAGAATATCTCCGCTACCATTTACGCCGTAAGTGATCACTGCTTGATCTTGATAAACTAAGCCCATATTTGGGAAATTTTGCCCGCGATTATCAGATTCAACCAAAGCAATATCACAAGTCGGGTGATAGGCGATCACTCGGTCATAATTGAGTTTGGCCACATGAGCTGCCGTTAAGCTTAAGTTTTCAGTGATGGGAACGCTTGAACCGTAACCAAAGTAGATGAGAGGGATTCCTGTCATCTCAAAATCAATCGCTGGAGCTTTGTCATGGGTCACTATCTGTAAGGGGCCATTGCTTGAAACACAACCAGATAATGCTAATGCCGTTATAAGAGTGGCGAAATACGTAGGTAAAAACTGTTTTGATGAAAACACATCAAAATTGAGAAGGTACATAAGCCCCTCCTGAAGATTCTCATTGTGATATTGAGATCAAGATGCGCATTCAGGATCGTTTTTATTGCTCCTGTGAGTATAGACTCCATTTTTAATGTTGCATAATGTCACATTTTCTTTTGTTTTTATTGATGCGTGAGTCATTTAATTGTCAATTTATAAAGTTATGAAATAAAAGTAATTCTATTAACTAGATGACATAAATATGGCGGTTTGGGTGGCAAAAAAATCTTAATTTTTCGGGTATAAAAAAAGCCCCATACTTTATGGGGCTTAGGGGGTTATTTAGAAAGAGGTTTAATAGGGCGGGTAAACCAAGGTGAGCGAGCATCTGTCATATCAAATAGCGTATATTGACGCCCTAACATTTGCCCACCATCACGTTGCAGAGGTAGCCAAGAGATATTGACGCGCTCAGTGCTGGGACGGATTGTCATCAAATCCAGTGGAATCGAAATATAGAAACCTTTTGAGAAGCTGCCTTCACCAAACTCCTCAGCAGAAAGATCAGTTTTGGTCGCGAAAGCACCTGCGATTACACCACTTGCAAACTGCTTGGAGAAATCGATAGTAAAACCGACATCTTCAGTCAAATAGCGGCCTGCACTGAATTTCAGCAACGTATTGTCTAGGAGAGACCAAAATTGTGGTTGCCAGTAAAGCGTAGCATGACCAGTAACGGTTCCTGTTTGTACTCGATAATAACGTCCAGTTTGTGGGTCATATTGGCGTTCTTGTTGGTAAAGACCAAAAGTTGAGCTTGGGTCGCGCTGTTTGACGTAGTTACCATCAATGCCGATAGCCCAGTTTTTACCTAGTGGGCGATAGAGGATTTCGCTGCCAACTCCGGCAAACATGGTTTCCAGATAACCCGCGTAAGCTTGACCATAGAATTGACCAAACTGATCAAAATAGGTCAGTTGTAGGTTATTAACCCGTATTGTCTCATCAAAATATTGGCGCGACAGCGTACGCACGCGTTTTAAATCTGTGCCATCGGGTGGAACCGTATAGTTATACTTATCGTAGTTATCGGTGAGGTTGCCATACACAGTACCAGAAAATAGCCAGTGATCGCCCGCCTTATAGCGTGCATTAGCATTTACACCGATAGCATATAGGTAAAAATCTTCTGATCCACCGAGCGATTGCTGTAATACAGGTGCAAAACCAAAGCTCCAACGTTCGATTTGCTCTGCTTTTAAATCACCATTGATTGGGGATGGGTTGCCTTTTCGTTTTGCATCATCGAGTTTAGCATCAGGGTAATCGTGATCCGCTATACGTTTGAATGCTGCACTATTGAGGCGGGTTTCGGTTAAAGGCTGATCTTCGCCAGTTTCAATAATGCGGTAAGTTCTGGCGTTAATACCTGTATTGGCAATCAAGGTTGCAGCTCTTTGTTCTGCTTGTTCGCGGTCTCGGTATTTTACCTGAGTCCCTTTAATTACTACGCTGTCTTGCTCTTTATATACCTCGACAGGCTGATATCCAGCGACTATGGCAAGCTCTTGAGTCAGTCGCTGCCACTCTTCATCACTCAGCTCCATTTTACCGGGAGTAGCTTGATAAGTTGGAGCGGGAGAATCTACCCAAGTTGGGGTTAGTGCAGCAACATTAGTACCTAAAGTGAGTCCAGCAGTAAACGTATTACCACGTTCATAGCTTAAACGTAGATCAGCCCAATCACTGAGAGCGTAAACCACACCAAAATTCCATGGTGTATCGACAGGCATCGAGTGCTTACCGCGGGTGGCTGGGAAATCACTGCGGTAGTCATTGCCATCGTATTCCACTTTTAGGCGTAATGGTTCAAAAGGCGTTTGGTATTCGACACCACCAAATAACGCAGTACAACCAGTGAACATCCGACCAAGGTCAAACATTCCTCCTTTACCGTCATAGTTACTATCTCGTCCACAATCGGGAGTTTTCGACTTATCGCCAGTTAGATTTGCGCGATTACCTAGGTAACCCCAGCCCATGCCAAGAGTAAAATCGAGTGAGCCAAAATTTTTACTCGCGACCAAGTACTCGCCATCAAAAAGCCCTGTGCCACCGACATCGCGTAAGCCAAGCGCAATCTCTGGCATCCAGTAGCTCTCTTCCCACAAGCGCAGCTTGGCATCAATCGATTTATCGGTGTATTTAGTATTCCCACTAAAACTGGCATCACTGCTATAAAGCAATTCATGCACTTGGGTATAGCGTACTGTGGTTTCTAGCCAAGGGAAAAGCTGCAACGAAACAGCATAATGAATGTAATCATCGTTATTGGTCACCGCGAGGCTGAGTTCACCTTCGGGCATCATGCGGGCACTAGGTATTTGGATTAGCCCTGTACCGCCAAAATCCGTTTGTGAGTGGCGCAGTTGCGGATAGCTGAATTCATCAGCATAGGCGGGTTTAGGCAAGGCTAATGCGCTACTGACTAAAACCGCAAGCAGTGAGAGTGGGGTATTAAGTTGAAGACAACAGCCATTTTTCATAGGGGTAATCTATTTCTCAATAGCTCAATCACTAACTGGTTCGCGTCAGTGTTTGGGGTATTTGGGTAAAAAGAAGAATCGTGCAGTGGGAGCGGAACGTACACAATTGCACCGGGCGCTACCTCGGCAAAATTCATATTCCAATAAGCTACAGAGTGGACTTGTACAACTCCATCAGGTTGAATCACCACAATTTCAGCAATTTTTTCATCAATTAATCCTGCCGCTTGGGCGTAATCTTTTGCCGTTTGACGCTTCGCCAAGTTACATCACCAGGTTTATGTACAGCACCATAAACCGAGACCTCACCTACTCTAGGGTTGAGAGTAAGTAGCCACTGACCATTCAAACGAGGGTTATCTTGAGGGGCAATACGGGTCCAATCCGGATCGATTGGTGCAAAAACTCTCTTAGCGAAGGCAGAAAGGCGTAGCTGAGAGCGCATTTTTTCCCATAATGCTTTTTGCTGTATAGGTGCGGAAGATTGCTGATGCGCCATAACCAATAAAACATGCTGCTTAAAAGAGTATGGATGACTTAAATCAAACAGCCCGGCACTGAGCCAATCAATATCCAATGTGCTTAGCTGGTAATGTTCAAGTGTTTGCATCACGGCCTGATCAAGGCGGATTGGTTCAGCAAAGCGCAGTTGTGTTGAGCTGCCTTCAAAACGTATTTCTAGTGTTGTAGATAGAGGGGATGCAAACAATGAGTGAGTACTTAGCCCACCAAGTAAAATAATCAAGGCTATCCAAGGTTTAATCATCAGATACCTCCTTGATTCAGATAAGACTTACCGACTGAGAGAGCATAGCGGTTCAAGCCCGGGGCCAATTGCTGTTCGGTTGCGACGACCGCCCCTGAGAGGGGGTCGATCCAGTAATAGTTGTGGTACTGCTGATCCAGCGCAGGAATTGTGACTTGCTCATTGAAAAGCAATAGAGGGCGAGATTCACCATTCGGCAACTGCTTGATTTGTTCACCCTCATTCACAAAGCGAGATTGCGCCAAATAGTGAAAGTGATAGCCAGGTTGCCAGCTTAAATAGAACTCCCAATAACGAGGTGTACTAGATTGATGCAATCCTAATAAAAGTGGATCAACAGAAGTAGATTCAATGTTGATTAAATTTCCGCCGTCTAAATTCAGTGTTTTGGTAATTCGTCCACCTTCAGTGATTACCATTTCCTGTCCAGAGGAAAGCCACTTTAAAGCTATGTTTGAGTTATTTTTGGCGGGTTCAGCCCAGGCTAACACCATCAAAGCGAGCGGGTTGTTATTTTGTTGAATATAAATGCTCGCGTAAGGAATACTCGCTACTTTTTCTGCAGAAAGAGCTGGTTGTTCAGGCCCCAAAATAGCAAGCTGCAAAGAGTCAGATAAATGCTGCGCATTCTTTGCACATCCTGAAAGAAGAAATAAATGACAGAAAAGTAAATAATGTAATTTTCGCATGTGAGATCAATCGGAAATATTTAAAAAAACAACCGCGTAATGCGGTTGTTTTAAAGGTAAGGTTACTGCGCCGCTGTTACAGTGGTCGTAGTTCCTGTACCCGAGTTGCTTGCTGCTGCTGCGGCAATACCAACAGCAACGGCAGTTAGACCTACTGCTGTTGCTGTTACAGTACCCACCGCTGCTGCGCCAGCAGCACCACCGCCTGCTGCAGAGGTTGTTGCTGCAGTTGTAGTGGTAGAAGTGCTAGAAGTCGTCGCTGCGGCTTCTTCTGTTGCAGCTGCTGCCACACCACTAAATGCAAACATCCCCAGCAACACAAGTGCTGTTTTTTTCATAGTATTCTCCATGAGAGATATTAATTACATCGATGTATATCCGCTGTTATTTGCGGACGACGCAAAAGATAAACAGAATTGCATTTAATGTAAACAAAATAAAGGAGTCTAAAATGAAAGATATTAATAATATACTGGAAATTTGCGGCTCATAATGAGACCGTAAAATAGGAAAATATAAGCTTCACAAGGCAAAGTAATCTCTGTATGATTCCGCGTCAAATTAAGATGTTTAGATGGCATGTTGGTGTGAACGAGTAATTATCGCCTGATGATGTTTTAATCATTAATAAGGCTTTTTGTGAAATGACTCGCAGTTAAATGATGTCACTATAGCTAAAAAAGGAATATCCGCGTTAGGAGGAACGACACCTCAGGGCGGTAGCGTAGGAAAAAGCTGCAAACAGCTTCAAATTATTAAAATCGGAATCGCAAGGTTATTCGCGTGTCAAAGAAGTATCTGCTTTTACTCATTTTCTCTACTGGGCTTGTAGGATGTAGCATTCCCGGCGCTCATCTTCCAACAAGCGATAAAAACATCGCTTGGGAAGCGGAAGAACAAGAATCTCTTTCAGCGTTGGTAAACGTTTATCCGGTGACACCAACACTGATCAAAGAACTCAAATACCAACAGCAAACAGTGGTAACTCAACCTAATCTCACCTTAGAGCAAGAGGTATCTCTTTATGAGTATCGTATTGGCGCGGGTGACGTACTGAACGTTACTATCTGGGATCATCCAGAGCTAACGATTCCTGCAGGTTCGTACCGCAGTTCAGCTGAAGCAGGTAACTGGGTGCATGCTGATGGCACCATTTTCTACCCATATATTGGTCAAGTCAGTGTGGCCGGTAAAACCGTGACGGAAGTTCGTAAAGTATTGGCTGAGAAACTCGCTAAGTTTATTGAGGCTCCCCAAGTTGACGTCAATGTTGCGGCTTTTCGCTCACAAAAATCCTATATTACCGGAGAAGTGACAAGCCCTGGTCAGCAACCTATCTCCAATATTCCCCTTACTTTACTTGATGCGGTTAACCGTGCAGGTGGAATCACTAAAGATGCAGACTGGCGTAATGTGACTTTGACGCGTAACGGTGTTGAAGAGCAAATTTCTTTGTATGCATTAATCCAGAAAGGTGACCTTACTCAAAACCGCTTATTACGTGATGGTGACATCGTACATATTCCGCGTAACGATGCACAAAAAGTATTCGTTATGGGTGAGGTGAACCAACCACAAATGCTTAAAATTGACCGTACTGGAATGAGTTTGACCGAAGCTCTAAGCACGGTTGGTGGTATTAATGAAGCGGAAGCTGATGCAACTGGCATCTTTGTTATCCGCAGTAATCAACATGGTATTGCCATGGGGCAAGACGAACCGATCGCCAATATTTACCAACTGAATATCCAAGATGCGACAGCACTGGTGATGGGAACCGAATTTGAGTTACGCCCTTATGATGTGGTTTACGTTACTGCTGCACCAGTTTCACGCTGGAACCGTTTGGTGCGTCAGTTGCTACCAACTATCAGTGGCTTCAATGAAATCACCGAAGGTGCACTACGAGTTAAAAACTGGCCTTAATACATTCTCGATTCCTCCCCTTAGTCGGGGGAGAGTAGATCAATTTTAAAGCATGTATAGGTGTCAAAAAATCACAGAATAGCAGTTGAGAAAATGAAACGCACAATTACACTCAGCAGCTCGTTTTTCATGAAAACCTAAGAAAATAAGATGTTTAACAACATACTAGTCGTCTGCGTTGGCAATATCTGCCGTTCACCGATTGGTGAACGAATATTAAAACAACAACTTCCTCATAAAAATATCGCTTCTGCTGGTCTCGCCTCTGAAAAAAGCCGACTTGTCGGCAAATCGGCTGATGCTATGGCTATCCAAGTGGCACAAGAACACGGTGTCTCGCTGGATGACCATCAGTCACAACAGCTTACCCCACAACTTTGCAGTCAATTTGACCTCATCCTCGTGATGGAGAAGGGGCACATTAGCGCCCTGAGTGACATCGCACCCGAAGCTCGTGGTAAAACCATGCTCTTTGGCCAATGGATTGGTCAACGTGACATTCCCGATCCGTACCGCCAAAGTAAGGAAGCGTTCGATCACGCTTATTCCCTAATTGAACAAGCGGCTGCGGCTTGGGTAAAAAAACTCTAACCGAAATTGATTATCAACAGGCTAACTAACGCCCCTCGCTGGGGTTAGACGCTATTTAACTCTAAAACAGCAAAAACTATGACAGCACAAACATCAAAGCGCACCATCGACTCCGCCTCTGACGAAATCGATCTGGGCAAACTTTTTGGCTTACTGCTTGACGGAAAATGGATCATTCTCTTTACCACAATGGTTTTCGCCGTTTTTGGGGTAGCGTTTGCCATTCTTTCAACGCCCATATACAAGGCGGATGCCTTAATTCAGATCGAATCCAAGAAAGGCGGTGGCATCTCATCGCTGGTGGGCGGAGATATGGGCGAACTGTTCAGTTCGGACTCTACCGCCACCACAGAAATTGAAATCATCAAATCACGGATGATCTTGGGTGACACAGTGGAGAAATTTAATCTCACTACACTCGTCACTCCGGATTATTTCCCTGTAGTAGGCAAAGGTATTGCTCGTTTAAGTGGCCAAGTAAACCAATTGCAAGTGAGCCGTTTTGAACTTCCTGATTTTGCCACCGCCCATGAGCACAAAATCGTAGTACAAGATGCAGAGCAAGGTATCTACCAGCTTGTGCGTGGGGATGGAAAAATCATCCTCCAAGGAATAGCTGGACAGCTTGCAGAGCAAGATGACTACCGATTGTTTGTGACTGGAATTGATGCTGAAAGTGGCTTTGCTTTCAATGTTGCCAAAATCAATGAATTGGATGCGATCAATGAACTGAAGAAAAACCTCTCTATCGCAGAAAAAGGTAAACAGACTGGAATCGTTGAATTATCACTGACTGGTGAAAATCCAGCGAAAATTCGTGTGCTGCTCGATAACATTAGCCAAAGCTACTTTCTACAAAACGTAAAACGTAACTCGGCCGAAGCGGAAAAGAGTCTGAGCTTTTTACAAGGCCACCTGCCAGATATCAAAACCGATCTGGAAAGCGCGGAAGATTTGCTAAACCGCTACCGTCAAGAAAATGATTCGATAGACTTGAGTCTTGAAGCCAAATCTACCCTTGAGGTAATGGTAAAACTAGAAGCACAACTCAATGAGCTGACATTTAAAGAGAGTGAAATCAGTCAGCGTTTTACCACCGATCACCCGGCTTATAAATCATTGCTGGATAAGCGTCAGGTACTATTAAAAGAGCGTGAGCGTTTAAACCACCAAGTACAAAAGCTGCCCAAAACCCAGCGCGAAATCTTGCGCATGACACGTGATGTGGAAGTGAACCAGCAGATCTACCTGCAACTACTCAATAAAGTGCAGGAACTGAACGTGATTAAAGCAGGCACCGTTGGTAACGTGCGCATTCTGGATAACGCGCAAGCCTATGCTCAACCAGTGAAACCGAAAAAACCTCTGATCGCAGTATTAGCAACTTTATTGGGCGCAATAGCGAGTGTGGGGTTTGTATTGGTGAGAGCGGCGCTGCACCGCGGAGTCGAAAACCCAGATGATATTGAAGCGTTAGGGCTTTCGGTTTATGCCAGTGTGCCGAAATCAGAGATGCAGTTGGGTTTTGAAAAACTGATGAAACGTCGTAAGAAAGATGAACTCACTTTACTGGCGGAATACAACCCAGCAGATCTCTCAATTGAAGCGCTGCGTGGTTTACGCACTAGCTTGCACTTTGCGATGATGGAAGCGAAAAACAATATCCTGATGATATCTGGCCCTGCGCCGGGCATTGGTAAATCTTTCGTTTCAACCAACTTTGCGGCTGTGGCGGCGAAAACCGGCCAAAAAGTACTGCTGATTGATGCCGACATGCGCAAAGGCTACCTACAAAAGCCGTTTGGCCTACAGTGGGAAAATGGCCTTTCTGATTATCTTGCAGGAAAGTTACCGCTAGAAAACTGCATTAAAACTAGCCAAGTAGAAAATCTCTCTGTCATGACCCGCGGGCAAGTGCCACCCAACCCTTCTGAACTGCTCATGCATAAGAGAATGGAAGAGTTGCTGCAATGGGCTTCAGAGCATTATGACTTAGTGATTGTTGATACCCCGCCGGTACTGGCAGTTACGGATCCTAGTATTGTCGGAGCACACGTCGGAACCACCTTAATGGTGGCGCGTTTTGGCCAAAATACGGCGAAAGAGATTGATGTGGCTCGTCACCGTTTTGAGCAGTCCGGTATTGAAGTCAAAGGGGTTATTTTCAACGCAGTGGAAAAGAAAGCCTCTAGTACTTACGGTTATGGTTATTACAATTATTCATATCATAATGATTAGAAAAAATATTCTGTTATTACTAGAAAGGTATATTTGGCTTTTATCAGGTTTTATATATACATTTTATCTGGCAAAAAAATGGATATTGACGCTTATGGTCAATATAGTTTAATTCTTAGTTATGTAACAATAACAAGTTTTTATTCTTTATTGAGTTTGAATCAAACTGATGTAAAAGATTTAGTATCAAAAAAAAGCAGTTTTATTAATCTTTCCGTTGGTAAGCTAAGTATATCATTAGTTGTTTTTTTATTTGTTTGGATTGTAACATACTTATATTCAAGTGTTATCTTTGTAGATGTTGGCTTGCTAATATTGCTATTGCTTCTTTTATCATATTTCTTTCATGGTGCATGCTATGCGGAAATATTGACACAGAGTAATCTAGATATAGAGGTTTATTTGTCAGTGAAAGTAGCAATAACGATAATTTTATTGTTATTTAAGCTATATGTTGTAAATGAACAGATTACCATTTTGGATGCATCTATTTTGTTTCTATTGGACTATTTTCTGTTTTTTTTATGGAGTTGTATTTTCCTAATTATAAAAAGGCATAGTTTTTGTGGAAATAGAATAGATAATATAGGATGGTTGTGGTGGAGTAAATGTGTCAGTGAATACTTAACTAGGCTTAAAGAAAATTATCATCTTGTTTTAAGTGCTATAATTATCACAACATATTCAAAAATAGATCAATATATGTTGGGTATTCTTTCTGGAAAAATGAGTGATGTGGCTTATTTATCAGTAATTTCTAAGTTTCAAGATGGATTAATTGTAATTGTTACTGTGTTTGGGATGTCGTCTTTCCCAGGTTTAATAAACTCTAAAATGAATGATAATTATGGTTTCCTAGCTAGAGAGTTTATTTGGAAATCATTTAAAATACTGGTTTTTATCAGTGTGTTATATTTCCTTATGTTGCCATATGTTATAAAGTTTGTTTTTGATTCAGAATTAGACAATGGAATCGCATTAATTTATTCAATATCAATTTTATTTTGTGGGTTAAATGTGACTACGGGTAGATTATTGATTATTGATGGCCTTCCAAACATTGCGTTATATAGAAATATACTTGCTTTGTCAGTGAATTTATTAGCTAATTATTTATTAATACCATTATTTTCAATTAAAGGTGCTGCACTCGCTTCTTTAATCTCTTGGTTCATATCTGGGTTTTTGTTTTTAGTTATATGTAAACAAACAAGATATTATTTTTTGGGTTGTAAGTTAAATGAAAAAATATGAAAAAATAGGATTGTTAGACACTACTGTTTCTACTCTGAATGTAGGCGATAGAATAATATATGATTCTTGCTTTAATCAAATTAGTAATGTTTTTCCTGTAGAGCAATTCTTTAATATAAGCACAAGGGACTATTTATCACCATTCTCAATAAATATACTTAACAATGTAGACTATAACTTTTTAATGGGAACAAATGCTCTTAGTAGTGATAATCTATTTAGAGGACCTTGGAAATTAACACCATTACACATTCCATTTATTAAAAAAAACAATATAGTAACATTAGGTGTTGGTTGGAATTCATACCAGAAAGAGCCATCATCATACGCAAAAATTTTTTATAAAAAACTATTATCAAAAGATCTCTTACACTCTGTAAGAGATAACTATACCGCACAGATGTTAAAAAAATCTGGAGTTGAAAATGTTATAAACACATCTTGTTCAACAATGTGGAATTTGACTGAAGAAAATTGCAAAAAAATCAATTGTGATAAAAAAGACAGCGTTGTCTTTACTTTAACTGATTATAATAGAGATCATGAAAAAGATGCATTCTTAATTGATTTGTTAGTAAAAGAATATAAGGATGTGTATTATTGGATTCAAGGATCTGATGATCGTAAATATTTCGATATTTTCGATAGAAACATTACAAAAAGCATAAAAATAATTCCACCTAGATTGGAAGAATATGATTATATTCTTCAGTCAAAAGAGGTTGATTTTGTAGGGACAAGGCTCCATGCTGGAATAAGAGCATTACAGAAATATAGAAGAGCAATTATAATAGGAATCGATAACCGAGCTATAGAAAAGGCAAAAGACTTTAATTTGAATGTCGTACCAAGAGAGAACATTTTCACTAATCTAAAAGAAGCAATTTTTCGAAATGATAATGTGCAGATACACTTGCCTATGAAAGAAATTGAGATGTGGAAGAGGCAGTTTAAGTGATAATACATATTGTTACAGGAATTAATAATAAAGCACCAGTGAAAATATCCATTTCTCTTTGTGAAGAGGCTATCTCTTGTGGGGAGAAGGTTTTAATGCTTTATTTATCTAAAAATAAGTGTGACAACTCATTAATTAAAAACATCGAGAGCAAAGGTATTCATGTAGAGCAGTTCAAGTTTAAGCATATTTTTTTATCCGGTGTTTTTCATTCGCATGGAATAAAACCTGATCTATTAGCATTTGCTTTGAAAGTTTTCTTAAAAAAGAAAATAATGTCTACTTTGCATTGTAATCCACATAAAGAGTTTAGTGGTAGATATGAAAAAATAATATTGCCTCGGATATGGTTATTAATGTTAAAGAGGTTTGATAAGTTAATTGTTTTAACAAACTATATTAAAAATCAAATTGGATTATCTACTAATGCGATAACTATTTATAATGGGATTGATTTATATATGTCATCTCCAAAATCTAAAAGTATAGATAATAAAATTAGAGATTTTAAAAGAAATAGGAAATTGATATTTACTTATGGTGTTCTTAGGAATATTAAGGGTTTTGATTTTTTGATAAAATCAATGTCCGATTTGGGGGATAATTATTGTTTGATTATTGCTGGTAATGGGGAAGATAGAGAAAATCTAAATACTATTATTAATAATATGGATCTTGATGATAGAGTGCTTTTGATTGGACATGTTGAAGAACCATATAAATATATGTCAGAGGATGATGTGTGTGTTTTTCCATCAAGAAGTGAAGGGTTTCCTTTGTCTATTATTGAAGCTATGTTGATGGGCAAGAAGCCTTTAGTTACAGATATTGGACCTTTTGTTGAAATTGGAAATCATGCAGATCTTTTTTTTGTTTGAAAAAGACAATTCAGAGTCATTTAAATATGTTCTTCATGAAATGAAAACACCTAATAGTTTTAATAATGTTGAAGTGGCTAAAAGTAAATTCTCAGCATCTGAATGTTTTTATAACTACAAAAAAATATATGATACATTAAGAGGCTTTTAGGTGGCATACTATTACTTCTTATTGATTATTTCATTTGGCTTCTTATTTAGTAAAATTAACTACCTGATAGGTAAGTATATATATATTTTCTTGATTGCATTTCTTTTTGTTATTAGTGCGTTTCGAGTTGGAGTTAAACCTGACTATTATAACTATGAGTATTTTTATAATTTAATTTCTTCAGGTTATGATTTTTACCAATATGGATTATATGGTGTTGAATATAGTTTTTTAATCATATCAAGTTTGTTTTCAGAGTTTGAATCTGGATTTAGATATACACTTATTCTATACTCGTTATTAACAATGTTGTTTATTGGTTTGGCATATCCTAAATTGACAAAAGAGCCAATTTTGGCTGTTGCAATTTATTATTCATTTTTCTTTATAGTAAGAGATATGGGAGTAATAAGAGCAGGGTTAGCGTATGCTATATTAATATATGCATTGGTTTTTTATTCAGAAAGAAAGATTTTATTATTTTCAATTTTTGTATTGTTTGCTTCTGTTTTTCATCAGTCAGCAATGGTTTTTTTTGTTCTGATGATTTTTTATTTTCATAATCCAAATTCTGATAAGTTATTTTACATTCTTGTTTTTTCTGTAATTTTTTATATATTTGGCATGTCTCATCTTATAATTGAAGTTCTTTCATCCGGCGGTGGTTATGTTTCTGGTAAATTTCAAGATTATGGTAAAGAATCAGAATTAAATTATGTATTGGGTTTTTTAGATATTAATAATATTAAGAATTTTTTACTATCTTTAGTTGGAATTCACCTATTTAGGAAGAAAATTGTAAGTGGAAATTTGTTTAATGTTTTACTCATGGTTTTCATTGTTGGGACATGTGTCAGGATTGTTTTTCTTGATTTCTCATCTATAGCTGGAAGACTATCTAGTATATTTATGTCAGTTGAGCCTCTTTATATATCGATGCTTGTTGGTTCAATAAATAATATTAGATATAAAATTATTGCATATATAATGCTGTTTTTATATTGCTTCGGCATGTTATATCTAGGTATTGAAAAATACGAAACGTTAGAATATCAGACTGTAATTGAGGAAATATATTAACTCCCTGGTTACGTCAGAGAGTTAATATGGTGATTAATACTTTCTTAATGTGGAGTATACGTTGTGAAATATGTTTTTAGGTATTAATCTAGATATAATCCTTAAGGAATAGTATATGAATGGAAGTATGTTATTGCTCAATTTTAATTCGTATATTTTCTTCAACATGAAAGCTTCACTCTTCACATAAGTAATCCCTCTTCTACGTTCTAGCATTCCATTACCGATTCGAGCACTGACCAAAGCTTCATTCATGTTGCTTATGTTGTATCCTCTAGCTATCAGCCTTAGCCATAGATAATAGTCTTCCATATATGGTAGGTGATGGTATCCACCAACATCAATAACAGCACTTTTTTTAAAAATAACAGCCATATGGTTTAATGGGTTTCTGCGTAAACTGTAGTTTTTTATTTCATGACCTGCTGGAACTCTTTTAATTCTACAAGGGTTCTGATAATCATTTTCGAATTCATATATATAAGCACTAGACACTGCGATATCTTTAGCTGTACACATATAATGTATTTGTTTTTCAAATCTATTTGAATGGTTTACGTCATCAGTGTCAACGCGGATTATGTATTCATGTTTGCATGATGCTAATCCAGCGTTGAGTGCATCACCAAGGCCTACATTCTTAGGTAGAATTACTTCATTTAATGGAAGGATACTTCTCCATTTATTTAATACATAGTAAAGCTCTTCAGTTAATGGACCATCATGAACAACAACTATTTCATTTGCGGGTAAGCTTTGCCAAGCAAGACTCATAAAGCATTGTTCTAGGTACTCTGGTTTTTCTTTGTTATATAAAGAACAGAGAACAGAGAAATCTGGGTAAGTCATATTTCTTTATCTCCCCATTCCAAACAAAACGGTTTTAACAGTCAATAACAGGATCTTCAATTCTATCTTCCAGTTTTGATGTTTGATGTAGTAAACGTCGTATTTATGCTTCCAGATCGCATCTTCTACTGATGCGCCATAAGGGTATCTCACCTGAGCTAATCCAGTCACACCGGGTTTGACTGCGTGACGGAAGCGGTAATATGGGATGACCTTCTCGAGTTCTTCAATAAACACTTCACGTTCTGGTCGTGGGCCAACCATCGACATTTCACTTTTCACCACATTGATCAATTGTGGCAGCTCATCGATTCGAGTTTTACGAATAAATTTTCCCACACGAGTCACTCGTGCATCATTTTTACTTGCCCATTGTGCTCCATGTTTTTCGGCATCATTACGCATTGAGCGGAATTTAATCACTTCAAATTCACGGTTATATTGGCCAGTGCGTTTTTGTTTGTAAAAAACAGGACCTGGAGATTCAAGTTTAATCAGCAGTGCAGTGATTAAGCCAACAGGAATAGCAACGATTGAAAGTAGTGCGACGAACATTAAGTCGATCGCTCTCTTTTCCCATGAATGACGTTTATGAGAAAGTATTGAAAACGCTTTTTGATGCAGGAAGTAACCTGAATGTAGCAGTTCAACTTCGGTATAACCCATGCGGCGATCGAAATAGCTCACCAATGGCTCAACCCAAGCTCCGTACTCTGTCGCTTGAATTAAGAAAGCTTGCTGTTCTCGGCTGAGTTCTGCACTTTTGTAATGACAAAGAGTTTTATTTTTGAAATTTTTAACTTGATAGTTGTTTATCTGATAACGGATATCATGCTTAGAAAATACATTTTGAATACGCCCAACATCTTGCTCTGGGCAGTAGATGAGAACGGTACTATCAACCAGAACTTCGCTATGTGCATTATGACTGGCTTTGGCCTCTGGGCGAGTTATTGCTGGTGCAGTCGCATTTACCCGCTGCTCGTTAACTGTTTCGTTTAAAATATCACTCATATCCGTTAAGTTTTCTCAATTCTCAAGAGCTATCGCCCAACCAATTAATAATATGTCACTCCAGTTACCTAGTGCATGTGTGACACTCGACGTTAAAGTATTTTTCAGCCACTATTTAGGTGTATTGTTGGCTTTTTTTATTTGAGTGCGGATTTTAATCTAACTTACAAGTTGGATAAAGTTTTAATTAAAAATCATTAGTTTGTGTTATTGATTAATTTGCTCGTTGTATGGGTTAAGTTTGCGATGAGCTTCTCTTTTGTGTGTGTTGATTTTCTTATTCTTCGATGAGTTGATTTTTGTTTTTATAGTTTCTGCAACATCTGCATTAGAACTATTTCATATAAGTGTGATTTTGTCGGTACAGTTCACGGTTTTTTGGTGGGTTTGAGTAATCTGTTTTCTTATTGATACTTCTGATTTAATTGTAAATAAGGAGTTTTAGGTTTAAGAAAATGCCCATGGCACTACTATTTTCTTGTATCTGCGATTAAAAATAATTCTTTTAATGCTTGTGTTTTGAGCGATAAACATTGTTGGTTAATAATAGAGCTAATGAATTTGCTGTTTAATTTGTCATTAAATTATTTTAAGAGAGATAAATGGAAATCTTGGGTAATAAATATGGAGTAAGGTTGTTTCGTAGTATAGGAATTTTGGCAATGGCTGCGGTGTGTTACCTCTCTTTTTCTCCTTCTTTGGTGAAGGTAGTAGATATTCCTTATATTGATAAAGCTGAGCATAGTGTGGCTTATTTGGTGTTAACGTTGCTCGGTTGTGCAGGATTAGCGCGCAGAGTATGGCTAGTTCCAGTGCTTTTATTTGGTTTTGGTGTGGTCGTGGAAGTGGTGCAAGATGTGATTGGCCGCGAGTTTTCATGGGGAGATATGGCGGCAAATGGCGTGGGTGTATTACTAGGAATGGTTATCTACTCATTTGCTTGTCGCTACTTTGCTGGGCGTAGTTAAGTTTGAATGATTGGCTCAATTTTCGTTGCTTATGGACTTTATGTGAGTGCGAAAGAGCGTCAATGTGTGGTGCAAATCAAGGAGAAGCGACATGGAAGTGATTCATCACGGTGGTAAGGAGAGTGTCACGGGCTCATGCCATGAGTTGCGTTCGGATGGGCAAGCTTTACTGATTGATTGCGGTTTATTTCAAGGTGCTGACGAACGCCCGCTAGAGATAGATTTTGCAGTCAATCATCTCAATGGATTGGTGTTGACTCATGCTCACATTGACCATATCGGCCGTTTACCTTGGCTATTAGCGGCAGGGTTTAACCAACCGATTTTTTGCACAGCAGCAACGGCGGAGTTGGTGCCGCTGATGTTGGAAGATGGTTTAAAGTTGCAATTGGGTATGTCACCCAAGCAAAGTGAGCGTGTACTTACTCAGGTACGCCGTTTACTTCGGGTTCAGGATTACCAAAAGTGGTTTGCTTTGCAGCCGAAACGTGCCGATTCATTCTATATACGCTTTCAACCAGCTGGACATATTTTGGGTTCGGCGTATGTGGAGATTCGCCTACCAAATGGTGAAGTGGTGGTGTTTTCCGGTGATTTGGGGCCAAGTCATACGCCTTTGTTGCCTGATCCTCTCCCGCCTGAACGTGCCGATTATCTGTTTATTGAAACCACCTATGGCGACAAGCAGCACGAGGATGTGCAGAGTCGGGGTGATCGTCTGCGCACAATGATTGAGCGTTCATTGAGCGATGGGGGTGCAATATTAATCCCAGCGTTCAGTGTGGGGCGCACCCAAGAATTGCTATTTGATATCGAACAACTCATCTTTTCGCATCAGATTGACGCAAATTTACCGATTATTCTTGATTCACCCATGGCGCAGCGTGTTACGCGATCTTATCGTCGCTTTAAGCAGCTATGGGGAAGAGAAGCCAAAGCGCGACTGCAAATGCATCGGCATCCTTTAGCATTTGAGCAGTGCATTACAGTGGAAGATCATCGAACACATGAGCGTTTAGTTAACCGCTTGGCTTCAACCGGAGAAGCGGCGATTGTGGTTGCAGCATCGGGAATGTGTCAGGGTGGGCGAATTATGTATTATTTAAAAGCCCTGCTGCCTGATGAAAGAACCGATCTTATTTTGGCGGGCTTTCAAGCCGAAGGTACGCTTGGGCGTAAAATTCAAAGCGGTGAGCAGTCGGTGTGGATTGATGGCGATGAAGTTGAAGTTAAAGCGCATATTCATACGATGTCGGGCTATTCAGCCCATGCCGATCAAGCGGATCTTCTGCGTTTTATTACGGGTATTGCTGAAAAGCCTAAGCAAGTGCACCTTATTCACGGTGAAGTTTCCGCTAAACAAACCTTCTCCGAGCAGCTTACTCAACTTGGTTATTCGGTGTTTTAACCCGTGTTGAGAACGCATTCCCTCCCCTTGTAAGGGGAGGGTGAGAGTGTTTGGGTTTAAACTCTCAGCGCTCGAAAATCATTACCAGTTGGCGCTTGAGATACGCGCAAGTCAAATTCAGGCAGTACCGCGTAGATGTGATCAAAAATATCTGATTGAATTCGCTCGTACTCTACCCACACTGTAGTGCTGGTAAAGCAGTACACCTCAAGCGAGATACCATCGTGAGTAGGCGCTAACTGACGTACCATTAATGTCATATCTTGATGAATATTGGGGTGATTACGCAGGTAACGCTCTAAATAAGCGCGGAAACTGCCAATATTCGTCAAGCGACGGCCGTTGATACGACACGCTAAATCCCAATGTTTTTGCTGGTTGTAACTGGTGATTTCCTGCTCTTTTTCTACCAAATAAGGCTCAAGCAGTTGGGCTTTCTTCAGTGCTTGTTTCTCTTCTTCCGTCAAAAAATGCACGCTGGTCGCATCAATTAAAATACTGCGCTTGATGCGGCGGCCTCCGGATTCTTGCATCCCTTTCCAGTTTTTAAAGGAATCAGAAATTAGCGCGTAGCTTGGGATGGTGGTAATGGTTTTATCCCAGTTCTGAACTTTCACCGTAGTCAGGCTTATATCCAGTACTGCACCATCTGCGCCGTATTTGGGCATTTCTAACCAGTCGCCGACGGAAAGCATTTTGTTGGCGGAAAGCTGTACACCCGCAACCAAGCCCAAAATCGGGTCTTTGAATACCAACATCACTACGGCGGTCATAGCACCTAAACCGCTAAGTAGGATAACGGGTGATTTGCCAATCAAAATCGAGGTAAAAAATAGTGCCGCGATAATAAACACGACGATTTTGATGCTCTGCAAAATGCCGCGTGTGGGGAGGTTTTTCCCGACTTGGGTTTTGCTGAGCAACAGTTCTAGGACATTGAGTATTGAGTAGGTGGCCAGCATGCTGAACACCACAATCCACAATGCTGTGACGGTATGCAGCACGTCGTAGGTGAAAGTGCCAGGGCTGAGCCACAACTGGGTTTGCACAGCAATCACCACACCTTGGATCAGCAAGGCAACGCGGCTAAACAGGTGTTCTTTGAATAACGCATTGCGCCAAACACTCTGTTCATGCCGGGTATGGCGTTTAAGCCACAGCAGCACTCCGCGATGTAAAATTAGATGGATAGCGATAGAAATGGCCGCAATCAGCCCCAACGCTTCCGCAACCTGAATCACACGTTCAATCTCAATATCAAACTGCTGTAACCATTGAGTCAATGTTTCAAGCATGGCGCCCTCCTTAATCAATCTGCGCGCCATACTATCATCAAATCGTAACTGCTTGCTATGTAAGCGCTTGCTTCACTCGCTGGCGTAGGTAGGGCACGACTTCTTGTTCAAACCAAGGGTGTTTTTTCAGCCATAAGGTGTTGCGAGGGGATGGATGTGGCAGTGGTAAAACTGAAGGTATCCAGCGCTGCCACTGCTGCACTGTTTCGGTCAACGTCGCAGGTTTGTCGGGTAGATAATAATTCTGAGCATATTGACCAATCAGGAGGGTGAGTTGCCGATTGGGGAGTTGCTCTAACACCTTCGCATGCCACAATGGCGCGCACTCTTTGCGCGGTGGTAAGTCACCACTACGCCCTTTGCCGGGATAGCACAATCCCATGGGCATGATGGCGATCTTCTCTTCGCAATAAAACGTATCACGATCCAAATCGAGCCACTGGCGCAGTCGATCGCCGCTGGCATCATTCCACGGAATTGAGGTGTTATGTACTTTGGTTCCCGGTGCTTGGCCAATAATCAAAATTTTCGCCGCAGGGTGGGCGCGGATCACAGGATTCGCGCCTAAAGGTAAATGTGGTTCGCAGACTTTGCATTGGCGAATTTCGGCCAGAAGTGACTCAAGCATCAGTAGCCTTTTTCAAAATCGATTTGATTACGTAGCGGCAAATCATCACGCCAGCGCTGATAGTTATCCGCGAAGATATCGACCACTTGCTCTGGGAAGCTGACTGCCGCAATGTGTGGTGTAATGGTGATCGCCGGATTTGTCCAGAATGGGTGCTCATTTGCCAGTGGTTCTTTGATAAACACATCTAAGAACGCGTGGCGGATATGCCCAGCAGCAATCAAATCAGGTAAATCTTGCTCAACCAGCGTTTTTCCGCGCCCAACATTAAATAGCAATGTTTGGTGGCAGTGGCTGAGATTGTCTTGATTAAGCAGGCCTTCGGTGGCTGGCGTATTCGGCAAGGTGTTGACTAGCAGATCAGCACGCATTAATGCCGAAGGCAGCTCACTGATGTGGTAAGTGGCATCGAAATCGCCCTCTTTGGCGGGAATGCCCGTGCGATTCACCCCAACGACGCGCAGCCCAAACTGTTTGGCTACTTTAGCCAAGTGGCTGCCAATTGAGCCGTCCCCAGAATCACCATAGTTTGATTGGCTAGGGAAGAGTAAGAGTGGGTTTGCCAGCGTTGCTCTGCTTGTTGCGCTTGGTAAAGATTGAAGTGGCGCTGATGTTGGATGGCATAGCCCATCACGTATTCGGCAATCAGGTGTCCGAAAATCCCTTTCACGTTGGTCAGTAGGTAGTTTTTACGCAGCTTGGGTGCCATTAAAGTATCCACACCGGCGTAAGCTGAATGTAGCCATTGCAAGCGTGGAAATTCATCCAAACAACGAGCGGCCATCGGTGGCGCAGCTAATAAAATGGTCGCCTGTGCGCGATCATTGGTTACGGAGAGGCCTTCCAGTTGGCGCTCGATGATCAGCTCGCGGTAATGTTCATCGTGTTCAGTCAGAATATACAGCTGGTGGAAATTGTTCATAGGCGCGTCTTTTTTCCCTTATGTTTATCCAGTACACTTCCGCTGTCTTTTTCCGCAACGATTGAAGTGACTATGTTACAAAACCCTCTACAGCTTCGTCTTGAGAAGTTTGAACCTTGGCAACAGATTACCTTTATGGCCTGTCTGTGTGAACGTATGTATCCGAATTACGCTATGTTCTGTGAGCACACGCAGTTTGCTGAGGCGCGTATCTACCGTGACATTCTCGACAGCGTGTGGGAATTGATGACGGTAAAAAATGCCAAAGTGAATTTTGAGCATCAGTTGGAGAAGCTTGAAGAGCTGATCCCAACATCGGATGCGTTTGATGTGTATGCAGTGTATCCAGCGATTGATGCCTGTGAAGGCTTGGCAACGCTGCTACACGGTCTGTTGGATCGTGATGATTTGGCGGAAGCGATGATTAAAGTGAGCCAGATTTCGGTACAAACCGTGGCACAACTGGAAGAAGCACAAACGGGTGAGGAAATCACCAATGACAACCAAAAAGAGAATGAAGCAGTTTGCGCGGAATGGGATGTGCAATGGGCGATTTTCCGTCCGCTTCGTGAAGCGGTTGAGCGCGATATTGACCTCATCAAAGATCTGCGTAAAGAGCTGCGTGAAGAAGGGTTAAGCAATATCGGAGTCGCTCTGTAAACTGACTGAGTTCAGATATTGATTATAGAAACGGGAGCTTCAGCTCCCGTTTTGTTTATTCCTCTTCGTCTCGGCTTTCAATCATATGATGCTTACGCTTCCAGTGCTCCCAGCGCTCGGTCGCCAGTTGCTGCATATCGGTCGTGCGGTCCGCTTCATCAATGATTTCTTCACCGAGCAGATGCTCGAAGATATCTTCCAAAGTCAGCAAGCCCTGTACAGATCCATACTCATCCACCACCAGTGACAACTGCAAACGCTTTTGCATCATTTGATCAAAGGCTCTAGGCAAGCTAAAGGTATTGAGCAGAACATGGATTGGACGCATCACATCACCCAGCAATACGTGCCCTTGACCGCTGTGCTTGTATTTAAACAACTCAAGGCGGTGCACAAAGCCAACGATGTTGTCTTTCTCTTCACTGTAAACCAGCGGGCGAGAGAATGGTGTATCGCGGTGTTTATTGAGAAACTCATCGATCGTCAGATCGGCCGAAACGCGGAACAGCACAGGTCGTGGTGTCATTACCTGAGTCACGGGTACGCTTTGAATAGCCAGCAAGTTATTCAGCATTTTTGACTCGCCTGCGGCAAGTTCACCGCTTTCGTTGGCGAGCATCGCAATTGCCGAAAGCTCATCGCGCAATTTCGGGGCCTCAACTTTACGGGCTAGGCGTTTAGTGATCTGTTCTGAGAACCAAACGAATGGGGTTAGTGCCCACACCATCCAGCGTAGAATTAAAGCCGCATGAGGCGCGAGTTCACGCCAGTAAGTTGCCCCTATGGTTTTAGGCACGATTTCTGACAATACCAGAATGCCTAAGGTGAGCACGGCAGAGAACAAACCTAGCCATTTGCTACCAAACACTACGGCAGCTTGAGCACCCGCAGTCGCAGCGCCTATGGTGTGCGCAATAGTGTTAAGGGTGAGGATAGAGGCGAGTGGACGATCGATATCCGCTTTCAACTCAGCTAAGCGAGTGGCTGCTGGGTGACCTTGTTGACGCAGTTGGGCAAGATAACTCGGGGTAATACTCAGCAATACCGCTTCTAACACTGAACAGATAAACGATACGCCAATCGCGACAGAAATATATATCGCAAGCAGAAACATAAAATTCCTTGGTTTTATTGTGTACGTTCGAACTCTTTTCTTCTCGCCAAGTTGTGTGGTTAAACCACAAAATCTCAGGAGAATATGAAGAAGCATTTCTTCGCCTGAAGGAGTCAAAAGTACTTTTTTCAGTCACTAAATCGATTGAAATGACAGGCTTCCCAAACGATTAGCCCTTTTTAAATAAGGTTTCTCACCCCCAATTACAAGCAACCGCATAGCTTGATTAGTAACAAATTGTGAGTTGTTACTCAGATTACGGTTAAAAGTGCGTCATAAAAGCGAAAGTTGCGCGACAAACCTTTGCCAGAGCGGGCATTTATGTTTTAGAGTGAGCTCGATTCGATAACCTATTGAGAAGGGAAACCTAAATGAACAAGACCCAATTGATCGACTTTATCGCAGAGAAAGCGGACCTAACTAAAGCGCAAGCGAAAGCGGCTCTAGAAGCGACTCTGGGTGCGGTTGAAGGTGCTTTGAAAGAAGGCGACCAAGTACAACTGATTGGTTTTGGTACATTCAAAGTTAATCATCGTTCTGCTCGTACTGGCCGTAACCCAAAAACCGGTGAAGAGATCAAAATTGCGGCAGCTAACGTTCCTGCATTCGTAGCAGGTAAAGCGCTGAAAGACGCGATCAAGTAATTGCTTTATACTACGCCGAGATAGAACATCTCGGCGTTTTTGTTTATGAAGCAGCAGTTATCCTTCCTTCTTTTGGTATCTGGTCTATTGGCCGGGTGCTCTTCTACTCCCAATCCTAACCTTGAGCAGATCAATCAATTTACTGGTGGTAAAACGATTGGTGATGCGACCAGTTTTTATTGGTATACCGAGCGTTTTCAAAAACCAAGCTCAGCCTCAGACTATGTGACTTCCGGCGATTACGGCAGCTACCAAACCAGTTACCACTGGGAAGAGGGGCAAATGCGTGAAATTCGTCGTGAAGGTGAGCATCTCGATGGTAAAAAATTGGTGCCGTTCAGCGTGCATATCCGCTTTAGCAAAGAAGGCGAAGCAGTGTACCAACAGTATCGACTGGCGGGAAAAGTGCTGCCAATGAGTGAAGAACAGCTTGCGCATTACGTATTGCAAGCCAAAGCCGTTGCAGAAGCCACTAAAGAGCAAGATAAAAAGGGGTTAGAGCTAATCCAAGGTTATTGGAATGGCAAAGTGTTTGAAACCTGTGCAGGCGTTGAGTACCAACGAGTCGAGTTTAATCAAACGCTGCCCAGCTTTGTGTTTAACCGCCTCGCTTCTATCGAAAGCTATGTAGCGTTTTTAGGCAAGATCCGTAACGACAAAGTGCACATCGACGAGTTGCTATTGCTGGATGATACCGATCACGGCTGCGTGGAACAGCCAGAGTTGCTGGATTAAATTCACTAATCCCAATGAGAACGAGTACAGAAATGAAATAAAAAAGCGCGAATCTCGCGCTTTTTTGTATTGATAAGGCGGTGAATGCCGGATTACTTGGCTTGCTCACGCGCAATCGCGCGATAACCGATATCGCGACGGCAGAACATGCCATTCCAACGGATTTGATCGGCGAGCTGGTAAGCGCGTTGCTGCGCTTCTAATACCGTATTGCCGAGTGCAGTGGCACACAGTACGCGACCGCCATTGGTCACCACTTGGTCGCCTTGGGTTTCGGTGCCCGCATGGAACACTTTTTGTCCTGCGGTTTCTTGAGTCGGTAGACCTGAAATCACGTCACCTTTGGCGTAATCGCCTGGGTAGCCGCCAGCGGCCAGTACCACACCGATCGAGGCACGAGGGTCCCACTTAGACTCCACTTGATCCAGCTTGCCTGCAATCGCCGCTTGGCACAGCTCAACGAGGTCAGATTGCAGACGCATCATGATCGGTTGGGTTTCTGGATCACCAAAGCGGCAGTTGTACTCAATCACTTTTGGCGCGCCAGTTTTATCAATCATCAAACCCGCGTAGAGGAAGCCAGTGTATGTGTTGCCTTCCGCTGCCATGCCACGCACCGTTGGGTAAATCACTTCACGCATTACGCGATCATGAATTTCTTGAGTGACTACTGGCGCAGGAGAGTAAGCACCCATACCGCCCGTGTTAGGGCCTGTATCGGCATCACCAACACGTTTGTGATCTTGGCTGGTGGCCATTGGCAGTACGTTTTCACCATCAACCATCACAATAAAGCTGGCTTCTTCACCGTCGAGGAATTCTTCAACCACCACACGGCTGCCTGCTGAACCAAAGGCATTTCCTGCCAGCATGTCTTGAATTGCATCTTCCGCCTCTTGCAGAGTCATCGCAACAATCACGCCTTTACCAGCAGCCAAGCCGTCCGCTTTCACTACAATCGGCGCACCTTTTTCACGCACATAAGCCAGAGCTGGCTCAATTTCAGTGAAGTTGGCGTAAGCCGCGGTTGGAATGTTGTGGCGAGCGAGGAAATCTTTAGTGAAGGCTTTGGAGCCTTCCAGTTGAGCAGCGCCTTGGGTTGGGCCAAAAATGGGTAAACCCGCTGTACGAAACGCATCAACCACACCAATCACCAATGGTGCTTCTGGGCCAACAATCGTCAGCTCAATCGCTTTATCTTGGGCAAAGGCAACCAGTGCTGGGATATCGGTGATACCAATGTTGACGTTTTGCACCTTGTGCTCAAGGGCGGTGCCCGCATTACCGGGAGCCACGTAAATGGTTTCAACTTGTGGGTTTTGTGCCACTTTCCACGCCAGTGCGTGTTCGCGACCGCCAGAGCCGATGATGAGAACTTGCATTGTGAAATCCTTACTTAAACAAGATGGGGCGCGTTGCACCCCATACGAATAATACGAATTAATGACGGAAGTGACGCATGCCAGTGAAGATCATTGCCATACCGTGTTCGTTGGCCGCATCAATCACCTCTTGGTCGCGCATTGAGCCACCTGGTTGGATCACGCAAGTGATGCCTGCTTCTGCCGCGGCATCAATACCATCACGGAATGGGAAGAAGGCATCCGATGCCATGACGCTGCCCGCCACTTTCAAGCCTTCATCGGCGGCTTTGATACCCGCGATTTTCGCGGAATAAACACGGCTCATTTGGCCTGCGCCAATGCCGATGGTCATGTCGCCTTTGGCGTACACAATCGCGTTGGATTTCACGTATTTCGCCACTTTCCAGCAGAACAGAGCATCTTTCAGCTCAGCTTCGCTGGGTTGACGAGTGGAAACCACTTGTAGGTCATCTTGTGCCACCATGCCTTGGTCACGGTCTTGCACCAATAAGCCACCATTCACGCGCTTCAAATCAAATCCTGTGGTTTGGCCTTGCCATTCACCACACTCAAGTAAACGTACGTTTTGTTTGGCTGCGACGACGTCGATTGCCGCTTGCGAGACTTTCGGTGCGATGATCACTTCAACAAACTGGCGATCGATGATCGCTTGCGCGGTTTCACCATCCAGTTCGCGGTTAAAGGCAATGATGCCGCCAAATGCAGACGTTGGATCGGTTTGATAAGCGCGGTTGTAGGCTTGCAGCAGATCGTCGCCCAGCGCTACACCACATGGGTTAGCGTGTTTCACAATTACACAGGCTGGCTCGCTGAACTCTTTAACGCACTCTAGTGCGGCATCGGTATCAGCAATGTTGTTGTAAGAAAGGGCTTTACCCTGAATTTGGCGCGCGGTTGCCACTGAGGCTTCTTGTGGGTTGGCTTCCACATAAAATGCCGCTGCTTGATGGCTGTTTTCGCCGTAACGCATATCTTGTTTTTTGATGAACTGCGCATTGAACGTGCGTGGGAATTTGGATTCCTCATCACCTTCTTTGTTATCGCCATAAGAAGGAACGAGCGTGCCGAAGTAGTTAGCAATCATGCCATCGTACGCAGCGGTATGTTCAAAAGCGGCAATCGCCAGATCAAAACGCGTGGTTAATGTCAGTGAGTTTTGGTTAGCATCCATTTCGCGGATAACACGGTCGTAATCGTGCGCATTCACCACAATGGTCACATCTTTATGGTTTTTCGCTGCAGAACGCACCATAGTCGGCCCGCCGATATCGATGTTTTCAACGGCATCGGCCAGCGTGCAATTTGGGTTAGCCACGGTTTGTGCGAAAGGATAGAGGTTCACCACCACCATATCGATCGGCTGGATGCCGTGGGTGTTCATCACCGCATCGTCTTGACCACGACGACCTAAGATGCCGCCATGCACTTTCGGGTGCAGGGTTTTTACGCGCCCGTCCATCATTTCTGGGAAGCCGGTGTAATCGGAAACTTCCGTTACCGCAAGGCCTTGCTCTGCGAGCAGGCGTGCAGTGCCACCAGTTGAGAGCAGCTCAACGCCACGTTCCGCGAGCGCTTTAGCGAACTCAACAATGCCGGTTTTATCTGATACGCTGAGAAGCGCACGGTGAATAGGACGAGCGTTGTTCATGCTTCCATTTTCCTTTAAAAGATATTTGCCGAAAGTGATCTGTTGCGCTGTAGTGGTTTGAAGTTCACTTCAAATCCTGAGTGAGCGAAAGGTAACAGAACAGTTTGGGGAAACACCTTATCCGCCGGAATTTGGATGGCGCGTATTCTAACCAATTTATTACAAAAGATCTCGCGCAATCGTTTGGCATGGGAAAAATAATCGCTAAAAAACGGTTTTTCAAGCACAAATTTTAACGAAAGCTTAAATATACCAAACTACTTGGAGTGGCAGGTAGGCGGCAAGTGAGTGAATCCCCATGAGTATAGGCAGACTATGTGATTGGGGTGAGCGAACGTAGCCAACACCGCTGCCGCTTCAAGTAGGAAGGGAAGAGGAGCAGTTATGTTTCAGATTGGAGAGTTAGCTAAACGCTGCGGAGTTTCAACCGATACGCTGCGTTTCTATGAAAAAAATGACCTGATTGTTCCGGCAACCCGCACTGAATCCGGTTATCGAATGTACGATGAAAAGAGCCTGAAACAGGTGGCTTTTATTTTAAAAGCCAAGGAGTTAGGGCTGAGTTTGGATGAGATAAAAGAACTACTCGAAATTCGTTTGGAAGCGACAGAGCACAGTTGCGCCGAAGTGAAAGCCATTACTAGTGCTAAACTTGCAGTGATTGATCAAAAGATTGAAGAGCTAACGCGTATTCGAAGCGCGCTGAAAAAAATCAATGATGCCTGCTGCGGGCACGTTGAGGATAATGCTAGTCACTGCTCGATTTTGGCGGCGTTGGAATAAGTATTCCAAGTCACGAAGTCGTCATAAAGGTAAGGGCGTTCAGCAACATTTCAAGCGGGAGTGTTCAACCTAAGTTTGCATTTTTTAGTATTATCAATAGTAGGTGAAACCGTTAGGCACGATTATAATTTCGCCCCTCATTGGTGGCGGGTTTCTTATGTGCTTCAACCTGTTTTCTGATGCTATCTTCCTGATACAAAGAGCTGTTCTATGATTGGAATCTATTTTCAAATCAATGACTGGGTTCTGTGCATTGATGAGAATAAGCTGTATCGCCAAGATAGGGAGGTCTCGGCCGAGCCACGTCTTATCAACTTACTGCATTTTCTTGCGGAACATACCGGAGAGGTATTTGGCCGTGAAGAACTCATTCAACACGTCTGGGACGGGGCAATAGTCACCGACCAAGTGGTCACACAATCCATTTTTGAGTTGCGTAAGCTGCTACGTGACGGACGCGAAGAAAACCTCAGTTATGTGGTGACAGTGCCGAAACGGGGCTACAAGCTGGTGGCTAACGTACAACGTCTCGATAGCAACCCTTATCTCTCTGCTCGCCAAGAAGAAACGTTGCCAAGTGAGCCTCCTTCTGAACCGGATGCGCCAGAGGCGGATGAACCTGTCGCCGAGATTGTGTTTCCTGCTGGGCCATTAACCCGCGCGGTTTGCCACAGCCAACAGCCAAAGAAAACCAGCCAGCCTAATGTGAGCCGTTGGCGGCTAAATCTGCTCAATGCACTCTGGATTGGCTTAGTGATTGTCGCCATGGGCTTTTTCACGATTAAGCAGTCGCAAGTGCGGATTACCCAAGTCGTCGATACCCATTTGATTGAGTTTAAGTTTCAGGATGATTTTGACTCAAAAGCGCTGAGCCATGATCTGGCGGATGGAGTTGCCCAAAAGTTGATGGCAGACATTACTCAGGTCAGTGACTATCGTGTGATGCTCAGTAAAGCGGCGTTTACGTCGGGGATCTTGCCCGGAAAATCGGTAACGGTGCGTGTGAATGATAAGGAAGGGCATTCATTTTTGGATTTGGAGTTAAAGAACAACTCCTCTGATGCCATTTTGTTTAGCCGCCAATATCCGCTGGATAGCCAGCACCTAGCAACGGTACTCAAAAATGCTGAACTGGATATTATGCTGGCCTTGAAAGTACCTAACGCAGAGCAACAAGCGCAGCAGTTGTTGGTGGACTTTCCGAGCCAAGCGTCGGCACTAGAGTTGTATGTTCGTGCCAACCACTATCTGAATTTATCGGATCGTCAACAATTCCAAAAAGGGATTGATCTGCTTGAGCAGGTTCTGACCCTAGAGCCGAAAAATCATTATGTACAAGCCGAATTGCTGATTGCCTACCATGTACAGCAAGCCTTAGCTGGCAAAGAACCCTCGAATCAAGAGCGGATTTTGCTATTGAGTGAACGCCTGAGCCAAGCCAGTGAGTCACTCAGTGGGGTTGTTCAGCCGAGGATTTATGAAGCGTTGGCTTTACAAGCGACGGTTGATGGCCAGTTAGAAAGAGCTGCGGATTATTTAGTGCAAGCACAAGCCTTGCGAGAATCGGTGCTCTCTTATGTTTTGCAGGGCAAACACGCCGAGTTAAAAGGCGATTTGGATGGGGCAAGTGATGCCTACAGTGAAGCGTTTTATATGGATACTTCGCTGGAAACTTACTTGTTGTGCGAAAACTTGGTGTTTCACTCCAACCTGAAATCGATCGATTACGCTATGTATCGCTCGGTGCATCCTTCCGCGGTGCGTTTGTTGTAATTCTATAAGCGGACTCATCTCCTTTTTCGCCACACATCATTCAATCCCTCTCTGTTCAGGGGAGGGATTGCGCCTTACTATTCCCTTCTTCCCAATACTGCTATGTCGTGAATGCGTTTTCTTCTATCCCAGTTATGGGGCGATGCAATCTTAGCGTGATTGGTTAATCCTCATTTCGTCATGCTCATTTCAAAAAAGAGAGATAAACCTCATACGTACGGACTCATTCACCAGCCTGTTTATCCTAAAGTTCTCATGTTGATATTTTTACTCTGCAAGGATGATGATTTTAGATTTTTATTTAATGCATTGAAAATAATGGTTTTTATCTACCGTGTTTATCAGGTTGATATCAAGAAACTCATTCTTGTCTCATCATTTTATTGATAACCGTAAGTTTATTTTTTTTAGGTTTTTTGGGCGTAGTCTGCACCTCGAAATTTAGCGAGGTAGCGCAGGTGATTGCACTCATGACATCTCGCTAACCATTCAGTTTGAGTTTTGTAACTTAAGTAGAATCGATTTGGAGATGTTATGTCATCAAATGCAAAGAAAATTGGCCTGATCGCCTGTACGGGTGTTGTGGCTGGTAACATGATGGGCAGTGGTATTGCTCTGCTTCCTTCTACGCTTGCGAGCGTAGGTTCTATTTCCATTTATAGCTGGATTATCTGCATTATCGGTGCATTAAGTTTAGCGTTTGTGTTTGCTCGTTTGGCAACCAAAAACCCGCAAGACGGCGGCCCGATTGCTTATGCTGGGGAAGTGTCACCGGTGTTTGGTTTCCAAACGGGCGTGCTCTATTACCACGCTAACTGGATCGGCAACCTAGCGATTGCGATTACCGGTGTTTCTTACCTATCAGTGTTCTTCCCGGTGTTGAATGACCCGATTCCAGCAGGTTTAGCGACCATCGCTTCGGTTTGGTTGTTTACTTTAGTGAACCTGCTTGGGGGTAGCTGGGTAAGCCGCTTATGTACCATTGGTTTGGTGCTGATCCTGATCCCTGTTGTGGGTACCGCTCTGTTTGGTTGGACGCACTTTGACAGTGCCATCTACAGCCAAAACTGGAATGTGTCTGCGGGTAGCGATGGCCATGCAGTGATCACTGCGGTACTGATTTGCCTGTGGTCTTTTGTGGGTGTGGAATCGGCTGCGGTCTCTTCCGGTATGGTGGAAAATCCAAAACGTACGGTTCCGCTAGCCACCATGCTGGGTACCGGTATTGCGGGTATTATCTACGTACTTTCCACCCAAATGATCAGCGGTATGTTCCCTGCCTCTGAAGTCGCGGCATCCGGTGCACCTTTTGCACTGGCAACCACTGAACTGTTTGGTAGCTGGACTGCGCCCTTTGTTTCTGCCTTCACAGCGTTGGCGTGTTTCACTTCGCTCGGTTCTTGGATGATGCTTGTAGGCGAAGCAGGTAAACGCGCCGCTAACGATGGCAACTTCCCGAAAATCTTCGGCGAAACCGATCGCAATGGCGTGCCTAAAAAAGGTCTGCTGATTGCTTCAAGCATGATGACGCTGCTGATGCTGGTACTGATGTTCTTCAGCTCAGAAACCGCGCATGCTTCAGATCTGTTTAACCAACTGACCACCGATGCGGTACTGCTGACCATGCTGCCTTATTTCTACTCCAGCATTAACCTGATCCGCTTCGAGGGCATGACTACTCGCAATACGTTTGTGATGTTGTTCTCCGGTATTGCCAGCCTGTTCTGTATGGTGGCGCTGGCGGGGGCTGAAGGTTCAACACTGACTGCAACCTTCATCATGTCGCTGATTATTCTGATGTTCTACAGCAAAAAAGCGGGTCTTGCTCAATACCTTGAGACTCACCCTCAACAAGCTTCGGCTAATCACTGATTGATTCTGCTGGCGTCTGCCACGCCAGCTTTCTGAATTCACTATGGCGCTCATCTTACTCACTGTGTGGTGCACAGAGAGCGCCCTTTTTCGCCTTGGAGATGTCCAAATGAATATATTCGCTATCTTGAACCACATGGGTGTGTTCTTTAAAGAAGAGCCAGTTCGCCAACTACACGCGGCACTCGAAAAAGCCGGTTATGAAGTGGTTTACCCAGTTGATGACAAAGATCTGATCAAGATGATTGAGATGAACCCACGCATTTGCGGCGTGCTGTTCGACTGGGATAAATATTCGCTGGAGCTGTGTGAGCGCATCAGCAATATCAACGATAAACTGCCAGTGCATGCCTTTGCTAACGAGCAATCGACTCTGGATATTTCACTGACTGACCTGCGCCTGAACGTGCATTTCTTCGAATACGCATTGGGTATGGCGGACGACATTGCCATCAAGATCAACCAAGCGACTCAAGAGTACAAAGACGCGATCATGCCTCCGTTTACTAAGGCGCTGTTCAAATATGTAGAAGAGGGTAAATACACCTTCTGTACTCCGGGCCATATGGGTGGTACCGCGTTCCAGAAAAGCCCCGTCGGCAGTATTTTCTACGATTTCTACGGTCCAAATACCTTCAAAGCGGACGTATCGATTTCGATGCCAGAGCTTGGCTCACTGCTGGATCACTCCGGCCCACACAAAGAAGCGGAAGAGTACATCGCGCGCACTTTCAATGCCGATGCCTCTTACATCGTGACCAACGGTACATCGACCTCGAACAAGATCGTCGGTATGTTCTCAGCGCCTGCGGGCAGCACAGTTCTGGTTGACCGTAACTGTCATAAATCATTGACTCACTTAATGATGATGACGGACGTCACCCCGATTTACTTCCGCCCAACCCGTAACGCTTACGGCATCCTCGGTGGTATTCCACAAAGTGAATTCAGCCGTGAAGTGATTGCTGAGAAAGTGGCAAACACTCCGGGTGCGAGTGCGCCAAGCTACGCGGTGATCACCAACTCGACTTACGATGGCCTGCTGTATAACACCCAGTTCATCAAAGAGTCGTTGGATTGCAAACACATCCACTTCGACAGTGCATGGGTGCCTTACACTAACTTCAACCGTATTTATGAAGGCAAGTGTGGCATGAGTGGTGAAGCAATGCCGGGCAAAGTGTTCTACGAAACACAGTCCACTCACAAACTGCTGGCGGCGTTCTCGCAAGCTTCGATGATTCATGTCAAAGGTGAGTTTGACCGCGAGTCGTTCAACGAAGCTTTCATGATGCACACCTCAACCTCACCGCAGTACGGCATTGTGGCATCGACTGAAACCGCCGCGGCGATGATGCGTGGCAACACCGGCCGTAAGCTGATGCAGGACTCGATTGACCGTGCGATTCGCTTCCGTAAAGAGATCAAACGTCTGAAAGGCGAGAGCGAAGGCTGGTTCTTCGATGTTTGGCAACCTGAGAACATTGATACCACCGAGTGCTGGAAACTCGATCCAAACCAAGATTGGCATGGCTTCAAGAATCTTGATGACAACCACATGTATCTTGATCCAATCAAAATCACTCTTCTCACTCCGGGAATGAGCAAAGATGGCGAGTTGGAAGAGAGCGGTATTCCGGCGTCTCTGGTCTCTAAATACCTCGATGAACACGGCATCGTGGTCGAGAAAACCGGCCCTTACAACCTGCTGTTCCTGTTCTCTATCGGTATTGATAAGTCAAAAGCAATGCAGCTGCTGCGTGGCCTGACTGAGTTCAAACGCGGTTATGATCTGAACCTGACCATTCGTACCATGCTGCCTTCACTGTACCGTGAAGACCCAGCTTTCTACGAAGGCATGCGTATTCAGGAGCTGGCGCAAGGCATCCACGACTTAACGCGCAAATACCAACTGCCAGAGCTGATGTACAAAGCGTTTGATGTGCTGCCAGAGATGAAAGTAACGCCACATGTGGCATGGCAACAAGAGTTGCGTGGTCAAACTGAAGAAATTCTACTGAACGACATGGTTGGCCGAGTAAGTGCCAATATGATCCTGCCTTATCCTCCAGGCGTGCCATTGGTACTGCCAGGTGAAATGGTGACAGACAGCTCTCGTCCAGTGTTGGATTTCTTGGAAATGCTGTGTGAAATCGGCGCGCACTACCCAGGTTTTGAGACTGATATTCATGGCTTGTATCGCCAAAAAGATGGCGCTTACACCGTGAAAGTGCTGAAAGACTAAGCCAGCTTGAATCACCCTATAAAGACAGCGTAATTCCCCAATGGACGCTGATACACAGAGAGAGCCTCACGGCTCTCTCTTTTTTTATGGTGCAATCTAGGGTGAAACAGGGCAAAGCGGATCAGATCTTAAACACCGCAAAACTGCGGGCGAGTTGCTGACCGTTTTCCATCAGCTGCTCACTGGCGGCCGCCACTTGGTTAGCTTGCGCAGAGGCTTGAGTGCTGTGCTCGGCAATGTGAGTCAAGTTACGGGTGATTTCGTTGGTGGCCTCAGATTGCTGCGCGCTGGCTTCGGCGATGTGCTGATTGAAAGACAAGATGGTTTGGATCTCGGTTTCAATCTCCTTGAGCATCTGTTGTGCTTGTTCTGCTTGCTGCTGAGTGACTCGCGATTGCTGTTGAGTCTGAGTCATGGATTGGCTGACGCTCTGCGCTTTCTTTTGCAAGCCACTAATGATCTGCTCAATCTCATTGGTGCTGGATTGAGTGCGAGTGGCCAAGGTGCGTACTTCATCCGCTACCACCGCAAAACCGCGGCCTTGTTCGCCAGCACGCGCGGCTTCAATTGCGGCGTTGAGCGCCAGAAGGTTGGTTTGTTCTGCCACGCCACGGATCACTTCTAATACTGCGCTGACCGATTGGGTTTCCTGAGCAAGCATTTGAGTCTCTTGCTCAGTACGAGTCAGTTGATCACGCAGGGTTTGCATGTGCGAAGAGGTTTGGTTGATCGCTTGTCGGCCTTGGCTTGCGGCACTGTCAGCACTGCGTGCTGCTTGTTCGGCTTGGTTGGCCGCTTGGGCGACTTCTTGGTTTGAAGCATGCAATTCATTCATCGCTGAGGCCACGGTATCCACCGCTTGATGCTGTTCGTAGGCTTTGCTGGAAGCACTCTGCGCGACTTGGGTGAGTTCATCGGCAGAACCGGTGACGCTCTCAGTGATTGGAGTAATATCTTGCACGATATAGCGAATCTTAGCAGTGAACTGGTTAAAAGAGTTGGCGATCATCGCCAATTCATCTTTGCCCTGTACAGTCAATTGACGGGTGAGATCTCCTTCACCTTGCGCGATATCTTGCAAAGCCTGCAGCGTGTCACGGCAAGGTTGAACTATGCTGCGTCCAATTACCATCGCCAGTCCCAACATGACGATAAACGCTCCGCTAAACAGCAGTAAGATGGATTTCATGCGGTTCAAAATGATGGCGTTAACATCATCGACATAAACGCCCGTGCCGATTATCCAACCCCAAGGTTTAAATAATTTCACATACGAGATTTTGTCTACAGGCTTATCTGCACCGGGTTTTGGCCATTGGTATTCAACCAATCCCTGCTGGTGTTGACGAGTAACATTCACCATCTCCACAAACAGCGCTTTGCCATTAGGGTCTTTGAAGTCGCTGAGATTTTTACCATCGAGTTCAGGTTTCAGCGGGTGCATCACCATGCTTGGGGTGGAATCGTTAATCCAGAAGTAATCGTTGTCACCATAGCGCAGAGCGGCAATCGCCTGTTTTGCGGCTTGTTGTGCTTGTTCCGTGGTTAAGGTGCCTAGTTGTTCCTGCTGAGCATAGTATTCCAACAGGGCGTAAGCATTTTCGGTTAGATGTTGAGTTTTGGTTTGTTTGGCGATCATCAGGTCTTGTTGGTAATCCTGAATGGTCACGGCAAACGGAACCGAGAGCAGTAATAAAATGACAGCAGTAAGAAAAAAGAGTCGATTACGAATCGAGATGCGGCGCAAGCTAATAGAAGTCATAAGCATCACTCCTTGAGATATGACGGGCAGACGCGTTGTTGAAATTTTCATCGCACGGAAGACTGTAACAAACAGTTCATAGATGGGTATATGCGACCAAAGGGGCAAAGTGGTGAAGTTGTGCGCAGTGTCAGATTTCTTTTCTGATCAGCGAGTTGAAATGAGCATGGTCGTAATGAATAAAAACGTTCTGCTGTCTTTGAGTTAGCCAAATGCAGCGAAACAACCTGTGGCGATCACGCCCGCGATAAGTAGCCATACCGCACGCTTTGGGGATCCGTGTAATTTGGTCCACATCAGTAAACTGGTGAGTGCGAGCAACAGCATTGCTAGGGCTGCAAGGTCAGAAAATAACTGCCAGCCGATACCTGTCCCCATACCTCGATGCAGACGATTGAGTACCGCTGCCCAATTGGCCTGCTGTTGTTGAGTCTGAATTAGCAAGGTTCCGGGTACATATTGGGCGCTGTAAGTCTCTGTTACCGTGGTGGATCGCGCTTCCCAACGAGCAGGAATTAACAAAGGTTGCTCTGGGGTTGGTAAATATTGCGAGGTGATTTCACGCACCGTCCAATCTTTTTGACCAAATTGGGCAAAGAGGTGAGCTTGGAAAGCGTCTACCGAATTCAGTGGTTCAGTTAAGAGCAACTGCGCTTCACTCTTGTTGGTGTGTGGGCCGGGCAATGGCCAGACTGCGCGGTGCGATAGCCATAAACCAGTGATTCCGTACAACAGCATCAGCAACAGAGTGAAAAAACCACACCATGCATGCAGACGGCGTACCCATTTGTTGTTATGTAGTGGTAAGTGATGACGTTTCATAATCAAGCTGGCCGTTAGGCCAGCTCTCCTGTGTATGCCCTTTCGACTTGAAAGTCGAGAGAGTATCGGTGTTTAGAACTGGTAAGACGCGGTGAGGTAAAACTCGCGTGGCGCGCCTGGTTGAATTTGTGAACTGCTGGTGGCACTCAGGTAGTAAGCTTTGTCGAGTAAGTTCTCGATGCTTAACTGTGCACGCCATGCTTGCCATTCGTAACCGACACGGGCATCAAAACGAGCGTATCCGGGTAGTTTGGTGGTGTTAGCGCGATCGGCATAACGATCGCCTACCGCCACAAAACCGGTTTCACCGAACCAGCCATCCGCCGCGGATTGGTAAGCCACAAACAGCTCGCCGTTCAGGCGGGATACGTTAGTAGGGCGTTTACCTTGTTCATTGGTATCGGCTTCGACATATTTCGCATCTTGCAGACCAATGCCGCCACGCAGAGAAAATTCATCGGTCAGGAGTGCTCGGCTGCTCAACTCAATACCATCGGTGCGTTGTAAACCAGTGAGCACATAACGGCTTGGATCGAGCGGATCACGCGTGCGGCGGTTATACATTTCTAAGCGATAGACGGACAAGGTGGTTGAGATGCGGCCATCAAACCAATCGCTTTTTACCCCAGTTTCATACAGGCGTGAGTGTTCAGGATCGAGCTGGTTGTTTTTGTCTCCCGGCGTAATGCCAATTAAACCACCGCCCACTGGAGTAAAGGTTTGTGAGTAGGAACCGTACAGAGCATGTTCTTGCACTGGGCTCCACACTACGCCCAAACGTGGGCTCAAGCTGTTTGAAGAGAGTGTCTCTTCTTTATTGGTGTCGTTGCGATGGGTGGTCACCGTGAAATCATCGTGACGCAGACCCGCGACCACAATCCAATCTCCCCATTGCAGCTGATCTTGGACATAAATACCGTAGCTGCGAACTTTATGGTTGGCATCACTAAATAGCGACATGGGGCCATTGTAAGTCGGCAGTGAGTCCGGTTGGTACAGGCTACCACTTGGGATGTTGTTTTTATTGCGGTATAGCTTTGGAGAGCGCTCTTGCCAGCCTTGCTCTAAACCGATCAAAATTCGGTGGGCAATCGGGCCTGTGTTGAAGGTGCCTTCAGCTTCCGTATTGCTGATCAGATTGTTGGCTTGCAGATCTTGCTGCCAACGGCTGCGGGTAACTTGGTCGCCACTGACGCGAGTCACGTAAGTGTTATCAAACTGGCTATCGAGCTTGGTGTAGCTCAGTTGTTGGCGCAGTTGCCATTCTGGGTGGAAAGCCCAAGTGATGCGTGAGCGTGTGGTTGCGATATCATCATCAATAAAGTCACGGGTGGTATCGCTGTAAACGCTGCTCGCTGGAACATCGGCGGGGTAGCCGTTCACCGCAGGAATACCACGATCCGGTACGCGGTGATGGGAATGCTGTTCATACTGGATAAGCCAACTTAAGTCATCATTGATGTCCCAGTTGAGAGAAGGGGCAAGTAAAGTGCGTTTGCCTTCAACACCTTGACGGAAACTGCCGTAATCTTCTTGAGCAATATTAAGGCGAACTTGCACTTGCTCATTGACTTCACCATTGAGATCCGCGGCAAGGCGTTGGTAATCATGGCTGCCAATCCGTGCGGAAACGCTCGCGGCATCACCTGCGTGCGGTACTTTGCTGACGCGGTTGATGATACCGCCTGTGCTGCCACGCCCATACAGAACCGCAGCAGGGCCTTTGAGCACCTCGACACGCTCGATATTGCCGAGATCACGCGTGTATTGCATGTCATCACGAAAACCATCGAGGTAAAAATCGTTGCTGGCGGAAAAGCCGCGAATGTTGACACCATCAAAACGGGTATCTCCGTTGGCATTGACACCCGGTACACCGACCAAGGCTTCGCTGAGATTAGGTGAGCCAAAAGCGGTCAATTCTTCTGTTGAAAGTGAATCAATAGTTTGTGGTATCAGTTTCGCCGGTGTTGCGGTGCGGGTTGCGGTGGCCACTTCTGGCAGTTGGCTTTGTTGACTGGTGATGACTAAGGTTTCTTGTTCGGCGTGAGCCGATGCGGTGGCAGCAAGAACCGCGAGACAGACTAACGTCTTTGGGCGAGCAAAGTAACACATAAAAGATGAACTCTATTTATTATTGGGCAATGGATAGAGCAAAATGCATTCACTCTAAAAATGAATTGCAAATGATAGTAATTTTCATTATTGATTCAAGTGTTATTTCAGCACTTGATATTGAGTGGGTGAATTTTGAACATGCCGAGGAATTGGCATAAAAATGAAAGGTCTAGCCTAAGAACTCATATGTGGTTTTGCATAAATGCCGCGCAAAAAAAGACCAAGCATGGCTTGGTCTTTCGTAATTCTATTGCAGTCTCTGATTTAGACGTTGCGTACGAGCTCCGCTAGCGCATCCCATTCGCCTTTGTCCATCAGGTCAGTTGGAACCATCCAAGTGCCGCCACAAGCCACGACGGATTTCAGCGCCAGATACTCTTGAGCATTGTTTGGATTGATGCCACCGGTTGGCATGAAGCTGACTGGGTAAACCGCACTGAGCGCTTTAAGCATCGCAATGCCGCCTGAAGGCTCAGCAGGGAAGAACTTCAGCGTACGTAGACCCATTTCCATTGCCTGTTCAACCAAACTTGGGTTGTTAACCCCCGGGATGATTGCGATTTGACGCTGCTGGCAGTATTTCACTGTGGTCGGGTTGAGGCCCGGGCTCACGATGAAGTCGGCACCTGCCGCAATGGCTTCGTCCACTTGTGCGCTAGTCAGCACAGTACCAGCACCGATCAGTAGCTCAGGGTAAGCTTCACGCATGATGCGGATTGATTCCGCCGCCGCTTCCGTACGGAAAGTCACTTCTGCACAAGGCAAGCCGTTTTCAACCAGCACTTTGGCTAGTGGCAGTGCGTGAGCGACATCGTTAATCGCAATAACAGGGACGATTTTGATCGCTCTTAATCGTTGTTCAATGGTCATGAGTCCATACCTCTACAGAATAAAGCTGAGTGTTGCCACAATCAGGAAGGCGATACCGCCCAAAAGGGTTTCCATCACAGTCCAAGTTTTCAGAGTGGTTTTTTCATCCATCTCCATCAAACGTGAAACCAGCCAGAAACCAGAATCGTTAAAGTGTGAAAGCACAGTAGCACCGCCTGCAATCGAAATCACGATAAAGCACAGGTCAAGTTCTGACAGGCCAGTGGTCGCCGCTACAGTAGGTGCAATTAGGGCTGCTGTGGTGGTCAGCGCTACGGTTGCGGAGCCTTGTGCCACACGCAAACAGGTGGAAATCACAAATGCAGCAATCACAATTGGCATACCAGTGTCAGACAATACATCCGCCAGTGCGCTACCAATGCCGCTCGCGCGCAGTACGCCACCGAACATGCCGCCAGCACCAGTTACCAAAATCACCGCACAGATTGGTGCAAGAGAATCACCACACAGTTTTTCCAGTCGTGCCATGCCGTAATCTTTGGCAAACGCCGTCAAACAAACCAGCAAAGTGATCAGTAGAGCAATCGGTGTTTTGCCCAGCATACGCAGGAATTCCACCACAGGTGTTTTACCATCGATGATGCCCGCGACCGCAAGGGTGTTCAAACCGGTATCCATGAAAATCAGCAGCACAGGCAATACCAGAATGGTCATTACAGTAGCGAATTTTGGCAGTTTGGCTTCATCAATGATCGCATCGGTATTGAAGAAGGCTTTAGACAGCGGGATATCGAATTTCTTACCGGCATACAGGCCAAATAGGTAAGCACCCAAGTACCAAGTAGGAATAGCCACTAGCAAACCAACAATCAGCAGCAAGCCGATGTTTGCGCCAAGTAGTTCTGCCGCCGCAACAGGCCCCGGATGTGGTGGTACAAACGCGTGCATTACTGCAAACGCACCTGCTGAAGGCAGCGCGTATTTCAGTGGTGAGCCACCGAAGCGCTTCGCGACGCTGAAGATGATGGGCATCATCACGATCAGGCCCGCATCAAAGAAGATTGGGAAGCCAAACAGCAGCGATGCCACGCCCAGCGCAAACGGTGCGCGCTGTTCGCCAAAGCGACCGATCAGCGTATCCGCCAGCACTTTCGCCCCGCCAGTCACTTCCAAGATTTTACCAATCATGGCGCCAAGGCCGACCAGCAAAGCCACCGAGGCCAGCGTGCCGCCAAAGCCGCTCATCATGGTCGAAACCACTTTGTCAGATGCGACGCCAGTGGCAATCGCCGTGCCTAAACTGACGAGTGTCAGTGAAGCAAAAGCGTGGATTTTAAAACGAATAATCAGCAGCAGTAGCGCAATAATGGCAACCGCCGCCACGGATAATAGATACGTAGGATCAGAGGTTTGTAGTAAGGGGTCCATGAGTTCACCGTCCAGATTTATAGTTTGTGTTATAGCTCACATTTAGTGAAGTTACCGGTAACATGTTACCCATAACATGAATAAGATAAACCCATATTTCGAAGTGAATTTTAAAAATGCGATCACGCGCAAGTTTGGTTTTAAGGAGTCGTTATGGCCGGTAGTAGCATCATTGTGATGGGAGTTTGTGCTTGCGGTAAAAGCACCATTGGTGAGTTATTGGCAAAGCAGAGCGGGCGAAAATTCATTGATGGGGATGATCTCCATCCGCGTGCCAATATTCAGAAAATGGCCTCCGGCCAGCCGCTCAATGATGAAGATCGTAAGCCTTGGTTAGAGCGAATTCGCGATGCCGCTTACAGCCTTGAGAGCAAAAATGAACATGGCGTGATTGTGTGCTCGGCACTCAAAAAGCAGTACCGCGACCAGATCCGAGAAGGCAACCAAAACGTGACATTCTTGTTCTTGGACGGCTCGAAAGAACTGATCATGGAACGCATGCGTGCTCGCCAAGGTCATTTCATGAAAGAGAACATGGTCAACAGTCAGTTTGAAACCTTAGAGCGCCCTGATGGTGAGCCGCAAACCCTGATTATCCCAATTGATGGTGAAGTTGCTGAAGTTGTGCAGTGCGCCCTTCTTGCCTTGGAAGAGCAGCAGGGGGCGTTATGATTCATCCGGTTTTAGCCAAGGTTACTCAGAATCTGGTTGAGCGCAGCCGAGAAGCACGTGCCGCCTTCATTGCGCGCAGCCAAGCGCAAGAAAAAGCGGGCAAAGGGCGCAACTCACTTTCTTGTGGCAACTTGGCGCATGCGGTTGCGGCTTCTTGCAGCACGGAGAAAAAAGCGATTCTCGATTTCACGCGCAGCAATGTGGCGATTGTGACTTCCTACAATGACATGCTCAGTGCGCATCAGCCTTATCAGCACTATCCCGATCGCATCAAAAGTGTCTTGGCAGAGTACGGTCACACTGCGCAAGTGGCGGGTGGTGTACCTGCGATGTGCGATGGCGTGACTCAAGGTCAGCCGGGCATGGATATGTCACTGTTTTCGCGGGATTTGATTGCGCAGGCAACCGCACTCTCCCTCAGTCACAATGTGTTTGATGCCACTTTACTGCTCGGTATTTGCGACAAAATAGCTCCGGGACAACTGATGGGTGCGCTCTCTTACGCCCATCTTCCAACCGCCTTTATGCCTGCGGGTTTAATGGCAACCGGCATCAGCAACGAAGAGAAGGTGGATATTCGCCAGAAGTATGCGGCGGGCGAAGTGGGTAAAGATGCACTACTGAATATGGAGTGTCAGGCTTACCACTCGCCCGGTACGTGTACTTTCTACGGCACCGCCAACACCAACCAATTGGTGTTTGAAGCCATGGGGCTGATGCTGCCGGGTTCGGCGTTTGTGCATCCTCATTCGGCGCTGCGCCAAGCCCTCAATGATGCCGCGACCGTGAAAATTGCCAGCATGACGCAAGGTTCAGCTCAATATCGCCCGCTCTATCAAGTGGTCACCGAGCAAAGCCTGCTCAATGGTATTGTGGCTCTGCTGGCTTCTGGCGGCAGTACCAATCACACCATCCATATGTTGGCAGTGGCACGCGCAGCGGGGATTTTGCTGACGTGGCAGGACATCAGTGATCTGTCGGATGTCGTTCCACTGTTGGCTAAGGTTTACCCGAATGGCCCTGCGGATATGAATGCCTTCCAACAAGCGGGTGGAGTGCCTGCTTTGATGAAGCGTTTGCATGAAGCCCAATTACTGCATGCGGATGTAACGCCCGTATTTGGTGAGTTTAGTGATCAACTCTCACTGCCTGAGTTGGTGGAGGGCGAACTGCGTTGGTCACCTTGTGAAGGTACGCGCGATGCGCAAGTGATTGCCGCCAGTGGCGAGTGCTTCCAAACCACCGGTGGTACCAAAGTGCTCAGTGGTAACTTAGGACGAGCGGTGATTAAAGTTTCCGCGGTGAAAGATGACCAGCGCATCATTGAAGCGCCCGCGGTGGTATTCCAGTGTCAGCATGAAGTGGAAGCGGCGTACCAGCGTGGCGAGCTTAATAAAGACTGCATCGTGGTCGTCACGCACAATGGACCTGCGGCGAATGGCATGCCTGAATTGCATAAATTAATGCCGATTTTGGGCAACGTGCAAAAGGCCGGATTCAAAGTCGCGTTAGTAACGGATGGTCGCCTTTCCGGTGCGTCGGGCAAAATTCCATCCGCGATTCATGTATCACCGGAAGCGGTGCGCGGTGGGGCGATTGGTTTAGTGCGCGATGGCGACCTCATTCGTCTGGATTGCAGTACGGGAACACTCGAAAATCGGACCGACATGAGCCATCGCCAAGCTTTGGCGTTAGATACCGAACGCGATCAACAAATGTGGGGACGCGAGCTATTTAAAGTCATGCGCCAAGCCGTTTCTTCGGCTGAACAGGGTGCGAGCTTTATTGTTTAACCTTGCTGGATGCACAGCATAGAAAAGGCGGTGTATACCGCCTTTTTCGTCTTTATCCTTTGTGGATTGCTGGTGTTACACACTTTCACCCGCAGTAAAACGATAACCCATATCCACTATATGTTCTTCAGCTCGCTCACCTTTGAGTGCCGCGAGCAGTAACTGGGCACTTCTCTCACCAATCGCATAACGTGGCGTATCCACACTGGTCAGCTTCGGGGTAATAGTGTGGCCGATGTCCAGCGCGTTATAGCCCACCACGGAAAGCTGTTCGGGCACACGAATGCCACGCTGTTGCGCTACCAGCAAAGTACCAATCGCGATGTCATCGTTAGTACAGAACACACCATCCAGATCGGGGTAACGAGCGAAGGCTTCATCAAGCAACTGAGCGGCGAGAGAGAAGCTCGAATGCGAACCGGTTAATACATGTTTAATGGGAAGCCCGGCTTCTTGCATTGCTTGGTCATAGCCCTGCATACGCAGTTTGGTACGGGTATCGAGCCGTGCGCCGAAATAAGCAATCGAGCGTTTACCCGCCGCGATGATTTTTTTCACCGCCTGATAAGAGGCTTCAACGTGATCCATGCCCACCGCCATATCGATCGGGTTGGCGGGCAGTTCCATGGTTTCGACTACCGGTACGCCAGAGTTGGCAATCATTTGTAAGGTACGTTTGGTGTGATGGCTTTCTGTGAGGATGAGACCATCGACCTGATAAGCGAGCAGTGACGCAATTTTTCGCTCTTCTTCCTCTTCATCGTAACCAAAGTGGGCGAGTAGGGTTTCGTAGCCATTAGCTTTGGTTACCGCTTCAATTCCTTGTACAAAAGAGGCAAAAATTTGGTTCGATAAGGAAGGCAGTAAAATACCAATCGCTTTACTGGATGACTTGGAGAGCATCGCAGGGGCGCGATTTTCAATGTATCCCAAAGCCTCGACCACCAGCGCTATCTTCTCCCGCGTGGCTGCCGCCACCGAATCTGGGTTTCTCAGATAACGCGACACAGTCATTTTTGTTACGCCAACTTGATCCGCAACATCTTGCAATGTCGCGCGCTGTTTTCTTGTCATAGGTTATTGAGTCTTTTATAAAATGTTATGAGTAACATTATGAAGAAGTGACGGAATGCGCACAACCATTGAGTGTGTGGAATACAAGCCAATAAAAAAGCCCTGACAAAGTCAGGGCTTAAAAAAACGTCGGTGAAGATTAGTTCATGCCGTATTTTTTCAGTTTCTTACGAAGAGTGCCGCGGTTGATACCCATCATAGTTGCTGCGCGAGTTTGGTTACCGCGAGTGTATTGCATGATGGTGTCCAGAAGTGGTTGTTCAACTTCAGCTAGAACTAATTCATACAGTTCAGTCACTTCTTGGCCGTTCAGTTGAGCCAAGTAATTTTTAAGAGACGCTTTAACAGAGTCACGCAGTGGCTTTTGCGTGATTTGGTCTTGTGAAGTTACGGTAGTAACGGTTAAAGCTTCTGAAGTCAGATTTTGTTCGAACATATTCGGTCTAGCTCTTCTCTTAATTATGATGCAACGTTATCAAAATACCCTTCGAGCTCATCAAGTTGCTGGTCAGCAGTCTCAATGGCGTTGAAGGTACGGCGAAACGCACTCGCTTGTTCATGCTCTTGCAGATACCAACTCACGTGTTTGCGTGCAATCCGTGGGCCTAAGTACTCTCCATAAAACTGATGGAGTGCTTTTACATGACCAAGCATGATGTCTTTCACTTCCGAAATCGGAAGTTCTGGCATTGTGGTGCCGTGTTCCAAAAAGTGTTGGATTTCCTGAAAAATCCATGGTCGTCCTTGGGCTGGACGACCGATCATTAAAGCGTCTGCACCGGTGTACTCCAGTACGTAGCGGGCTTTTTCCGGGCTATCGATATCACCGTTAGCGATAACTGGAATGCTCACAGCCGCTTTCACCGCTTTAATGCTGTCGTATTCCGCCTCACCTTTGTACATGCAGGCACGGGTACGTCCGTGGAGAGCCAATGCCTGAATGCCGCAGTCTTCGGCTAATTGAGCAATCGAGACACAGTTTTTATTGTCTGTATCCCAGCCAGTACGGGTTTTGAGTGTCACAGGAACATTCACTGCATTGACGACCGTTTTCAGGATGCTTTCAATCACATCCGGATGGCGGAGTAGTGCAGAGCCGGCTAGCTTTTTATTTACTTTTTTGGCTGGGCAGCCCATGTTGATATCGATGATTTGCGCACCGTTTTCAACGCTGAACTGCGCGGCTTCGGCCATGAGCTGTGGATCGCTTCCCGCAATTTGTACTGAGCGAATGCCCGATTCGCCTTCATGTACCATACGGTTTTGCGATTTGGCCGTTTTCCACAACGCAGGATTGCATGACATCATTTCACTGACCGCCATTCCTGCCCCGTAGCGTAAACATAACTCTCGAAAGGGTCTGTCGGTGACACCCGCCATCGGGGCGACGATCAGATTGTTCTTAAGTTGATGATTTCCGATTTTCAAAACGTCTTCACAGCTTCGTACCAGCAAGGGCGCGCATTTTACGCATTTTTTTGATGCCTGAAAAGACTAATATTTGAGCATTGGCAAATTGTTTTGCCAAATAGTCGATTTATCAGTCAATTAGGCTTCAAAGTCTTGTCTAGCCTAGCTTGCGGCCAGAAATGCGGCACCATTCGCTCTTTTCTGCGATGGGGTCAAGTTCCAGATCGTCACGGTAGAATTCCGCTACGCTTTCGGCTTGCGTATCTAAAATGCCAGACATGGCCAGTTGGCCGCCGGGCTTCAGGAGTCCTTTGATGATCGGAGAAAGCTCACGTAGTGGGCCGGCCAGAATGTTCGCGACTACCACATCAGCCAGCAAACCTTCTGGTTGGTCTTTCGGCAGGTAAACTTCGATTTGATCTTCCACGCCGTTACGTGCTGCGTTGTCTTTGGACGCCAGTAGAGCTTGTGGATCGATATCAATACCGATCACTTTCGCGGCGCCAAGTTTGATGGCAGCAATCGCCAGAATGCCCGAGCCACAACCAAAATCGATCACGGTTTTGCCAGTCAGGTCGAGGTTATCCAGCCACTCTAGGCACAGTGCGGTCGTGGGGTGAGTGCCGGTACCAAAAGCCAAGCCTGGGTCGAGCATCACGTTCACCGCTTGTGGGTCTGGCACTTCACGCCAGCTTGGGCAGATCCAGAGGCGACGGCCAAATTGCATTGGGTGGAAGTTATCCATCCATTCGCGTTCCCAGTCCTTGTCTTCCACTTGCTCCACTTTGTGAGCAAAACCTTCAGCTAGCATGTTGCTTGTTTTGATCTGCTGAAGGATCAGCGAGGTATCCATATCCGCTTCGTACAGTGCCACCACATCGGTATCCCCCCAAAGGCGGGTTTCACCCGGCAGAGGTTCAAATACAGGCGTATCTTTGGCATCGAGGAAAGTGACAGACACGGCGCCTGTTTCTTCCATCAGCATATCGCCAATCGCTTCTGCATTATCGTTGGTCGCATTGAGTTTAATTTGAATCCAAGGCATGGCTTAAGATCTCATCGGGTTTAGATTGGCGCAGAGTGTAGCAGATTTACTGCTGATGTTCAGGCCAGAAAGTGGTCAGATATAAAACAAAAAGCCCACCGAAGTGGGCTTTATCGTATTCCTAGTGCAATCAGCCAATCCAAGTAGTTTGGGTATGATTGATTTGGTTATGCGCGATGAGAATAAAAACGGCGGCTTACTTGATGCCGAGTTTTTTCTCCAGATAGTGGATGTTCGTGCCACCTTTCTGGAAGTTTTCATCTTTCATGATCGATTGTTGCAGTGGGATGTTGGTTTTGATCCCTTCAACAATCATCTCATTGAGAGCGTTACGCATACGAGCAATCGCCACATCACGGTTTTCACCGTAAGTGATCAGTTTGCCGATCATCGAATCGTAGTGCGCTGGTACGGTGTAGCCGGAGTAAATGTGTGACTCCCAACGTACGCCCATACCGCCAGCCGCGTGGAAACGCTCAATCTTGCCTGGGCAAGGTAGGAAGCGCTCTGGGTCTTCCGCGTTGATACGACACTCGATCGCATGGCCGCGAATTTTGATGTCTTCTTGTTTGAAAGATAGCGGTTGACCAGCAGCAATACGCAACTGTTCTTTGATCAGGTCAACGCCGGTGATCATTTCAGTTACTGGGTGCTCAACCTGAATACGGGTGTTCATTTCAATGAAGTAGAACTCACCGTTTTCGTACAGGAATTCAAACGTACCGGCACCACGGTAACCGATTTCGATACACGCACGGGTACAACGCTCACCGATGAACTTACGCAACTCTTCAGTGATGCCCGGTGCTGGCGCTTCTTCCACCACTTTTTGGTGACGACGCTGCATCGAACAGTCACGTTCACCTAGGTGAATGGCATTGCCTTGACCGTCAGCGATCACTTGCACTTCAACGTGACGTGGGTTCTCAAGGAATTTCTCCATGTACACCATGTCGTTGTTGAATGCTGCTTTCGCTTCTGCGCGCGTCATCTGGATCGATTTAGTCAATTCAGCTTCGTTACGCACGACACGCATACCACGACCGCCGCCGCCGCCAGAGGCTTTGATGATCACTGGGTAGCCGATGCGTTTCGCGTGAGCTTTGTTTTTCGCTTCGTCGTTATCCAGTGGGCCGTCTGAACCTGGTACACAAGGTACGCCGGCTTTTTTCATTGCGTTGATCGCTGACACTTTGTCACCCATCAAACGGATGGTTTCCGCTTTTGGGCCCACAAAGATGAAACCACTGCGCTCAACTTGTTCTGCGAAATCCGCGTTTTCAGACAAAAAGCCGTAACCCGGGTGGATAGCCACTGCACCAGTGACTTCCGCCGCAGAGATAATGCGTGGAATGTTCAGGTAGCTGTCGATGCTTTTGGCAGGACCGATACAGATAGACTCATCGGCCAGCAGTACGTGTTTCAAGTCACGGTCAGCAGTCGAGTGTACTGCTACCGTCTTGATACCTAATTCTTTACAGGCGCGAAGAATACGGAGCGCAATTTCGCCCCGGTTCGCGATGACTACTTTATCTAACATAAAGGTGGCCTCGATTATTCGATAACAACAAGCGGTTGGTCGAATTCAACTGGCTGACCATCTTCAACAAGAATCGCCGTTACAACGCCTGATTTGTCCGCTTCGATCTGGTTCATCATTTTCATCGCTTCAACGATACACAGGGTATCGCCAGCAGATACGCTTTGACCCACTTCGATAAACGCTTTGGCATCTGGACTTGGTGAACGGTAGAAAGTACCTACCATTGGAGAAAGCACTTTATGGCCAGCTGGCACTTTCGCCGCTGGTGCTTCTGCTACCGCTGCTGCTTGAGCTACAGGCGCTGGTGCTGCCATTGGAGCTGGTGCCGCTGCATAGTGCACCTGAGCCGCTGGAGCTGGTTGGCCATAACGACTGATGCGTACTGACTCTTCACCTTCAGAAATTTCCAGTTCTGCGATGCCAGACTCTTCAACTAACTCGATAAGCTTTTTAATTTTGCGGATATCCATGTTTCTTTCTCTTTTATCTTGTGAATAAGACAGCCCAGAATGGCTGCAGAGTGTCTTTATTGCTTGGCCTGCAAAGCTCGGATAGCGGCAGACAAAGCGAATTCGTAACCTTGAGCGCCTAAACCACAAATCACCCCTTGTGCTTTATCAGACAAGTAGGAGTGATGACGGAAGGGCTCACGTGCATGAACGTTGGACAAATGCACTTCAATAAAAGGAATCGCCACCCCCAATAGAGCATCGCGTAACGCAACACTGGTATGGGTAAAGGCCGCTGGGTTGATGATGATAAAATCCACTTTGCCGAAGGCTTGGTGAATCGCTTCAATCAACTCATATTCGCGGTTAGATTGCAGATGCTCTAACTCAATGCCTGCTTTTTGCGCTTGATCGCGCAAAGTCGATACGATCTGTTCTAATGTTTGTGAACCGTAGTGGGCGGGTTCACGTAAACCTAATAAATTGAGGTTTGGTCCGTTTAGAACAAGAATGCGAGATTTTGCAGTCATCGTGTAGCCATCTTCCTTTATTGTGTGGTGAATAAGCAGTTTCCCACAAATTTACTTATTCGACATAAAGTTTTTGTCAAAAGTTCGCAGTTTTTATTAAATTGCCCACGATTATAGCCAATTCATAACAAATGGCAGCAATTTACTGGTCTAATCACCCAGTTTCGGGTTTGAAATGTGGAGTGAAGTTAACAGAATTGGGCGCTCCAGAGGGATTCGTCTTAGCCTAATCGGCTTGAACAGGAAAGTTCAGCGCATTTTCTCAGAAGATGGGGGAGAGAAAAGAAAAACTCCGGCCATCAGGTGCACCGGAGTTTGAAATAGCAAGCAAAGGTGTAAGGTTGTTGTTATTTAAGTTGCGCTTTTTCGGCAATCAGGCGGTCAACCACACTTGGATCGGCCAGCGTTGAAGTGTCGCCCAAGTTGCTGGTATCGCCGGTGGCGATTTTACGCAAAATACGGCGCATAATTTTACCAGAGCGGGTTTTAGGCAGCGCATCTGTCCAGTGTAGGATGTCCGGTGTGGCGATGGCACCAATCTCTTTACGTACCCAATCTTTCACTTCTTTATGCAGTTCAGCACTTGGGTACACACCATCATTGAGCGTGATGTAAGCGTAAATCGCTTGGCCTTTGATGTCATGTGGTACACCGACTACCGCTGCTTCAGCAATCTTACTGAATGCCACCAGTGCCGATTCAATTTCTGCGGTACCCATGCGGTGACCTGAAACATTGAGTACGTCATCAACACGACCGGTGATCCAGTAGTAACCATCTTCATCGCGACGCGCACCATCACCGGTGAAGTACATGCCTTTGAAGGTTGAGAAGTAGGTTTGTTCAAAACGGTCGTGATCGCCATACACAGTACGCATTTGACCTGGCCATGAATCAAGTAGAACCAAGTTACCTTCGGTTGCACCTTCAACAATCTCGCCCATGTTATCGACCAGTGCTGGCTGCACGCCAAAGAAGGGACGTGTCGCCGAACCCGGTTTCAGTGCGGTTGCGCCCGGTAGTGGCGTGATCAAGATGCCACCTGTTTCGGTTTGCCACCAAGTATCCACAATCGGTGATTTTTCGTTACCGATAGTGCGGTAGTACCATTCCCATGCTTCTGGGTTAATTGGTTCACCCACGGAGCCCATGATGCGCAAGCTGTCACGGCTGGTGCCTTTAATGGCTTCATCGCCTTTGGCCATCAGCGCACGGATCGCCGTTGGTGCGGTATAAAGAATGTTGACCTTGTGTTTATCCACTACTTCACTCATACGTGCTGTAGTTGGGTAGTTTGGCACACCTTCAAACAGAATGGTTTTTGCGCCATTCGACAGTGGGCCATAAACCAGATAGGAGTGACCCGTGATCCAACCCACGTCGGCGGTACACCAGAACACTTCACCTGGTTGGTAATCGAACACGTACTTAAAGGTCATGGTCGCATAAACCAAATAACCGCCTGTGGTGTGCAGTACGCCTTTCGGTTTACCAGTTGAACCTGAAGTGTAAAGGATAAACAGCGGATCTTCGGCTTTCATCTCTTCCGGTTGGCACTGGTCAGAGACTTTAGCTGTCGCTTCGTGCCACCAAATATCACGGTGCTCATGCCAAGCCACATTGCCACCGGTACGCTTGAGAACCATGACTTTACTGATATTTTTTACTTCTGGGTTGGTCAGCGCTTCATCGACGTTTTTCTTCAGTGGTACGGCGCGGCCGCCACGGACACCTTCATCGGCAGTGATCACTAATTTGGCGTTAGAGTCGATAATACGTCCCGCCAGTGCTTCTGGTGAGAAACCACCGAATACTATGGTATGTACCGCACCGATGCGAGTACAAGCCAACATGGCAACTGCCGCTTCCGGCACCATAGGCATGTAGATACACACCACATCGCCTTTACGTACGCCTTGTTCTTTCAGCGCATTGGAAAAACGGCACACTTCTTGGTGCAGTTGTTTGTACGTCAGCGTTTTATCTTGGGTTGGGTCGTCGCCTTCCCAAATGATCGCGACTTGATCGCCACGTGTGGCGAGATGGCGGTCGATACAGTTGGCGGAGATGTTCAGTGTGCCATCTTCAAACCAACGGATGTCAATGTGGCCGGGGTCGAAAGAGGTGTTCTTTACTTTAGTAAAAGGTTTAATCCAGTCGACGATTTTGCCTTGTTCGCCCCAAAAGCCTTCCGGATCAGTGATCGATTGTTGGTACATCGCCTGATAGGTATCGTTATCGGCATGGGTATGCGCTTTGATGTTCTGTTTGACCGGATAGATATGGGCTTCACTCATTACTGGTTCTCCTTGTGAATTCGGCAAATTTCCTAAAATGGCGCGTTTGAAACACGGGAGGCGGAAATTCGTTTCGCTTATAACTCTCAGTCAGAGTAGGGATTTCTACAATTAGACTTTAGGATGAAACCTAGGTGGGATGCGCTTTCACGGCCAATGTGCAGCAAAAGAGCAGGTATAGATCACTGAAATGTGCCGTTGTTTACACTCTAGGTGCAACAAACTGTGGCAAATCGCCTTTGGTAAGGCGTACAAACACCAGCGCTGCGGCAATCGCATCTTGCAGCGCATCGTGTTTGTCTTGCAAAGGCAGATCAAGATGGCGACAAATGGCGTCCAAGCTTAGGTCGAAATAGGCGTTCGGCAGATGTTTTTCCAGTTTATCGTGGTAGATCTGGCTCACCTCGATCAAGCGATTCGGCAGCGGAAAGCCGAGATGTTTACGACAAGCAATGTCTAAAATCGTCTTATCGTAACGGATGTGGTATCCGACCAAAGGTCGATTGCCGATAAAATCGATGAGCTGGATCAGCGCATCTTTTTCGCTTAGGCCATCTTGCAGATCTTGATGGCGAATTTTATGAATGCGTACCGAACCCGAGTCGAGCGATTGCGGTGCGCAAAGACGCACCTCAAACGGCTGACTGGTGAGGATGCGGTTATCCACGATTTTGGTTGCCGCAATGGTGACTAACTCGGCACGTTTGGGATCTAAGCTGGTCGTTTCACAATCGAGCGAGACGTACTCTTGGTGGTGAACGGTGTTAAACAGCGCCTGATAGGGCGACTCTTTGAGTTTGGTGTGCCAATAGCGGCGCAGTAACCAGTTCATCACGTACCTCAATCACGAATTTGGTAGTGATAACCAAGCCACTGCTTAAATTTTTTCACCACATGCAGGCTATGGCGCAGTAAATCGCGTTCAGTGCGATCAAGCTGCTTAAAATCGAGTTGATTGGTACTGTGTTGATTGCCAAGTTGCTGGGCAAGGCGCAGTTTCAGAAACAGCTTAAACGCTTCGCTCAGGTTATCGCCCGTCTCTTGTTCTAGAACGCGTTTTTGTACTAAGGCTTCAATTCGGTCAAAGGTGTTATTAACCTCGATGGCGTGCTCTAAACTTAAGGCGCGCACCCCATGTACGATAGGGAAAATCCCACCTTGTTTGATATCTATCCCTTGTTTGCTGCTTTTCACGTTACCAAATAGCGTTAGGGGCACTGAAAAGCTGAGTGCAGGGCGAGTAAATTCAGTCAAAATCAGCTCTTGATCGGCCATTAATTGGCGCAAATGTGCTTTAACTGGAGCAAGCAGCGAGCGATTCCCCGCCACCGCATGGGCATCGGCAAAAATGGCAATGTCCATCACTTGTTCGGAACGAGCGGCTTTGACCCAATCAGAAAGGGTACGTTTCCATTCGCTTTGGCTGCGCACCCATTTCGGGTTGTTGACCATCACTTTACCGGGGCAGAGCGGATAGCCGAGCTGGAATAAGGTATGGGTGAGTGTCTCCATGATGGGTTGGCATTGGTGCCACTCCAATCCATCTTGAATGATCAGGGCGTTATCTTGATCGGTTTTGAGGATCTGCTCACCGCGGCCTTCCGAACCAAGAACGACGAGGCAGCACTGATCGTGCAAAGCGGGCGGTACTACCAATTCAAAGGCTTTTTCAATGATCTGTTCATTGACGGCGGAAATCAGTTCCATCACAAAACGGGTGCGTACCCCGCGTAACATCAAATTTTCCACCAGTTCGCGCTGTTTGTTGGCGGCGAGTGCCAGTTCATCCACACTGGTTGCTCGAGCAATGGCGAGAGTCAGGACATGGGAATGGGTAGAAAAGGCACTGAGGATCTGAATCATTGACAGCAAACCCACTGCCTGATTGCCATTGCACACCATGACGCGTTTGATGCGTTGGCGAGTCATCATCACCATGGCATTGAACAAGAAATCTCCCTCATCGACATGTAATACCGGAAAGGTGGCAATCTCGCCGACGGGTGTATCCAAAGGGCGGCCTTCGAGCATCACCGCGTGTAGCATGTTGGTGCGGGTAATGATGGCGTAAGGGTGGGCGCGCGTGCTGTCTAATCTCGGATCATCTTGATTGAGTGCGACTAAGGCGGCATCAATCCCGCGCTCTTTCATCAATTGAGTCACACTGTTGAGCGGTTGTTCTGGCGAAATAATAAAAGGCGGGTGATAGATGGAGCTATCGACCTTAGTCAGAATGAATTCGGCAATGTTCTTTTGTTGTGATGCCGCTTCAATCAATTCTTGCCGTTTGGCGAGGTTGTTATCGAAATAAGCCGCAAATTCCCCATTTTGATGATAAAGCGCCAAAAAAGTCTGCTTAGGCAGTAGGTAGGATAAGGTGTCTTCCAGCGCGATGTATTGATGTTTACTGTGCTCGTCGAACATGGCTCGGACATCAAACAGATCATCATTGGCATAGTGGGCAAACACTTCTTTTCCGTCCGGGCTGCGTTCTTCCACCGTACCTTTGATCAGAATGTGCAGATGAGTGGTCGGTTGCTTGGAATCAATCAGCACATCACGCTGACGGAAGTAAGCGACATCCAAAGCGCTACGCAGTTGGTGCTGCTGCTCGACCGTCAGTCGGTTGAACGGCGGTGACTGCATATTGAATTTATCTGGCATAGAGCGCACTCATCAGTGGGGCAGGTTCACTAAGTGTGACAAATTTCCCCTTACCCTCCAGACGACTTTGGTCTAATGCACAACTCTACCTGTTTTCAGTTTTTGGAGCGTGGGCGCAATCAGGAAACGATGAGTTGCGTAATCTTCCCTTTTTCACTCGCGAGTCCACATGCATAATGTGCGCGCTTTGAACTTCCCTTTTTGATTAGGAACGATCATGTTTACCCCCACTCCCTACGGTTGGATTTCGCAATATTTCATCGGTTTTTTCTTTGCTTACGGCGTTTATTTGCCATTTTGGTCACTCTGGTTTGAAGACCAAGGGGTATCCGCGACTGATATTGGTGTGTTGGTCGGGATTGGTTTTGCGACGCGCTGTGTCGCTAACCTCATGCTCACGCCACGTTTGCACCGAGTTGAGCAGTTAATGCCAGCGTTGCGCTGGCTCAGTTTCGCGGCGTTATTGTTTGTCGGCTTCCACTTTTTTACCGGTGGCAGCTTTTGGTTAATGGCGTTGGCTACGGTTCTGTTTAACCTCTGTTGTGGTCCTGTGGTGCCGCTGTCGGATGCGATGGCCAACTACTACGCCAAGCTCAAAATGCTCGACTACGGGCGTACTCGTTTGTGGGGCTCGATCGCCTTTATTGCGGGTTCTACCGTGGTGGGTTTCTTGGTGGCAAAGTGGGGCAGTTCGATGATTTTGTACACCGCACTTGTTGGTGTGGCCGTTTCTTTGCTGCTCAGTTTCCGTAGGATTAACCCAATGCCAGTCACAGAGCATGAGGCGCATGCGGTGCGTCCCAAGCTGACGGAGCTACTCACCGAATGGCCGGTTGTAAAGTTCCTGTTGCTGGTCGCACTGATCCAAGGCAGCCATGCGGCTTACTACAGCTTTGGCTCAATTTATTGGAAACAAGCAGGCCATTCTGAGGACATCATCGGCTATTTGTGGAGCTTGGGCGTAGTATCAGAAGTGCTGGTATTTGCCTTTAGCAAACGCTGGTTTGCGGGCTGGAATCTGCGAGCTCTGTTTTTGGCTGCCTCGATCGGTGTCATGCTACGTTGGGGATTAACTGCCTCCACAACAACTATTCTCGCCTTGGTCGCGATTCAATTACTGCATGGGGTGACTTTTGCGATGGCACACATTGCGGCTATTCAATACATCCAGCATGCCCCACAAAATAAGATGGTGGCACTGCAAGCGCTGTATAACGCGATTCCACTCGGCGCCGTGATTGCGATAATCACCACCTTAAGCGGTTGGGGTTATGAGCATTGGGGTTCAGCCGTATTTTGGGCGATGGCTGCGATGGGGGCATTCGCGTTATTGATTCGCGTCGATATGCCACCTTCACAGGTACAAGACGGAAGTGCGCTGAAAGCGGAGCCTGAAGCACAGAATTAAGTCGTTCTGATTGAGTTCAAAAAACAACCTCGTTTTAATAGAAGCCTCTCAATTGAGAGGCTTTTTTCATTTCGCAACGGCAAGGATGTCTGATGCAAGGTTGGTTGGTGATACCTGTTTCGCTCGCTTATCTCGGCGTGCTGTTTTTGATTGCTTGGTATGGTGATAGGCAAACTCGTTGGCTGGCCAATTGGCGGCCATGGATCTATAGCTTGTCGATTGCGGTTTACTGTACCTCTTGGACGTTCTACGGCACAGTTGGGCAGGCGAGTGTCAATCCTTGGTCGTTTTTGCCTATCTATATCGCCCCCATCTTGATGTTTGTGTTTGGTTGGCGAGTCTTGGCGCGACTGATTTTGATCGCTAAACGTGAGCACATTACTTCGCTCGCCGATTTTATCGCAGCCCGTTATGGCAAATCGCAAGGGCTTGCCGTTGCCGTCACTGTGATTGCGGTATTGGGCATTCTGCCGTACATCGCGCTGCAACTGCGCGGCATTACCATGGGCTTAAATATCGTTGCTCCTGATTTAATGGGCCAATATGGCTATCAAGAATCACACGTTTCTTGGTTTGTGGTGCTGGCGTTGGCGTTATTTACCATGCTGTTTGGTACTCGACATATCGATAATACTGAGCACCATCGCGGGATGATGATGGCGATTGCGTTTGAATCGATTGTCAAATTGGTCGCGTTTCTCTGTGTTGGAGTGTTTATTGCGTATCTGGCTTGGCGTACCGACGGATTAGAGCTTTCAACGATTGCAGCCAGCACTTACCAAGCTCCTAACTGGCCTACCTTATTTATCCATACGCTGCTGACCATGATTGCCATCGTCTGTCTGCCACGCCAATTCCATACCATGGTAGTAGAAAACGAACGACCGCAAGATCTGCACACCGCACGCTGGTTATTCCCAGTTTATTTGCTGTTAATGAGCCTGTTTGTGCTGCCGATTGCGTGGACTGGACAGGGGCTGCTGCCGAACACGTCACCCGATACCTTTATGATCAGTTTACCTGCTTCAGCAGGGGCGCATGATATGGCTTTGCTGGCCTTTTTAGGTGGTACTTCTGCAGCTTCTGGTATGGTGATTGTTTCTACCATCGCACTCGCGATCATGGTTTCCAATGATTTGGTGATGCCTTTGTTGCTGCGCCGTATGAGGCTGTCACAGCGAACCCATCGTCATTTCTCTGGCTTGTTGGTGGTGATCCGCCGCACCTTGATTCTGCTTTTACTGTTGGGGGCATGGGGTTTCTATCAAGTACTCGATAGCATTCCTTCGTTGTCGGCGATCGGTTTTCTTTCGTTTTCCGCTATTACCCAGTTTGCGCCAGCGATTTTCGGTGGCATGTATTGGCGAGAGGGCAATCGCAAAGGGGTGTATGTCGGCTTGGCCGTCGGGTTTGCTTTATGGCTGATTACCCTGATGAGTGCGACCGATATGCTGGCGGGCGATGCCAGCAATAACGTGCTGCTGTGGGTAATCACCCCACCTGATTGGTTAGTGGCACTGGGTTTAAAGAGTGCGGATTGGGGAATGCTACTGAGCGTGACCCTCAACACCTTGTGTTATATCGGCATCTCTTTAGTGACTCGCGCCAGTTTGAGTGAGCGTTTGCAAGCAGCGGCGTTTGTCGGTACTCCTCTGCCAGAAAACGAAAACATGAGCCTCTACCAAAGCCGAGTCACTGTCGGTGAATTGGAAATGTTGGCCTCACGATTTGTCGGGCGTTCTCGGGTGCGTAATGCGTTTGCCCAGTACTGGAGCCAGCAACGTGAAACATTGCTACCGAACCAACAAGCTTCCTCCGCATTGATCCGCCATACCGAGCGAGTGCTGGCGGGTGTGTTTGGAGCCTCTTCCGCCAAGCTGGTACTGACCTCGGCACTGCAAGGCCGCAAGATGCAGCTTGAGGAAGTGGCGACCATAGTCGACGAAGCTTCTGAGTTGTACGATTTCAGCCGTGGTTTGTTGCAAGGGGCGATTGAACATATAGGTCAAGGGATTGCTGTGGTGGATAAACAGTTGCGCTTAGTAGCATGGAACCAGCGTTATCTGGAACTGTTTGAGTTTCCGCCCGGGTTAATTCAGGTCGGGCGACCGATTGCCGATGTGATCCGCCATAACGCTCAGCAAGGTTTGTGTGGGCCGGGCGATCCGGAAGATCATGTACGGCGTCGTGTTTATCACTTGGAACAAGGGACGAGTCACACCTCTTCTCGAGTGCGCGCGGATGGACGAGTGATTGAAGTGCAAGGCAACCCTATGCCCGGTGGTGGGTTTGTGATGAGCTTTACCGATATTACTGTGTTTAGAGAAGCTGAGCAGAGCCTGAAGATCGCCAATGAAACGCTGGAAGAGCGAGTGTTGCAGCGTACGTTAGAACTGGAAAAGCTTAATAAACAGTTGGTGACGGCAACCCAGCGCTCGGAGCGCGAATCGCAATCCAAATCGCGCTTTTTGGCCGCCGTCAGTCATGATTTGATGCAGCCACTGAATGCGGCGCGTCTGTTTGCTTCTTCACTCTCAGAAGTAGCTAAAGAAGCTGAAGTGCAGAAGCTTGCCCATCATATTGAAAGTGCCTTGGGGGCGGCGGAGGACTTGATCAGTGATTTGCTGGATATTTCGCGTTTAGAGTCCGGCAAAATCGATCTCCATCCGCACAGCTTTGCGATTATGGATGTACTTTCCAACTTAAATGCAGAATTCAGTGCACTCGCAGCTAAACAAGGTGTGCAATTTAGCATGGTTCCCTCATCACTCTGGGTGCATTCGGATCCCAAATTGTTACGCAGAGTGATCCAAAACTTCCTCACCAATGCGTTTCGATATAACCCACAAGGCAAAGTAGTGCTGGGGGTGCGCCGAGTCGCAGGCCAAGTACGCATTGATGTATGGGATAACGGGATTGGAATTGAACAAGATAAGCAGCAGGAAATTTTTGAAGAGTTTAACCGCGGCGGTCAGGTGCGATCTGATCAAGGCTTAGGGCTTGGGTTAGCTATCTCGAAAGGGATCGCCCATGTGCTGGGTCACCAAATTTCGATGCGCTCTTGGCCAAGGCAAGGCAGTGTGTTCTCACTGACGTTAGAGCGAGCGGAGCCCAGTCAGCAGCCGATCAGCACAGCTACGCCAGTCGCCGACACGAGTTCCGAGTTGCAGCACCTGCGTGTGCTGTGTGTGGACAATGAGCCGGATATTCTGGTTGGCATGCGTGACCTGCTTGAACGCTGGGGCTGTGAAGTCAAAACCGCCACGGACATTCATGCTAGCCTCAAAGCCCTTGAGTCGCAGTGGATTCCGGATGTCATTTTGTCTGATTATCGTTTGGATAACGGTCGTACGGGTTTAGAAGTCTTGCAGCAGTGTCGCTTGCGTCTGGGTGACTGCTTCGCGGGCGTGATTATCAGTGCCGATCGTAGCCCAGATATTTTGGAAGGGATTGAGTCCAATGGGTTCAGTTTTATGGCGAAACCGATCAAACCCCTTAAGTTACGTGCACTGCTCAATCGTATTGCCTAAACAATTCGACAGGATCAAAAGCTGGCACATGAGCCGCCGATCAGAAAACATTAAGCCCTCATTATGAGGGCTTAATGTTCTGGTCTATAACGAGATTTAACGACATTCGATGGAGAGTGGCCAGCCAATATCGGTTTGTCGGTTGGCTTCCAACTCGAGCTCTGCGCGTGTCAGTGGATTTTGAGCAAGCCACTGTCCGTCCATCGTCAGGGTGAGTTTGTCTCCTTCGGCACTGAGCTCAACCTCTGGCTCTAGTGCAGGATTGCGTCGATGGCTGAGTAACACCGCTAGGCGGAGTAAACGCAATACTCGTTTACCGCTAGTACCTGAAAGTGCGTATTGCTCAGGCAGAGAAGTCAGTTGTTCACGATAGCGACGCACGACTTCACCTAAATAGTGCTTTTGGGCGCGGGTATAGCCGGGAAGGTCGAGGTTTTGCAGCAGATAAGCGCTGTGTTCTCCGCCTTTTTTAAAATCGATGGTAAGACCGATCTCATGCAGTTGTGCGGCAGTATGCAGCAGCATTTCTGCTTGTGGTTCATTAATCCACTCTTCGCCACCACATTGCGCGAGCAGTTTACTGGCTAGGGCCGCAACTTGCTCCGCGTAAGCGCTATCGAGTTGATAACGAGTTTGTACACAATGAATGGTGCGTGCTCGAATATCATCTTGGCGTAAGTCCTGAACCATCTCATAGACGAGCCCTTCGCGCAGTGCGCCACCGGCGAGCGTCATTGCCTCAATATTCAGTGATTCAAAAATCGCAATCAGAATCGACAAGCCACTTGGGAAAACCAGAGCACGTTCCAGCGTTAACCCTTCGATATCCAGCTCTTCGAGATGATCGGCTAGCATGGCTTGCTTTTGTAAACGCTTGAGTTTGGCGAGCGTGATAACCTCATCCATGCCTTGCGCCAGCATGATCTCTTGTAACGCTTGCACAGTGCCACTCGCGCCGACACACACATTCCATCCCAGCTCATTGTATTGAGTTAGGATAGGCTCGAGCATCTCTTTTGCGGCAAGAATGGCGTTATTAAAGTTGGTGGCGGTGAGTTGGCGATCTTTGAAATGACGCTCTAACCAAGTCACGCACCCCATCTTCAAACTGGTGAGCGCTTTGGCTTCAAAACCCTCACCAATAATCAGTTCGGTACTGGCTCCACCGATATCGACCACTAAGCGACGGCCTAATCCACCAGAAGTATGTGCGACACCTTTATAGATAGTGGCGGCTTCTTCTTCACCTGAAATCACGTCGATCGGGTGACCTAAAATCTGGTTGGCTTTAGCGATAAATTCGCAGGCATTGATGGCAGTACGCAGTGTGGCGGTACCTACGATGCGGATATTCTCAGCAGGAATATCTTGCAGTCGCTCGGCAAAGAGACTAAGGCAATCCCAGCCTCTTTGCATCGCTTCTAAGCTCAAGGCGTTATGTTCGTCTAAGCCAGCAGCCAGACGCACCTTACGTTTGATTTTTGCCATTGTCTGCACACTGCCATCGATATGACGCACGACCAACATATGAAAGCTGTTGGAACCTAGATCAATTGCAGCGTACAGCGGTGAAGAAACGGCTTGGCTCATAGCGAAATCAGGCTTCCTTTTTCGGACGTGGTGCGCGTGGGCGGCGTTGCTGCGGTTTACGATTGCCACCATTGTTGCGAGAACCTGCGGTATTGGTGCGACGCTGTTGTGGCGACGAACGTAGGCTCAGCGGTGCAGGCAAATCGGTCAGCAGAGCAGAAGGGTCATAGTCTGACGTTGGAATAGCATGATCAATATAGCTCTCGATAGCAGGCAAGTTAATTGCGTACTCTTCACAAGCAAAGCTAATTGAGTGACCACTTGCGCCAGCACGGCCTGTACGACCGATACGGTGTACATAGTCTTCACAATCATCTGGCAAGTCGTAGTTAAAGACGTGAGTTACTTGAGGAATGTGTAAGCCACGTGCTGCAACGTCAGTCGCGACCAGAATGTCCACATCACCTTGCGTGAACTGCTCTAAAATACGCTCACGTTTTTTCTGCGGTACATCACCCGTCAGCAGACCAACGCGGTGGTTATCCGCCGCTAAGTGAGCCCAAATCTGTTCGCAGCGATGTTTGGTGTTAGCAAAAATGATCGCGCGATCTGGCCACTCTTCTTCAACCAAGGTCTGCAGCAAAGCCATCTTGTGATCGTTTGAAGGATAGAACAGTTCCTCTTGAATGCGATGACCCGTTTTTTGTTCCGGTTCAACGACTACATGCTCAGGGTTGTTCATGTGTTCAAACGCCAGTTCTTGCACACGGTATGAAAGTGTCGCAGAGAACAGCATGTTGAGACGATCTTTTGGCTCAGGCATACGGCGGAACAAGAAACGAATGTCTTTAATAAAGCCGAGATCGAACATGCGATCTGCTTCATCCAGTACCACTGCTTGAATGTGGTTGAGATTGAACACGCGTTGCTTGTAGAAATCGATTATCCGTCCGGTAGTGCCGATCAGGATATCCACGCCACTTTGCAGTTTTGCGAGTTGCTTATCATAGCTTTCGCCACCATAAGCCAAAGCCGCTTTCAGACCTGTTGTTGCCAACAAAGGCTCGGCATCGTTATAGATCTGAATTGCCAGCTCACGGGTCGGAGCCATAATAATGGCGCGCGGTTGAGTTTCAGCTCGGCCTTCAGCGGCTGGAGTGGTTAATAAATGGTTGAAGGTAGCAGTAAGAAACGCGAGCGTTTTACCAGTCCCTGTTTGGGCCTGGCCTGCGATGTCTTGGCCGGAGAGCAGTACCGGCAACGCCAATGCTTGGATAGGAGTACAGTAGATAAACCCCTTTTTTTCCAGTCCATCAATAACTTGTGGATGTAAACCAAAGTCGGCGAACTTATGCTCTGTGATATGCGTCTTTTTCATGGCTATAGAATATCAGCTTACGCTTGCAATACGGAAGTAAATACATTCCAATAGAGCATCTATTTACTGGTTGAGATATCACCAGTGCAGAAAATCACATTGGAGTGAAAGATGAGTGACAAAATTTTGCAGCTGACCGATGACGGTTTCGAGAACGACGTAATCAAAGCTGCAGGCCCGGTTCTGGTTGACTTTTGGGCGGAATGGTGTGGTCCTTGTAAGATGATTGCGCCGATCCTAGATGAAGTGGCTGATGAATACGCAGGCAAACTCACTATCGGTAAACTGAATATTGACCATAACGCAGGAACACCACCTAAGTTTGGTATTCGCGGCATTCCAACACTGCTTCTATTTAAAGATGGTAGTGTGGTAGCCACCAAAGTTGGTGCGCTATCTAAGACTCAACTTAAAGAGTTCCTCGACGCGAACCTGTAATGAGTCAAACCGCCAAGCCGTACATAGCAATATGTACGGTTTTGTTTTTGGCAAAAAACAATTTCTAGACTAGGCTAGTATTTAGTGCTAGTTTATCGCACGTTAATTAAACAGTTGTTCACTTCTTGGTCAATCCTGAGACCATATCCATCTTAACTTAACAACGATCCTTTTTGACTAACTAAGTATCCACCACAATGAATCTAACAGAACTGAAGAACACCCCTGTGTCTGATCTGGTTAAGCTTGGCGAAAGTCTGGGCCTTGAAAACCTGGCACGCCTACGCAAACAAGACATTATTTTCGCAATCCTTAAAGCACACGCAAAAAGTGGTGAAGACATTTTTGGCGATGGGGTTCTGGAAATTCTTCAAGACGGTTTTGGTTTCTTACGTAGTGCAGACAGTTCATACCTTGCTGGCCCTGACGACATCTATGTGTCACCTAGCCAAATTCGTCGCTTTAACCTACGTACAGGCGACTCAATTGCCGGGAAAATTCGTCCGCCAAAAGAGGGTGAACGTTACTTTGCATTGCTCAAAGTGAACACTGTAAACGATGACCGCCCAGACAACGCCCGCAACAAAATCCTTTTCGAGAACTTAACTCCTCTGCATGCCAATGAACGTATGGTTATGGAACGTGGTAACGGCTCCACAGAAGATATTACCGCGCGTGTTCTTGATCTGGCGGCACCAATTGGTAAAGGTCAACGTGGTTTGATCGTTGCTCCGCCAAAAGCGGGTAAAACCATGCTGCTGCAAAACATTGCTCAAAGCATTGCCAGCAATCACCCTGAGTGTGTTCTGATGGTACTGCTGATTGACGAGCGTCCAGAAGAAGTGACTGAGATGCAACGCTTGGTGAAAGGTGAAGTGGTTGCTTCAACCTTTGATGAACCAGCATCGCGTCACGTACAAGTTGCTGAAATGGTGATTGAAAAAGCGAAGCGTCTGGTTGAGCACAAGAAAGATGTTGTGATCCTGCTTGACTCGATTACTCGTCTGGCTCGTGCTTACAACACCGTAGTTCCTGCATCAGGTAAAGTACTGACTGGTGGTGTGGATGCAAACGCATTGCATCGTCCTAAGCGTTTCTTCGGTGCGGCACGTAATGTAGAAGAAGGCGGTAGCTTGACTATCATCGCAACCGCGCTGGTTGATACCGGTTCTAAGATGGATGAAGTTATTTACGAAGAGTTCAAAGGTACAGGTAACATGGAACTGCATTTGAACCGTAAGATTGCCGAAAAACGTGTTTTCCCTGCAATCGACTTCAACCGTTCAGGTACTCGTCGTGAAGAACTGCTGACTAAGACCGATGAGCTGCAAAAAATGTGGATTCTGCGTAAGATCGTTCACCCAATGGGCGAAACCGATGCGATGGAGTTCCTGATCGATAAATTGGCAATGACCAAAACCAACGATGAGTTTTTCGATGCAATGCGTCGTCAATAATCGCCAATAATTGATAACTCTCTCAAACACCACCCATAGGGTGGTGTTTTTGTTTGCGTTCTGGACAAGCGGTGTCCACACTGATCTAGAACTAACAAGGAGGAATGTATGCAACAAGGATGGTTGTATGTCGTTCTCCTCTTTCTGATCAGTTGGCAAAGTCTCGCGCTGGCGAGTGACATTAATGCGAGCGAGCGTCAACGTTGGCTAGAGGATTCACAAACTCAGCAGAAAGTGGAAGAGCTTTATACTTTAGTACTGCAAAATGAAGTCGATCGATTGCAGTTCAGTTTGCAGCGTATTTCTTACCCAGCACAGGAAGTGACCCGCTTCCTCTTGCTGCAAAAAATTGAGCAAAATAAAGTGATCTTGACAGAGGAGCTTGCTGCTTTTATTGCATCTCAAAAGTCACAGACACCGAATTATCTTATCGCAGAACGGGGGGATGGATACGAGTTTTCCGTTCCTGCTTTTGATTATGCTGCGATTGCCCACCGCCTCTTAAAACAAGCACAACAACAGCAAGAAATTTTGATGTTTGTTCTCCAAGCCGAAAATGGTGAGCTGATTTTACGCCAATGGCTTTTTGGTTCAGCGGCTCAAGTCGAATCGCGCCAGCGTTTATTACTTGCTGAATTAGATCGCTTATCACCTTTAGCCATCGAACGATTTGTTTCGCAAATTACCGCGGAACAGGTAACGAGTTGGTTACCAGCCACTACAGTGATGGTACAGCTTGCGCGGCATAGCCAGAACTCAGATTTATATCAAAGGCTTTGGTTAATGAAAGCTAATGATGAACTAAGGCAAGAGGTCGCTCGTTTAGGAGAGCAGGCGGATGTTTTTGCTCAGCGTCAATTGATGCTTGCAGTGGCTAATCCTAGCCTTAAGCAAGAAGCACTTCAGGCGTTGGTAGGCATTCGCCCTATGTCGATTGAGGTCGAGCAATTTTTAATTGAGAAACTAGGGCAAAGTGAAAATGCCTCTCAGGTGGCGAGTGTGCTAGCTCAATCTGGTTATCAAGGATGGTTGCTTGAATTGGTCAGTTCTAATCATACCGTAAAGCGAAAGGCGATTTGGGCCGAACTGAATCCATAATGAGAGCACCCTAGTAAAAAGTGCACAGAAAGATGTCGGCCTTTTGCTATACTGCGGTCATCACTGTCAACGAGTAGTAGACCCATGAATTTTAAGGACTTACGGGAATTTCTTGACTATCTAGAGCAACGCGGAGAGTTAAAACGTATTACACATCCCGTTGATCCGTATTATGAAATGACTGAGATCAGTGACCGTACTTTACGTGCCAAAGGCCCAGCGCTGTTGTTTGAAAATCCGTTAGGTCATGAGTTTCCTGTGCTGACCAATTTGTTTGGCACCCCAGAGCGAGTGGCGATGGGCATGGGGCGACAGCATGTCAAAGAATTACGCGATGTGGGGCAATGGTTGGCGTACCTTAAGGAACCTGAACCACCTCGTGGCCTAAAAGAGCTGATTGAAAAACTGCCGATCTTTAAACAAGTTCTCAATATGCCTGTCAAGCGGCTGCGACGTGCACCTTGCCAAGAAATTGTCTGGCAAGGCGATGAGGTCGATCTCGATAAAATCCCCGTGATGAGCTGCTGGCCTGAAGATATTGCGCCACTCTTAACTTGGGGATTAACCATTACGCGTGGCCCACATAAAAAGCGCCAAAACCTTGGGATCTATCGCCAGCAAAAAATTGCGCGCAACAAAGTGATCATGCGTTGGTTAGCCCATCGTGGAGGAGCCTTAGATCTACGGGATTGGATGGATACTCATCCGAGAGAACCTTTCCCAGTAAGTGTGGCGTTTGGTGCCGATCCTGCCACCATTCTCGGTGCGGTGACTCCTGTCCCTGATACTTTATCTGAATACGCGTTTGCTGGACTGTTACGTGGCAGCCGTACTGAAGTGGTCAAGTCGATCAGTAACGATCTTGAAGTGCCGGCAAGTGCCGAAATCGTGCTCGAAGGCTATATCGATCCAAACGAATTTGCTGATGAAGGCCCTTACGGTGATCACACGGGGTATTACAATGAAGTTGAACGCCATCATGTGTTCACTGTAACCCACGTTACCATGCGCAATAAGCCGATTTACCACAGCACATACACGGGGCGACCGCCTGATGAGCCTGCGGTGCTCGGTGTGGCACTTAATGAAGTCTTTGTTCCTATCCTACAAAAGCAGTTTCCTGAAATTGCTGATTTTTACTTGCCTCCAGAAGGATGCTCGTATCGTATAGCCATTGTGACGCTCAAGAAGCAATATCCGGGGCATGCTAAGCGAGTCATGCTGGGTGTGTGGTCATTCTTACGTCAGTTTATGTACACCAAGTTTGTGATTGTGTGTGACGAGCAAGTAAACGCGCGTGATTGGCCACAAGTCATTGAGGCAATGGTGAGTAATATGTCGCCGCAGCGCGATACTCTGTTTATTGAGCATACGCCGATCGATTCTTTAGACTTTGCTTCGCCTGTTGTCGGCTTAGGTTCAAAGATTGGACTGGATGCGACTCGTAAGTGGGAAGCAGAATTATCAATCTCTGCTACTACCAACAACAAAGAACCAGCTTCATTGTCATTAGATACGATAAAGGCAAGTCTTGCTGGCGAACCAGAGATCATCGATGTTGCATTACCGGAATCGGCTCATGGTCAACTTGTGCTTTTACTTATTAATAAGCAAGAGGCAGGACAGGGGCAAAAAATACTAGAGCGAGTGATAGATTGCTTGAGTGCATACCATCCTCCGAAGTTTGTGATCTTGTGTGATGATGATGTGAACATTCACGATTGGAATGATGTGATCTGGGCTATGACCACACGTATGGATCCGGCGCGAGATAGCTTACATATCGCCAATCGGGATCTACTTTGTTTCGATGCAACCAATAAGCTGCCGAACGAAGTTGAACGCGAATGGGGCACGCCAATCCGTAAAGATCCGACTCTGGTCGCTAAAATAGACACCTTATGGAATAAGCTTGGGATTGTATGATTTATACTGTCCGCATACTGCCTAGTGAAAAACAATTTACGATTAATCCGGGCGAAACGGTGCTTGATGCTGCGCTCAACCAGCAGATAGCCTTTCCTCATCGTTGCCGAATAGGTGCTTGTGCCGCTTGCTTATGTAAGTTGGTTGAAGGTGAGGTGGTGTATGAACTCGAGCCGTTATTGACCGAACAAGAAAAAGCAACGGGCTGGATATTTGCCTGCCAAGCCTGTGCAACCACTGATTTAGTGCTGACTTTTGAAGAGTAAGCCAGAGGAAGTTCAATGATAATTCAATGCCAAGTAAAGTCGGTGCACCCGCTCGCGACGCATACTTACCAAATCCTATTACAACCCGAGAAAGCTGTTGCTTATCAAGCGGGGCAGTATTTAATGGTCGTGATGGGAGAAAAAGATAAACGACCGTTTTCAATTGCTAGTAGCCCTTGCCGTAGCAATGGCGAGCTCGAATTACATATTGGCGCAGCCGATCATAGCGTCTTTGCTCATCAAGTCGTGGAAAAATTGCAGCAAGCCCATCTTAATCAAACAACGGTTGAAGTGGATGTGCCGCATGGAAGCGCAGCATTACAAGAGAGTGAACGCCCTCTACTCTTAATCGCGGGTGGAACCGGCTTTAGCTATGTTCGCTCAATCTTGGATCATTGCCTCTCGCAAGGTAAAACACAGCCTATCTACCTTTATTGGGGGGCGCGTGATGCAGATCAACTGTACGCACTGAATGAGCTGCAAGAGCTGGCCAAGCAACATTCCCATTTGCAGGTTGTCCCAGTGGTCGAGCAAGTACTAGATGGTTGGACAGGAAAAGTTGGCAATGTACTGCAGGCGATTAACAACGACTTTGAAAGTTTAGAAGCGTTTGATATCTATATCGCTGGCCGCTTTGAGATGGCTGGGGCTGCACGTGAGCAATTCACTCAAAACAAACAAGCTCGGCGCGATCGAATGTTTGCCGATGCTTACGCCTTTATTTAACGCTCTGCTATAAACGAAAGACAAGACAAAGCCCAACTATAAATCGTTGGGCTTTTTTATGCTCTTCTCGTTATTTATATAGACAAGAACAAAAGCGCAAAAAGAATAACTCTGTGGATAAGTTGTCACTAAGGCCTGAGTAAAACGGGATAAATAAGCCATTGCGCGCAAATGCAGCGCTTAACCGTTATTTTTATAAATTTTCTCAAAAAACACTTGCCAGTGTGAAGCGGATCTCTATAATGCGCCCTCGTTGACGCAGCAAGGGCTCACAGCCAAATCGATGCCTCAACAGGCCAGAAAAGAAAATTGAAAAAAGTGTTTGACACGAAATCGATTCTCGCTAAAATGGCCGCCTCTTCTGAGGTAGACCGCCAAGAAGACCGCTCTTTAATAATATAAACCAATCAATCTGTGTGGGCACTCGTTGATGATAATCGCAAAAGATTTATCAATGAACTGAGTGACCATTTGAATGAGCAATCATTCAGCACAGTCAATTCAACATTACAATGTAATGTTATCAGTATTCATTGAGCCAAAACTTTAATTGAAGAGTTTGATCATGGCTCAGATTGAACGCTGGCGGCAGGCCTAACACATGCAAGTCGAGCGGCAGCACAGAGGAACTTGTTCCTTGG
>NZ_AOMO01000032.1 GCF_000338875.1 Vibrio mimicus CAIM 602 | reverse complement strand
CCCCCAAATCACCCAGTCACACTCATTGCCGCAACAATACCGAGTGCCGTCGCTAATGTGAGCAAACTGGCCATCACAAAACGAGCAACTCCCATATTGATATACCCTTTAAGCATATCGGCAACCGCATTAATTAAAGGAAAACCGGGAACCAACATCAGTACAGAAGAAGCCATCACGATAGTGGGTTTATTACCGAGTTGATAAATCACGGCTTGAGCTGAAATGGCAGAGGTAACAAAAGCAGTTGCCGCGAAATTGAGCAGCGGATTGAACTGACGATGACCAATCTCCTGACGGACGATCATCCCACAAGAAGAGGCGATCAAGGTGATCAAAAAGACCATCCAATCCCCTCCAGCCAAGCGACTAAACGCAGCACAAGAAAGACCAATCATCACCACGACAAGCCAGCGGTTATAGCGTTCAGGACTGATTTGATTGAGTTTTTTCTGAGCCAAGCTGTGATCGAGAATCCCTTTCTCCATCATGATGCAGATCCGTTGGATCTGCGTCACCACACGCATATTGATACCACGATCCGGGCTGCGTCTTGCCGTCGTGATACAGTGATCTTTATAGACAGTCGTGACAACTAAAGAGCTCGCCGAGAGAGAAACTTCCACCTCACTCATACCACTGGCTAACCCCATTCGGCGCATCATATCGCCAACTAAAGTACTCTCAGCGCCATGCGCCAACAGCATCTGCCCAGCCTGGGCAATCAAACGAGAAACGGCTCTCTGTTTGCTTTCCATGATTCCTTTCCTAAATACCTAAGCCAAAAAGTCCAAAAGTGGCACTTAGTGTGCCTTAAACTGTAATGCGGGAATATGATTTAGACACAAAAAAGCCGCAACAAAGTTGCGGCATTACGAGCAAGTTAATTAGTCACGAACATAGATAACGTGACCGTCATCTTCTTCGTCGTCCCAATCATCCCAATCGTCATCATCTTCAGTGATCACATCGCGACCAGCCAAACCATCTTTCTGGTGATAATCCCATGTGAAATCGACTTTTTCAGCTTCAGTCTGCTCTTCAGCTTCTCTTGGCAAGGTATCCATAAACTCCGCCAGCTTCATGCACAGCTCTTTGGTGCCTTGGCGATTAGCAGCAGAAATTTTGAAGTAATCTCCTTCCCATGCCAGTGCATCAACGATGTCTTGAATGATCTCGTCCGCTTCTTCTTCTGACACCAGATCGACTTTGTTGAAAACCAACCAACGCGGCTTGTTCGCTAGCTTTTCACTGTACTGTTCAAGCTCATCAATAATGGTCAATGCATTTTGCGCAGGATTACTTTGATCCATCGGCAAGATATCAATCACGTGCAGCAGTACACGACAGCGCTCAAGGTGTTTCAGGAAGCGAATCCCTAACCCCGCACCATCCGCCGCACCTTCAATCAATCCTGGGATGTCGGCTACCACAAAGCTTTTCTCTGGCAGTACACTTACCACACCGAGGCTTGGAATCAGGGTAGTAAACGGATAGTCCGCCACTTTAGGCTTAGCCGCAGAAACAGCGCGAATGAAGGTTGATTTACCCGCATTTGGCATACCCAGCATACCAACGTCTGCTAGTAACAGCAGCTCTAAACGAATATCACGCAACTCACCCTTGGTACCCATGGTTTTTTGGCGTGGGGAACGATTAACCGACGATTTAAAACGAGCGTTACCCAAACCGTGCCAGCCACCTTTGGCAATCATGACTTTTTTACCATGTTCCGCCACTTCCGCAATGATCTCATTGGTATGAATATCAACTGCACGGGTGCCCACAGGTACACGCAGCACTTTGTCTTTACCACGTTTCCCCGTACAGTTGCCGCCACCACCGTTTTGGCCACGCTCCGCTTCATAGAAGCGCTGGAAACGATAGTCGATCAAAGTGTTAAGGTTTTCATCGGCAATCATGTATACATCGCCGCCGTCACCACCATCGCCGCCATCAGGGCCGCCATTGGTAACGAATTTTTCACGCCAGAAGCTGACGACACCGTTACCGCCGTCACCTGCTTGAACTTTAATTACCGCTTCATCAACGAATTTCATTTTTCCTCCACTCAATCTCGTGGGAAATCTTAATCAGTCTAGTAAACCTGAGAACGTAGATCCCAGAAAACAACTGCCTGCTTGGATCAGGCCACATTCAGGTCTAGGGTCTAGGGTCTAGGGTCGACCACACTTTCGATAAATAAAAAACCCCACCAAACGGCAGGGCTTTTGAATTCATCAAGAAACTTTGCTTATTCAGCAGTTTCGATGCTAACGAATTTACGGTTCTTAGGACCTTTAGTCTCGAACTTCACTTTACCATCAGATAGAGCGAATAGAGTGTGGTCTTTACCGATGCCTACGTTAGTACCAGCGTGGAACTTAGTACCACGTTGACGAACAATGATGTTACCTGCAAGTACAGATTCACCACCGAAACGCTTAACACCTAGACGTTTGCTTTCTGAATCGCGGCCGTTACGAGTAGAACCACCAGCTTTTTTGTGTGCCATTGTTGAACTCTCCTAATAACTTAAGCGTTGATACCAGTGATTTTCACTTCTGTGAACCACTGACGGTGACCTTGTTGCTTACGAGAGTGCTTACGACGACGGAACTTAACGATTTTTACTTTATCGCCACGACCGTGTTGTACCACTTCAGCAACTACTTTACCGCCCTCAACTAGAGGAGCACCTACTTTAATGTCTTCACCGTTAGCAACCAGCAGAACTTTATCAAATTCTACAGTTGCGCCAGTTTCAACGTCTAATTTCTCTAAACGAAGAGTTTGACCTTCGCTTACACGGTGTTGTTTACCACCAGATTGGAAAACAGCGTACATATTTTACTCCGCTCTTTCCGCACAGCCTATGCTTATATTTTATGCGATAAGGGTGTGCGCTAAACTAATCATCAATAGGGCGCAGATTCTACGTGAATGATGTGCCTATGACAAGCCATATTTTGAAAAAAATGGCGAAAAGCTAATCGCCAAACAAAAGTGCCGCAATCATGCCTTTAAGCCATGTATTAATCAATGATTTTTAGTGTATTATGCAGCGATTCCAGAAGACTAAATGCCTTACACGCTCTTATTTCAGCCGGATTTACGATGGATTTTAAAGCTATCCAAGCGCTTACTGCCAATGACATGGCAAAAGTGAACGAAACGATTCACGCTCAACTCAATTCTGACGTTTCCCTAATCAACCAACTTGGTTTCTATATCATCAGTGGTGGTGGGAAGCGTTTACGCCCATTGCTGGCTGTTTTATCAGCCAAAGCGCTCGGTTATCACGGGTCACATCACACGACAGCCGCCGCCTTTATCGAATTCATTCATACGGCAACACTGTTGCACGATGATGTGGTCGATGAGTCGGATCTGCGCCGGGGTAAAGCGACAGCCAATGCCGCTTTTGGCAATGCTGCCAGCGTATTAGTCGGTGACTTTATCTACACTCGCTCATTTCAGATGATGACAGAGTTAGGATCCATGAAGATCCTGAAGCTGATGAGTGATGCGGTAAACGTGATCGCTGAAGGTGAAGTGCAGCAATTAATGAACTGCAACGATCCTGATACGACTGAAGCCAGCTATATGCAGGTGATCTACTCCAAAACCGCACGTCTCTTTGAAGCAGCAACGCAGATCGGCGCGATCTTGTGTGATGCTTCACCTGAGGTGGAATTGGCGATGCAAAACTACGGTAAATACCTAGGCACAGCATTCCAGCTCATTGATGATGTGATGGATTACACTTCGGACGGCGAAGAGATGGGTAAAAACGTCGGCGACGATCTGGCTGAAGGTAAGCCTACCCTGCCACTGCTTTATGCTATGCAGCACGGTAATCCCGAACAAACATTGATGATCCGTGAAGCTATCGAAAAAGCGAATGGCATGTCACGTCTCAATGAGATTCTCGCGGCGATGGAGCAAACTGGTTCTCTGCAATACACCATTGAAAAGGCGCAGCATGAAGCAGACAAAGCGATTGCTGAACTCGATATCCTGCCAGAAAGCGAATACAAGCAAGCGTTGATCACGCTGGCTCACATGGCAGTCAATCGCAGTAAATAGTCTGCAAATTCGATGATATTGCGACAGCAACTCACTTGATAACGGATTACGTTTTCTTACTAAAAAACCCCTCAGCTCTACGAGCTTGAGGGGTTTCTTTTATCTAACGTGCTAACTATACCAAATGACTTGGAATTGTAGCTTCGAGTAGGAAGAAGACGAACTTCCTACCAAGCTCCTTGCCAAAGCATGCCTGCCGCTCCGAACGCAAACAACAGCAACGTACTGGCGCCAACCATTTCTCGACCACAAAACGCTTTTACACCTTGCTCGCGCTTCGCTTTGAGATAGAAAACAAAACCCGGTACATACAAAAGTGTCGATAACATTAAATAGTGTAAACCTGATGCGTACAGTAGCCATAAACCATAAATCGTTGCACCTAGACCAATCAGCAGAAGTTTACCTCTGTCTTTCTGTTCGAGCGCAATTTTTAAGGTGAATGCACCGACCAGAAAATACGGCACTAAAATCATCTCTGAGGCAAAGATCAACAAAGTATCGTAAGTACTAGCAGTGTAGCGCACCAATATCAATGAGACTTGGATACATAGCGTAGTCAGAATCAGGGCATTCACCGGACTACCCGCTTGATTCTGCTTCGCAAAATGACGTGGGAACATCTTATCTTTTGCTGCAAGGAAAGGCGCTTCTGAAGCCAATACTGTCCAACTCAAAAATGCGCCGCAGACTGAGATCAACAGCCCCACCGCGATGATGTACTTGCCCCATGGGCCAATAATCGCAGTCAGAACTTGAGCCATTGATGGATTGTGATACTGCGCCAATTCATTCACTTGAATTACGCCCATCGACAATAGCGTTACTAAGACATAAATCGAGAGTGCTGTGAGCAACCCAAGGATGGTGGCCCGGCCAATATCTTTACGCTGACGAGCTCGGCTCGAAACAACAACTGCGCCTTCAATACCCACAAATACCCAAACAGTGATCAGCATAGTCGCTTTGACTTGCCCAAGTAGATCAACACCAGAAATGTGGTGTAGTCCGGAGAAATCTAAACTAAATGTCGGCCAATTGAATGCCGCGAACGCACAAACAATAAAGAGTAGCAAAGGCACCATTTTGGTCATTGTGGTGATGAGATTGATCAGAGCGGCGGTTTGCACCCCTCTTAACACTAAGCTATGTACACCCCACAGCAATAGTGAAGCACCACCAATTGACCACCAAGTGTTACCTGAGCCAAAGATGACGTGATCAGGTGTATCAAACAGCAGCCCTAGGGTACTAAACACGATCACCAGATAAGAGACGTTAGCGACCATAGCGCTAAACCAATAGCCCCACGCCGAGCAAAATCCAGCAAAATCACCAAAACCTTCACGGGCAAAACCGAATACACCACTGTTTACATGGGGTTTATTGACGGCCAAATATTGAAAAGAAAGCGCAAGAAAGATCATGCCGATCCCAGTGATCGACCAGCCGATCATCACTGCTAGTGGACTGGCGACTGCCGCCATATTTTGTGGCAAGCTAAACACGCCCGCGCCAATCATGGAACCAATTACTAAAGCTGTGAGAGAGCCTAAACCCAGTTTTTTATCCATTATTTTTCAATCACCAATAACAGAAGTAAAAGCCATCTTCCCCTTCCAAAAATCAATAACAGACAGAAAGGAAATCCGCTTGTTATGACTGAAGGGCAACCATTCAACTCACAACACATGAGTCGAAGAATAGAAAAAACAGCGCATCTTACACGAAAAGCAGTGATATGAAATGATAATTAGATAAGTAACATAAGAATTCACTAGTGGTAAAACACAAATCGACATTTAATACTGAAAAATCAAATGATTAATTTAAGCAACCACAGCAAACCCGAGATAAAAAAATACCGCTCATCAAGAGCGGTATTCTTAAAATGGTCGAACTAGGTGTCGATTATTTTACAAACTCAACACCGATTTGAATGTCACCTTTCAGGGTATCCAGCATGCCATCCAGAGCGGCTTGCTCATAAGCGCTCAGTTTGCCGATTTCCAGCAACTCTTCAACACCGTTTTTACCCAGTTTGATCGGTTGAGCGAAGAATGGAGCGTGTTCACCCTCACCTTCTACGTAAGCGTACTCAACAACATTCGCTTCACCTTGCAGTGCTTTCACCAGTGCCAAACCAAAACGGCATGCAGCTTGGCCCATAGACAGCGTTGCAGAACCGCCACCCGCTTTGGCTTCAACCACTTCAGTACCCGCGTTTTGGATGCGTTTGGTCAGTGCCGCCACTTCTTCATCAGTAAAGGTCACACCTTCCACTTGTGACAGCAAAGGCAGAATGGTTACGCCAGAGTGACCACCAATCACAGGCACACGAACTTGGCCTGGATCTTTATCTTTCAGAGCCGCAACGAAGGTTTCAGAGCGGATCACATCCAGAGTCGTTACACCAAACAGTTTACGCTTGTCATACACACCGGCTTTTTTCAGCACTTCAGCCGCGATAGGTACCGTAGTGTTAACTGGGTTAGTAATAATTCCGACACACGCTTTCGGACACACCACTGCGATTTTCTCTGCCAATGCTTTTACAATACCTGCGTTCACATTGAACAGATCCGCACGATCCATACCAGGCTTACGTGCAACACCTGCAGAAACCAGCACTACATCCGCACCTTCCAGCGCCGGAGTTGGGTCTTCACCCGCATAACCTTTGATGGTAACTGGGGTTGGGATATGGCTCAGATCCGCCGCCACACCAGGAGTGACAGGCGCGATATCGTACAGAGCCAAATCAGAACCAGCAGGAAGACGGTTTTTGAGTAACAGAGCAAGGGCTTGACCAATGCCGCCAGCGGCACCAATAACAGCGACTTTCATCGTAAATCTCCTTGAGAGTAATCTCTTATAAGTTTGTAGGGTGATTAGGTGTATCCGACCGTCAAACGCTATAGTAATCACAAACTGATTACAATCAATTAACGTCAGCTTTGCGACTTTGCGCAACACTGCTGAGAAGGCGTTGCAGCGTAAAAGACGATTATCGGCCAATGTTCAATTTAGACAAAGAGTTATAAAGCTATCTAACCGAATATCAAAAACATTTACAGTGACAGTTAAGACAAATTTAGCGAGTCATTTGGTGTGTCATGCATAGGTATGCGAGAATATGCACAAATCGATCATTTAACCAAAGTAAGAAGAACAATGCGTAACGTAGATAAACAAGACAACCTAGTCCGAGCTTTCAAAGCCTTGCTGAAAGAAGAACGCTTTGGCTCACAAGGCGACATTGTTGAAGCGCTGAAGAACGAAGGCTTTGACAACATTAACCAATCCAAAGTATCGCGTATGCTGACCAAGTTTGGCGCGGTGCGTACCCGCAATGCCAAAATGGAGATGGTCTACTGCTTACCAGCAGAGTTGGGCGTACCAACAGCGAGCAGCTCACTTCGTGAACTAGTATTGGATGTGGATTACAACAACGCCTTAGTCGTGATTCGTACTGGCCCAGGTGCAGCACAGCTGATTGCACGCTTACTTGATTCACTTGGTAAATCTGAAGGGATTCTAGGCGTAGTAGCTGGCGATGATACGATTTTCATCACTCCAACACTCGATGTGCCAGTCAAAGAGCTATTCCACTCAGTCTGCGAGTTGTTTGAATACGCGGGTTAATCATTTTCTCACCCAATGATTTTTGGTCACGCATCCTAGCGTGACCAAACTCACATCTTAGAAACATCATTCTTTATCCTGAAAACAAACTAACCATTTGAAACAAAAGAAGTATATTCATAGGATACTCAACATTTTGCTGTCTAACAAATGAGTCAATCACACTATAAATTTTAACAGTCGTGTAATTATCTGTTGTTTTTTTGGTATGATTCTGTCGCTTTATCATTCTTTTCGTCGCATAAAGCAACATTTCTCAGGCAGGAAAGCTCGAAGCCATGTTAACGCTTTGAGTCACATTACCAATGAAGGAAGGGAAATTCATGTCATTACCTAAAATAATCAAAATGGGTGCAATAGCAGCTGCAGTTATCGGCTCTGGTTTCGCCAGCGCACAGGATTTCATAACGATCGGTACCGGTTCGGTCACTGGTGTTTATTACCCTACAGGCGGCGCTATTTGTAAGTTGGTGAACAAAGATCGTAAAGATCACAACATCCGTTGTTCGGTTGAATCCACTGGCGGCTCTATCTACAACGTTAACACCATTCGTTCTGGTGAATTGGACTTTGGGATTGTGCAATCAGATTGGCAATACCATGGTTATAACGGTACCAGCGAATTTGCAGAGCAAGGCCCATACAAAAAGCTGCGTGCAGTGTTCTCACTCCATACAGAACCGTTCAACATCATGCTCGTGCGGATTCAGGTATTGAAAACGTGAAAGACCTAGCTGGTAAGCGCGTGAACATTGGCAACCCAGGTTCTGGTGATCGCGCGACCATGCAAGTGGTAATGGATGCGTTCGGTTGGACAAACGATAGCTTCAAACTGGCGTCTGAACTGAAAGGTTCTGAGCGTTCTCAAGCTCTGTGTGACAACAAGATTGATGCCTTCATCTACATGGTTGGCCATCCAAATGGTGCAATCAAAGAAGCAACAACCTCTTGTGCCGCTAAATTGATTCCAGCTACTGGTCCTGAGATCGAAAAAATCGTCGCGAATAATCCTTACTATGCGTACAGCGTAGTGCCTGCTGGCATGTACAGCGGTACAGATCAAGATGTGAAAAGCTTCGGTGTAGCAGCAACGCTAGTAACAACTGAAGACGTACCTGAAGCGGTAGTGTACAACGTGACCAAAGCGGTATTTGAGAACTTCGATACCTTTACTCGTCTACACCCAGCCTTTGCCAACCTGAAGAAAGAAGACATGGTAACCGCAGGGAATTCCATTCCTCTTCACCCAGGTGCTATGAAGTACTACAAAGAAGCGGGCTTACTGAAGTAATGCACGACTTTCTCGGAGTGCGCCACCAGCCACTCCGAGTATTGCTCATTCTACCCGAGCCACAGTATCCACTAGGGTTAACCGGATAGAGTATATTTAGGGAGGCATTTCGCCTCCTTATTAATACCCCTGCGAGTTGAATGCTTAGGACTCAGGGGGATCACACCATGAGAGATCCAAAATACTCAGAATCGAATGCCGCTAAGGTGGCTTCGAATGAGGAAGGATAATGCGGCTACGGCTATAGATTGTGGCTAATCGTTATTTAAATTCTAAACTCAGGTTAAAACAAAACATGGTGTGACATTTGGTGTTCAATTTGAACGCTAACGGACAATGATGGACCATCAATAATAAGGATAAGGTACATGACGCAGACAACAACACCGTCGCAAGATGTGCAAGAGATGGTGGCGCAAGCAGATACTGGCGCCAGAGCCCCAAAAGGGCTTCCGGGACGAGTACTTTGGTTTGTTCCGCTCTGTTGGTCACTCTTCCAACTCTGGTACGCCTCGCCACTTCCCTTTATCTTCGACTTTGGCGTGCTTAATGACACCCAAGCTCGCTCCATTCACTTAACTTTTGCAGTTTTTCTTGCTTTTACTGCTTATCCAGCAATGAAAGGTTCACCGCGCGATCGTATTCCTTTGATGGATTGGGTTTTAGCGCTGGCGGGCAGCTTGTCAGCGGCTTACATCTATCTCTTCTACGCAGAACTAGCCGGGCGTTCTGGTGCCCCGACTCAGTTGGATGTGATTGCTTCAGTCGTTGGCATGGTGCTACTACTTGAAGCCACCCGCCGTGCGTTAGGCCCACCACTCATGATGGTGGCTGCATTATTCTTACTCTACACCTTTGCTGGCCCTTACATGCCAGATGTGATTGCCCACAAAGGGGCAAGCTTGAACAAGGCGATGTCACACTTGTGGCTAACCACTGAAGGGGTATTTGGCGTCGCACTTGGGGTGTCTACCTCGTTTGTTTTCCTGTTTGTACTTTTTGGCGCCATGTTAGAACGAGCTGGGGCTGGTGCCTACTTCATCAAAGTTGCCTTCTCTATGCTCGGACACATGCGTGGCGGCCCAGCCAAAGCTGCGGTGGTTGCATCAGGACTTTCTGGACTCGTGTCCGGTTCTTCGATCGCTAACGTGGTGACCACAGGCACCTTTACCATTCCGCTCATGAAACGCGTTGGCTTTCCCGGGACCAAAGCCGGTGCCGTGGAAGTAGCGGCGTCCACCAACGGCCAGTTGACTCCGCCAATCATGGGTGCGGCCGCTTTCTTGATGGTGGAATACGTCGGAATTTCTTATGTCGAAGTGATCAAAGCCGCCATTCTGCCAGCGCTGATTTCCTATATCGCATTGATCTACATTGTTCACCTCGAAGCCTGTAAGGCGGGCATGAGTGGCCTTCCTCGTCGTAACCAATCGACTTTGGCTCAAAAGCTACTCTCTTTTACCGCAACGATTCTTGGCTTATGCGTGATCAGTGCGCTGGTTTATTACGGTATCGGTTGGACCAAAGAAGCCTTTGGCGCAGCCGCAACCCCTATTCTCACCGTGGTGTTATTGGTGGCTTACGTCGGGCTAGTGAAAATATCCGCTCCCTACGCGAAAGATGGGTTAGGGATCGATGAAGACTTACAATTCGTCCCTGATGTCGCTCCAACGCTAAAATCCGGTTTGCACTACTTACTGCCGATTGTGGTTTTGGTGTGGTGTTTGACGGTTGAGCGCTTCTCACCCGGCTTATCGGCGTTCTGGGCCAGCGTATTTATGATCTTCATCTTATTAACGCAACGTCCACTAATGGCCCTATTTAACCGCACAGGTGCACTCGGCGATGCCGCTAAAGAAGGGGTGACTGACCTTTTTGAAAGCTTAGTCTCTGGTGCGCGTAACATGATCGGTATCGGGGTGGCAACGGCTGCTGCTGGTACGGTTGTGGGCGTGGTTACCCTCACTGGGATTGGTCTGGTGATGACTGACTTTGTCGAGTTTATCTCCGGCGGCAGCGTAATCATGATGCTGATTTTTACCGCGGTGATCAGCTTGATCCTCGGTATGGGGTTGCCAACCACAGCCAACTACATTGTGGTTTCCACTTTGATGGCTCCCGTGATCGTCACGTTAGGTGCTGAGCATGGCTTGATCATCCCTCTGATTGCGGTGCATCTGTTCGTGTTCTACTTCGGTATCTTGGCTGATGATACACCTCCGGTCGGTCTCGCCGCTTTTGCTGCCGCGGCGATCGCCAAATCGGATCCTATCCGAACGGGTATTCAAGGTTTCGCTTACGACATACGGACGGCGATCCTACCTTTCATGTTTGTATTTAACACCCAACTCTTGTTGATGGGGATTGATACATGGTGGCACTTATTGCTCACCATACTCTCTTCCATTACGGCCATGCTGTTGTTTTCCGCGGCGACGCAAGGTTGGTGGTTGACTAAAACCAAATGGTGGGAAGTAATTGCATTACTGGTACTGACCTTTACGTTCTTCCGCCCCGGTTTCTGGTGGGACATGGTTTACCCTGCCCAAATCATGTATGCCGGAACCAAGTTAGAGCAGATTGTGGAACAAACTCCAGTAGGACAACCGATCCAAATGATTGTGGCTGGGGAAAATCTCAAAGGCGAATACACCTCCAAAACCGTACAGTTACCGTTTGAAGATCGCGCGGTGGGTGCTCAAGAGCGTATTGCCTCTATGGGCTTAACTCTACTCAACGAGAAAAACCGCATGTTGGTTGAAATGGTGGAGTTTGGTAGCCCAGCGGAAGCGGCAGGAATCGACTTTGATTGGGAAATTCGCTCGGTAGTCGTCGATAGTGATCGTCCGATGAAAGAGTGGGTATTCCTGCCTGCGATTTTGCTGACGCTACTGCTGGCTTGGAACCAAAAAAGACGGATAAAAAAGGCATAACAAGGTGTTTAGTCAATATGCCTGAGTAAGATCAGGCATATACTTAACACGTCAATGATTCATCGCCAACCCATCCTCAAGACTCATAGGGATGGGGAATAACCATAGAGAGCGTCATGTATAAACATATTCTTGTTCCGGTTGATTTGAATGAGCAAGGCTTTGCAGACAAAGCGGTACAGCTTGCTGTCTGGCATGCCAAACATTCCAACGCCGAAATTCACTTGCTGAACGTGTTGCCAGGCATTCATATGTCCATGGTGGCGACCTATTTTCCAAAAGATGCCGCAGCACAAATGAAAAATGATGTGCGTGCTCAGCTCAAAGCATTTGCTGATAAACACATTGATGAAGAGATTGTTTACAAGCTGCACATTGCAGAAGGCAAAGCTTACGCGACCATACTTGATTATGCGGAACGTTTAGGTGCGGATCTTATCGTAATGCCTAGCCACAAACGCTCACGCATTGATAAAGTCATGCTGGGTTCTGTTGCCAGTAAGGTGGTAGAAAACTCTCCTATCAACGTCTTGGTCGTTAAGCCTCAAGGCTAATTGGCAACAATCTTCGATTTCTTTTCAAGGCGCATGATTGCGCCTTTTTTATTCACTGATTCCTATCACACTGATTGGTTTTGCCTGTTTGAAGAACTGAGAATTATTATCGATAATGAATTCATCAAATAAGATCAGGTGGACTGAATCATGAAAAAGACATTAAGTTTTGCAGCAATACACTTTACCATCGCATTCACGGTAGCGTATGTACTGACAGGCGATGTCCTTCTCGGCAGCCTGATTGCGATGCTCGAACCAATGGTGAACACTGTCGCGTTTTACTTCCATGAAAAAGCATGGGCCAATTCGCCAACGTTGCGCCGCTTTGCAGGTGATACGCGAATCAAAACCGCCAGCTTTGCGACCATTCACTTTACCGTTGCGTTTAGTGTGGCTTACTTACTGACGGGGAGTTGGTTAGTGGGTGGTGTGATGGCGATGATTGAGCCAAGCATCAATACCTGTGCCTACTACTTCCATGAAAAAGTATGGCAAAGCAAGCACTCAGGCCATTTCGGTTGTGCTCACTAAGTGATTGGAATTTCGATCTAAACGCCTTCTTCATGAAGGCGTTTTGCTTTTTGATGAAGATAAATTCTATAGAGGGAAATGACTCACGCAGTGCGCTTCACTCAAACCCAGTTGAAAACGCTTAGTTTGGCCATCCAGTTGTACGGAGACCAAGTAAAGATCTTCAGCGCGAGGATGGTGTACATCGTAAATCTTGGGGGCATCAACCTGAAACAGCACGCTCGCGTGATCACTGCGCACATCAATCGGCACTTGATAAGTCCGCCCATCAAATTTCACCGCCGCGGAAACCAGTCCCGGTGAGTAAGTGGTGAAAAACAGATTCACCAGCAACTCGCAGCCGCTATGGTGCCAAACTTGTTCAGTCGAAACATGGGTAAGTCGCAGATGGCGAATGCATTGCAGATAAGGCGCTTTCCAGATCCCCATTCGTTGATCATAACTGGGCGTATCCTGCTCGCCTAAAAAGCACAATTCTGTCGCATCTTCATCCAGCAGTAAGTCTTCATCCGCTTCCAAAAACAGAATTTCAAATCGGTTACGCCCTGCTTTCAACAACGGGCGGATATCTTTACGGTAGATTGCTTGTGAGCCATCACAGTCAAATAACGCTGCACCATTGAGTCGCACTTCCGCATGGTAGTCGATCCCTTCCAGCACCAAATCAATCGCAGCAAAGCTCAGCAGATCTGCATCCACTTCAATATCGTGCATTAAATGCCATTCTTGCTCAGCAATTTCCGCTTCGCTCAGCGTTTTGGGTAACACTGCACTTAATGGAGCAGGAAAAGTAATGTCATCTTGAGGGATAGAGAGATCCGTCAGCGGTGAAAGCTGCCAAAGACCGGCGAGTGAGAGCTGCATAGCGTTCCAATTCCTGTTGGTTTGCGCGCATTATACCTGAAGTGAAATCTATTGCAGCGTCCGTGTAACACAGCCGTTACGGCTTACAATCTGTCAGTGCTTTAAGCGAATTCTTGGTGCTCAACCAAGCAGACAGGGCTGCCAATATGACAACTGAATCCCGTTGGTTGAAGTTGCCCAGTTTGACGATCGCGGCGATAACTGACCACATTATGACTATGTTGGTTGGCCACCAGTAACCATTGACCATCACGAGACAGTGTGAAATCTCTTGGGAAGTCGCCCTGAGTATCCACCGCCGTCATCCATTGGGGCACAGTACCGCTGACATCAAAAAGCGTGATCACATTTTGTCGGCGACAAGAAGCATAAAGAAACTGCTCATCCGGTGATAATCGAATCGCTGATGCCGCTGCGCCGTTTTCCACACCCGGTAGCAACGGCTGTTCAGAAACCAAGACCCATTGCCCTTGGTGGCACTCTATGGTCAATAACGTTTCACTCAACTCACAGAGCAAATAAGCACGTGTTTCCGCTTGATTGAAGACCAGATGGCGCGGACCACTTCCCGCGGTTACGTTCAGGGATTGATGTAAAGTGAGGCTTTGACCTTCATGGTCAAGTTGATAGAAATGCACCTGATCCGTACCCAAATCTACTACGGCTAAAAAAGGGCTATGACGCAAAAACGTGGTTTGATGTGCATGGGGTGATGTTTGTCTATCACGATTCGGACCTTCACCAGCAACAAACAGCTCCGCAATACACTCAACAGGCGCACCCACTTCATTGAGGGCATAGACCGACGTATTACCAGAACCATAATTGGCGACGGCGCAAAAACGCAGTGTAGGATCAATATCTAAATGGCAAGGATAGCTTCCTTCAATCGCGATGCCGCTTTGGTCAATGTTTCCGAGTTGGACTAACTGGGGCTTATCTTGGTGATCGACTTCACTGAAGGTATACAAACCTTTCGGCGTTTGCGCTAGGTAGGAAGGGTTGCGCAGTGTAATCAACTCCTTCAACGGCGTTAACTCTCCCGTTTCGGTATTCAATTCTAACTGCGCGACGCCATTACTGGAGCTGGGTTCATCGGTATACGTGCCTACATAAAAATGTAAGATGTTTTTTGTCATGCTATTTGTCATTCCTTGCCTTAAGCCATTGCCATACCTTGCCGCCTACCTGAACAGGCAGCAATGGCTTTTCATCATTAAGGTGCAATTTTGTGAAGCAACTGCTCAGTGGGTCGGCCGATTGCAACAATGGTTTCATCAAAAATCACTGCGTTTTTATCCAAAATGGCTTGGTATTGCGCACGTTGCTCGGCAGTAATTCGTTCTCCGCGAGCAAGCGTATCAACCAGCAACAATCCCAAATCCGCCACTTCAACGGTTGCATCCGCAATACTGATACTGTTTACAGAGGCTACATTGGCGGCAAAAATCGCTCGTGATTGCTGCGCCGCGAATTTGGCCATTTGATATTGATTCGCCAACTGTTGTAGTGATTGTTGGTCTGCATCACCTGTTGCGAGCGTCAAGTTTGCCACCCACGTTTCCATTTCATACGTGGCATAACTTTCAACTGGTAACGCATCAGCGAAGCGATTCAGTCGCTCGTACTGGTTATAAAGATCGCCTTTATTTGGCGTAGAAATCCATTTTTCCCAATGCCTTGCATAGTATTGTGCTGGCTCGACATATTGAGCCAGCATCAGCAATGGCGCGACATCCGCCCCATTCGCCAAACGCTGCATCATCACGCGAGCATCTGCATTATGACGAAGACCGAGCGAGATTTCCGACCAACTGTCCAGAGCCCTCATTCGACGATACATGCTCGCTTCATCCGTCAATGTTTCACTTGACCACAAACGTTCAGCAATGGCGTAACTGCGTGGCCACAAGCGCTGCTCAATGGTCATTGAGTCCAAATTTTCGCCCCAGATGGTAATCTCACCGCCCAAAATGAGCGGCTCTTGTTCTTTTCTGAGCTGCGCCGGATAACCACCGTTAGGCTCTGGAATAGTATTCGCGATGCTGTCGCTGGACGCCACTAACGTTCCAGTGGTAGGCCAACGCACATTACCAATGCGCTGATAGCTGCCCTCTTTAAACTGATCACCTGAGAATTGGTAGTTGAACTCGGTATAGGACATAAAGTTATCGAAATGACCGCGGAATTTCACGCCGGGCACATATTCCAGCACATAGACTTCTTCTCGCGATTTTCCGTTGTAATCCGTAAATGCCCGAACTTTGCCATCTTGGCCTTCGATAATCGTGAGGTTGCCTTTACGCGGCCCCCCCTTGTTGCGCGGTTTCACCCAATCGTAAGTGACAAATTTTTCCCCCTGATGCAGTTGATCATCTACCGTGATCCCCTTCGGCATCGGGTCATTTCGGTAGTGGTAACTGGTCGGTTGTGGCTGATCAAGGTAATAACCTGTCGATAGTAAACCTTGGAAGCCTTCTTTCGCGGCTCGGCCAATACTGTCGTGCCCTTGCCAGCTCTGGATCACAATCGATTTGGGCAGATCTTTGTGCCAAATTTCATCCCAACCCGTGATTTTCTTGCCACGTTCATTGAGCATCTTCTCAACTTGCGTATTCAAATATGATTGCAGCCCACGCTCGCCATCGAGCTGATGCTGTTTAATAAAAGTTTGAATTTTAGGATTATCTCGCCACTGCTGATAGTTCGGTTCATCCCCACCAATGTGCAAATATTCATCAGAGAATAGCTCAACCACTTCATCAAACACGCTCGCCAGCATGGTGTATAGCTCAGGGTTGGTAGGATCCATCAAAGGTTCAAATACCCCCCAACCTCGTTGCTGAGGATAAGACTGTTCGCCAAGACCCGACATCAGTTGTGGGTAGGCATGTGCCACAGCCGAAGCATGACCGGGCAAAGAAATTTCCGGGATCACACGGATACCCAAATTTCTCGCATACGCTACCACCTTTCGAATGTCATCTTTGCTGTAGTAATCTCCATCCGACGTCACTTGCCACAGGCGAGGGTAATTCTCTAGCTGAATACGAATGCCTTGGTCATCCCAAATGTGCCAGTGGAACACGTTCATTTTGGCAGAGGCCATAGCGTCGAGTTGACGCAAAATAACCGGCAGCTCGATAAAGTGTCTCGCCGTATCGTAAGAAACACCTCGCCACTTGAACCTAGGTTTATCCACAATACTGACGGCGGGCACGAAATAGCCTGTCGCATCCGTAGTGACTAATTGCAAAAAGGTTTCAAGACCATGAAATGCACCATACGGCTCTGGTGCCGAGAGTTGGATTTGTCCATTGGCTATGGTTAATCGATAAGATTCATCACTGTCGATACTTTGAATCGCACTGCTTGGCGCATTAGCAATATCAATCACTAATGTCGCCTCTTTTTCGGATTTCGCTTGCCAGTTCAGCATGGGCAAACCGGTTTGGCGATAGAGCCTCTCCATAGTGCGCTTCGCATTAAAAGCCACTCTGGGGGAGTCATAACCTTTAATGAAGATGCTGAAGTTTTGATCCAGTGCGACTTTACCCTCTTGCAGCGTTACGCTTTGAGGATAAGGCATTAAAACTAAATCCGTGTTAGGTGCCATTGCCATACTCGTTGGAGCCATCATCATGCCTGAAATCAGTAAAGCCAGTGTAGCCTTGTTCATCTTGGGATACCTGCGTGGTCAGGATGAGTTTCAGAGCAAAATCACTGAAACTCATCGCTCAATTTTTGAAGAAAGAGAATGATTACATCTCACGTGCCGCTTTGCGGTTAGCTAGCGATTTGTCGTGTGCTAATTCGCCGTTTTCTGAAAGCTCCATCTCCATCAACGCACGTTCATCATCCAAGATTGCACGTGCCATTTCCGATGAAACTTGATTAGCGGGCGTAAGCAGACTCACCACCACGCCAGCACTCAGAGCCACCAAGCAAGATGGAATCACAGGGTTGCCCCAAAATGTCGTGAGGCTCGGGCTCATCATCACACTCACAGAAGCTGCGGATGCCCCAGCAAGTGTCGCCAACGCCCCCTGCCAGTTGTAACGACGCCAGAAGCGCCCCAACATGCCGCAGACAAACATGCCAGACATGACAGTAGAAATCATTTTGGTGATGTAGCTGATAATGTCGTTTGAGGTCAGCGCGAACAGCAGTGCAAAACCAATCACCACCACCAACGCCAAACGAGAATAGTTGAGCATGGATTCTTTATTTGGCACACGGCCTGTAAACATCACATACACATCACGAAGTAAGATCGAGACGCCTGCGATGGCATCTGAACTCGCGCTCGACATGGTTGCAGACAGGCCTGCGATCAACACAATCATGCCAATACCGACAGGTAAAATGGTGGCGGCAACATAAGGGAATGCGTAGTTCGAATTGCTTAAGTCTGGATTGATCGCGTGCGCCGCCATGCCGATTACGGCAGGAATCATCGAGAAGAACAGGTAAAGCACGCCAGAGCCAACAAACGAGCGACGAATGGTTGAAACATCTTTGCCCGAATAGATACGCTGACGGAATGATGGTGTCGCCAATACGCCAACACCAATCACAACAGAGAGTGAAATTGCAGGGATCAGGCCGAGTTTTTCAATCGCTAAGAAACTTACCGCGGCAGGATCCATCGCGCTGTATAGGTTTTCCATACCACCAATATGTTGTACCGACAGCACGGCCATAAGGATAAAGCCAACAAACAAGATCACGGCTTGAATGGTGTCGGTCCATACCACAGCGGTGTAACCACCGATCACCACATAAATCGTAAAGGCAGCAGCAATAATGATTTTCGCGGTACTCAAATCAATATCAGCGATCCACGCTAAATACATACCACCACCGAGGATATGTGCGCCTAGCCAACCAATCGAAGCAATGAAGATCAGCAAGCCGACCACATTTTTCACAATACGATTGGCTCCCACATAATAGGCAAGCTCTTCACTCATGGTCATAAAATTGAGTTTACGAACGGGGGCAAACCAAAGCGCTAAGAGCAAAATACCTAATGCACCGCCAATACCATACAGCGCCCCCGCCCAGCCATTGGCATAGCCAAAGCCGACAGCACCCATACTAGAGCCTGTTCCCACCATAGTGGCAACGGTTGTCCCTAACACGAGAAATAAAGGCAGGCCACGACCACCTAATAAAAAAATCTTCTCCTGATTTTTGATTACGTGAAACAAACCAGCCAAGCCAAATAAGGAAAAGCACATATATTCCAAATCCAGTTAAAAAAAGTGTGCTATTCATTGAACACCTCTCAGGTAATTTAAGTCCATCTTTCAGATAAAATATCCCTGTCCTTCCAATTGGTAGGCATGGTTGTTTTTATTTCAGGGGATGAATATGCCAAATATGAATACTAGGGAGAGTTCAAATTTGGCACCGTATGAGCAAGCCTGCGTGGCTATTAACTCAAATTAAAATGGAGATATTTATTAACGGCGATCCGCTCGGTAGCAAGTGACATCCACTTCCACTTTTACATCCACGACCAAATCACACACCATGCAAATACGTGCTGGCGGATGAGCACCAAAAAACTCTTTAAACACTTTATTAAAAGATTGGAAATAGCGAGCGTCAGTCAATACCACTTTGACATGAAGCACATCCTCAAGCGTGTAGCCTGCTTCTTCCATAATGTCGACACAGTTTTGAATCGCTAAACGAGACTGCTCAACAATGCCGCCTTCGACAACTTCACCATCCACCATTGGCGTTTGGCCAGAAACATACAGAAAACCACCCGCTTCGGTTGCGCGTGCAAATGGCAAATGTTGTCCACCTGTGCCCACACCGCCTTCTATACCATATCGTTTAATTGACATTATTTGTCTCCATTACTTTTCTTGCTTAACCTAATACCTTCGCTTTATTTATCGCTTCACTTAATTTAATTAAAACTCTCTTTATTTCGATAAATAAAAACACCATTTCTACTTTCTGAAACCTGACCATTGAAATAAGCCAGTACGCCATTAACGAAAACTTTTTCAATTCCATCGGCTAATGAAATTGGATTTTCAAAGGTTGCTGTATCTTTCACTGTTTTAGGATTAAATAACACTAAGTCAGCAAATGCATTTTGTTTGATAATCCCACGTCCACTGAGGTTATATCTTTTGGCAGACATTCCCGTCATTTTATGAATAGCTTCTTGCAACGAAAATAATTGCTCATCACGACAATAGTGGCCCAGCACTTTCGGGAAAGTCCCCCACAAACGAGGATGTGGATGCGGATCATTGGGTAGTCCATCCGAACCCACCATGGTCAAACGGTATTTCAATACCCGCTTAACATCCTGCTCATCCATGCAGTGGTAGACCGCTCCCGCCGGTTGCAATGTTTTTGCCGCCTCCATAAGAGGTAGCCCCATCTCTTGGGCAATCTGTTTCAACATTTTTCCTGCAAACTGCGGCCGTTTTTTCGACCAAGTGATAAAGATGTCGATGTCTTCAGTCACTTGATTCAGATCTAAAGTGGAAGAGCTCGCCGAATAAGGGTAGCAATCACAAGCAACATCTTGATGTTTAGCGGCCTTTTCTATCAGGTTCACGACCTCTACCGTGCGCCCCCAGTTGCCTGCACCTGCACATTTCAAATGTGAAATCACTACAGGCACCTTGGCAAACTGGCCAGTTTCAAACGCCTCTTCCATCGCGCTGAGTATTTCTTCAAATTCAGTCCGCATATGGGTGGTATAAATGCCACCATACTGGCCGAGCACTTTCGCCAAGCGCATCACTTCATCCGCAGTGGCTTGTTTGGCATTGGCATAGGCTAAGCCAGAGCTCAAGCCCAAAGCGCCCTGCTCCATCGCCAAAGATAACGCCGTTTGCATCTGTTCAATTTCAGTATCGGTTGCGGTGCGTAGAAGGTTGTCCATCACGTTATTGCGCAATGTGGTATGACCGACCAAAGCCGCAACGTTCACCGCAGGTTTTGCTTGCGTCACCGCCTGCGCATAACTGGCGAAGGTGGGATATTTAAAATCGATCTGCTCACCCAATAGATTCATTGGATCGGGAGGATCGCCAGCCAAAATAGTCGGGCTCGCACTGATCCCACAATTACCAACGATCACCGTGGTGACCCCTTGGCTGATCTTGGGTAAGCACTCTGGATAACGAATCACATTGGTATCGTCGTGGGTATGTACATCAATAAAACCCGGTGCAAGCGCCAAACCCTGACCACTAATTTCTACATGGGCAGACTGCCCAACCAAATCGCCCACCATCGCAATTCTGTCGTTATGAATGGCAAGATCACCGTAAAAAGGCTGACCACCCGTGCCATCAAAAATCTCTACATTTCTAATGATGGTATCGAACACACATTCTCTCTCTGTTGCCAATTTCCGACTTATGACCATCCTAAAACCTGACAGAAATTAATCAGTGACAAAACACACAAATAACCATGATAAGTTTGATACTTTCTATCACGCAATCTATTTTTAATAAAAACAAACACAAATTATCAATAACTTAATCCATGTTAGAAGTAGATAACCATGAATAAAAGATTAGATGAACATGATAGAAACTATCATAACCATGAGGTTAACGGCCCGGCATCTGGCGAAAAAGGTCAAGCAATCTCATCGGCTTATCCAAAACTCCATGCGGATGAAATCAGTCTCCCAAGCGCAGTCATTGATGCCAGAGCACTGGAAAACAACCTGCGTTGGATGCAGCAATTTGCCGATAAACAGCAACTCAAACTGGCGCCTCATGGCAAAACATCCATGACTCCCGATTTTTTTCGCCAGCAACTCGCACAAGGAGCCTGGGGGATCACTGTTGCAACGGCGGCTCAAGCTGAAATCGCCGTACAGGCGGGGGCAAAAAACGTCATCATGGCCAATCAATTGGTGGGCAAAGCCAACATGACAATCGTCAGCCGCCTACTCAAAGACAATGAGGTTAACTTTTATTGCTGTGTGGATTCGACGCGCAATACCAGCGCCCTCGCTGAGTTTTTTGCCGCTCAACAACAAACGTTGAATGTACTGATTGAGTTTGGCGTGGTCGGCGGCCGCTGTGGTTGCCGAACTGGTGAACAGTTGTTTACTCTAGCTGAGCAGATCAACACGCTACCTAACTTGGCGTTGTGCGGTATTGAAGTGTACGAAGGCGTGATCCACGGTGAACATGCGGAGCAAGAGATTGGGGCATTCCTCAACAAGGTTATTGCTCTCATACGCGATCTCAAACAAGCTCAATGGATCGCATCCAAACCCTTGATCACCGGTGCAGGCTCAGCTTGGTACGATGTGGTTGCTGAGCACTTCTCTGGCTTGGACGATCTTGTAGCAGTACTCCGCCCGGGCTGCTACGCCATTCATGACACCGGTATTTACCAAAAAGCACAACACAATGTCATGGCGCGCGCCGAGAAAAAACAAGGTGTCGCATGTCAACTTGGGGGAGACTTGATCTCCGCACTTGAACTCTGGGCGCATGTTATCTCTCGTCCTGAGCCAACTCGCCTTGTGGTAGGTATGGGCAAACGTGATGTGGCATTTGATGCCGGATTACCCATCCTAGAATTGGCGTTTCGCAAGGGCAAAGCACTCCCCTTACCTGAGTATGCAAACTCAGTCGCGATCATGGACCAACATACTTTTGTTGATGTTCCAGCTGAAAGCACTCTGGACGTGGGTGATATTTTGGTCTTTTCGACCTCGCATCCTTGCCTGACAATCGACAAATGGCGCGCACTCGCTGTGCGTGATGAGCAATACCAAATCACGCATTGGGTCGAAACGCGTTTTTAGTGGCATCTCATTTGAGATCTTAGTGAAAATTTAGCTATTCTTGCGACCGCAGTAACTCGCTGCGCTTCGTGGCAAACAGGACAATACCTTGAGTTTAGAAGTCGATATTATTTCTCAAATCACCGAACGTTTCAGTGCACTACGTGAGGCAGAAAAGAAAGTCGCCAAACTGGTGATGGATGACATCGAAGCTGCCGCCAACGCCAGTATTACTGAATTGGCGAACAATGCAGGCGTCAGCGAAGCCACCATCACCCGATTTGCCAAAGCAATTGGCTGCAAGAATGTGCGTGAAATGAAAATTAAGCTGGCTCAATCACTCACTGTTGGCCAGCGTTTTATTCTGGAACCACCCGATCAAAGCGGCTACCAAGTGATTTACGAATCCATAAAACAGTCCATGGATATTCATCGAGCATTGATTAACGAGCAAGATGTCGCTCTGGCTGTGGATTGGCTTTACGGTGCAAGACAAATCATCAGCGTGGGGATGGGTGGCGGCTCCACCATTGCCTCACAAGAATTACAACATCGCCTATTTCGCTTGGGGTTTGCTGTCACCGCTTATCATGACGGCTTGATGACTCGTATGGTGGCCGCTACCGCCGATGCAAATGATGTCATGGTACTGATTTCAGCAACCGGTTATACGCCAGTGATCGTCGAAACCGCCCAGTTAGCACGCGAATACGGATTAAAGATCATTGCGATTACACCCAAAGGCACGCCTTTGGCTGAACAAGCTAATGTGGTTTTACCAATTGAACATCACGAGACCGATTTCATTTACAAACCGTCCTCATCTCGCTATGCCATGTTGGCTTTAGTGGATGTGCTGTCGATGGCGTTGGCAGTTAAAAACAAGCGTCGCTCACGAGACAAGTTACGCCGGCTGAAAGTTGCTCTGGACTCCCATCGTGGCGGGGGCGATAGACTGCCTCTGGGTGATTAAGTTTCTATCCCGATAAAACACAGCCAAAGGGAACACGGAAAAAGAGAGCTTCCAATCTGATACTGGACTGAGCATGTACTGAGAGGAAGCATCCAGCTCTACCTTGCGGTAACACGCGGGCGAACAACAGGCGAAAAAAAACCTTGCTTAAAAAGCAAGGTTTTCGCATTTAGTCTTCTTCTGACTCATCATCTTCATCATCATTGTAAAGGGCATCTTCACCTTCGTAGTAAGTACCCCAACCGTCGTAAATGATGTCGAATTTTTCGGCCAGATTCACCAGCTTTTCCACTTGCTCATCAATCAGTTTGGCATCCAAAGCCGATTGCATGGTCGCATCAAAGCACAGCAGCTTGTTACCATCTTCATCTTCAGTTTCTTCTGCTTCAAGCACTTCAAAGCCCATTTTGAATGCTTCTACTGCGGCTTTTTCCAGCTTATCGAATTCTTCTGCAAACAGATGGTGTTCGATCTCATACAAGGCATCTGGATCACTGCCATCTTCGAGCAGGGCCTGAATGATGTCGCGAGTCTCTTCCTTTTGAATCTCGATTAATTCTTCTACAGATAGATAATCATCTTGGTGAGACATAATGTGCTCCAGATAGTAAATAGGATCGGAAATTTGTGCGGCGCACTATCGCATGGATTGAAAGGAATTTCTAGCCACAAAACGATCTGGGAAGATCTTTACCTTGCGACAAGATCCATCCTCCACATGCTTTTTTAACATTTTTTTATCAACTCACTAATTCAGCATAATCTGTGTTCAATAAGCCTGTGAAAACGGATCCTCAAATTGCCTGTTTATGGCGCGATAATGCATAGCTAAAAAATCGACAAAATAGGAAAAAATTCCACCCTCAACCTCAATAACCCATAAATTGTGAATAAATAGTTAAAATTTAAACTTATAACGCATAAAAGCACCCAGTTATGCTGCGCATAGCTAAGCAATTTAAGGGGGCATCCTCCTAACTCTCAAAATCAGAATACAAAATCATAAAACCAACCACTGGCGATAAAATATATCGCAAATTTATTATGGTTAGATTTTTATAACAAAAGGTCGACTTGCAACTTAATAAAAAGCTGTTCATAACTATATCCAGCGGCTTGGGGTTACAGGTAAGCGGGATGCTTGCCTAGAAACGACAAGGTGAGCGTAGGCTAAACCTGCTGCCGCATGTGAAAGGAAGAGAGAGGAAGCTCAATGAACCGTTTGTACGTAGGATCTGAAGTGGGGCAACTGCGCCGTGTACTGTTAAATCGTCCGGAGCGAGCGTTGACTCATTTAACGCCTTCCAACTGCCATGAACTCTTGTTTGATGATGTACTGGCTGTGGAAGCCGCGGGAGTTGAGCACGATGCCTTTGCCAATACCTTGCGCACTCAAGATGTGGAAGTGTTACTGCTGCATGATTTACTCGAAGAAACGCTCGCCATTCCCGAAGCCAGACAGTGGCTACTGGAAACGCAAATTGGGGATTTTCGCTACGGCCCGACCTTTGCCCACGATCTACGCCATTATTTGAACGCATTGGACGATCACCACTTAGCCACCGTGTTATTGGGCGGATTGGCTTATTCTGAGCTACAAATAGAATCCGATTCCATGCTGCCGAAAATGCGTCAGCCTCTCGATTTTGTCATTGAGCCGCTGCCCAATCACCTATTCACTCGCGATACCTCCTGCTGGGTCTATGGTGGCGTGTCACTCAATCCAATGATGAAAGCCGCGCGTCAGCGTGAAACCAACCATTTGCGGGCCATTTACCGTTGGCACCCGACTTTTGCTCAGCAGCCCTTTATTCACTATTTTGGTCTGGATGATCTGCACTACGACAATGCCAACATTGAAGGTGGTGATGTACTGGTGATTGGGAAAGGCGCAGTATTGATTGGAATGTCTGAACGCACTTCTCCCCAAGGCGTAGAAAATTTAGCAGCCGCCCTGTTCAAACATGGTGAGGCTCGCGAAGTGATTGCGGTCAGCCTGCCAAAACATCGCTCTTGCATGCATTTGGATACGGTGATGACCCATATGGATGTCGATACTTTCTCAGTCTATCCCGAAGTGATGCACAAAGATCTCGCGACTTGGCGATTGACGCCCAAAGGCGATGGCAGTGAAATGCGCGTAGAGCAAGTACCCAGCTATATCCATGCGATTGAATCGGCGCTGGGGCTGGATTATCTCAAAATCATTACCACTGGCGGCAACAGCTATGAAGCGGAACGCGAACAATGGAATGATGCCAACAATGTCCTGACCGTCAAACCGGGCGTAGTAATTGGCTACGAGCGTAACGTCTATACCAATGAAAAGTACGATAAAGCGGGCATTAAGGTACTGACCATTCCCGGCAATGAGTTAGGGCGTGGCCGTGGTGGCGCACGTTGTATGAGTTGCCCGATTGAGCGTGACGGAATTTAAACGTCAGTTAGGCGTGCCAAGCACGCCTAAACACTTCAGTTGAGTGCCAGTTCCACATCCGATTCCACCAACGTCGAGCAAGCCAACACATAGCCTTGCTCAATCTCCTCTTCACTCAGCGTTTCTTGGCTTAAACGACGGACACGACCATCCAACACACGGCATTTACATGAACCACAAATGCCACTGCGACAAGCCGCAATGATCGGCAGTTTTCCGGTTTCTAACGCTTCTAACAGCACTTTTTCACTCGGCGCATCCACCTCTACCCCAAAAGCAGGCACGCGAATTTTCACCTGCTGGCGAATAGCGAGAGCTGCATCCTCCTCATTGAGTGACGTCATTTCAGGAGAAAAACGCTCTTGATGAAAATGCGCCATGTCAAAGCTAAGCGCTTGTAAATAACCACTCACATCCTGCATAAACCCTTCCGGCCCACACAGATACACGCTTCTTTCCAACAAATCAGGAACCTGTTCAATCAAAGTTTCCTGAGTTAAACGACCTTGTGCAAAGCCACTCTCGCCCGCGTCTTTGAGTAACAGCTTCAAGTGGAAATTCGAATGCTGCGCCGCTAACTGCTGCAACTCTTGCCAATAGATGGTTTGTTCTGGATTGCGTGCGATGTGCAGAAAATCGATCTCTCTTGCATCGTTCTGTTTATCGCTCTGTTCGGCTAACCAAGCTTTGGCCATCGCCATGACAGGCGTGATGCCACACCCCGCACTGATCAGTAATACACGGGATTTGGGAGCACAATCGGTGCTATTGAAGCGACCTTGGGGCTTCATGGCCGTCACGCTATCCCCCAACTGCAACTCATCCACCACATGTTGAGACACCAATCCCTGCGCGACTCGCTTGACCGTAAAACGTAAATACGGCTGCTGAGCCTGCGAGCTGATGGAGTAAGAGCGGTACACCGTCTGCCCATTAATGGAAAAACCTAAGTTCGCGAACTGCCCCGGCTTAAAATTGAAGTGGCGCTCACGATGCGGATCCGCCAACTCAAAGCTCACACAATCTGGGGTTTCTTGCCATTTACGCACACAAACCAAGGTTTCATTGTCTTGTTCTGCCCATGCAGACATTTTATTTCTCCTTATCGGCATCAGCCCCACACTGTGGGGCTGAGTGGTCAATTAAGCAGCCAGAATGGTGCGAAGATCGTCTTCCGCCGTGGTAATACTGCGTAGATCAAACTGCTGTTGCAGGATAGCCATCAGATTTGGCGTGAGGAAAGCTGGCGCGGTAGGACCGGTGTAGATGCCTTTTACACCCAGCGCGAGCAAGGTCAGCAGGATCACGATCGCTTTTTGCTCAAACCACGAGAGCACCAGAGTCAGCGGCAGATCGTTCACTCCACACTCGAAGGTTTCAGCAAGCGCTAAGGCCAGTTGAATCGCTGAATACGCATCATTGCACTGACCCACATCGAGCAAACGTGGAATACCGTTGATCGCGCCGAACTCATTTTTGTTGAAGCGGAACTTACCGCAAGCCAAGGTCAGAATCACGCTGTCTTCCGGCGCTTGCTCAGTAAAATCTTGATAGTAGTTGCGCTCCGCTTTATCACCGTCACAGCCGCCGACCAAGAAGAAGTGCTTGATGTTGCCTAATTTGACTTGCTCAACCACCGCAGGCGCTGCTGCCATTAAGGCATTACGTCCAAAGCCAACGGTGATCAGATGCTCAATCTCATCGTGCTTAAAACCTTCTTGTGCCAGTGCACATTCAATCACGGTTGAGAAATCGTCACCTTCGATATGCGCCACACCCGGCCAGCCGACAATGCTACGTGTAAACAGGCGATCCGCATATTGCCCTACATTGGGGTTAAGCAGGCAGTTCGAGGTCATCACGATCGCACCGGGGAAGTTAGCAAATTCTTTCTGCTGGTTTTGCCAAGCACTTCCGTAGTTACCTACCAAGTGCGGGTATTTTTTCAGTTCTGGGTAAGCATGCGCTGGCAGCATTTCACCATTGGTGTAGACGTTGATCCCCATACCTTGGGTCTGTTGCAGGATTTTCTCTAAATCATGCAGATCATGGCCAGACACCAGAATACATTTGCCTTTGACGGGTTTGACGTTCACCGTAGTCGGCTCTGGATGACCAAAGGTTTCGATTTCTCCTTTATCTAAGATCTCCATGATGCGGTAGTTCATCAGACCAATTTGCATCGCCGTATCCAACAGCGCACTCAGCTCCACGGGATCAGTACCCAACCATGCCATGATTTGATGGTACTGTGCATACAGCTCAGCATCCGTTTGTCCTAACACACGCGCATGTTCCAGATAGGCCGCCGCTCCTTTCAAGCCATACAAACAGAGCAGGCGCAAACCAATCACGTCCTCATGCAAACTCTCTTTGCCACGGTTTACCGCTGCTGCTGGAGCAAATGCCAGAATGGCGGCTTTATCGGTCGGTAGAGAAAATTGTGCCGCTGGTGACAACGCAGGAAGCTCAAAACCGGTTAATACCGCAGCCGCACGGACTTGTTGTTCTAGCTGCTGTTTATAGCTTTCCGCTTGCTGCGCCAGTTCAACAATCCGTTCTGGATCAAAGTTAACGTTGGTGAGCGTGGCAAAAAAGGCTTTCGGTGTCCATTGGTCAATTTCAGGAATGGCCACACCACAAGCACGACCTAGATTGGCCCAAAAAGAGACACCTTGCAGCGCGTAAACCAACACATCTTGTAAGTCCGACACTTCTGCGGTTTTACCACACATCCCTTGGGCATAGGCACACCCTTTCGCGATTGGGGTTTGAATGGTTTGCTCACATTGAATACAGAACATTATGCTTCTCCAGTTTCATTGATAAGCTGTGATAGCTTAGATTTACTGAAGACATCGCATATTACGTGCCAAATTCTATTTATTTGTTTTTAAATGCATTTAACACAATAAACACAACTTTTTTGTGTCAATTAGACCAAGCGACAAAAGCAATATCACTCGATACAGTCATATTGACACTTTCGATTATTCACGTTGAAAAACGCTTTTTATCGAGATAAAAACGAGACGAATAAAAGACGAGATAAAAAAATGCCGCAGCGATGTCGGCTACGGCATACTTTTTCAGTGATGTTTATTGAAGCTGAATTACTCAGTGCCACCCACTGTCAGAGCATCCAACTTCAGAGTAGGCTGGCCAACGCCAACAGGCACGCTTTGTCCCGCTTTACCACACACGCCAACACCACGATCCAGCGCCAGATCGTTACCGACCATAGAGACCTGCTGCATGGCTTCAATACCAGAACCAATCAGAGTTGCACCTTTGATTGGACGGGTGATTTTGCCATTTTCAATCAAGTAGGCTTCTGAGGCAGAGAACACAAACTTACCGGAGGTGATATCAACCTGACCGCCGCCAAAGTTCGGCGCGTAAATGCCTTTTTTCACCGAAGCGATGATTTCTTCTGGTGTGTGCTCACCCGGCAGCATGTAAGTATTGGTCATACGCGGCATAGGCAGATGAGCGTAAGATTCACGGCGTCCGTTACCCGTCGGTGCCACACCCATTAAACGGGCATTGAGTTTGTCTTGGATGTAGCCTTTCAAAATGCCTTTTTCGATCAGCACGTTGTATTGACCACTCACCCCTTCATCATCCACGTTGAGTGAGCCACGCAGATCTTTCAGCGTACCATCATCCACAATCGTACACAGATCGGAAGTGACTTTTTTACCCACTTTACCCGCAAAAACAGACGAACCTTTACGGTTGAAGTCACCTTCAAGGCCATGACCTACCGCTTCATGCAGCAGCACACCCGGCCAACCAGAGCCTAGTACCACAGGCATTGTGCCCGCTGGAGCCGCGACCGCTTCAAGGTTAACGAGTGCTTGACGAATCGCTTCATCGGCGAAAGAAAACGCGATTTTTTGTCCGGCTTCTTCTTGTAAAAAGTAATCATAGCCAAAGCGGCCACCACCACCGGCACTACCACGCTCACGGCGATCGCCTTTTTGCGCCAACACACTGATGGAAAGGCGTACCAGAGGACGAACATCTCCGGCGTAAGTGCCATCGGTAGCCGCCACTAAAATCTGTTCATGCACACCACTGATGCTGACTGACACTTCGGTGATGAGTGGCTCTTTAGTACGAATGTACGCATCCAGCTGTTTCAGCAGTTCGGTTTTTTGCTGTTTTTCCCAGCTTTCCAGAGGGTTATTCGCACCATAAAACTGTGGATGCTGCGCACGCTTGAAAGCTTGTATCGTCAGATTTTGGCCTTGCTGAGCAATCCCACGCGCCGCGATGGCACTTTGCTTTAAGCCTTCTAAC
>NZ_AOMO01000031.1 GCF_000338875.1 Vibrio mimicus CAIM 602 | reverse complement strand
TTTGGTATGCCAACCTCACAGCTTTTGGCGTTGGACGTGTGTTTGTGTGATGCTTTTGCGTAAAATGCCTTTCAAGCAAATGTGTTAAAAAGCCATTGTGAAACAATAGGCTATGAAGCTAACAAACGCCTCAAGAGGGACTGTCAACGCGCGGCGTTTCCAGTCCCATTGAGCCGCGGTGGTTACGGTTGTTGTGTTTGAGTTTAGTGTTAATGCGTTGCCAGCCCCTTAGGCGGGCGTTAGCCCAATCCGGTAAAAATGGAGATTTAGAGACGAATGGAAGTCGTATTTGTAAGGCATGGCGTGCCTGACTACTCGTTATCTGACGAGCGAAAAATGAGCCAACTTGAAAAAGATTATGCTCCTTTACATCGAGACCACATACATGAATTGCACGCTGTTGCTCAAGAAATTCAACTCGAGAAAGCAGAAGTGATCATATCTTCACCGTATACAAGAGCTCTTCAAACTGCAGAAATTATAAACCGTAAACTCGGTTTAGAACTCTTTGTTGAACATGACCTACGTGAGTGGCGAGCGGACTTGGACGGTGGCTATGTAGATCTTCAAGAAAGAGATCGCCGTTGGCATGAGTATCGCGCTTCACTGAAAAATAATGCAGAGCCTAATAATGTCCCGTATGAGTCTTGGATAGTACTTAGAAACCGCGCTGAAAATGTGTTATCGCGATACAAGCATTATTCTAAGATAATAGTCGTATCTCATTTCAATGTGTTTGAAAGTTTGGCTGGCCATCAAGATAACGGTATCGGTTGCGGAAGTTATCGTTCGCTAACGTTGAATAAATTGGGCTAACAAAGCGTTTAAGACGGATTCACAACGCGTGGCATTTTTAGTTTAATTTGGCTTTAGTGTTTATGGCACAATAGGTTAGCTGCGGTGGTCGCGTTGTTCACCACTTAACGCGGCGTTAGCTCTCTTTCAAAGTTCATTGTGGAGTCAAAAGTCCAAGCTGGATTTGAAGTTCTTTTTAGCGATATTTCAGGAGATAGTATGAGCACAAGGTTTTGTGAAAAGTGTGGGAAGAACACTGAACATAAAGAGGTGATGAAGCAAAAGCCATCGAAGTACGGTAAGTCCAAAAGAGAGCAGTTCAAAGCATTTCTAGATGGATTTTTTAGTAGTTCGGCAGCCTCTTTACCTGGTGGCGTTTCGTTAGAATTAACAGATAGATATGTGGTTTGTGCTATCTGTGGCAGCGCAACTTTAGAAAATCATGGTGAACAATTTCAATAACCTATTCGCCAAGCAGAGAGCTAACAAACGCCTCAAGAGGGACTGTCAACGCGTGGCGTATCCAGTCCCATTGAGCCGCGGTGGTTATGGTTGTTGTGTTTGAGTTTAGTGGTTTGCGTTGCCAGCCCCTTAGGCGGGCGTTATGCATTTTAAGCGCTCTCATCACAATTCGCAGAGCACATCACGCTTCTATTATTGCGCTCAATTTCATACAAAAGTAGTATCATAAGGGCGATTTTGCTCTATGACACTGATATAGTTACTACTTTAGTTCGTTGCTATATCAGTCTCAAATCAGTATGACTTTGAGGTTTAACAATGGAACAAGAAAAGTACTTAGGTTATATAAAGTACGATGGTGAGTTAGTAGAAGACGGGTTAATGGATGCCAGAAGACAAGCTAAAGCTCTACTCGCATATGATGGCGCAATTAGAGAGCTTATTTCTAAACAAGCACCAGACTTGAAGCATATTGATTTTGAAATTCCAATGAGGGTCCAAAAGGGTTCTTGGGAAGCTTTAGTTCCAGAAACAGTTGCTGGGTGGGCGCAAGCTGGACTTGGGGTTGTTGCGACCGCTTATTTTAGTAAAGCTGCATCAAAAATGGCTGAGAAAGATTTTGAGAACTTCGGCTTCACCTCAATATTCTCGAAAGCACTAGATGGGTTAAAGTGGTTTGCACGAATCAGCAAACATCTAGGAGAAACGGGTAAAAAAGATCTTTCCAACCTTAAGTTTAAAAATAATAACGAACTTATCGGTATTCCCAACAATAGTGGAGAGTACATATATGTTCCAAAGCCTGCGTTAGATCTTTATCTAGATTCCAACTCAAAATTGCTAGAAGAATTGGCTCGTAATATAGCTGAAGGACGCTCGTTAAAAATTGGAACATACAGCGATGGGGTTAAGGACGAAGTTACTATTGGTAAACAAGACAAAGCAATCTTCTGTAAGGATGACGGTGAAGATGACGATGAAGTCTTAGTTTTACCTGAGCTAGTGCATGGTGCAACGGTTGTGATTGAAGGCGAAGTTACGAGGGAAAATAAAACATCCAACTCCTTAGGCTTTAAATATTTAGGGCACATTCTTACTGCTTATCCTGATGTGGGTAGTGTCGTTAAATATAAACCTCTTTTGTTTTTGCGCTGTAAGCTAGTCGGTACCGTTAGCCGTTTAGATGAAAAAGGTCGAATTGCAGCGAAACGACCAAAACTTATTGTGTCCTACTTGGAAGCGCTCGAACAAACCAACGGTGACCTATTTAGCTAAATGCATAACAAAGCATTTAAGAGGGATTCATGCCGCGTGGCATTTTTGGCATGCGGTGAATTTTGGTGATTAAGGTGGTTTGCGGAAAGCTGTTTTAGGCGGCATTCACCCCTTAACGCAGCGTTATAAGCAAGTTGAACTTTGGGCTTTAAAGGAAAGTAAAAAATGGAAGTTGAGTATTTTGTAAATCGCCCAATTACGCTAGAGCAGTTTGTTGACCTCCTCAATCAGACAACGCTTGGAGCTAGACGTCCAACCGATAATCACGAATGTATCAGTGGGATGTTGGCACATGCAGATTTGCTTGTTTCAGCTTGGATTGGTGAGTGGCTTGTCGGTATTGCTCGTTCGGTGACAGATTTTCATTACTGCTGTTACTTATCGGATTTGGCTGTCTCGGAGCAGATCCAGTCGAAAGGTATTGGTAAAGAATTGATCCGACAGACTTTCGCTAGTCTTAAAAAGGTTGTAAGTTGATTTTGTTATCAGCCCCACAAGCAACAGAATACTATCCAAAAATTGGTTTTAAGCAGCATAACAGCGCATGGTTAATGTCGGATTTAGAAGAGCTGCTGTAACGTTGGTATCTTGCTTATAACAAACGCCTCAAGAGGGACTGTCAACGCGTAGCGTTTCCAGTCCTATTGAGCCGCGATGGTTTCGATTGTTGTGATTGAGTTTAGTGGTATGCGTTGCCAGCCCCTTAGGTGGGCGTTATATGCCAGTAATCAAAAAGTCGATAGCAGCGATAATCTCATCTCTGAAAGTGCTTAAGTCTGCGACTGGCTCAACTAAGATTTTGGTCGGTACACTTGCCATCTGTTGAGTAAGAATGACAAAGTCACCTTGTTCAATATGGATCGTTGGACACAAATGGCTTGGTGCTTTCTTTTCTAGTAAACCAAATGGTGTAAGTGGGATCACCAATCGAGAATTTAGCGTACTGAGCAGCTCACTTTGTACGTCAACAAAATAGGGATAAGCGGTAGACGTACTTTTGTCGAGATTTTCGTAAAGGGTAAATTGAGACATCAGAACACTCGGTATGAATCAGAAAAAAGGCCATGTTTCTCAGTAAGTTCGTTACAAGCTTCAATGGCTTCGGCATTTTGATCTAGCCATTCAGCTTTCAATCGAGAGGAAACTTCTTTTTCTAAGGCTTTTTCCATCGTAGCGGATAGATTGATATTAAGGCGTTTAGCTTCAGCAAGTAACTCACTGTTTAAGCTAAGATTGGTAGCCTTTTTGGGTGCTTGTGTACTAAACGTGGTTCTCATGAAGTTACTCCGTGCGCATTTTAAATGCGCATTGATTATAGTGGTAAAAATGGCATATAACAAACGCCTCAAGAGGGACTGTCAACGCGCGGCGTTTCCAGTCCCAATGAGCTGCGGTGGTTATGGTTGTTGTGTTTGAGTTTGGTGGTAATGCGTTGTCAGCCCCTTAGGCGGGCGTTATCCAGTTTTTGGGGCAATAAAAAACCAGCATTTTCAGCTGGCTTTAGAATTTGTTTTATTGAGCTGCTTTGACTCGGATCTTGCTTTTGGCAACGTTTGCCATATTCAGCGCTGCAATTGCAGTTTTTGCTTCTGAAGCCTCTGGCATTTCGACGAAAGCAAAGCCTTTCGATAGACCGGTTTCTTGATCCAAAACGAGAGTGCATTCGGTCACAGAGCCGTGTTCAGAAAACAGTTTACGAATGTCGTGCTCAGTTGTGGTTCGAGTAAGGTTGCGAACTAAGAGTTTCATAATTGTCCGTTGATGTAGAAATAACGGTGAGGATTGTCTCAGCAAAGACCGTTGCCACCAAGAGATAGTTTGGTTTTACTGTAAAATAGCAGCATTTAGGGCAACCAACTGCATAACAAGCGGCTCAATAGGACTGTCAACGCGCGGCGTTTCCAGTCCTATTGAGCCGCGGTGGTTACGGTTGCTGTGTTTTAGTCTAGTGTTATGCGTTGCCAGCCCCTTAGGCGGGCGTTATAGGGATGTAAATGTCAGCAGAAATCAAAAGGGTTGATAAACACGATTGCCTTGATTTAATTGGGATCTTCATTGAACTTGAGCAGTACTATTTCGGTGATAAGGCTGCATCAGAACAGGACTTAGCCAACTATCTTAGTCATCAAGTATTTTCTGAGCACTCAGGCGTAAAAGTGAACGCAGCCTTTGAACACGATAAGGTTTTGGGTTTTGCAACTTACACAATAATGTTTCCGGCACCAAAATTATCAGGCCAGATGTATATGAAAGACCTGTTTGTATCTTACTCTGCTCGTGGTAAAGGTATCGGACTTCAATTGATGAAACACTTGGCTTCTATCGCTATTACTCATAACTGTCAGCGCCTAGATTGGACAGCAGAGAGTACGAATCCGACGGCAGGAAAGTTTTACAAATCAATCGGAGCCAGTTTGATTAGAGAAAAAGAGTATTACCGCTTTGAAGGTAGTGATTTGAATAAGCTGGCAAAATCCCTATAACAAACGCCTCAAGAAGGACTGTCAACGCGTAGCGTTTCCAGTCCCATTGAGCCGCGGTGGTTATGGTTGTTGTGTTTGAGTTTAGTGTTATGCGTTGCCAGCCCCTTAGGCGGGCGTTATAACCACGGTATACATGGAGTATTTATGATAGCAAGAGAATGGAAATCTACTTGCCCTAAAGAGTATGAAGAAGGATTTATTGCATACCTGTATGAGACAGGAATCAAAGATACATCCAGTACACAAGGTTTCCTCGGTGCTCAAATCCTAAATCGAGATTTAGGTGAGAATGCTGAAATAACGTTGTTGACCTATTGGGAAGATCTTGAATGTATCAAAGCATTTTCTGGTGAAGATATCATTGTCGCTAAATTGTATCCAGAGGATGAGAGGTACAAATTGAATCCAGATCGTCATGTTAGCCACTATGAAGTTCGTGAGAACATGTGGTTAAGAGGGACTGCCAACGCATGGCGGTTTCAGTTTAAATCAGCATTTGTGGTTACGGTTGTTATTTTGAGTTCAGAGTTTTGCGTTGTCAGCCTCTTAACCGGGCGTTAGGTTAAACAAGTTAAATCCAGAAGTTATGAGAAAGGAGATCTGATAATGCTTTGGATTGTCATTAAGTGCCTTACCACCGCCGCCATAGTTGTGTTGGTTTCTGAAGTTGCAAAAAGAAGCGACAAAATGGGGGCTTTGATCGCTGCTTTACCGACAGTGACAATATTGGCGTTGGTTTGGATGTACATAGAAGGGCAGGGAAACAGCAAACTTTCAAATCATGCTTTTTATACTTTTTGGTATGTGTTGCCAACATTACCAATGTTTCTGCTCTTTCCTTATCTACTAGCCAAGTATTCTTTTGGGTTTACGTTACTAATCAGTTGTGTAGTTTCGCTTTTTTGCTTCGGAATTACACATGTAGTGGTAAAGCAATTTGGGATAAATTTGCTGTAGAAAAGTTTAGCCTAACAAACAGCTCAAGAGGGACTGTCAACGCGTGGCGTTTCTAGTCCCATTGAACCGAGTGGTTACTGTTGTTGTGTTTGAGTTTAGTTGTGGTGCGTTGCCAGCCCCTTATCCGGGCGTTAGCATTCAAGGAGAGAAATTTGTATATTCCAGGGAAGTTTAAACAGGAAAAAATTGAAGAACTCGTGGGGTTGATACGCGAATATCCATTCGCAACAGTCATTACTTTATCTGAGGCGGGGATTGATGCTAATCATCTTCCGTTATGTCTGATGGAATTGGATGGGGAATTATATTTAAAAGGGCATATAGCTAAGGCTAACTCACTTTGGCAAAGCACGGAGCCACTATCCGAAGCACTAGTGATTTTTAATGGCCCCAACACCTACATATCCCCGAACAATTATCCGACTAAGAAAGAAAATGGTAAGGCTGTTCCCACGTGGAATTATGTTGTTGTACATGTGAAAGGAAAAATACGGTTCATTCATGATCCTCAGTGGATAATTGGAGTTCTTGAGCGGTTAACTTCCGAGCATGAGCGAGAGCAGGTAGTACCGTGGTCGATGTCGGACGCCCCTGAATCATATATTCAGAATATGCTATCAGCGGTAGTTGGTATTGAAATTGCCATAGACTCCCTCAGTGGTAAATGGAAGTTGAGTCAGAACCAGTCAGAGATAAATCAAAAAGGTATTGTCGATGGTCTATCGTCGAAAAGTGATACCAATTCGCAAACCATCGCTTCAATGATGTGCACTAATCTTCAGCAAGAATGCTAACAAACGCCTCAAGAGGGACTGTCAACGCGTGGCGTTTCCATTCCCATTGAGCTGCGGTGGTTGCAGTTGTTGTATTTGAGTTTGGTGGTAGTGCGTTGTCAGCCGCCTTAGGCGGGCGTTATGTGTTTTTGAGTGTACAAAAGGAGATTTGTAGTGAAGGTTTATGGAGATATCCAATCTGGAAACTGTTACAAGGTCAAGCTGTTGCTTGCTTTCTTAGGCATTGAGCATGAGTGGTGTCACGTCAATATTTTAAAAGGTGACACAAAAACAGCTGAGTTTTTATCCATTAACCCAAACGGAAAAATACCCGTAGTTGTTTTGGATGATGGCTGTTGTTTGTCAGAGTCGAACGCAATTCTTGGCTATTTTGCAGATGGTACAGCGTTGATCCCTAGTAACAAATATGAAAAGGCTAAATGTACGAATGGTTGTTCTTTGAACAATACAGTCATGAGCCATTTATTGCAGTGGCCCGTTTTATCCAAAAATATCAAGGTATGCCAGAGTCAAGGTTAGAGGAATATCACGCCTTACAACCTGGAGGTAATAAAGCCTTATCAATAATGGAAAGTCGCTTAGCTCAAACGGATTATCTTGTTGGTAAGCAACTCACGATTGCTGATATTGCACTGTACGCTTATACGCATGTTGCAGATGAAGGTGTTTTTAACTTATCTGATTACCCCAATATTCAAGCGTGGTGCAAAAGACTCCAAGAGCAAGCAGGCTACGTTGGTATGGCGGAAACAAACACATAACAAACGCCTCAAGAGGGGCTGTCAACGCGTGGCGTTTCCAGTCCCAATGAGCTGCGGTGGTTTTGGTTGTTGTGTTTGAGTTTGGTTGTAGTGCGTTGCCAGCCCCTTAGGCGGGCGTTATATTTTTATTTGGTTTTTATGGGTATCAAATCAACCACTATGGGTTGAAGGGAACGTGAAATGGATGTCGGTTTAACGAGTATTTTTGTTACAGTAGCAGTTGCTCATTTTCTTGCATTATTGAGTCCAGGGCCTGATTTTGTTTTGGTTGTAAAAAGTGCCATTCGCAATAAAGGGAAAAATGCAATTGGTATTGCAGTCGGTATCGCCCTAGCAAATGCTGTATACATAGGTCTTTGTCTGGTTGGTGTAGGCTCCATCCTCGCTGCATCAGTTTCAATCATGATTGCCTTAAAAATTGTTGGCGGTTTATTTCTCATTTATTTAGCCATTCAAGCATTAAAAGCACGAGGAAGTTCGTATGAAACATTTGAGGTTTCAGGAGCAGAAGGTGCTTCTACTCATTCGAGCTCTTTCCATTATGAATTAGTCACAGGCTTTATGTCTGGCATACTAAATCCTAAGAATTTGTTGTTTTACTTAAGCCTGTTTACAGTTGTCCTGACTAACGATGTTAGTTTCAGTTTTAAGTTAGGCTTAGGTATATGGATGACGCTTGTTGTGTTCCTCTGGGACGCAGCCATCATATTTCTACTCTCAACCAATAAAGTTCGAAGTCGTTTTACAAAATTGGCCTTCTATATAGATAAGGTCACTGGCGCTATCTTAGGACTTATTGGCTTTACAATTGTAAAGTCGGCTATAGTGCGTTGAAAAATATAACAAACGCCTCAAGAGGGACCGTCAACGCGTGACGTTTCCAGTCCCAATGAGTTGCGGTGGTTATGGTTGTTGTGTTTGGGTTTAGTGGTAATGCGTTGCCAGCCCCTTAGGGGGGGCGTTATGTTCCTAATAGGCATTTATTTGATGAAGACAGTAAATACAAACATCCAGACGATAGGATATACCGTCACAGCTCTAATTGCGTTTGCTGCAAATTCTGTGTTGTGCCGAATTGCACTGAAAGATGATGTTATTGATGCATCAAGTTTTATTGCAATTCATCTCTTATCTGGCGTTTTTATGTTTTTAGTTTTATTGAGTTTTAAGGCTAAGCAATCAGCAAGCACTCCCGACAAGAAAACGGGTAATTGGAAAACCGCATTAACGCTATTTATTTATGCTACTGCATTTTCATATGCGTATATCTCGTTGGATACCGGGACAGGGGCGCTGGTTTTATTTGGTGCCGTTCAGCTTACAATGATAGCTACCAGTGCCTTTAAGGGAAAAAGGTTGCATATATCTGAGTGGCTAGGGGTTCTCATTTCATTTTCAGGTCTTGCTTACTTAGTCTATCCAACGCTAACTACGCCTAGTCTCTCTGGATTTATTTTAATGGGGTTGTCGGGTATTGCCTGGGGAATGTACACATCAGTTGGTCGCGGTTCAACTGACCCGATGAGAGATACTGCCTCTAATTTCAAGTACACAGTTCCTTTAGTAGTAGTTTTGGTTTTAATTACTTTTCCAGCAATAAATATTTCATTTTATGGTGTGGTATTGGCTGTTATTTCAGGCGCACTTGCTTCAGCGCTCGGTTATACGATTTGGTATATTGCATTACGTGGATTATCAGAGGTTGAGGCTGCGGTTGTTCAATTATCAGTTCCTGTTATAGCGGCAATTGGTGGTGTTTTATTTGTCTCGGAATCTATCAGTATACGGTTGGTTATCGCATGCATACTTGTGCTTGGTGGAATTTTTACTGTCTTAATCAGTCGTTGGAAGTTTGTAAAGAAGTGAACATAACAAACGCCACAAGAAGGACTGTCAACGTGTGGCGTTTCTAGTCCCAATGAGCCGCAGTGGTTACGGTTGTTCTGTTTGAGTTTGGTGGTAATTCATTGCCAGTCCCTTAGCCGGCGTTATATTTTTATTTAGTTTTTGTGGGTATTAAATCAACTGTAATGGATTGAAGAGATCGTGAAATGGATGCCGTTTTAACGAGTATTTTTGTCACGGCAGCAGTTGCTCATTTTTTGCATTATTTATTCTAGGAACAGATTTTGTGTTAGTTGTAAAGAGTACCATTCGTAATAAGGGAGACAATACGATTGGTATTGCATTCTGTATAACTCTGGCAAATGCTGTATACATAGTCATTTTTCAGTTAGTGTTGGCTCTATTCTCGCTGCATCAGTTCCAACAATAGTTGTTAGGCGTTTAGAATGAAATGATTAATATTCAGCGTATATTTTATCTATACGCTGAATATTTTCATGGGTTTTTATATTTTGTCTAATAATGCAGATTATTCAGGTTCATAATCGTAAGCCTTACGAAGTATTGAAACTAGTTGATCTGAACTTTTGAATTTATTTGATGAAATTTCAGTAACACATATGCCCGGAGTCCATGAGTTCATAACTACAGCTCCTTTTAGTTTTGAAAGTTGATTCAGGTCAATGGATTCACAACGCTGTGGAATATTTAGCTTAGTTAACTGTCGTTTAATTATTGCCATCATTGTACCTTCGAGCATATCAGCTTTTGGCCAGATAACGCTTTCCCCATCCCAAAAAGCCAGATTCCAAATAGTTCCTTCACTTAGATTGCCGTTTTTATTTATAAATACAGCGTCGTCAAATCCTTGTCGTTTGGCCTGATGTAAGTAGTAGGTTTTGCCTATTTCTCCTACATGTTTAATTTCAGGTAATGTTCTTTCATGGTGAATCACGGCTAATCGAAGTGGGCCTAACGGACCATTCTCCGGAGGCTGGTACGGATGAGTATTGCGGGCTCACTGTGCATACTCTCAGTGGTAAATTCACCTTTAGGTGAAAATATGGTTATGGTAATGGATTGATTTTCAGGACCATTTTTAATAGCCAAGTTAATATGAGAAAGCACAAGATCATCAGATAATGCTCTTCCGTAGAGTTTTATGGAAGCAATGCGTAGTCGGCCTAAATGTAAATCAAGTCCCTTTATCCTTTTGTTTCTAACCTGTAGAGCAGTAAAATGCGCGAATCCTGAAAATGCTAAATTTGTCATTTCAGAACTTGGTACAAGTTGTCCATTTAATAAAGTTTGGTAGGTAAAAATTGAAGTTGTCATTATATTAAATCCTAATTGAACAAATTTTGTTTCGCTAATAGCATAAGCCCTCACAGTGCTGTGAGGGTCAAGGGGATAGTGTGAAAATAGGTGAATTGTCCAAGATAACGGGTATAAGCGTACGTATGCTTCGTTACTATGAAGAGCAAGGGTTGATTAAACCCAAGCGGTCTATTGTTGGATATCGAGAATTCGACCAGAGCGAAGTATGTACACTTGAAAGGATCAAATTACTCAGCTCTGCGGGGATGACTTTAGCCACTATTTTACAGTTTTTACCTTGTGTGAGAGGAGAAGAGCCAGTTATTGAACCTTGTGATGAACTTAGAAATCTCTTGCATGAGCAAGTTAGAATTTCTGATAAAAAGGCGATGGAACTGGCTGAGAGTCGAAAAATACTTGATAGGTTTTTACATGAAATAGAGCGACACTGAATCAGTGCCAGCCAGCAAACGAAGTTGTATAGTTTTCATTAAGTTATTAGTTCAAAGTTTTTCGCCCCCAAAGGAGTATAAGGGCTTCTCGTAGCACGGTAAGTTTGGCCGAACGTTGGCGTGATGGTGGATACAGCAAGTGAAAGCTATGAGCTTGTGGGCGAAAATCGGTTAATACTTCCTTTAACTCACCATTAGCTAGCTTATCAGCTATTACGCAGCGAAGGACTTGAACGACACCTAGACCTTGAAGCGCTGCATCGATCAGTGGATCACCATGATCAAAGCATACATTTCCAACTAACTGTCTATATTCTATCCCCTTGCCATCTATCCGAAATCTCCATGGAAGAGTGTTGGTTTGACCACGCGCTTTAACGTGTAAGCAGTTAAAATTTCTCAACTCATCAGGATGATGTGGGATTCCCTGTTTGGCCAAATATTCAGGGGATGCAACGGTCACCCATTCGGCATCTTGTAATGCAAATGCTACTAAACGTTCGTCGTCTATGCTGCCAAACCGCAACACAGCGTCGTAACCTTCATCAAACACGTGTACTTTTTGATCGGTTAACGATAATTCAATACGTAGGTCAGGATATCGTTCTGTTAATAATTTAACGACGGGCATTACTAGTGAATGTGAGAGAGCTGAAGGGGCGCTCAATTTTAAGCAGCCAACTGGTGTGGTTTTACTGAACTTTAATTCACTGTGAGCTTCTTCGAATCCGTAAATTAGTGGCTGGATACGCTTCATAAACAGCTGCCCGTCTTCTGTTACTCTAACTTGACGAGTACTTCGATGTATCAATTTTGCTCCAACTTGAACTTCCAGCCTGTTCACTGCTTTTGAAATACCCGGTTGGGTTAAGCCTAAGAGATTAGCCGCTTGGGTAAAGCTACCGAGTTCAACAACTTTTACAAAGCAACGAGCAGCATTTAAATCTAGTTCCATAATTTAAGTTATTAAACTCTTAACTTTGATTTATTTATCCCATCATAATTTATAAGTGATACTGGTCAAATCGTTTTATTTCATGAGTAATGACTATGAGATCTAGATTACCCGGTAGCATTTATTTATTGAGTGTTGGCATATTTTTGATGGTCTGTTGTGAGCTACAAGTGCTTGGTATGACTCAACAACTAACATACGACTTAGACATTTCCGTGGCAAAAGTGGGCTATTTGGTTTCTGCCTTTGCTGCAGCAATGGCGATTGGTGGACCAATTCTGACGTTACTGTTTAATAAGTTACCACCCAAAACTTTTGTAATTCGTTTGTATGGTGTGTTTGTATTCGGCGAAATAATGGGGGCACTCACACATCAATATTGGGTATTGATGTTATCGCGTTTGATTACGGGAGCTGTTGCAGGTGCCTTTTTCGGTGTTGCGATCAGCATGTGCCAGCAATTAACTGACAAAACACGTCAGCTTGACGCGGTCGCTTTGGTGCTGTCAGGCATTATGTTGGGAACAATTATTGGTCTGCCTATGGCCAAAATAATTTCAGAATCGTTTGCATGGCCAATGAGCTTTTACATTTTGGCTTTGCTTGCTGTGATCTTTGCTATTTTATCTGCTCTTAAGTTACCAAATATTCAACCTGAACAACCGAGAGCTGTGCAGCAGGAGATTGCAGCGTTAAAAAATGCCAAATTATGGTGGTTGTACGCGACTAGTTTTTTTGTAATCAGTGCTGCATATGCACCGTTTAGCTACATTGTTCCAATGTTGTCCGACCATTCTTCGATGTCGCAACATTCAATCACTCTTCTATTGTTGGTGTATGGTATTGCTATGTTAGTGGGCAACCAAATTGTCGCTAAACTCGCAACCAATCATGCAAAAGGAGTGATCATTACCGGTTTATCTCTAGTTAGTGCTGCTTTGGGTGTGTTCTATCTACTTGGTCATAATCCATATATTGCGAGTGCGGCCACATTGGCCATAGGTTTCTGTGGAGTTAGTTTAAATCCCGCGCTTGTTGCTCGAATTATGCAACTTCCGCAAGGGCAACGTACCTTTACCCATACTGTACATTCCTCACTGATCACCATGGGTATCATGTTCGGAAGCTTTATTGCAGCATTAGGGTTAGATCTTGGTTTTTCTGTTGTATCGCCGTTGTTAGTCGGTTTGGGTTTTGCGTTTGTCGCAATGTTGATAGTGCTGCGTACACCCCCATTACAAGTAGAGAATGTACACATTGATGCACCTTCTGAAATAGATATTTGTCCTAACAACCAGTGCAAGTTTTGGAGATGCCGGTGAACGTTACACAAGTGTATGAACTAAAAAGCATTGAATAAACAACCTTAATGGGACTGTTAATGCACCACGTTTTCAGTCCCTGTAAAGTATTTATCGCTGGTTAGTTTTAAGCTGACGCTAAACGTAAAACAAGCTGAGTACATCAAGGCATTTTGAAGTCACTTCTTTACCGTTACCGCTTAAATGGGCAGTAACAATTGCCCCTTCTTTCATAATGCAGATAGCATCAATCAACTTGTTATCAGAGTTTTTAAGGTGTTGTGCAATGAGTTCTCGAATCTGTTCTTTGTGGTAATGACAGAACCGCAATATATCACTGTTCAAATCGCTAAATTCAGCAGACGTATTAATAAAAAAACATCCCCTAAAGTCCCCTAAAGTGGGCTCTTGGTTTTCGAACCAGCTTGCCAATGCCGAAAATAATTGATGGATAACTTCTTTATCAGATTGAGTGCCAGATAGTTTGCTATCTAACCAAGAACTAAATATCTCATGTCGTTGTTGTAAAGCGGCTAGTATCAAAGCCTCTTTACTGGGAAAGTGAGAATAAAGAGTGCGTTTTGCTACGCCTGATATGGATAGTATTTCATTGATTCCAATGGAATTTATCCCATTTTTATAAAATAGGCTTAATGCTGTATCTATGAGTAACTGACGTTTAGGGTTCATCTGTTTTCTCCTTTTTAAAAGAGATATTGGCAAAAGTAGACCACTTTGTCTACATTGTTGCATGTAGACAAAGTGGTCTACCAATAAGGGAATATATATGAACAGTACGGTTATTTCGATTTTTGCGGGAGTGGGTGCCTTCTTGGCAATTGGGTTGCTTACTTTTTTAGATTCCACATTAACTAATGTTGCGTTGCTTATGGCACCATTTGGCGCGACAGCTGTGCTTGTATTTGGTGTTCCAGATAGTCCTTTAGCTCAGCCGAAAAATGTGATTTTTGGTCATTTGATAACAGCTTTTGTGGGGATATTTTTCACTCAATTTATTGGTGTGTCACCACTCTCATTGGCTTTGGCTACTGGGATTGCAGTGAGTGCAATGCTGCTTACTAAAACAACGCATCCGCCCGCAGGAGCAAACCCATTACTTATTATGTTAGCTGGGCAGAGTTGGACTTTTCTTGTAACACCAGTTTTATTGGGGGCTGTCTTAATTGTGTTAGTCGGTAAGAGTATGCAGGTATTGCATAAGCAATGGGTCAAAAACTGAGAGCTGAAAAAAGACACAGTAGGGACTGGCCACATTTAGGTGCTTGCAGTCCCTATTTGGTGAAGTGGCTACAGTTTTATGTATTGAGCATTCTAAATAGAGTGCTATCTCTTTAATTGTTCAGTGGATGTTTCTATACATTTATGAGTTGAACTTACGCAATGTCGGAATTATTCAATACTGGTTTTGCGCGAAAAGTTATCGTGATTCATAACAACCATAAAAGGAGACAAAAGATGGCTTTACGTGCAAATTATATGGGGGTAGCACCCAAAGCAATGCAGATTCTTATGGAACAAGAAAACTATTTACGAGTGCAGTTCCAAAATTCAGAAACGGTGACCGTTTCTGTATGGGAACTCATTAAACTGAGAATCTCACAGATTAATCAATGTGCTTTCTGTATTGATATGCACAGTAAAGATGCGATTGCTCAAGGGGAAACTCCAGAACGTATTATTGGTTTAAATGCATGGCGTGATATGCCATTGTATTCCGATATAGAGATAGCCTCGCTGGAGTTTGCCGAACATTTAACTAGCGGTAAAGCGGTAGATGATCGGAGTTATCAAAAAGTACGCGATACATTGGGTGAGCAAGCTTTAGTTGACTTAACGATTGCCATTAACGCGATAAATAGTTGGAATCGAATTGTTAAAACATTTAAACCAGAGGTAGGCAGCTATAAGCCACAATAGAGAGGCCAATCCAGAATTTGATTTTCAGCTGTCCCGACCTGTGGGACAGCTTTCTGTGTTGATACAAGGTATATGGTCTGCTTCTGTGCCTGATTTTCGAACCGAACCCATCACAAAATCTCTTTATTCTGATGCAGGCAGTGGGCTTCTATTCCATTTGGCTGGTGAAGTAAAAATAGGTGACAAGTGGCTCCCTCAAGGCATTGTCATCTTGCCTATCAATAAAATATCCGAAAAGGTCACCCTTTCACCCGGATCTCAGCTGGCTGGCTTACGTTTTCTTCCTGCTATTGGTTATGGTCTTGTAGAGCAGCATTTTACTAGTCCCACGTTATTAACCTCTGATATTGGTCATCTTCATGAACTCGATGTCCTTTACGCTACGCTACAACTTGAGACAGAGAATCAAGGTCGAATTGAGATGCTTCATAAATGGGCAAGTAAGAGTTTCCAACGTAGCAACATTATTCCCAACACCCTCAAACAGGTTCTGGAATGCATCGAACATGATGCGACGTTACAAGGTGTAGATGAACTGGTTGCATTGAGTCAGAGACAAATTGAACGGCTTTTTAAACATTGGATGGATATTTCGCCAAAACAGTATCAGCGTATTTTAAGAGTTCAAAGAACAGTCAACTATTTACGCCAAAACAAAGGCGCTAGTCTGGTGGATGTTTCGCAACAATTTGGCTTTAGCGATCAAGCTCATATGACGAGAGAATTTCGTGCAATTGCCTGTATCACGCCTGGGAAAGTATAGATTAAAGGACACCTAAGCATATGTGACCCTTGTGTGATCTATCCAAGCAATCAGGGTTTTATTTAGTTATCAGCAAGTAAGGTAGCAATTAAAAATTTAACATTAATTGCTACCACATTGATTAATGTAATCCAAGAATTAAAGAAGAGAGTATCTGCCAGTAGTTATTTTTGGCTTATTTGATCAAATATTCCACCTTGAGAAAAATGGACTTTATGTGCATTTTCCCAACCATTAAATAGTTCGATAGTGAATAAATTTAAGCTTGGGAATAAATTAGAATATTTTTCTGCAATATCTTTATCTCTCGGGCGATAGAAGTTTTTAGCTGCAATCTCTTGGCCTACAGGAGAATACAAGTATTCAAGATAGGCTTCTGCAACCTGCCTAGTGCCTTTTTTATCTACAACTTTATCTACGATAGCAACGGTAGGCTCAGCAAGGATTGATACACTTGGAACAACAATCTCAACATTGGCATTATTGAGTCTATTTATAGCAAGCAAGGCTTCATTTTCCCATGTGATTAATACATCACCAATCTGGCGTTCAATAAATGTATTGGATGAGCCTCTTGCACCAGTATCTAAAACTTTTACGTTGTTATAGATCGTCTTAACAAATTGCTTTGCCTGATTTTGATCTCCTTGGTTTTTCTGTAATGCGTATCCCCAAGCTGCTAAGTAGTTCCATCGAGCTCCCCCCGATGTTTTAGGGTTTGGGGTGATGATATCTATATTTTCTCTCGTTAGGTCATCCCAGTCTTTGATATTTTTCGGGTTACCTTTTCGAACGAGAAAAACAATAGTAGAAGTATATGGTGCTGAGTTATGTGGTAAGCGCGCTTGCCAATTTTTTACGATTTTTCCGGTGTTAGCAATTGCATCAATATCTTGTGCCAATGCAAGAGTTACCACATCAGACTCTATCCCATTGATGACTGAGATTGCTTGTTTTCCTGAGCCACCATGAGATTGCTTGATTTGGATACTTTGCTTGGTTGTATTTTCCCAATGCGTTGCAAAGGCCTGATTGTATTCTTGATAAAGTTCACGTGTAGGATCATAAGAAACATTAAGTAAAGTAATGTCTTTCGCAATGACATTATTAACAAAAGCTAATGTCGATAAAGTAAGCAGTAATTTCAGCATAGGTAAATCCTTATATGTGCGTAGTTGAAATCAAGTTAGCACATCTCTTATTCTTAAATCACTTGAATTATGTGATTTTATATTTCTTTGCGTTATATGCAGTGTCAGGCCGATACATAGATATCGAGTGGCCGTCAGTGGGGGGTATTTTAAAATCAATCAGTTGATTGTTATTGATTTTTTATGTTCATCGAGACTATTTCTGCTAAGAAATTCGATTCATTTAAGAGCATTGCTAATAATGCGGCCTGTGCATACAAGCCGCTTGAAAATCAGATGTGAAAGTAGTTGTAACTTTTTAGAGAGGAGAAGGTTAACTGATGGAAGTTAACTCTTTTACTTTTAAACGATTTTTGTTGTCACGATTCGCGAGCACTTGCTCACGGTCATCTATTGCCCCTAGAGATTTTGCCATGCGGTCGTACATTACTACGTTAACCGTTGCAGCGAGGTTCATACAACCATGTGTGGGGACATAAACGACGTGATGTGCTTTGTCGACCACGTCTTGAGGTAGGGAACCATCTTCAGGGCCAAACAGATAAATCGCTTTTTCAGGGTGCTCAAAGTGAGGTAGCGCCGTTGCGCCAACAACCAGTTCCACGCATACAATCTCTACGTCCTGATCGAGACCTGCTGTGAGATCAACCATTTCCACTAAGTCGATTCGCTCTTGAATGTTTTGCGTATCCGTTTGAAATCTTGCAGCACGATTGTAGCGGGTACCGTTATAACGTACTTGAGTTGCGCTATAGCAGCCAGCCGCGCGCATTACAGCGCCAACATTGGTGGGGCTTTTGGGGTTATGCAGTCCAATTATGACCGTTGACTGTGTTGTCATTTCTGTTGTTCTACTTCTGTATTGCTAAAATTCGAGCATAACGCCCGCGAATGGTGGGATTATCGCTCTAACAAAGGCGAAGCGCTAGGTCAGAGAATGTTTTTACTCTTCTTGCCAAAACCATAAGCTCAATAATTCACTTCAACAACGCAATCAATGACTCGAAGATGCTTACTTTCGATGAGGTTTTACCTAGATCAGGCAATGGGTTGAACAGAACTTCTGGTGAGTGAGATGCTGGTGGACGAAATTTAGGGATATACAGGAAGTTTGGAGCTGGAATTTGGCAGATAGGAGAGGTAAATCCCTATCTGCCTTTTCAATGGTGAAATTTAGTGCGCGTGGTGCAGCATGCCTGCTGAAATCATTGCTGTTGTGGCAATGGCCTGACAACGCACTGAATCAATACAACTTCCAAGGTTTGCATTGGTTTTTTCATCACGCTTATAGACAGTTTGGCCTTCCTTGATCGTTTCAAGTATTTGGATATCTGCCAACGTCTTAGGATCGGCTTTCAATGGGTTATCCGAAAGGATCACCAAATCTGCCAATTTTCCCACTTCTAGAGAGCCTTTATTTTTCTCTTCTTTGTATTGTGTGGCCGCCCAAAGCGTCTGGGCTTTTAACCCATCGATAGCTATGACTTTTTGCTGGGGGCCAAGCACTCTACCAGTGCGACTGATTCGGTTCACTGTCGCAGAATAGACGCGCATAGAGTTGGGTAATGCAACCGGTGAGTCATGATGAGAGGTGTATATCATATCGAGCTCGCGAGCCCATCCTGTTGGTGAAATGTTTTGCGCACGCTCACCACCAAGAACTGAATCCATATGCCAATCTCCCCAATAGAAAGTGTGCATTGGGAAGAAAGAGGGAAAGACGCCTAATCGTTTAAAGCTTTCAACCTGATCTTTGCGTGCGGTCTGAGCATGAATCGCCACAAATCCTCTGTCTGGTTTTCCGTGCATCTTCTCACTAGCTTCAATGCCTTTGAGAAGTTGGTCAATTGCTGCATCGCCATTGACGTGCGTTAACAGCTGCCAACCTTTGCTCTGAGCTAGCGCAATATACTCAGCTGCTTTCTCATCGCTCATGCTTGGGTAGCCTTTGTAACCCTGTTTTTGTCCTACAGGCGGTACGAGGTAAGGCTTGGTCAACCAAGCGGTTTTCCCTTGTGGAGAACCATCGAGGTTTAGTTTGGCGCCAGCGACACGAAAACCATTGGTGTACTGACTCGAATAATAAGGGGGAACAATTACATCTTGCGCAATTTGAATGTCGGGGTAAGCCGCAACATCAATGGGGAGCTTATGCTGCAAGGCCAAGTTGTACATGGTTTTTACCGCAGAACTTGATGCTCGGCCTTCTTGAGCTGTGGTGTAACCAAAGCTGGAGTAGAGTTGCATGCCCGCTTTGAAAATGGCTTCATTTTCTTTGTCATTCAGTTTTGAGAATAAAGGCAGCAATGTTCCAAAAAAGGCAGTTTCTTCTAAAACACCATTTGGTGTTTTGCCATCTTCTTCGCGGCGAATTTTCCCGCCATCGGGATCTTTCGTTTCGGCAGTAAAACCCGCAAGCTGTAGAGCCTTACTATTCAAAGTTGCTAAGTGACCTGACTGGTGGATGATAAGTACAGGAATATCCTTAGATACCTCATCGAGTTCTTGGCGGGTAGGATGCCTTTGCTCAGCCAGTTGTGAATCATCATAACCAAAGCCGATGATAATGCCGTGTTTCGTATTTTCAGGTTGACTCACCCAATCTCTCAGTTCTTTCTGTAATGAAGTGATATTACGCACATCGCCATCGGGGGCCGCTAACAGATTGGCCGAAAGTGCTTGAATTCCGGTATTGAACACATGACCGTGGCCATCAATGAAGCCAGGGATCAGGGTGTTACCATTCAGATTCACAACTTTGGTATTGCCATCACGTAGTTTCATGATCTCTGATTCTTTACCTACGGCCAGAATGCGCCCATTCTTCTCCGCCAATGCTTCAACGGTTGGCATCACATCATTAACGGTAATGATGTCCCCACCGATATAAATGGTTTGAGCATTGGGCTTTGTTGGACTTGTTGCTTGAGCGAGCGTGCTTACACTCAAACAGGCTACAGCAATTGGTAGAAACTTCATCGGGCTACTCCCAGTGAGTGATGTAGAGATAATGAATGGTTTTACATTAGTGTAGGTATGAACCCTGCGTAGAATTGTACTGTACTCACGCTGTTGCATTTGGCGTAAGCGTCAAAGTTCTTAAAAGCATCATCAAAGAAAAACGAATAAGTGATCACTTTTCAAACTCATGAGTTTGAAGGGTTCAATTAAGTCAAGAAATTCGCGTAATTTTGATTGCATGCTTCACAGCTTTAACTTTGTGGTATGTGTTTACTTATTGTAGTTATGTAAAATTCACATCTAAGCGCTTAGATGTGAATTGTTATAAAACAACATGCTCAATTCTGGCTTTCTAGTAGGCATTACCCTAATGAATAAAGAGAGTTTGGATTGTATATCCAGTCTCCTGCTTTATAGACCTTTAAGCTGGGCGATTTTTATTACTAAAGGATAAAATATGCATATAAAAAAAGTGGGATTACTTTTAGCCTTTACGCTAACTGGATGTCAGAGTCCTGAAGTAGTAGATGCTGGATATACATATGTCCCCAAACAGCTACATAGTAGTGTGATTGAATATTTAAAGAGTGAGGAATTTACTAACCTAAGTAGTCCTGAGGAATCGTATTACTTTAATGAGTCAGAATCATTAGTTGAAGTTACTCTAAATGCCGAAACAGATATGATGTTTGTTACACCATATCTTAGAAATGATCTTTTGAACGCTCTTTGCTCTGGTGATGATGAGTGGTCAATATTCATGCGAAACACAGGCTTAGGCGTTAAATATATTCTAAGAGACTCTTTAAAAAGGAAACAAATAGGGCCATGGAATACAGATGCCTGTGAATATTTAGAGAAAAATAAATCCAGTAGTGCATGAAAACTGAATAAAGATTGTAGTAATTGTTAGTTTAATGCTCAACAAACATATCCCCCAAAGTGATTGTCTGGGGGATATATTACCTTTGGTAATTTTACTCTCTTTAATCGTTTCATTCCTAAAATTTGGACGTCTTAATTTACCCGCTGATATTGTTGCATATGAGTTGCTAGTTTAGAGTGGTATCCAGTCTATAAAAAAGGAAGGGATAACAATGGCATTAACTAAAGGCATTCACCACGTTGGATTAACGGTTTCTAAACTTGAAGAAAGTGCAAATTTCTTTGTAGATCTTCTTGGCTGGAGTGAAGTGAAAAGAAACCCAGATTATCCGGCGATCTTCGTTAGTGATGGAAAAATAATGCTCACTCTCTGGGCCTCCCAAGTTGAAACTCCAACGAGCTTTGATCGCAAAACAAATGTCGGATTACATCATTTAGCCCTAATGGTTGAGAGTGAAGCTCAGTTACATACAGTGCATGAGCAATTAAAGAAGGCGAATGTTCATATTGAGTTTGGGCCTGAGTTAGTGAGGGAAGGTCCGGCAAAGCACCTCATGTGCTACGAGCCTAGTGGTATTCGAATCGAGTTCTTCTGGGCTGGAATGTAAAGGTTGTAATGAATCTGGTTTAAAACGCAGTTTGTTTTGAGTAGGAAATTTTATAAACCACTGCATGATGCAGTGGTTTTCATGTGAAATCAGGACTCTGTATGCTCAATAAACAAGACACTGGCCTTATCCTAGTGGATATCCAAGGTAAATTAGCACGTTTAGTTTCCAACAGTGATGAGGTCATCTCCAACTGTAAAAAACTCATTCAAGGGGCCCAAGCACTAGGATTACCGATAGTTTGGTTAGAACAGAATCCAGACAAATTGGGTGGTACTTGTGAAGAGCTAAAAGTGCTGCTCAGTGATCAACAGCCAATAGCGAAATTTACCTTCGATGCGTGTGGCGAACCAAAATTTAATCAGGCCATTCAGGCTTCAGGTAAAAAGTCTTGGCTGATTTGTGGGATTGAAGCCCATATCTGTGTTTATCAAACCACCAGTCATTTGAAACATATGGGGTATGATCCCCATCTCGTGATCGACTGCATTGCCTCTAGAATCGAAGCAAATAAAACTCTGGCAGTAGAAAAGCTGGTTCAGCAGGGCGTAAGCATTACTGGATTGGAAATGTGTCTATATGAAATGGTGCAAGACTGTCGAGCCACCGAGTTTAAAACCATACTGAATTTGATCAAATAACCGGAAATACTCGCCTGAATCAGACTGGCTCTACCAGAAATATTACTGACTGTTAGAGCCTAATTCTTTCCTTAACTGAGTACTAGCTCGCCATCTTCATTAATGTATAAGTGAGCTTGGTGGTTTTCTATCAACTCAACAGCGCAGATAGGTGTAACGGGAAAGAGTTCTCCTTTCGCGTGAAAAATGGGTTCATCCCAGAAACTGTCTTTATAGCTACCCGCTTGATCAAATTGAATGAGAACTTTCATAACTGCTTCCCTAATAAAACAAGGTGAGTTACTTAAAAGTAGAAAAGGTTGACATGTAACGTAAACGTTAAAATATGAAAGTTAAGGTTGCTAAATTGCACTGTGTAATTTTTATAGTGATGAGCTAGTCATTTTATTTATCTGATTAATATCGACAATTTTCATGAGGAATGTATCAGTATTTATGCCATTTGTTGGCTAGCGAGTGACAACAGAAGGAGTGTGAAGGGTGACTCAACTTTCAGTTTTTAAGTGCTACAAAACAGTTTCAATAAGAAAGAGAGATCGAATCCGAATTCCTAAAACTTGAGTTGATTCATTGAATTATCGCAGGCAGAGTATTTACCCCTAAAGCCTTAACATCTCTCACTCTTCTGATATTGGAATGATAATGAACTCGCCCAAAACACATCAATGGAAAAAACTGCCCTTAGCGATTGCCTTCGGGCTTCTGCCGTTTTCGGTCAATGCAACGGTTGAATCTATACCTGTTGTGGGGAGTGTTTATAACTCAGCGCAAGTTTTCAAAAAACAAATCGTTAACACGTTGAGCTACTCTACCGTTTTAACACGTGATACAGCTCTTTTCACAATCGCGGGCATTACCTTAGACAGTTACATTCTAACGCTACCACTGGATGTTAAGACCAAAGCTCGGGTTATTAAGCAGATCTCAGACCCGACATATGCCATTCCGCTGGGATACTTTCTTTATCAGTACTATGACCGTTACAGTGGAATGGCACCGGACGATCAATTCAAAAGCTATTTATCAAGTGTTTATGATGAACAGGTATTGAAAGGCTTTGAGCACAGCCTTTACCAACTTAGGGAAGAAGTGAAGAGTGAGCAGACCTCTCATGTGAAAGATCAAGCCCACCAGGAAGGGATCAAAGTCGATAGCCAATTCATTGCTACTATGGTGACCTTGTATGACGCACTCGTCCAAATCGGTGAGTGGCGAGATATAAAACAGTTACCAGCACAGTATCAATATTTATCCAACACCGATGCTGATAAAGCATTAGTTGCAAAAATCCAACCGCTGGTGGTGGATATTCTTCGCCAGACGGCCCATGGTATGGATGAGGGGGAGATGAAAAACGCACTCCTCGGTGTATTGGAGGATGCGAAACCAGAAAATGCGGATAAAGTTAATAACAAAGCGCAAGCGATCACGGTTAGCTTGATTGATTTTGTACGTTTGAATGTTCTAAAAGGCTATCGGCAATATCTCTATCAAGAAGAGCGTACAGCACGTTTGCAAGAGTGGTTGATAGAGAATTTAGATAATAATCCCGAGCAACTGGTCGCTTTCTTGCAATCACAGCAGCAGCGCCGTTTTGCTGTTCAAGTCACTGTCGATGGATTACAACAAGGTCTATTAGAAGGCTTGGTTGATCCGCAAAAGCCGTTTATCAAACTGGCTTACCAAAAACATCAGCAAGCAGATCAATTCATAAGCAAATTAGCGACCGAACAGCCAGAACACGAGCAGCAAGTGCGATTTATGGAGGTGCTTGCTGAGCAACCGTATCATGATCCTTACTATTTGCCATTTTTTAAACAGCTCTATCAGAACTACCGTTCAAGCATTGCGCAAGTAGGTATCTCATCAACACCAACTATCAGTGTGCGCAATTTACCGATCATCAAAACAGGGGCCAAAGTGTCAGGGGCTGGTGGAACGGGCATTCCCAATTTCCATTTTGTGGATCGTCAGCAAGATCGTGCTTATTACTTTTTTGGTAACGACGCCTTACAGCTCGATCGCTTAGTCAATGAACAAGGCGTTCGAACTATGTTTGATCGACTCGATTATTTCAAAACGCTCAACTGTAACGGGCAATATGACTGGAATGCACATGTTACATATGACGGACTCATTAACCTCGGCGCAGGTGAAGCACTGCGTGATTTTGGTGAAAAACGTTGTTTACGAGAGCTGAATGAGAGGGCGCAAGCGGAGTTGAAGTTAACAGAGCTTCGCTCCGATTTAATCGAATCCGTCCAGGCATATCGAAATACAGCAAAATGGGCGTTAATGACCCGAGTGACTCTGAAGCAGCGTCTTGGGCAAAAATTGAAAGAGTACGCTGAACTTGATATTCACGGCATGCCAGATTACACCTTGATTTATAACCCATGGCCTGACCATTTTGCGCACTTTACGGGGCCGTTTAGTGATGAAGTAATTATGCCGACCGGTGAATTAAATCGACTTGATTACTGGTTAAGAGAAACCGAGGCAGCTTACAAGAAAGCGGGAATTTATGATCGCACACTATGGGGTATGGCGGGTGATCATGGACTCGCCCCGGTTTATTACTCGCTCAATCCTGAAAAGCAAATCTTTGAACCTCTACAAAAGAAATTGGGAGTTCAGATCGTGGTGGATAAGATCTCTTCCGATGAAGGTGAAGGCCCTAAATTAACTAACGCACTCAATGCACCGAGCTATAAAGCCGTTGATGTGGTGGTGGCTTCCACTGCGGGGGGAAATTTCATGCTGGACTTTTTCAACTCCGCCTCTGGTTGGGCAACACAGCCAGTTTTTCATGAACTGACTCAATGGAAGCCAATAAACAGTGCTAAGCCAATTGATGTTATCAACGAAAGCATGATTCGCTTAGGCGACACACTGGACTACTTAGTGGTGAGAGAAGCGTCCTGCACGATTGGTGATTGTGCTGTGCGTGTGATTGGCATGCGAGATGGAGAAAGAGTGGATGAAATTATCCGCCAAGTGGGTGATAAACGGTTTTACTCTGCAGTAGAAGGCAAGCCGCAGCTATTGGATGTACAGGTTTTGAATCCATATCTTCCTGCACCTACAGCTCAAGAGTTTGAAAAGTTTGCACAGCTCGTGGATAAGTGTCTTTATCGAGCTCAGGAATCTGATATCGCCAGTTGGTGTGATGAATCAGAGTGGCGTGCACTCACGCGTTATACCCCTCGTCCAGATTCTGTAAATCAGTTAGCGGCTATTTATGAAGAGGATCGTGCTGGAACAATCAACCTCTTCCCGCGTGAGGGCCTTGGCTATAACACCAAAGTGCCAGGTCGTCATGCTGGTGAAAGCTATCTGGAAAAAGATGCATTTCTTGGTTTTTGGGGAACACCTATTGGGCGTAACCATGCTGCTTTGCAAACAGAGCAAAATGGCTCACTAGCTCCCACTCTTTATGAATATTTAACTGGTGAAACGGTTGTAGTGGGTGAGAATGGGTGGGGATATCCCTCACTGCTGAATAAACTCAACATCCAATAGTCCATCCCCCTGAAATACGAGAGTTTCAGTTGAACCAACAGTTTATTCTGTTGGTTCAATTGCCTCAGTACCTATGTTTTTCTGGTGTTGTAGCCAGCGTGTCGGGGTTAAACCAAACTGACGTTCAAAAGCACGAGAAAAAGCGACTCCACCACTGTATCCCACCTCTAAAGCAATAAATTTAACTGGCTGACCTGCCAACAATAGCTGCTGTGCGAGTAATAAACGTGACTCTGTCACGTAGCTTAGCGGTGGTTGGCCGATCACCTGATGAAAGCGAGCCGCGAATTGGGCTCGAGACATTCCCGCGAGTTTAGCCAAGTCTACAATTGTCCACGGTGTATCTGGGTTGGCATGAATCGCTTCGATAGCTTTGGCGAGTTTGGGATCCGTCATTGCCGCAAGTAGGCCCGACTCGCACAGATTGTGTTCGACCAAATGGCGTAAAAGCAGCAGTAAAAGTAAATCCAGCAAACTGGCGACAACAGCATTATGAGCATAGCGTTGGGAGAATGCCTCATCAAAGAGCAAGTTGATGGTTGGAGCAAGCCCATCAAGCTTGGCTAAGGGAATGATTAGGGCGTCTGGCAACGCGCGAAATAGGGGAGAGTCACGAAAAGTCAGTCGAGCACAGACCAAATCACAACCACTGAAATGCAGAGGCTGAAGGCGATGATGACGACCGCGAGGGTAGACGATGAGTGTGGGTTCACTGATGGTTTGTACCGAGCTGCCGGTTTGATGGAGCGCCAATTCACCACGGCGTAATAAGTGAAGTTGCCCACCATTCGCGTGCTCTTCACTCTCTGAGCTTTGGCAAAGATTGCCTGAGAAAAATAGGCTGGCTTTCGGAGCTGCATGTTGAATCAAGCTTGATAGTGCATCCATAAGATAAGACGTATTGTGTGTATTTGTGGATGTTTAGTGATAATTCGTATTTTCAATTGTGTCAATATGCACAGCGTTAATTCACTGAAACACACAAATCACAAACATAAAGGAGCTTATCATGAGCCGTATTACCCCTGTATCAAACCCACAAGGTGAAGCTGCTGCAACTCTTAATGCCATCAAACAAAAAATTGGCATGGTTCCGAACCTGTATGCGACAGTCGCGCATTCTTCAACGGTACTGAATGCTTACCTAGCATTCAGCGAAGCACTAAACCAAGGTCGTTTGACAGCTAAACAACGTGAACTAATTGCTCTGGCAGTTGGTCAAGCTAACGCATGCCAATACTGCTTGTCTGCACATACCATGATCAGCCGCAGCACTGGTCTTTCTGATGAGCAAATCATTACTGCACGTCTGGGTTCTGCTGAAAATGCACTCGACAATGCTTTGGTGAAGCTAGCCGTTTCTCTGGTAAAACAACGTGGCGTGATCACCGATGAACAACTGTCAGAAGCACGTACACAAGGTGTGGATGAAGGTCTGGTATTTGAAGTATTAGCACAAGTGAGTGCCAATACTTTCACTAACTACGCCAACCATGTAGCTGGTACAGACATTGACTTCCCAAAAGTGAATGTTCAACTGTAAGCTAAATTGGTTTGAATATGAGAGGGCACCCAAGCGGTGCTCTTTTTCATTTTGTGCAACCGATAAAGCACAGTTTTCAATGTTTGGTAACACTCCTTCAAAAATGAGAGATTAATCCGTATAAGAAACGTTAAATGTTTTCCTCTCTCAGCAAGATAAAGCATCAGTTCGCAGTGATCACTAAGCGGCAGCAATAAGCCGACTAAGGTTTTTGCAGCGTCAATTCGTTACATCACAAAAATCATCGTTTTCATCATTTCTTTCTGGTTTGAGATCTTCTGCAATAAGATCGAATTGATCTTGTTCATTGGTCGGTTTTCGTTGATCTAAATCAATACTCTCACTTGACGCATTTCGTTAAATACGCCACAACATATAGTGTCAGTCGCAGAATAATTAGCCCTATATAGTGTATTTGTGGATAACTCTGTGAGTATGCTGGGTAAGGAGAAAAGGTGAAACCTATCGTAATCAAGCGTGATGGCTCAAAAGCCCCGTTCAACAGGATCGTATTCAAGCTGCTGTGGAAAGTGCAGCGGACCATGCGGATCAAGAAATCGCCATTTATGCCCTCAATGTCGCGCTAGCGGTTGAGCTTAAGCTGAAAGGTTACGAAGAGGTACACATCGCCGAAATTCAAACGCTGGTAGAGAACGAGCTAATGCAAGGCCCGTACAAAGCATTAGCTCGTTCATACATTGAATATCGCCATGATCGTGATGTTGCGCGTGAGAAACAGAGCAAGCTAACTCAAGAAATTGAAGGTTTGATTCAAGAGAGCAATGCGGATTTGCTCAATGAAAATGCCAATAAAGATGGCAAAGTGATCCCAACTCAGCGTGATTTATTAGCTGGTATTGTTGCTAAGCATTACGCTAAAACCCGCATTCTTCCACGTGATGTCGTACAGGCGCACGAAGAGGGTGACATTCACTATCACGATCTTGATTACGCTCCTTTCTTCCCGATGTTTAACTGTATGCTGATTGATCTCAAAGGCATGCTGACACACGGTTTTAAAATGGGTAATGCGGAGATTGATACGCCTAAGTCAATTTCAACCGCAACCGCAGTGACTGCGCAAATCATTGCTCAAGTGGCAAGTCATATCTATGGTGGTACCACGATCAACCGTATTGATGAAGTTTTAGCGCCTTACGTGACCGCAAGCTATGAAAAGCATCTAGAGATTGCTCGTGAGTGGGATATCCGCAGCCCTGAAGAGTTCGCTAAAGTGCGCACTGAAAAAGAGTGTTACGACGCTTTCCAATCACTGGAATATGAAGTTAACACTTTACACACGGCTAATGGGCAAACACCGTTCGTTACTTTCGGTTTTGGTTTAGGAACGAGTTGGGAATCCCGTTTGATTCAACAATCGATCCTGAAAAACCGTATTGCTGGTTTGGGCAAAAATCGTAAAACAGCGGTATTCCCTAAATTGGTGTTTGCGATCAAAGATGGCTTGAACCATAAAGTGGGTGACCCGAACTACGATATTAAACAACTGGCGTTGGAGTGTGCTTCTAAGCGCATGTACCCAGACATTTTGAACTACGACAAAGTTGTAGAAGTTACAGGGTCATTTAAAACCCCAATGGGTTGCCGTTCATTCCTGAACACCTATGAAGAAAATGGTGAGTTGATCCATGAAGGGCGTAATAACCTTGGCGTGGTGAGCTTAAACTTGCCGCGTATCGCACTTAAAGCAAAAGGCGATGTGAAGAAGTTTTACGCACTGCTCGATGAAAAGCTGAAGTTAGCACGTCGTGCATTGGATACTCGCATTAACCGTTTGGAAAACGTGAAAGCCCGCGTTGCGCCAATTCTGTATATGGAAGGTGCGTGTGGTGTACGTTTAAAAGCTAACGATTCAATAGCAGATATTTTCAAACATGGCCGCGCATCTATTTCTTTAGGCTACATCGGTGTCCATGAAACCATTATTGCGCTGTTTGGCCAGCAAACGCATGTTTATGATGATGCACAACTGCGCGAAGAAGCAGTAAAAATCATCCAGCATCTGCGAAATGCAGTTGAGCAATGGAAGAAAGAAACAGGCTACGCCTTTAGTTTGTATGGCACACCAAGTGAAAACCTGTGCAGCCGTTTCTGCCGTATCGATGCCAAACAGTTTGGTGTGGTAGAAGGGGTAACCGACAAAGGTTATTACACCAACAGTTTCCATTTAGATGTGCAGAAGAAAGTAAACCCATACGACAAGATCGATTTCGAAATGCCGTATCCAGAAGTGTCGAGCGGCGGTTTTATTTGCTACGGCGAATTCCCGAACATGCAACGCAACGTTGAAGCACTCGAAAATGTGTGGGACTACAGTTACCACCGTGTACCGTATTACGGAACTAACACACCGATTGACGAGTGTTATGAGTGTGGTTTTACGGGCGAGTTTGATTGCACAAGTAAAGGCTTTGTTTGTCCACGCTGTGGCAACCATGAACCAACGAAAGTTTCTGTGACACGCCGTGTGTGCGGATATTTGGGCAGCCCGGATGCTCGTCCATTCAACGTAGGTAAACAGGAAGAAGTCAAACGCCGAGTAAAACACCTGTAACACTATGAATTACCATCAATATTATCCGATTGATGTGGTTAACGGTCCGGGGACACGCTGCACGCTGTTTGTCTCCGGTTGCGTGCATCAATGCAAAGGATGCTACAACCAAAGTACTTGGTCATTGTCATCAGGGCATCCTTACACCCAAGAGCTTGAAGATCGTATTATCGCCGATTTGAATGATACTCGGATCAAGCGGCGCGGGCTGTCACTTTCCGGAGGCGATCCTCTTCATCCAGCTAACCTTGAAGCTGTACTTAAACTTGTGCGTCGGGTGAAAGAGGAGTGCCCGACCAAAGATATCTGGTTATGGACTGGGTATCAGTTGCATGAGTTAAATGAGCAACAAAAGCAGCTCTTGCCTTATCTGGATGTGCTGGTGGACGGTAAGTTTGAACAAGCTCTGGCCGATCCCATGCTTGAATGGCGAGGAAGTGCCAATCAAATCATTCATCATTTCAAGCTGTAATCAAAATGGAAAAGCGCAGCCGTCTTTCTGCTGCGCTGTACTCAAAAATCCCTTTCTGTTTTTGCTCATCTGGTTTAACTTGAAGGTCGTTACTTGGATTTCAAAGGGTTGTGACTTTCATGTTTGCTCATTTACCAGCACCAGTTCTAGATCCCATTCTTTCGCTCTCCGTTGCCTTTCGAAACGATCCACGTCCAGAAAAAGTGGATTTAGGCATTGGTGTATATAAAAACAGTCTTGGCGAAACGCCTATCATGCGTGCGGTTGCGATGGCGCAAGATAAAGTGGTTGCAAGCCAGAAAACCAAATCCTACGTGGGTCTTGCAGGTTGTGAAGAATTCAACCAAAGCATGATGCACCTGGTGTTGGGTTCTACACTGGATAGTGAGCGTACTATTGCCATTCAAACTCCGGGAGCGAGTGGCGCGTTACGTATGCTCGGTGACTTAATGAAAGTTGCTCAGCCTGAAACCACAGTGTGGATTACAGATCCAAGCTATGTGAACCATAAACCTGTGATGGAAGCCGCAGGCCTGAAAGTACGGTACTACCGTTACTTCAGCCGTGACACCAAAATGGTTGATGCTGAACAAATGCTGGCAGATTTAGCGCAAGCGGGCCCCAAAGATGTAGTTTTGCTGCATGGTTGTTGCCATAACCCGACAGGCGCGGATATCGATTTTACTGCTTGGCAAGCGATCACGGATTTAGCGCAGAAAAACGGCTTTATTCCTTTTGTTGATATTGCTTACCAAGGATTTGGTGATGGTCTGGATCAGGATGCACAAGGCTTACGTTATATGGCTGAACGCATGGAAGAAATGCTGATCACCACATCGTGTTCCAAGAATTTTGGTTTGTACCGTGAACGAACCGGTGCCGCGATTGTAATTGGTAAAAATCAACAGGATGTCACCAATGCGCGTGGCAAAATGCTCACCTTGGCTCGTTCAACGTATACGATGCCGCCCGATCATGGTGCTGCTTTAGTCAAGACGGTGTTAAGGGACGAACAGCTAACGGCTATTTGGAAGCAAGAGCTGAGTGAAATGCAGCAACGTTTGTTAAGTCTGCGCAAAAATTTGTGTAATGAGTTGAGAAATCAACACAATACGCGACAATTCGATTTCATCGAAAGCCACAGAGGGATGTTTACTGTACTGGGCTTTTCGGCGGAACAGATGAGTCGTTTACGCGAGGAGTTTGCGATTTATGGCGTTGCAGACGGACGTATCAATATCGCAGGGCTCACTGAAAAAGACATCCCATACGTGGCTAATTCGATTATTCGAGTGTCATAAAAGAAGATGACAGAATCATACCCAATCAGGAAGGGTGGTATTTGATTAGGTGAAAATATGAGTCAACCACTAAAGTTGTTAGTGTCTTTAATGTTAAGTAGCGGGTTGGTGGCTTGTGCCACCACACCAACGACTAATGTATCCGAGCAAAAGCCGGAAACTTCTGAACAGCAAGTCAAGCCAGTAGAGGAATCAGCGGAAACGGCTTCAGCTGATGACACCACTTTGGCTGAGATTTTACCTGTTCTGGAGCCTGCACATACTCTGGAAACAGAAGATAAATCGAAGGGCGATTTTTCCACAGCGAAACGCACTTCCGATGGCAAAATCATTCTGGGTGAGAAAGAGTGGGCATACATTCCGGGCTTAAAAGAGAGTTTTAAAGCGCGTATTGATACCGGTGCAACAACTTCTTCAATCAGTGCAGTGGACGTTGTTCCTTTCGAACGGGATGGACAGGACTGGGTGAAATTCCGCATCGAGCATGACGATATTCGCAGTGAGGAAATGAGCTTGCCTGTCGAGCGCTGGGTGAGAATTCGTCAGTCCAGTACTGATAAAACGCAACGTCGTGCTGTTGTGGTGGCGTGGATTCAGATTGGTGATTTGAAAGAGCAAACGGAGTTTACGTTGGCAGATCGCACACACCTCACTTATCCATTATTGCTTGGTCGCAGTTTCTTTAAGGATGTAGCGGTGGTGGATGTGTCACGTCGCTTTATCCATGATAAGCAATAAACAGCATTCAAGCCTCTGTTATCAGAGGCTTTTTTATCGCAACAACATTTGATGAGTTAATTTTTCAAAGACTCGTTTAACACTTTCGATTTTTAATTGAATGGTAGGGAATTTTGGCTGTTGGCGGAGTTCACTGAGCACGGAAGGTATGAGTTCGGGGGTTAATGCTTTGGCGAAATACCAACCTTGTACTAAATCTATTCCAGCAGAACGTAACCAATCCACATCCTCTTGTTCTTCAATGCCTTCCACAAGTAGTGCGATGTTCAATGAATCTGCGGTACCTTTAATCAGTCTTAACAGCGCAGCAATATGCCCATTGGCTGAAACACCATGTGCAAATTGCCGATCTACTTTCAACAATTGGCTATCAATGTTCTTGAGCGTTGCGATGTTCGACATGCCGGTACCAAAGTCATCAATCGCAATGTTAAACTCAGCCTGACGCAAAGTGTTGATGCGCTCGAAGAGGATGCGATCTTCAAGCGGAACCCCACTTTCAGTAATCTCCAAGGTAAAGAGGTTGGGACTCAGACCATATTTTTCGGCAATCGTCAGTAGCTGATTGGTTAACTGGTTGGTCTGCAAAGTGGTTCTAGAAATATTGGTCGATATCTTAGGTAAAGTGAGGCCTGAAGCTCGCCATTGTGAGATATGCTCGCACACTTTCTTGAATATCAATAAATCGATGGCTGGCACTATCCCATTGATTTCAATGAGTTCAAAGAGCTGATGTAAAGGTACGTTTTGAAATTGCGGATTATGCCAGCGAAGTAATGCTTCAAATCCCACAAGCTCACCGCTCGCAATGTCAATCTGCGGCTGGTAATAAGGTGTAATGTAATTATCAAGGCTATCGGTGTGCAGACAGGCTCTAACGGCCATAATCATGGCATTGTTACAGTCGGCTTGCTCGTAGTGTACGTTTGCGATACCCGCTTTATTCCATTCATGTGAGGCCAATTCAGCAAGGTCAAGTAGCGCTACCGAGGAAGACTGGCCGGAGCTTGAACAAGTGATACCGATGTTAACGGTGATGGAGACCAGAGTGTCTTTGATTGGGATTGGTTCACACAGTGTTGCGAGCAGACGTTCTACATCGCTGCGTTTGTCTTCTCCAAACCAAGCAAAAGCAAAATTGCCCTCGCCAATGTGAGAAAGCAACGTCCAATTAGGGAAGCTTCTTAAACGTTGTGACATAGCTAATATCAGTGAGTTTTTCACTTCATTGTCGTAAATAATGCTTAAGTATTTCATCTTTTGAATATGTGCCGTGCCCACAAACACCTTTTGATCGGGATTAAGGTTGATCTGAGCTTGAAGGCGGCGGATGAATCCGAGTCGGTTTGGTAATTGGGTCACTTCACAACGATATTGGCTGTAGAGAATATGCGTTAAATAAGTGCTGAGACTGCGGAGAATGACGATGATTTCATCGGATATTTGCAGTGGTTTAGTATCCATGATCCAAAGTGTTCCAATCGCAAAACCCGTTGAGCTGAAAATCGGCGCAGCGGCATAAAACCGAATCTGTGGCGCACTTTGTACGAGAGGGTTATTGATAAAGCGAGAGTCTTTCAGCGTGTTTTCGACATAGAAAATATCTTGGTTACAATCCACAGCTGCGGCACAGAAAGCCCCTTCGCGAGGTAGGCATGAAGCTTCGATGCCGTAATGAGCTTTGATCCAAACTGTGTTGTTATCCACCACACTGACACCGCCAAAGGGTGTCTTACATAACTTGGCGAGCAGATTAACCAACGAGTGAAGCTCGGATTCTCCTTCTTCGATCACAGTGAGGTAATGTTCAAGCTCTTGAACACGAAGTTGTTCGGATTGGTTTGCACTAACTTCATAAGCTCTACTTTGCATGGTGGTCTTACCGCTGACTGAAGAAAATTAACTTAAGTTTAGTCGGTAATGGTTTCTGTGATGTTCTTAAATTGGATTTATCAAAAACAGAAAAGCCAGTGGGTTTCCACTGGCTTTTTGTCATCTCAGGTGAGGATTAAGCGGTAACTACTTTCGCTTGTGCTGAGCGTTTCACCATAGCGTAACCGAAACCTGTGATCGCAGTACCGACGGCAATCGCAACTAAGTAAAGCAATACAGGGCTAATGGCATTTGGAATCAAGAGTACGAATAGACCACCGTGCGGAGCCATTAGTTTTGCACCGAACAGCATAGAAAGCGCACCAGTCACTGCTCCACCTGCCATACAAGCTGGGATCACGCGCATTGGATCTTTCGCTGCAAAGGGAATAGCACCTTCAGAGATAAAACACAGACCCAGAACAAACGAAGCTTTACCGGCTTCACGTTCACTCGCTTCAAATTTATCTTTTGCGATGAAGGTGGCAAGCCCCATACCCAAAGCTGGAACCATACCTGCTGCCATGATGGCGGCCATTGGTGCATAAGTTTGCGAAGCAAGCAGACCCACACCAAAGGTGTAAGCGGCTTTGTTCACTGGGCCACCAAGGTCGAAACACATCATAGCACCCAGCACAATACCCAGAAGAACTGCGTTAGCTGAACCCATGTTGTTGAGGAAGGTTGTCATGCCAGACATGATGCTGGACATTGGACCACCCACCACATAAATCATCACAAGACCCGTGAATAAGCTCGCGATGAAAGGAATGATCAGGATAGGTTTAAGCGCAGCCATTGACTGTGGAAGTTGGACTTTATCCGCAATAAATTTCGCACTGTAACCTGCTAAGAAACCAGCCACGATACCCCCAAGGAAACCCGCACCAGTTGAGCTGGCGAGCATGCCGCCAATCAAACCAGGAGCCAATCCGGGACGGTCGGCAATCGAGAATGCGATGTAACCTGCTAAAACTGGGATCATTAAAGCGAACGCAGATCCACCACCAATTTGCATCAGAGCAGCAGCTAAGGTGCCTTCTTCTTTAAACGCTTCGATACCAAAAACGAAAGAGAGCGCGATAATAAGACCACCTGCAACCACTACTGGCAGCATGTGAGATACGCCCGTCATCAAGTGCTTGTACACACCTTTTTTCTCTTCTGTTTTTTCGCTGCTGTTGCTATTTGCTGTACTAGAGAAGGTTTTGGCTTGAGCAAATGCGTTGTTGATCTCTTGCGCCGTTTTTTTCAAAGCTAAACCTGTGCTGGTTTTGTAAAGCTGTTTGCCGTGGAAGCGTTCCAAAGGTACATCAATATCGGCCGCAATGATCACCAAGTCCGCTTCCGCGATATCTTGATCACTCAGTTGGTTTTTTGCACCCACTGAACCACGAGTTTCAACTTTGATTTGGTGGCCTTGACGCGTAGCTTCAGCTTCTAAAGCCTCAGCCGCCATAAAGGTGTGAGCAACACCCGTAGGACAAGCAGTAATAGCGACGATTTTCTTAGCAGTCACAGTGGCTGTAGTAGGGGATTCATAGCGTGTTACTTGATCAGCACTCAGTTCAGTAGCTTGTGCGGCTGCTTGAGTAAGGTAAGCCACAGGATCAGAAGTGCAAGCAGAGATAGTGCTTTGATAGACTTTTTTATCCACAAAACGTTGAGTATCCAGCGTGCTATTGGTAGCGAGTACCACAAGATCAGCGGTACGAATCTCGTCTTCAGTCAGGGTTTGACCTGAGATCACCGAGGAGTGACACTCAATGGCGGCTTCCCAACCTAATGTTTTACAAGCTTGCTGCAACAAACCTGCAGCGATGATGCTGTTAGCAACGCCACTTGGGCATGCGGTTACGATGGCTATTTTCATATTCACGACCTTCTGTCCTTAGGCACTCATCACAGGATGAAGTGCGGATATTTTGATTTGTTGTTGTAGAGTATTGAGTTGATCCCTATCGCTGATACCCACACCGACTTGCGTTACCGCAAGGGCAGATAGGGCAGTAGCGAAACGAAGCAATTGTTCTTTTTCCATATGTTGCATGTGTCCCCAACATAAGCCGGCAACAAGTGTATCGCCCGCTCCGACAGTGCTGACCACGTGCATTTTGGGTGGTTTGGCATGTAGCCATTCATTCTGGTTTAGCCACATCACACCCTCAGCTCCCATGGAGATGACGATGTTTTCAATCTCTTTTTGTGCCAGTTCAGATGCCGCATGTTGGCATTCCGCTAATGTCGACAGTTCGCGACCACACCATTGGGCGAGTTCTTCATCGTTAGGTTTGATGAGCCATGGTTTGGCATCCAACCCTGCCATCAAAGCATCGCGGCTACTGTCGAAAAGCACCTTCTTATTCATGCTACGCAATTGGGCAATCCATCCTGCGCAGCGTTGCGGTGATATTCCTTTTGGCAGACTCCCAGCGAGAACAAAATAATCATGATCTTGTGCTAAACGCAGTAAGGTTGCTTCAAAGGCTTCAATATCAGTCTGGGAGACTGAAATGCCGGGGAAATTGATATCACTGACAGCGCCATTTTGTTCAACCAATTTGACATTGATGCGTGTGGCTCCTGCAATACGGATGAACTCATCACGCACCCCAAGTTCATCAAACAATTGGCAAAACAGCTCTTGATTATCACGGCCAAGAAAACCGGTAACAGTCACATCAGCACCAAGCTCACTCAGTACTTTCGCAACGTTGACGCCTTTACCAGCCGCATGGAGGGAGCTTTGCTCTACCAAACTCACAGAGCCAACATTGAGCTGAGCCATACTGCCAGTTAAATCCAGAGCCGGGTTCAAGGTTATAGTGACAACTTTATTAGTCATAACGCTGCTCCTTAACCTTCACCTAAGCCTGCATTAATCGCAGCACCTATGGCTTGTAATGCAGCATCGGCATCAGGGCCTTCAGCACTGAATTGAAGCTGATGATTGTGCTTCACGCCCAGTGCGATCACTTTCATCAAGCTTTTCGCATTCACGACTTGGCCATCACCATCAAGATTGGAGACTCGGATCGTAGATTCAAATTTCTTCGCTTCTGCAACTAACATGGCACCCGGGCGAGCGTGTAGACCGTGAGCATTTTTGATTCGGAAAACCGCATTATGCTCAGCAGATGAAACCGACTCAGGTGTGGATTCTTCAGCATTCGCTGTAAATAGATTGAGCAGCTGACTAACATCAGCTTGCAGTAGTTTTTCTTGTTGCTGCTGAAACACCAGTTCGGTGATTTTGTTTAAAAGCGGTTGGTGTGCATCGTTACACACAGAGAAAGCGATTAACGCTTTAACGGGTTGCTGATCGTATTCACAATGGTTTGCTGTTGTAACGATCGACATGCCTGTGCGTTTCACTGCTCGGTCACTGGCAACCAGCCAAATACCGCGACCCAAGTGAGTAGGGGATTTAGTGACCAAGTCGGCAACAAATTCACTTTCTGCGCATCCGGTATTTCTCAGTAGGCCACCTGCTACAGCACTCATTTGCACCATATCGCTGGCAGGAAACTGCAGTTGAATTAATGAAGCATCAAAATCGGCACTCAGTTGAGCTTCACCTTTGATTACAGTGATGATCTGTTGTGCTGTTTTTGCTTGTTGCAAAGCTTGTTCAACACCTTCTGCAGATAAAACCTTGGTTAATTGTTTAAGAATGCCTAAATGTTCATCGGATTTTGCGGCAATACCAATTGCCACATACACACGGTTACCATCTCCCCAATCTAAACCTTGTGGGAAATGCATCGCTGTTACACCCGTTTGTTTAACCAGTTCACGGGTATCGGTGGTTCCATGCGGAATCGCAATACCATTCCCCAAGTAAGTAGAATGCTGTGCTTCGCGATTGAGCATACCTTGCGCATAACCTTCTGCGACCAAACCTTTTGCGGTCAGTGCTTGTGCGAGTCCTTGAATTGCAGCTTGTTTGTTCTCGAAATGCTGCTGCAATTGAATGTCTTGTGTGGTGAGTTCCAACATACTTAACCCCTCTCTGCCTATTTGGGCGGGATGACATCAGTCCAAACGACTTATAACCCTAAGTGCTTGGAGATCATGATCTCATCCTTCCTCTATCTTCCCGATGCTGAAACGATTCAGCATTAAGGGCAAAAAAATTCAGCAAAACCGCGATTCATCATGATCCTGCTGCTAAATGTAGTTCACAATCTCTGAGATTGTGAGGAAACGATACTTTTGCTGAATCCTTTCAGCTTTAATACTGAATCGATTCAGCGTATAATTCAACACCAAGCAGGGATCAAAAATTGCGTTCTATGATCAGACGCACATAAAACGAGTAACCACTATGACACTGGATGAAATCGCCAAATTGGCTGGTGTATCCAAAACCACCGCCAGTTATGTGATCAATGGAAAAGCGCAGAAGTATCGGATCAGTGAGAAGACACAGCAAAAAGTGATGGCTGTGGTCGAGAAGTACAACTTCCGTCCAGACCATGCTGCGTCAGCATTGCGTGCCGGTAACAGCCGTTCTTTTGGTTTGATTATCCCAGATTTAGAAAACACCAGTTATGCGCGTTTAGCTAAATTGCTTGAGCAAAACTCGCGGCAAGCGGGGTTCCAGATCTTAATCGCCTGCTCAGATGACGATCCGGAAATTGAAATTGCCGCGGCAGATGCTCTGGTATCAAGACGAATTGATGCTCTCTTTGTGGCGAGTTGTATCGCCAATGCCAGCGAGTTTTATCTCAAGATGCAGCAATCGGGTACCCCTGTCATTGCAATCGATCGAGCATTGGATGATGAATATTTCTCGTGTGTGATCAGTGAAGAATTTGGCGCAGCGTTTGAACTGACGCGCTCAGTATTAAATCATGAAGTAAAAAGTATCGGTTTGGTTGGCGCATTGCCTGAGCTCAACGTTTCTCGTGAGCGTGAACAAGGTTTTAGCATGGCAGCCAAAGAATTTGGTTTGCCAACGCTCATCAGCTATGGCGAGCACTTTAATCGAGAAGAAGGGCGTAAAGTTTTTGCGAAATGGGTGCGCAATAATCAACTGCCTGATGCCGTGGTTGCGACATCTTACACACTGCTTGAAGGTATCCTAGATGTATTACTTGAACAGCCAGAGCTGATGCAAAAAGTAAGATTAGCCACCTTTGGTGACAATCGCTTGCTGGATTTCTTGCCAATGCGGGTTAATTCGCTGCCACAACAATTTGAGTTGATTGCCGATAGCGCGTTAGCTTTAGCGCTTAATGCTTCTGCAAAACGGTATCAAGCCGGAATTGAGCTGATTCCTCGTCAGCTTAAGGTACGCAGTTAGCTTGAAATACGTGCTTTAAGCACAAAATTTCAGCCAGAAAAATCGCTTTTTTACACTTTGAGATGAAAACGAAAGATTTATCTCAACTTATCGAAGTGCAACATCGAAATCGCATGAAATAAAGGTATGATATGCGCCTGTTTTTGTTTCCCCGACAGGAAAGGCATGAAGTTTCTGCACACCTCAGATTGGCACCTCGGACGCCAATTTCATCAAGTCTCACTATTAGATGATCAACGCGCGGTACTCGAACAACTTATCGAGTTTCTGCGCCAAAATCCGGTGGATGCTGTAATTGTGGCTGGCGATATTTATGATCGCTCTGTGCCGCCAACCGCCGCGATTGATTTACTTGATGAAGTTGTGAGTGTGATTTGTGGAGAACTAAACACGCCTTTACTGATGATTCCGGGCAACCATGACGGCGCAAAACGGCTAGGTTTCGCAGCAAAACAGATGAAAAAATCAGGTTTACATATCTTTGCCGATTTTGAGCAGATGATGGAGCCTGTCGTTTTACATTCCGAGCAAGCCGGAGAAGTCGCTTTCTGGGGTATGCCGTACAACGATCCGGAATTGGTTCGCCACTATTACCAAAGCGAGATCAACAGCCATGATGCGGCGCATCAGCTACTGTGTGAAAAAATTCTCGCTCAAACCACAGCTTCCCAACGTAATGTTTTGATCAGTCACTGCTTTGTGGATGGTGCGATGGAATCGGAATCTGAGCGTCCTTTGTCTATAGGTGGTTCAGATCGAGTCGATCATCGCCATTTCTTGCCTTTCGATTATGTGGCTCTGGGGCATTTGCATCAGCCGCAAATGAAAGGGGCGGAGCACATTCGTTATTCCGGCTCACTCATGAAATACAGCTTCGGCGAGCAGCATCAGAGTAAAGGTGCAACTTTAGTTGAGTTTGATCATCAAGGTTTTGTTTCTGCAACCCATGTCCCTCTGCAAGCTCCACACCAAATGCGCATTATTGAAGGTGAACTTGAAGCGATCATTGCCGCAGGTGCGACCGCTCCCCAAGCACACGATTATTTGCTTGTCCGCCTTTTAGACAAGCATGCGATTTTGGACCCGATGGAAAAATTGCGTCAGGTCTATCCCAACGTGCTGCACATAGAAAAGCCGGGCATGTTAATCGGGGTGGATCAAGAAATGGGGAAAGCGCGATTGGCTCGTGGTGAGCTGGATATGTTCCGTGATTTCTTCTTAGAAGCGAAACGTGAGCCGCTCACTGACCAGCAAGAACAAGTGGTGATTGAAGTGATTCAGCGCCTAAAAGCGGAGGGGATGTAATATGCGTCCGCTAAAACTAGCACTGCAAGCTTTTGGCCCGTTTGCTGGCAGAGAGGTGATTGATTTTACTGAATTAGGTGATGCACCACTCTTTTTAATCAATGGTCCGACGGGGGCAGGTAAAAGCTCAATTCTCGATGCGATTTGTTATGCCTTGTATGGCGAAACGACTGGCAGCGAACGCACTGGCGATCAAATGCGTTGTGATTTCGCTGATTCTGAATGTTTAACGGAAGTTAGTTTTGAGTTTGAACTGGCCGGTGAGCATTATCAAATTACCCGTCAACCAGACCAAGAGATCCCCAAAAAACGCGGCGAAGGAATGACCAAAAAAGCGCATTCCGCCACCTTAGTTGCTTTAAAACAGGGCGATAACGATCTGATTGCCAACCGACCCAACCCCGTTGCTAAAGCGATAGTCGAATTGATTGGCTTAGATGTAAAACAGTTTCGCCAAGTGATGGTGTTACCTCAAGGTAAATTTCGTGAGCTATTAACTGCCAATTCAAAAGAGCGCGAACAGATTTTCGGGCAATTATTTCAAACCCAACTCTATAGCCAAATTGAACGCGGCTTGTTTGATCGTGCCGCGGGGATCCGCAAAGAAAAAGATGAGTTTGATCAGCAGATCAAAGGCACATTGAATGTGGTGGGGTTGGTCAGTGAAGAGCAGTTACAGGCTGAACTTGAACAAGTATCCCCGCTTCTTTTCGAAGCTCAGGAAAAGTTAAAAACTGAGCAACAAACGTTGGATCAATCTAAGGCTCAATATCAATCTGCGTTGGAATTAGAACAGCAGTTTGTACGCCAGAAGCAATTGGCCACTGAAATTGCTGTGCATCAACAGCAAGCTGAGCAAATTGAAGCGCTTCGCCAGCAACGCCAACAAGCCCAAAAAGCAGCACATTTAACGGCACCGTATCAGCAATGGCATCAAGCACATAAAGCTTTGCTTCAAGCAGAGCAAAAAATTGAACAGCAGAAACAATTGCAGCAGCAAGCTGAACTTCAGCAGCACCAAGCGCAGCTGGCCAGTCAACAAGCTAGCTTGGCTTGTGAACAATTGCCTGCATTGAATGAACAACGAATGCAATGGCAACGAGCGGAGCAAAAACTGTTAGCGCAAGAGAGTGTGCAGCAGCGAGTTGCGAAAGCGGAACGGGATCTTCAGCTTACCACTCAAAACACAACCAATTTGCAGCATGCTGGGGCTCAGCTAGAGCAGGAGATTCAAACCAAACGGCTTGAGTGGGAACAACAACAGCGCAAGTTAACCGATTTAGAGGCAAGGAAGGCGCAATTCAGCCAGTTGACGCTTCAAATACAAAGCCGTGAGCGTGAGCAAGCTCTGCTTGCTGAGTTGCAAAGTGTTCAGCAGGAGCTACAGCGCTTTGGGCAGTTATACCGTCAGGCACAAACCCACAGTGAACAAGCTAAGCAGTCGGCTGATAAGCTTGAACTTACATGGCATACACAACGCGCGGCGGAATTAGCACAAGAACTTAGACAAAATGAACCTTGCCCAGTGTGTGGTAGCCTAGAACATCCTAATAAAGCGCAGTTTTCAGGTGACGCTGTCACCAAGTCGCAGGTTGAACAAGCGCGAAATTTGCAGCAGCAAAGTGTTGAACGTCAACAAACCGCATTCAACCACTATCAACAACAGGGCTTTAAAGTACAGCAAGTCGAACAGAACCTCGCTAATCTGACCGCGGAATTGAATGAGCAAAAAATAGCTCCGCTGACTAACTTGTTACAGCAGCAGCAAACTTTGCGTAGTGAGATTCATGCTCTACAACAGCTCAACCCTGAACTATTACAGCGACAGATTGAGGACTTCGAACAACGTTTAGTGCAGAGTAAAGCGGCGTTGGAAAAGCAGTTGCTGAATAAACAGCAAGCGTGGCAAGTATTAACTCAAGCGCAGGCCGAACTGACTAGCTTGCAGCAAGATATTCCGGAAGAATTTTCCGACCTTAATATACTGCGTGCAGAAATTCAGCGTATACAGATCCAAACAGAAACGTTGCAAAAATCTGAGCAGTCCGCGCGTGAGCAATGGGTTCTGGCTCAAAAGCAATTGGCGAGTGTACAAGCAGCATATCAAGCGGCACTCGATCATCACAAAGAGTGTAAACAACAGCATGAGCAGGCCGTGCTCGCTTGGCAACAAGGGTTACAAAATTATGGGCTGCGTGATGAACAGCATTATCTGGCTGCACGTTTAACCGATGAAGTGATAGCGAAAATCGAAGCTCAAATTGCTCAATATGAAGAGCGGGGGGCGATGCTTAGTGGTGAGCAACAAGCGTTGTCTCGCAAATTAGCAGATCAAACGCAGCCTGATCTCGATCCGCTGGTCGCTTTGGTTAGCATAAACGAAGGGAAGGTGGCAGAAGCCTTGCAGCACTTTACCCAACTGCAATCGCGTATGGATGGCTTACAGCGAGTGGCAAAACAGCTTGCTGATTTGTACCAGAAAAACCGAGCGTTAGAAGCGGAATATCAGGTCGTTGGCACATTGAGTGATATTGCCAATGGTAAAACCGGAGCTAAAGTCAGCTTACATCGGTTTGTGCTTGGCGTGTTGCTGGATGATGTATTGCTGCAAGCCTCGCAGCGGTTGTTGAAAATGAGTCGCGGGCGCTATCTCCTCAAACGTAAAGAAGATCGCGCGAAAGGCAATGCGGGTTCCGGTTTGGACTTGATGGTGGAAGACAGTTACAGCGGAAAATGGCGTGATGTGGCGACATTATCAGGTGGTGAGTCATTCATGGCGGCGTTGGCTCTTGCGTTGGGTTTATCGGATGTTGTGCAATCCTACAGCGGCGGTATTCGACTTGATACGCTATTTATTGATGAAGGCTTCGGCAGTTTAGATCCTGAATCGCTTGACTTAGCGATTCAGACCTTGGTTGATCTGCAACAAGGTGGCAGAACGATAGGTATTATCTCTCACGTTACTGAACTGAAAGAACAGATTGGACTGAGATTGGATGTGTTGGCAACACGATTAGGCAGTACACTGCGTTTAGTGACATAAGATAGGCTAAAACCAAGGGCTATGATAATTATCACTGACCTTGAAGAGTGGAATCGGTAAAGTATGTGCATGTTGATGAGTAGCGAGAGAACGCAACGTTAGTGACGGTGAGCATGGAAGTGATAAAAAAAGTTTACCAGTACGCGGAACCCAATTTTTCTTTGGTGGGGTGGATGGGGATGCTCGGCTATCCTGCCTATTACTTCATTTGGGAATACTGGTTTCCGCAAACCTATGAAAATTTAGGTTTGCGTTTTGTTGCTGCTTTATTGTTCGCTGGGCTTGCGTTTCGGGAGTCATTGCCGAATAAGTGGAAGCGGTACATGCCGTACTACTTTTTGCTCACCATAGGTTTTTGCTTACCTTTTTTCTTTTGTTTCATGATGTTGATGAACAACTGGTCGACCATTTGGGCGATGTCGTTCATGGCATCCATCTTTTTACACATCCTCTTAGTGCACGATACTAAGGTGATGGCGCTGCAAGCCATTACCTCGATTTTGATGGCTTATGTGGCGGTGTATGGCTTCACGGATTTCCAACCGAATACCTTGATTGAATGGCCGTATGTGCCTGTTTTCTTGTTCACTTATGTCTTCGGCAATTTGTGTTTCTTCCGCAACCAAATTTCCCACGAAACCAAAGTCTCCATTGCTAAAACATTTGGTGCGGGGATCGCACATGAAATGCGTAACCCACTGAGTGCCTTGAAAACATCAATAGACGTCATTCGTACCATGCTTCCTAAGCCTCAGGCAGCCGTGCAATCGACTTATCCATTGGATGCACAAGAACTAGACCTTCTACACCAGATTTTGAATGAGGCGGATGATGTTATCTATTCAGGCAATAACACCATTGATTTGTTGTTGACCTCAATCGATGAAAACCGTGTTTCCACCGCAAGCTTTAAAAAATACGCTGCGGCTGAAGTAATTGAGAAAGCACTCAAGAGCTTTCCTTATAAAAATGCCGCTGATCAACACGCTATTCAGTTGGATGTTCGTCAGCCATTTGATTTTTTTGGTAGTGATACCTTGTTGACGTATGCCTTGTTCAACCTACTGAAGAATGCCTTTTACTATCAGAAAGAACAATTTTCCGTTTGTATTCAAATTGAGCAGAGTGCTGAACATAACCTGATTAAAGTGCGTGATAACGGGGTAGGTATTGCTCCTGAAATGTTGGAAGACATCTTTCGTGACTTTTATACCTTTGGCAAAAATGGCAGTTACGGCCTAGGATTACCGTTTTGTCGTAAAGTGATGACGGCATTTGGTGGCACCATTCGCTGTTTTTCTAAGCATGGTGAGTGGACGGAGTTCGTACTGACGTTTCCACGTTACGAGTCAAAAATCATTAGAGAAATTAAAACCGATTTATTAAAGTCCAAATCAGTTATTTACATAGGCTCGAATCAGTCGATTGTTCGAGAACTGAATCAGTTAGCGGCAGAGGAAGAGTTTGGCTTTACCGCACTTTCAGCCCAGCAAGCGGTAAGACGGCAAGACTATGAATTTGAATTCGATCTAATCTTACTGGACTTGGATGATGCCACTCAGCAAGGCGAACTTTTACCCAAACTTGAAGGAACGTTGAGTTTCGCGGAAGGTTGTATCGGGTATATCTATGACCCTAGCAAAGAGTATGCGGTGAACATCAACCGTTACCTACACATTCAACCGATCAGCATCCATTCTGTGCTGAAGAAAACCAGCAAAGTCATCGATCGTTTGCTCTTTGAGCAAGACTCTCTGGTGATGAATCGCAACATTATTCCGCTGCAAAAAAGTCGCCATGAACGGCGAATTCTCGTTGTAGATGACAACCAATCTATCCGTACTTTCACATCGATTTTGCTTGAACAACAAGGATATGAGGTTGTACAAGCGAATGATGGGTGCGAGGTGATCGCTTATATGGATACTCAGACTATCGACTTAGTGTTGATGGACATTGAGATGCCTAAAATCAGTGGCTTAGAAGCGACACATCTCATCCGAAGCTCTGATCGTGATTATAAAAACATTCCTATTATTGGATACACAGGTGATAACAGCCCGAAAACCTTAGCGTTGGTGCAAACATCCGGCATGAACGATTTCATTGTTAAGCCTGCTGACCGTGATGTATTACTGAATAAAGTGGCGGCTTGGGTATAAGGTGGGAGTGAATTCTCCCACCTTAATGATTTTATTCACAATTAAATGTGTTTTTCATTTTCTATCGATTAATTTTATTCGATTAACGAAAATAAAAATCCGAACATTTTACTGCATCAGTGCATATTTCAATTATCCGAGTTATTTGCTTTTCCGTCACATCACTATTGAGTGATAAGCGGATAATATTCTTGTTTTTTGATGTGGCAGGTCGACAAAAAACAGAACCAAATAAGCCATTGTTTTCTAAAAAATCACGGACTTTTTCTGTATTTCGCTCATCCCCCGTTTCTAAACCAATAATTTGGCTTTCACTACGAATGGTCATGCCTAATTGGGTTAACCCTATGCGCAGTTTTTTGGCCATTTTTTCTAAGTGCTGCCGTTTATCATCCACACATTCAATAATATCTAATGTGGTTTCTAAACCAGCCGCTTCATAAGGAAGTAAGGTCGAACTAAAAATCGCCGGATAGCTAATAAATGGCACGCAACGGTTGACCTCATTGTTACACCAAATCGCTCCAGCTCGATAAGCAAAGGTTTTAGCTAAGCTGGCGGTCATGAAATGCACTTCATGGGTGAGGTTCAACTCAGCGAGTAAACCAGCACCGTTAGGGCCGTGCGTCCCCAAAGAGTGCGATTCATCAACCAGTAAAGCGCAGCCGAACTCCTTACTGAGATTGACTAGCTCTGCCAGTGGCGCAACAGTGCCAAGAGTGCTGTAAATGGAATCGACAACTATGATTCCAGGCCCATGGCGCTGGATCAGCATACGTAAATGGTCACAGTTATTGTGCATAAAAGGGTGGGCTTGAGCGTTCGCATAGCGTGCTCCTTCCCACAATGACATGTGAGCGAAAAAGTCGATGTAGACATTGGTGTTAGGTTGGCAAATGGTTTGTAACAACCCTACGTTGGCATTCCAACCGGATTGAGACAGTAAACACTCATCAAAGCCTGTGAACTTGGCCAAGCGCTTCTCTACCATGGGTTTGTCATAATCATTTTGTAAGAATGAGGCTGACATAAATAAGCTCTGCTGTTCCTCAAGCAAAGACTTTGCTAAACGCGCTTTAATTAAAGGATGATTGGCCAGTGCGAGATAATCATTACTTTGCAAAATAATATCTTCACTTCTAGCTTGTTTTCCCAATACTAGATGTTTGCCGTTTTTGTTTATATCAAAATAATTTTCAATATAGTGAGTTATCTTATCCTGAATAAAATCAGGAAGATGTGTTCTATTCATCGCAATATATCCTAGTTCTAAATAATTTAACGCCAGCTGACGGGTGATATATTGCTTAATTAAAAAAGCCTGTCATCTAGGAAAAATTAAATTTATTAGTTGTCTAGAATAAATGATAATTTTCGGAGGCGATGTGGCGAATAATCATTAGGGGTAGGGGCTCTACCCCGAATAATATTCTAACATTAAAAATAATTTAAGAAGTAACTGAGTTATTTTTAAATATTTCCGGCCAATACATTTTTATGTACCCCCATGAAACCCACGCGACCAAAACAGTGGCAATCGTAATTTCTAAAAATCCGAAATAGTGTAACCAGTACCATTGTGGATGTTGCGTAGAGAAAAACTCATTGAGCCGCTGCATTGCCACGGCACTGATCACCGAAGGAAATGTAACTGCAGCGATAGATGGTTGAAATTGTAGACGCAACAAGCGCAGATAACAAAGGTAGATAAGCAGAGTCATGGTAATCGCAATACCCGCGAGGGCTCCAGTGAGGACGGGGTCCGGCTGAGAGAAGTTCACAAGGTAAGTGGCTAAAGTCAGGTTAATAGGAGCGGCCATAATGGCTAACGTAGGGCGTGCTCTTTTAGGTAATGTGCCAGCAAACACAAGGCGATAAAGAACCAGTGGCAGCATAACGAAATAAATAGCGATACATACATTCACAATCGCTTCTGAAAATAGGGTGTGTCCAAACTGGGTGCCCGCTAAAGAACTACTGATCACACCAACCGGATACAAAAACCAGCTTGGTACAATATTGGCGAGCTTGAACTGACGTAGCTGGAAATAGAAAAACAGCGTCATCATGGTTAAATGCAGTAACAAAGCCGCAACCCAAATCGGATAAGCTATAAATGGAGAGAGGATGGCAAGATAGTCACATAAGATAAGCAAAGCCATGCTCATCGGTGCCATTAAGCTACCTGATATGGGATGTTTGAGATCGGTAATGAAGGTGCGCCAATTGAGATATTTGAGTAGCACAGGCAACAGCAACAATGCTCCGCTGAATGCCCAATATGGCCGAATAAGTGTCCCAAGGGGAGGGTAATAGAGCACCCAAGCGTGGCCCAACCCTATCATTCCTAATGCTAATGCAGCTTGTGATGGTGGCACGTTTTGTACTTGGGTAAACCTATACCAATTCAATTTCTACTCCTTGGTGCATGATCCTAGATTGGATAAAAAAGCCGCTCCTTTAGCGAGCGGCTATTATCTGGTTTCACAATCGGTTAGGCAAATTGACTTTTATGTAATTGGGTTCTGAGGTGGAAGATCTTGCTGCTGCAACTTCTGATTCTTCAAAGTACGATGCAGAAGTTGACTGTAGATCGGTTGTCCGCCAAGCATTTGCGCGAAAATCACGGCACCTAGGCTGGTAATGATCAAAGGTAGAATCAGATGGTAGTTATTGGTCATTTCAATAACCAGCAAAATTCCAGTAATAGGAGCGCGTACTGTCGCAGCGAATAACGCGCCCATTCCAGCAATGGCAAACATGCCAGGTTCAATATTGAGTTCAGGAAACCACACTTTAGCGATTAAACCAAACGCGTAACCAAATAAAGTTCCGAGTGCCAACATGGGTGCAAAGATACCACCGGGAGCACCAGAGCCAAAACAGAGTAAAGTCGTGAAGATGCGGCCAACAAACAGCAGCAACAAGATGCCAGCACCATAGCCACCATTGGTGATGGTAGGAATTAAGCTAATGCCGCCACCGGTTAATTCTGGCAGGTAGAGTAGTAGTAAGCCAAAACAGCCACCAATCATAGAGCCAGTGAGCAGGTAGCGTTTGCGATCATTTCGATGAAATTTGACGAAAAGATCCTGAGCTAAAGTGATCAGATAATTGAACAACACCCCAAAGACACCGAATAAAGCACCAAGTAGTAAGAACAAGCCTAAGGTAGATAGTTCAGGAGCATCATATTGCGGCATAGTAATGACAGCCGCTTGGCCATTGACCAAACGAAACACAATGTTGGCTGACACCGCAGAAATGATGACCGCGCGAACTGAAATCAGCGTATAACGAAATTGCGGACGCATTTCTTCGATAACGAACATAATACCCGCCAATGGAGCATTGAATGCGGCGGCAAGGCCACCAGCAGCGCCTGCCGCTAGCAAAGAGTGGCGAGTATCTTCGTTTTTAACGCGGAAAATATCAGAAATCATGCGTCCGACAGCGCCACCCATTTGAACGGTTGGGCCTTCGCGACCAAGCACCATGCCAGAGCCTAATGCGCCCATGCCACCAAAAAATTTAACGGGGAGTACACGCCACCATCTCACTGGGCGCATACCATCCATTGCCCCTTCAATCTCAGGAATACCAGAACCCGCTGCTTCAGGCGCAAAACGGTGAACAAGAAAGTAGCCGATGGCCGCTAAACCGGCACTGATTAGAAAGGCTGCTATCCAGAGAGGTAAAAAACTGCCTAATTCACTTTTTAACCATTCCGTACGTGTTTCCGAAACCAGATGTACGGCTTGTTCAAAATAGGTACCAACTAGACCCGCTAAAACCCCGACGATCAAGGATAAAAAAAGTACAGATAAGGGTGTTTTGTCTTTAGAGAGGAACTGATTAATCGTATCTTTTGGCATTTTAGCCAGTAGACTGGTGATAAGTATCTCTCTTTTCGACATATTTATAATACCTTGTACTTACTAGGGAGGAGAAAGTGCGAGAATTATACGCTCAGCCAATTTCAACTATAGCGACAAAGTTGGAATATTGATTTTCATATATGGTTGATTTATTGAATAGTTCTAAAAATAGTGAGATCTACGCCAAAAAATCACACTGTTAACTTGATAATCCAGCACTATGTACCATAGTTAAAGCGTAAGGTTAGTGAGAACATTTCTGATGGAGGATATGGAACCTTACATACAATTTGGATGGAATCAAAACGTTCATATCAGTACCTCGGCAAAGAGACGCTTGCATACGAAGCCAAGCGAATTCGCAAAAACTCACGATTGAGTCTACGAGGAAAAAGGCGCGCTTTTCAGTGCGCCTTTTGCAATTTTAGTCACTTTCTATCTAAGCGATCTTCTCGACCTTTCTTATCAACGCTGTTACTTGCTTGGCTTTTGGATATACTGCCGCAAAAGGAGTATTAGCATGATGAATAGAGTTCCGACCAATATCATTACCGGTTTTCTTGGCGTTGGGAAAACTACGGCAATTTTGCATTTATTAGCAACCAAACCTGCGGATGAAAAGTGGGCTGTCCTTGTTAATGAATTTGGCGAAATTGGCATTGATGGCGCAATGATGAGCGAGCAGGGGGCGATGATCAAAGAAGTGCCTGGTGGCTGCCTGTGTTGCACTGCTGGGGTGCCTATGTCGGTTGGCATCAATACTTTATTGCGTCAAAAACCAGATCGCTTAATCATTGAGCCAACGGGGCTAGGGCATCCGAAACAAGTTGTGGCGACTTTGATATCCGAACAATATCAGCCCTATGTTGACTTAAAAGCGACTATCGCACTGGTTGACCCTCGTCATTTGAGCATTGAAAAGTATCGTAGCAACCAGAATTTTAATGATCAGCTTGCTAGTGCTGACATTATCCTTGGCAACAAGGTTGATCAGTGTAGCAGCAGTGATATCGATGCCTTTAATGATTGGGTTACCGATCTGGTCCCTGCGAAAGCGTTTAGTCAGTTAATAAAACAGGGCAATTTCCCGATTGAACTGCTGGATATGCCGCGTTTAACAGGTAATGCTTCAACTCACATTGAAGCGCACCACCATGATCACGCCGCCGATGAACCGCAATTTCAGCTTGCACCACAGCAACCTTTTTTACGCAAAGAGAATCGTGGTCAAGGTTACTTTAGCTGTGGATGGTTATTCGGTGCCGAATATCAGTTCAACTTCGATCTGTTATTCCAATTGCTGAGCGACCTAACCGCAGAGCGAGTGAAAGGTGTGCTTAATACTGACCGTGGCTGTTATGCCTTTAATGTGGCTAATGGTGTGGTTTCTGTGACCGAAATGAGCTTGGAAGGATTTGAATCGAGGTTAGAAGTGATTGATTCACAGCTAATGCCATGGGGTGATCTGGAGAGCATACTATTGAAACTGGCTGGTATTCCTCAAGCCTGAGTAAATGTACTCATGTAAAAAAGGCGAGTCTGAAACTCGCCTTTTTGTTTTTTAAGCCCAAAAAACTAGCGTTTGTTACGTAGGTAACGCTTACGGCGTTCTTCTTTACGCTTGGCTTTCTCTTCCGCTTTTAGCGCTTCATCAATTTCTACTTGCTGTAGCTCTTCGGTGATCATCTCTGGGCGCTCTAGAGTAATTTGTCCCAATACGCCTTGACGTAGTTCATGCAGTAGAATCTCAGAAGCCTTGTGTAGATCGACACGCGCACCTGCACGTAGTGCACCGCGCTTACGGCCAATCTCTTCCATCAATTCCACATCCGTTTCTGGAAGTTCATCGATCTGATAACGCTCTTTGAGTTTTTCTGGGTAATGCTTAGCTAGATATTCTACTGTGTAGAACGCTACTTCATCATATTCCATGGCGGTATCTTTCACCGCACCTGTTGCCGCCAAACGAAAACCACTGTGTGGGTTTTCTACTTTCGGCCACAAAATTCCCGGAGTATCAGAGAGCACAATCCCATTTTGGAGGTTAATACGTTGTTGACGGCGCGTGACTGCGGGTTGGTTGCCCGTTTGTGCGATCGCGCGTCCAGCCAAGGTATTGATAATGGTCGATTTACCCACGTTAGGGATGCCCATGATCATGGTGCGAATGTTTTTGCCTATTTCTTCACGCTGAGGGGCTAGCTTACGACACAACTCGAGGATTTTATGCACTTCTTGTGGATTAGAAGTGGTGATTGCCATGGCTTTCACCCCTTTTTCTTGCTCAAGGTGTGCAATCCACAGTTCGGTTAACTCAGGATCTGCCAAGTCACGCTTATTCAATACTTTCACACATGGCTTTTCGCCACGAATGTGTGAAATCAGCGGGTTTTCACTACTAAAAGGGATACGAGCATCCAATACCTCGATGATGACATCCACCTGAGGAATCGCTTCTTCGATCTCCTTCCGCGCTTTATGCATGTGACCCGGAAACCATTGAATTGAGTTATTAACCATTTGAAAAAATGCCTTTTTTATTTGTGTTTCATCTGTTTAGGAATGGAATGAGGACAACAAGGAGTAAGCATCACCAGAGTTAAAAACTCTCCTATTTGGCCCATTCATCGCCAGCACAGTATTTAATGCGCGGATTTTAACAGTTTATGAAGGATGCGGAAACGATGTAGACGTAAGGAACTCGATGTTCATGGCTTTGACTATCAAAACTGGAGGACGGGTTAATACACAAATGAGGTCGATTATCTTGAATAAGAAATGCGGTACCAAGACTATTGATACCGCATTTGAGTGATGCACTCTACTGTTTAGATTGTACTAGGCATGTCATTAATCATTGTTAGAGTGACTGAAATGACTATGACTATTCCTCCTACAGTGCAAGTGCTTTTTGTTTTAGCAATGTAATCGGTACGCGCAGGATCCGCATGTTGGAGTTATCCGTTTCAACAATGACAATCGCGTTTTCCGAATCCAACTGATAAATATCTGAATATGCGGATGCGCCATTGACGAGTTGAATTGGCCCTTTCCATGTCAAGCCTTCATCAAAGCTAAACCATAAGCCTAGATTTTGCCTGCCATTGGTTCCAGCTGGGTTTCCCTGTGGGTTGGTAAAGAGTAAGAAATGGCCACCGTCACTTTGCTCGAACCGAGTAATAGAGGCATCAACAGTGCCGGTACTGATATTGTTGAAGACGCTAGCGTTGTTACCCTCTAGCATGCTCCACGTGATCCCGCCATCTTTACTCAAGAATTGCTGGCGTGGGCCATAGTTCACACCATTGACGGTCTGGTTGAAATCAAGGCGTGCAGTGAGCAGTAAATCACCGTTTTGGAGTTCCACCATATCAGATTCACTAGGTTCGAGAGTTTCTAGGATGCTAGAACTCTTCCAGCGAAAGGGGATAGGGAGTGTTGAACCGGTTTGCCAGTTTGAACCGCCATCGTCACTGTAAATAGACATGACGTTGAGGAAGAAACGATCAAGCACAATCGCAGGATAGATCAAGCGGCCGTTTTGGCTACCACTGATATTTTGTTGTCGAGCAAGAGTGATGCCATGACCCGGTCCCGGATTGACGCTGGCATTCCCATACAAACTCATGGTGTTGCCAGTTTTAATTTTTGTCCAACCAAGCTTTTCAAGATCTTTCTCTACTTCAGGGGTTTGCTGTGTCAAATAGAAAGCATCAAACTCCACGAGGTTTTGGCCTTGCTGTTTGAGAGCAATGTTTTGCACATGCAGTCTGCCGTCAATTTGGGCATCCGCATTACCAAACTGAATGTTGCTCTCCTGCGATGCTTCACCAGTCCAAGTTGTGATTGGCTGACCATCAACGAATAACGTTGTGCTGCGGTTTAACGCCGAATATTGAAGTTCGTAGTCATGGAAAGAGTGTACCTTTGCGTGTTCAGATTGCAGGATAATCGGAGCACTAACACCGTTTAGATTAGCGACTAGACCACCTGATTCATCAATACTCAGTGTGACAACATATTTTCGGCTACCATCGGCAACTTGTATCTGGTTCGCTGCACCATCAACAATTCGGATCTTAGCGTTTGATTGCCAGTCTTGCTGGCTATTTAGGCTGGTATTTCGGCGATACAGCTCTGAACCACCCCAACCAGCGATTTGGAAACTGCGTTCTTTCACCTGATCGGTAACATCGATAGGTGCTTGCCAATTCCCAGACGCAACATCATAGACGCTGTAAAAAATACCGTTTGGCATCCATGGTTTTATTTGATCTCCATTTTGAGCGGCATCGGTCGGCCAACGAGCGTAGGAGACAAGAACTGTGTCGGTGGAAGGATCATAGATAGGCCGAGGATCCGAGAAATCAAATTCATCACTGACGTTGATTTGCTCAGTGAGGTTGAGCTCGGCATCCCAGGTTATGCCGCCATCTCGTGAGGTACGAGTGATGATGTCATTGGTATTACTCAGAGCACCGGGGTCGCCACCGCCCACACGTTTCTCTGCAAACGCGGTTACAACCCCTGGTGTTACACTACTTGCCACAATGGATGGTATACGGTCTGGGCCTCTGAAGATGACGTCGCCTTGAATTTCAAACTTAATATCACGATAGGCGGCGACACCATCCGTATTTGATGAGCCATTCCCCCATACGATCATATTTTGTTTTGATGCCGTTGGCTGGATGTTGTCACGAATGAGTTTGCCATCAAAGTAAAAGCTAGCGGATGGGTTACTTCCAGGAAGGAATACCAATTCAAATTTATGATATTCCGTTGCTGCTGTGCCAGTTGCCAAAATGGTACGTCCAGTTTGCCCTTCAAACTCAACAACTAAGTTACCACTGCTGTCTAATGAAATGATGGGTAAGACACGCTGAGTGCCGTTGGCGTAGTAGTTTGTGATCATTCCACCACTGAGCACTTTCATTTCTGTCGTCATTCGCCAACCGAAACTTGATGCTTGGGCATGTTGATTAGTAGAGAGAGAATATGTCCATTGAGCTCTCCCTCCATTACCTTGCACCAACCAAGCGGGCATTCCATCTGCATTGATTAAAACGCCACTGCCATTATTCGTGTTGTCTTGCATCCATCCCTGTTTGGCTGGACTGTCAAACTCAGTGTCACCCGTTGCGTTATAGTCAAAAAGTGCGGCGTTTGAGCTTGTCGCCATACCGAACATAGCAAGCATTAAAGCGGTTTTCTTTACGTTTTTGAAACGCATATCTACTCCCTTTATATTAGAATCTGTTTCCTTGTGAATCGATGCTCTTCTTCGTTGTGAAGTCATCTTGATTGACAAGTCTCCATCGAATGTAAGGCTTGGAAACGTTCACATTTCCAGCTGTAGATTCTCATTAAAAAATATTTTCTTCATGAACTATGATCGCAAAAAAAATAATTTCCATAAATGTTTTTGTGTGTTGTTTAATTGATGAGACATCAACACGTTGCAGTTATGTTCGTACTTAGATGTGTGTAGTTGGGTTAGAGGAGGCTACGGAAGTCGGAATAACGGTGACGGAAGTGCAGTTAATGCCTAAAGGCATATAAATTTTTTGGGAAGAGCTATTCCAATGATCTCTGCTGAACATTGGAATAGTGAAAGATCTGGTCAATAACGGATTGGCATGTTTGATCGGTAGCTCAGTTGTAGAGCACGCCTTCACTGACTACAGCCAAGCTTTCATATTTGGAGTTTAATACAGTGGCGGCGGCTCGATAATTGGGTTTTAGTTGCCCTAAATCATCACAATGGATTGCTTGAGCCGGATAAGACGAGGCCATTCTTAGTGCTTCATCTTCCGCGATTCCCCAACGAATAACATTGGCAACCGATTCATCCATCCCGATGTGGGCTCCCGCAAGATTGCCTCTGCTATTAACCAGTTTATTATCGATGACGCGAATGGTTTCCCCATCCAATTCAAACTGGTTAGTCACACTGCCAAGGCTAGCCATGGCATCGGTAACAATAAGAAGTTTGTCTTTAGGTTTGATTCGCTTAGCGAGTAAAAAGCTTTGTGGATGGACATGAATTCCATCAGTTATGACTGAACACCAAGCATGATCGGTATTCAATGCTGTACCGACAACTCCGGGTTCACGACTCTCAAAAGGCGACATGGCATTAAATAAGTGGGTAAATCCATCAATGAGAGCTAACTTCTCAGTGGTTAATTGGGCTGTAGTGGCATTACTGTGACCGCACGAGAGAGTAACATGATGATCCTTTAACCACTTTAGAGAATCGATGGAGAGGTTTTCAGCTGCGACCGTTACAAGAACTTTGCCTTTGGTTGGCCAGTGAAACTGTGAAAGTTGTTCGGGTGTCGGGGAATAGAACAGATCTGAGTTATGAGCGCCTTTCTTTTCTGGGTTTAACCAAGGTCCCTCTAAGTGAATACCCAACACCCCCGAAACTTGATGTTCGATTGCAGATTGAATGGCATCAAGTGCATGGTTGATGTGTTCCGGTGTTGCACTGATTAAGGTTGGAAGCAGATAGGCGGTTCCGTGAGTTCTGTGTGCTCGGCAGATCGAATCAATACCCGCCAGAGTCATGTCATTATTGAACATGACATCGCCACCGCCATTAACTTGTAAGTCAATGAATCCCGGAGCGATCAATGCACCATCAAAGTGTTGATGTTCAATATCCGCCGTCAGAGACTCAACAGGAACAATGGAGTGAATGTGTGAACCCTCCCAAACCATTGCCGCATTCTCGTAATACTGAACTCCATCAAAAAGCCGTGTGGCTGAAATTGCCTTTAATGCCATTGTTTACTCCTTAAATTGAAATGCTGCTCCGAGTAGGCAAGCATCATAATCGCCATGAGCAGGAGTGACAGGGATATGAAATACGGATGGCCTAGATTGAATAGCTTTGTTGAGGCGCTCAAGGTAGCCTTCTGCGAGACCAACTCCACCACCCAAAACTATAATATCCAGATCTAAGCATGCTTTAAGATTACAGCATAATGTGGCTACTGCTTGCACACTTCGATTGATGATCGCTTCTGCTTTCGGGTTGAATGCTGCTTGTTTAAATAACTCAATATTACTTACAGCCTCGGTAAAAATGGCTTCGCTCTCTCTTTGAATCGCGTTACCTGAAGCCATGGATTCAACACAACCTCGCTGACCACATCCGCATAATGGACCTTCAATGGCCACCGACATGTGACCTATGTGTCCTGCTAAACCTGTGTTTCCTTTGTGCAGCTTGCCATCAATGATGATTCCGCCACCAACCCCGGTTGAAACCGTAATAAAAGCCATATTTAAGCGAGGATTTTTTAACTGCACAAATTCAAACCATGCCGCGGCCTGAGCATCATTAAGAATGGAGACTGGTTTATTAGTGAGTTGTTCTAGCGTTTGAGCTAATGGAAAGGGCACTGGGAAATTAAGAGTCTCTGGATTTATAGATGTGATGCCTTCTGGCGTTACATAACCTGTTGTTGATACGCCTACATAATCGATAGAAGGGAGCCATTCAGTGACCTTTTCGAGAATCGATTGAACAAACTTGGTGACGTCTTGAACCACAGGCGTTGCCATCTGGTAACGCTGTATGATCGTACCTTCTTCTACAATCGCTAATGCTATTTTTGTTCCGCCGATATCGATGGCTAGAGTGCGCATTTCCTTTCTCCCGCAGCTTGGGTTGCGTTATTGAACCATTGAGTAACCACTTCTAATCGAGTCAATGCAGAACCAACCGTTACGGCAACCGCACCAGACTCAATAGCTTTCGCTGCTAACTCAGGCGTATTGTATCGACCTTCCGCCATGGTAAAAAAGCCGGCTTCAGAAAACGCTTTCACAAGTTGGAAATCTGGAACCGTGGGCTCAATATCTCCGACATAACCTGACAGAGTTGATCCAACAATTTCAACACCTTGTGAATTAGCCCATAATCCATCCTCGAATGTGGAGCAATCAGCCATCGCAAAACATCCCGTGTTTTTGATTGCTTGCGCAATACGTTCTCGACTTTCAGGGCGTGTTCTATCGGTGGCATCAAAAGCAATGACCGTTGCACCAGCACTCGCTAAGCCATCTACATCTGAAACAAAAGGAGTGATTCGAACGGGGCTATCAGGCAAGTCACGCTTAACGATACCTATAATCGGAATTGTTACTGCAGCGGATACAGCAGCTACGTTATTCACACCTTCAATGCGCAGCGCTTTTGCACCCGCTTGTTCGACGGCGATCGCCATCGCCACAATGAAATCTGTTTTATCGAGTGGGCTGCCTGTTACAGGTTGTATGGAAACGACAGTTTGGCCGTTTAAAAATCGCTTTAACTCTTCGATATTCAAAAAATTCTTTCTCACGACGGGCCTCATTTTTCTTTTCTAAAAACGTTTTTAATTCCTGACTTGGTGAACAAAAGGACTCTTGTAACCAAATTTTGTTCGCCATCACACTTTGAAAAAAGGTGGTTTGAAAATAATCTCCACCGCAATGATAATTCATAACGAAGATTTTTTTCAAACGAAATAAAAGTTTTTTTTGAAAATGGTGAGACAAGGCGTAACAAGAAAGAACAAAGGGAAAAATATGAAAACCATTAATAAGATTACTATCGCAATACTTACTTTGAGTGCTGCTGCTTCTGTCAATGCTGCGACGACTTTAAAGATGGGGATGCAAGCTTCTGTGGGCTCTGTAGAGTACAACTCTGCAAAAATGCTTGCTGACACATTAGAAGAAATGAGCCAAGGAGAGCTCAAACTCGCCCTTTATCCTAGCGCACAGCTTGGTGATGATCGTGCCATGCTTCAGCAACTGACTTTGGGTGATCTCGATATGACTTATGCTGAGTTTGGTCGCATGGGGCTTTGGATCCCACGAGCAGAAGCAGTCATGCTCCCTTATGTCGCGAAAGATTTTGATCACCTACGTCGTATGTTTGAATCCGACTTTGGGCAGGGCGTGCGTGGCGAGATGCTGCAGAAGTTTAACTGGCGCGCCTTAGATACTTGGTATAACGGTACACGTGAAACCACATCAAACCGTCCTCTCAACTCGATTGAAGATTTCAAAGGGTTAAAACTTCGTGTACCCAACGCCAAGCAAAACCTGAATTACGCGAAGTTATCGGGTGCCTCTCCAACGCCGATGTCTTTTTCTGAAGTTTATTTAGCACTGCAAACAAATGCTGTTGATGGGCAAGAAAACCCGTTACCAACAATTAAAACGATGAAGTTCTATGAAGTGCAAAAGAACTTAGCCATGACACATCATATCGTTAACGATCAAATGGTGATCATTTCTGAATCTACTTGGCAGAAGCTCTCTGATACGGACAGAGAGATCATTCAGAAAGCCGTGCAGAAAGTCGGAGAAGCTCATACACAGACCGTTAAAACCCAAGAGGAAGAATTGGTGTCCTTCTTCAAGAGTGAAGGCATCAACGTTACTTATCCGGATCTGGGGCCATTCCGAGAAGCCATGCAGCCGCTTTACAAAGAGTTCGACAGCAAAATGGGTCAGCCGATTGTGTCGAAATTGGCAGCAATGTAAAGGGTGGAATTCTCTGTCTCAACTGATTAGCTGGCCAGTACTGGTCAGCTATGGAGCCTAAGATGTTACGTAAGATAGTTGATAATATAGAAGAAATTATTACCGTCCCTTTAATGGCGGCCTTGCTTGTTGTTTTAACTTGGCAAATTGGCACTCGTTGGCTTCTCAATGATCCTTCTTTATGGAGTGAAGAACTTGCCAGATTGCTCTTCATGTATATGTGTTTGGTGGGATGTGCTATCGCAATTAAGCGAAGTTCCCACGTCAACATCACCTTTTTCTCTGACAAACTTCCCGAAAAAGCGCGCTTGTCATTAGTGATCTCGTTAGAGATTGCCGTGCTGGTTTCTATTGGCGCAATCATTGTGCTTGGTTATCAACACGCCCAACGCAATGCGTTCTTTGAATTGATCACATTAGGGATCTCGAGTAGTTGGATGAATTACAGCTTGCCTGTTGGTGGCTTGTTTATGGTGTTTAGACAACTCGAAAAAATTGTCAGCCTTTCGAAGCAGTTATTGGGTGTCAGTGCATCCGCTTCGATGACTGATTCGCAAGTCACAGAGAGGTAATGAGCGCTATGGTGGGTTCAATTTTTGGTTGGTTGGGACTGTTATTTGCTGGTATGCCTGTGGGTTTCTCACTTATTTTTGTGGCATTGGCATTCCTCATTTTAACCAATAGCACAGGGATTAATTTTGCCGCCCAGCAAATGCTGGGGGGGATCGATAACTTCACATTGCTGGCCGTTCCATTTTTTGTGTTAACTGGCCATCTGATGAATAGTGCTGGTATTACAGAAAGAATCTTCAACTTCGCGAAATCTCTCGTTGGCCATATTACAGGCAGCTTGGGGCATGTAAATATCATGGCAAGCTTGTTGTTTTCTGGGATGTCTGGCTCAGCACTGGCGGACGCGGGTGGGTTAGGTCAGCTTGAAATTAAATCCATGCGTGATGCGAAGTATCACGATGATTTCGCGGGCGGCCTGACAGCGGCATCTTGCATCATTGGTCCTCTGGTGCCGCCATCAGTACCACTAGTCATATACGGTGTGGTTTCCAATACCTCTATTGGCGCATTATTTTTAGCGGGCGCGATACCTGGTTTACTGTGTTGTATTGCCTTGATGGTGATGAGTTATTTCATCTGCAAAAAGCGCGGATATATGACATTGCCTAAAGCGAGCAGACGTGAACAACTGAAATCACTTAAAGAAGCGTTCTTATCGCTGCTCACGCCAGTCATCATTATCGGGGGGATCTTCTCTGGTAAATTTACTCCGACTGAAGCAGCTGCCGTTTCATCTCTCTACGCACTATTTTTAGGTACGGTTGTTTATCACACGCTAACTCTGCGTGGTTTTATTGAGATCCTAAAAGAAACCGTCAACACAACAGCGGTTGTTGCTCTGATGGTTATGGGCGTGACTGTCTTTGGGTGGATTGTGGCTCGTGAACAGTTACCACAGATGTTAGCTGATTATTTCTTAACAATCAGTGATAACCCACTCGTACTGCTTCTGTTGATCAACTTGTTGCTCCTCTTCTTGGGCACGTTTATTGAGTCATTGGCCTTGTTGCTACTGCTTGTTCCATTCTTGGTGCCAGTGGCTTCAGCGGTTGGGATCGATCCTGTTCACTTTGGTGTAATGGCGATTCTTAACCTAATGATCGGCATTCTTACACCACCAATGGGAATGGCTTTATACGTGGTTTCTCGAGTCGGAGACATTCCGTTCCATACGCTTACGCGTGGTGTTTTACCACTACTGGTGCCGCTGTTCATCGTATTGGCGCTGGTGGCTGTATTCCCTCAATTTACTCTGCTACTACCGGAATTATTCCTAGGATACGGACAGTAGTTGAAATAGCGAACTTATAGAATTTAAAGGTAAATAAAATGAAAAAACTAACAGGTTTGATTGCAGCTCCACATACGCCTTTCACAAAAGATAACAAGGTTAATTTTGCGGCGATTGACCAAATTGCTGAGCTTCTCATTGAGCAAGGAGTGAAGGGAGCTTATGTCTGCGGAACGACAGGCGAGGGGATTCACTGCTCTGTCGAAGAAAGAAAAGCCATTGCAGAACGTTGGGTGAAAGCCGTTGATGGGAAGTTAGATGTTATTTTACATACAGGCGCTTTAAGTATTGTTGATACCATCAATTTGACTGAACACGCTGAAACATTGGATATCTTCGCTACCTCTGCCATTGGTCCATGCTTTTTTAAACCGGGAAGTGTTGATGATTTAGTTGAGTATTGTGCTCAAGTTGCCGCCGCAGCTCCTTCAAAAGGTTTCTATTACTACCACTCAGGAATGTCGGGTGTGAATCTGGATTTAGAGCAGTTTTTGATTAAAGGCGAACAGCGCATTCCTAATCTTTATGGCGCAAAATTCAATAATGCTGATTTGTATGAATATCAGCGTTGTGTGCGCGTATCGAATGGCAAATTTGATATTCCATTTGGTGTTGATGAGTTTTTACCTGCCGGTTTAGCAGTAGGTGCGGTAGGTGCAGTAGGTAGTACTTATAACTATGCTGCCCCTTTATATTTAAAAATCATTGAAGCATTTAACAATGGGAAACACGATGAAGTTGCAGCATTGATGGATAAAGTGATCGCGATTATTCGGGTATTGGTTGAATACGGTGGTGTTGCCGCAGGTAAAGTGGCGATGCAATTGCATGGTATTGATGCAGGTAATCCTCGCTTGCCTATTCGTTCATTGAATGACAAGCAGAAAGCGGATGTTCTTGCGAAAATGCGCGATGCTGGATTTCTCTCGCTTTAAATAATGGTAAGGGAGGCGTTTTTCTCCTACCTTAAAAGAAGATTTAAGAACAAATTATCATGATGGTGTATTAATAGATGTAGGTCTTTGATACTTTTATGGTAGTCAAAATATTGTTAAGGACCCCAAGTGAATTTGCCGAAAAATCTGATGGTTCGATTGCGTTCGAATACTGAACCTTTGAGCAAAAAACTAAGAGTGGTTGCTGATTATGTGCTCGAAAATGCACACGAAGTGCAGTATCAAACGATCACCGATCTGGCGTTTAATACAAAAACGAGTGAAGCCACTGTAGTTCGTCTGTGTCGTGACATGGGCTACAAAGGTTATTCGGATTTTAGAATGGCATTGGCGGTTGATCTTAGTCAGTCTGCAAACCAATCTCAGCCAAAAATGGATGGTGATATTTGCGAAATCTCTGCGCAAAGTGCTGTAGATAGCTTAATGGATACTGCGAAGCTTATAGATAGAGCTTCACTGAACCGCATATGTGAATTAGTCCATAACGCTCAATTTATTGGGTGTGTTGGGGTTGGGGCATCCAGTATCGTCGGTCGCTATTTAGCTTATCGATTGGTGCGAATCGGGAAAAAAGCCATCATGTATGAGGACACCCATTTAGCCGCGATGAGTGCTGGCCGAAGTGTTTCTGGCGATGTGTGGTTTGCCATCTCAAGTTCAGGCTCAACGAAAGAAGTGGTTCATGCTGCAACACAAGCGCATCAACGTGGTGTCCGAGTTATCTCTTTGACAAACATCAGTCATAGCCCGCTTTCTTCAATTTCTGATGAAATGTTGGTTGCTGCAAGACCTGAAGGCCCTCTCACTGGTGGGGCGTTTTCCTCTAAAGTCGGCGCACTGTTGCTCGTTGATGTTTTGATCAACACACTTTTAGATGTTTATCCTGAATACTCGGCATCGGTATTTGGTACTGCTGAAGTGGTTTTACCTTTAATGGATAGCTAGCGGTTACTAAAGACGTTTTGAACCCATCAATACATCGATGGGTTTTTTTAGCAATATCAGTGAAAATATTCTTCAAAAATAATTTTTATATAAAAATAAATCTTCAAAAAATGCACCTGAAATATAAATGATCACGTTGCTCACAGAACATCTGTTTAGAGCATGGATAGCAATAAAAATAAGGACAAATCAATGAACATGAAAACGCTGCTCATCTGTACACCTTTGCTTGCTGTAACCACCTTTAGTCATGCTACATCAGGCAACCAATGGCCTGATTTACCCGCTGGATTTAAAGATGGGATTGGTGCACAAGTCGGAACAAGAATCTATGTAGGGCTTGGATCTCTGGGGAAAGACTTTTACGCGCTTGATTTAAAAGCGTTATCGCAAGGATGGCAAAAGGTCGCTGATTTTAATGGTGCAGCTCGAAGTGGAGCGACGGCATCTGTGGTGGGGGATGATATTTATCTCTTTGGTGGTTCTGGCAAAGCGGAACCGTCTGAACCATCGCCCATTTTGTTTGATTCGGTATATCGCTACGACACCAAGAAAGATTCATGGGAAAAAATGAAGACTACTTCGCCTGTAGGACTTCTTGGTGCTTCTTCTTATTCGCCAGACAATAAACAGATCCTTTTCTTTGGCGGTTATAACAAAGCCTATTTTGATCGCTATCTGCGTGACATATCAACCACTGACAAACAAGCAAATCCTGAAGCATGGCAACGTATTGTTGATGATTACATGGGCATGAAACCTACGGATTATAAATGGAACCGAAACGTCATTAGTTATTTGCCTGGAAAACAAGAGTGGCGTGATTTAGGTATCTCTCCGTATCTTCCTAACTGTGGTAGTGCAACCGTTGTTGAAGGGAACAAAGTGACCCTCATCAGTGGTGAAATAAAACCGGGTTTACGCACCGCTGAAGTTAAGCAATATGAATTTGGAACGGATCAACCGTGGCACAGTTTGTTGCCCTTACCAGCACTCAAAACGAGCAACACCCAAGAAGGTATCGCAGGCGCATTTTCCGGCAAGACGAATGGGGTGACGCTTGTTGCTGGTGGAGCGAATTTCCATGGCGCGAAACAAGCATTTGAAAACGGAAAAATGTTCGCACATGAAGGGCTACCTAAGGCGTTTAATTCCGAAATCTATGTAGAAAAAGAGGGCATTTGGTCAACGGTAAATTCGCTTCCTGAGGGCTTGGCATATGGGCTTCCTTTACAACATCAGAAGGCGTTTTGATTGTTGGCGGCGAGAAAAGTGGCAAAGAAATAAGCAATAAAGTTTACATGCTGGCCTGGAATGGTTCTTCTGTTGTCATTACTGATTGAGGGATAAATATGACGCTTAATATAAGCACGTTGCCAGAACTTCCTACGGGTGTAAAACATGGAGTAGGTGGCCGGATTGGGCAAAAACTGTATGCCGGACTCGGTAGTGCAGGAAACTCATTTTACGTTTTGGATTTAACACAACAGCATCTTGGCTGGCAAAATGCCGCTGCCTTCCCAGGTATCGCTCGCAATGATGCGGCATATACAGTCTGTGGTGATAGGATTTACGTTTTCTCTGGGGCTGGAGTGGAAAAAGGAAACAATCATCCCACTGTATTGATGGATGGTTATGTTTTTGATAGCGATACAAATTGTTGGGCTCAACTCAAAAGTCACCCTCCGGTTGGTTTTTTAGGTGCTTCTTGTTGCAGTGTCACTTCTGGGAGCCTAATTTTCTTTGGTGGATATCGAAAAGAAACATTCGATAATTTTCTTCGTGAGTTATCAAACGTTGACTCGCAATCAGATCCACTTAAAGCTCAGCAACTCCTTACACAATTTATGAACCAGCAAGTGGATGATTATGGTTGGAGTCAGCAAATTTGGGGATTTTCACCCACAGATGAACATTGGTTTGTTATGGGGGAGAATCCTTTCAAACCCAACTGCGGAGCCGGAATTATCCACCGCGATGGCGTTATTACTCTGATTGAAGGCGAGATTAAGCCGGGATTGAGAAGTTTAGAAACAAAATCCTATCAACTACAAGGCAATACCATTGTTCAATCGGGTTTATGCCCTGCGATTGTCGATGTTAACAGCCAACATGAAGGGCTAGCGGGTCACTACATTGCTGAAATCAAGAACTGTATTTATGCCATAGGTGGAGCGTACTTCATTGGCAGCCAAGGTAATTTTAAAGCTGGGAAGCTATACAGTCACCACGGCTTACAAAAGCATTACAGTAATGATGTTTGGAGTTTTGATGGTAGCGTTTGGCAACAACAAGGCAAGCTTGATTTCGGCATTGCTTACGGTATTGCTGCTTCCGAACACCAAAATATTTACCTAGTCGGCGGTGAAAATGCACAAGGTGATGCAGTGAAAGAGTGCTTTAGACTTAGCTTTTCAGAAGAGCATGCTTGAACGTATCAAGAGTAAAGAATTGCTTTCACACTAAGGTAGAACTGCTCGCTGCCGAGAGTTGAAAATAATAATGGCAGTGCCATACCACTGCCATTATTGACCACTCGATATGCTTAATCCTTCACTAGTACTTTCAACTTTCGCGCCCGTTTTTTAAGGATTGTGCTGGTAAGTAGAGTCAGCAAAGCCATCATTAAAGTGAATACGGGAGCTATCATCAGTATTTGAGTCGCAAGTTGCTCCAATCGCGTGGGTAGCAAAGAAATACCGTAACCAGTGCTGACCAAGAAGGCGACCCAAAACAACGAGCTTATCGCTGAAGCCGAAAAGAACTTCAGGGGTTTAACGCTATTGCGTAATCCCATGATCATCGGGAGCAGAGAACGGACGACAGGGAAAAAACGCCCAAAAAATAGAGCCACCAAACCATAACGGCTCATTAGTTTATCGGTAGCGACGAGCTGTTTGACGGGGACTTTGTTCAACCAACGGTTAATGATGCGCCAATGTTTCAGTTGGTGCCCTTGATAAAACGCGATTAGGCTACCTAACCAACCCGCTAAAAATAAAGTAAGTAACACCCAGTGCAACTGTAAAACTCCGGCAGCTGCAAGGGAGCCACTCAAAACAATCACGCTATCACACGGTAGTGGAGCGGCAGGTAAAAAGCCACTTTCAAGAAAAATCAGTAGGCCTAAGCAGAAGTATAAAAGCAGTAAATTGGCGTGTTGCAATGCCAAAGCATCTTGGTGCCACAGAGCAGCAAAAATAGAAATGATGGAATCCAAATCATGACCCTCTTTTGATTCATTAAGATGAGATAAAAATGAAAAGAGGTTGAGTTAAGCGTGCGCGTATCGAGAATAAAGGTTCTCAAAGAGCCATGCCTTACGAGCATGAGTCAGTGGAATTAAATTGAAAGTGGCAACTTTGCCCACATTAACCGAAGGTTCTGTACTATTGAACGGAAAGACTGCACTGCCAATATATGTGGGTGGTGGATCTACATCTTCTTCTTCCGGTTCAAAACCAAACTGAAAGCGAGGTTCCTGCAGCCGAGTGGGCAAAATAGCGAAATTGTTAGATGAAGAATGCTTTTGATGCTGAATTTGATGAGACGTAGTGCTTGTTGAACTGGAAAAAAATGGCGCATTTCCACTGTGCAGTAGTGAAACCACACAAAACATCATAAAACCAATGAATGACAAAGTAGCTTTAAACATTGATTGTCAACCAGACGCAAACACCGGGGGAGTATGCTGTCTATTGCCAGAAGTGTAAAGAAACACAAGAGATAAACTTTGTTGAATATGACATTTGGGTCAAAAGCGCCCCAGATTAGCTCTAAGGCTAGAGCTTAATCTTCATGCACCTCAAAGAAATAGTATCGAACAACATTGAAAATCGTGCAGTCATTCATTTTTGGAGGCTGTAATGAAGATTCAGTATAAATTAACAATTCCGTTGGGATTGATTCTGATGACTTTTCTCGTGGTTTCATACATCAACTTATCCCAATCCCATAAACAAAATGAGATCACAGGAGCATTAAATAACGAAATTTACCCAGTAATGATGAGTCTTGAAGATGCCTATCGAGACTTATATCAGACAAGTGACGCTGCACAAGGTCTGCTGCTTGCTAGATCGGCTGATGAGATCAGTTACCTTAATAATGAGTTCAAGATCAATACTGATAAAACTGTTCAACGAATGGCAAAGGTGAAGGAGTTAATTGACAGTGGCTTATTAGAGAAAGACAAAAGCTATCCATTAAATCAGTTGTTAGATAACACAACAAAATGGATTGACTTGTACCGGCCAATGTTTGAGAAGCCAGAACAAGCTGAGGTTTATTACCGAAAACACCAACAGCAAATCCATGATGAATTTGTAGTGATTCGGGCACTACTTAAAGAGTTCAGTGTCGCAATGGATGAGCTATTGGAAGCTTTAAACAATGATTACCAAGCGATCGAAGAATTCAACGATAAAGTACTATTTGTTGGATTAGCCGCTGTTCTGTTAAGCGCCATTATGGCTTATTGGGGAATTCAACGTTTTGTTGTTAAGCCTATAAAACATATTGAAAGCGCGATGGCTGATATTGCTCAAGGTGAAGGTGATTTATCTCGACGCTTAGATGTGGCCAGCAATGATGAATTGGGGCAACTATCCGCCGCATTCAACCAATTTGTATCTCGCATTCATAACACGATCAGTGAAGTGGTTGGTGTAACAGTGAGTCTGCGTGAAGAGATGCAGCACATTCTTAAATCAACTCAGCAGATCAACTCGTTTGCTTCTGGGCAGCAACAAGAAAGTGATGCTGTTGCTGCAGCTGTTAATGAAATGCAAGCAACCAGTCAATCAGTCAGTGACAGTGCGAATCAAGCAGCACAATCTAGCCAAAAAGCGGATCATCAAGTTGAACAGACTCAGCAAACTGTGCGACATACTGTTGAATCAATCGAACATTTATCAGCAGAAATTCAGAGCGCTACACAAGTTATCAATCAGTTGGATCACGAGGTAAACAGCATTGCTTCAGTGCTGGATGTGATTCGTGGGATCGCAGAGCAGACAAACTTGTTAGCATTGAATGCGGCAATTGAAGCAGCTCGTGCGGGTGAGCAAGGTCGTGGTTTTGCTGTAGTTGCTGATGAAGTTCGTTCACTTGCGAGTCGAACTCAAGACAGTACGGGTGAAATACAGCATATGATTGAGAAACTGCAACAAGGCGCAAGACAAGCGGTTGATGTAATGTCTCGCAGTGCTGAAAGCCGTAATAAAACCTTGGAAAATGCGGATAAGACGAAACAATCACTCCAACATATTGAGACGTCTATTACCCATATGAATGATATGAATACACAGATTGCGTCAGCTTCAGAACAACAGAGTGTGGTGAGTGCTGAAGTGAACCTGAACATTCAAAATATTGCGGACAGCTCAAAACAGATGGTGGGCATGGTTCGTCAGGCGCAATCAGCTTGTGAGAGTTTAAGCATGCAGTGTGAGCATCTCGATAAGCTGGTAGGAAGATTTAAAGTTTAATTCTTCTCATCAAAAATAGAAAAAGGCTGGTTCCGTGTTCAGATTTTTCGACAAAGAAAGATTCGTACCAACGGGACCAGCTGTGCATGAATGAGTATACTCATCCTGCATATCGATGATTTGTGGCCGAGTATGCTTTCTTTTGTACTATTGAAGATACAACTCGTTGGTTTTTTGGTCATTTTTGATTGTAAAATAATCGGTTGAGTCGAAAAGATCTCACAAAACATAAAATTAATGTGCAAATTATTGCATTCATCAGGGATTTGTTGGATTGTGTTTTACAAAATAGAATCTCATTCTAAAGTTGGATGCAATGATGAAAATTCAATACAAACTGACTATACCTGTTGCAATTATTCTAATAACTTTTTTATTGGTTTCTTTGGTGAATTTTTCACAGTCTCGTAAGCAAAGTGAGATTGCAGATGCGCTTAATCACAAGATCTACCCTGTCGTGTTGAGCCTTGAAGATGCGTATCGTGACCTGTACCAAACCAATAATGCCGCTCAAGGACTACTGCTTTCTTCTACTGATGAAGAAATTCGTTACCATTCAGAAGAGTTTGAAGACAATGCTTATAAAGCGATTCCTCGTATGGAGAAGGTACAAACTCTGATTGATGCGGGTATGCTGCCTAAATCGATGGCAGTTGAATTGAGAACTCTTACGGACATTACGGCTCGTTGGATTAAGCTTTACGAACCATTGTTTAAATCCCCTCAAACAGCTCACCAGTATTACGCTTCATCACAACAAAACATACTCGATGACTTTGTTGTTATAAGAGAGCAACTGAAAAAAATCAGCGGCTCGATAGAAGAAGAACTCGCCATTCTTAATAAAGAGTACTCAAAAAGCCAAAACTTCAGTGAAACCATATTATTCATTGGTCTCTTTGCCGTACTTGCCAGCGTGGCGGTTGCGTATTGGAGTATTCTACGCTTCGTAGCTAAACCCATTAAACAAATTGAAAGTGCGATGGCCGACATTGCGCTAGGTGAAGGGGACTTATCTCGACGCTTAGAAGTGACCAGCAACGATGAATTGGGACAGCTATCCGCCGCATTTAACCAATTCGTATCTCGCATTCATAACACGATCAGTGAAGTGGTTGGTGTAACAGTGAGTCTGCGTGAAGAGATGCAGCATATTCTTAAGTCAACTCAGCAGATCAACTCGTTTGCTTCTGGGCAGCAACAAGAAAGTGATGCTGTTGCTGCGGCTGTTAATGAAATGCAAGCAACCAGTCAATCAGTCAGTGACAGTGCGAATCAAGCGGCACAATCTAGCCAAAAAGCGGATCATCAAGTTGAACAGACTCAGCAAACTGTGCGACATACTGTTGAATCAATCGAACATTTATCAGCAGAAATTCAGAGCGCTACACAAGTGATCAATCAGTTGGATCACGAGGTAAATAGCATTGCTTCAGTGCTGGATGTGATTCGTGGGATCGCAGAGCAGACAAACTTGTTAGCATTGAATGCGGCAATTGAAGCAGCTCGCGCGGGTGAGCAAGGTCGTGGTTTTGCTGTGGTCGCCGATGAAGTTCGTTCACTTGCGAGTCGTACTCAAGACAGTACGGGTGAAATACAGCATATGATCGAGAAACTGCAACAAGGCGCAAGACAAGCGGTTGATGTAATGTCTCGCAGTGCTGAAAGCCGTAATAAAACCTTGGAAAATGCGGATAAGACAACGCAATCACTCCAACATATTGAGACGTCTATTACCCATATGAATGATATGAACACACAGATTGCGTCAGCCTCAGAGCAACAGAGTGTGGTGAGTGCTGAAGTTAACTTGAACATTCAAAATATTGCGGACAGTTCAAAACAGATGGTGGGCATGGTTCGTCAGGCGCAATCAGCTTGTGAAAGCTTAAGCATGCAGTGTGAGCATCTCGATAAGCTGGTCGGGAGATTTAAAGTTTAATCCTGCTCATCAAAATAGAAAAAAGGGAGATATAAATCTCCCTTTTTTAATCCAGTGTAGCTGTCAATTGGCATTCACAACTTTTACCGTTTGGGCTATCCCTTCAGGCAAAGCTAGGTAGTAGCCTTGATACATGTGAATATCGAGTTTTTGCATAGCGGCTAACTGTTCCGCCGTTTCTATACCTTCCACTACCGTGTGTGCCCCCGTATTATTTGCCAATTTCAGCCCTGCAAGCAAACCACAACAATCACCAGCCATAAAGTCTAACAAAAGTTGTCTATCAAATTTAATGATATTGGGGCACAACATGGCTACACGCGCTGGTGTAGAAGCTTTGCAGCCGAAATCGTCAATCGCGATTTGAAAGCCATTCGCTGCTAGTCTTTCTGTAGCAACTTGCAGCATATTTTCATCGCCAGATTCGACTTCAACCAATTCCATAACGATTCTTTGGTGCGGAATATTCAGTTCAGCGAGGCGAGTAGCAAGCAGGGTGGTACTGATATCGCAATAGGCAAACTGCTCACCCGCTACAGGTAAAACATTCAGGAATAAACGAGAGTCTCTATAAGGTGAAAGATTGAAGTTACGAATATGAATAGCTCGGCTAAGGCGCTCAACGTTTAATTTGTCATCATCAGAAAACGTATCTGAGTGAAAAAAAATATCAGGTCGAATTTGAGAATGTTGCGGAGTGAAGATACGAACTAACGCTTCAGCACCGACGATTTGATGCTGCTTATCGAAGATAGGTTGAAAGACACTACGGAGTGTAAATTCGTTATATCTTGCATAATACTCTCCGTCCTCATCGTAGTGGATGCAGTCGAGAAATTGTTGTTTATCAGTCAGAACCATACAAATTGAGCATCCTTGGGTAAGAACAGCGCAATGCTTCCCAGAAGTATTTTTTTTGACGTACGCCATGTTATTGGCGAAACGTTCATTCTGTCAAATAGGAAGTCATACGATAACATGAAGTGTAACAGTCGATTTTTGCGTTAAATTAAGCTTTATTTAATCTCAATCAAATGTACTAGTCCTTCAACAACACCTTAAATTACATAGCCTTAGTATGAGATGATAAGGGTCACATAAATATTCGCTGAAAATGCATTAATTGATGATATTGCGGTGCTCAATGGATATGGCTGTGTACAGTGAGCAAAAAGGTTTTATAAATATCGACGCGGTTCACTCTTTTCTTGTGATGCCAATGAAGAGACTACTTAAAAGCAAGAATGCAAACGATTAATTCCACTGTAAAACGGCATAGAGTTGAATGTATTTTCGTACTAGTTGCTGGTTCTTAGAGCGCTTGAGTGGATGCCCGAACTTAATAAAACAAGGGCTGATCTGGTAATAATGCTCCAACGTCTGAGTCAATTGGGAATCACTTTCTTGTAAGGCAATTCCTTGTGCATGGTATTCATCCATTTCATCTGGCAGTTGGCCAGTCCACCAATGCAGTAGTTCTCGACTTTTCTGGCTACGCCCCATCCAATGATCGCTTAACAGCAGCAGTAGATCGTTTGGTTGAATAGCAAATGCATACTCTTGTTTCCACTGGCTGATATCACGCATGAGTTTTGCTCGACAGGCCTTGCCAGCACTCATTAAATGGTGCGTTAAGATCCAGACCGTACCGGCATCACTTGAAACACGGAAATGATGTGGGAGATCGCGTTGAAACGTGGATTCAATCGGTGTGTATTCGCAGGGATGACCAAACTCACTCAATGTGCGCGCAAGGCGTCTAGCGAATGCTAAACCTAAATGGTGTTCACTCATTCCTTGGTTATGAATGGTGGGGTAGTGTTTCTCACATAATCTGAGGCAATCAACCTGAAATTCATTGACACTTTGCGTGACGATATCCAGTAGCAAGATGTTGTTCTCCCTTACAAAAGCCAAGCAAGATTAGCACAGTTACATTTTGTCACTAGTAGCAAACCGTGACTTCTTGATCTCAAGCGCCTTTCTTTAGCACAAACAAATATTTGTTATCAACGATGATGAAACATATCTGGTTTATATCTTGTTACAACTCTGCAATGAATCTTACAGGCATAAATAACTCATATTAAATGAACACGAAGCAAGAGCAGGCAAGCCTAGACAGCTTTTTTGCAAAAGTTCGTTCTAAATTTTTGATGTACTTCTTCAGTCTGGTTGGCTATGCGGAGCGTAAAATTTGGTAAATACTCTTTCGCGAAGAATTGTTAACCAATAAGCTACATGTGCGTAACCAAAATATTATATGAGTAATAGCGTAATGAATAACTCAAACAGCCAACACTATAACTTGGTAGCACGCAGTATCCATTGGGTATCTGCATTGGTCATTATCGGTATGTTTGCCGTTGGAATTTGGATGGTCGATCTTTCTTACTACAGCGAATGGTATCGCACTGCGCCACATTGGCATAAATCAGTGGGGTTATTGCTGGTTGGATTGACTCTATTTCGTCTTATTTGGAAGGCACTAACGTCATCACCAAAATTGGAAGGCGCACGTTGGGAAGTGTTAACGGCTAAAAGTGTTCATCATTTGATGTATGTCGGGCTCTTCGTGCTATTCGTTTCTGGTTACCTTATCTCAACGGAAGATGGTCGAGGAATTGAGGTATTCAATTGGTTCACTGTTCCCGGTGCGGGAGCTCTTTTTGAAAACCAAGCTGATATAGCAGGAGATATTCATTTCTATACTGCTTGGGGCTTGATCATTCTCGCGGTATTACATGCTGTCGCCGCACTTAAACATCACTTTATTAATCGCGATAACACACTACGTAAAATGCTGACAGGAGCATCAAAATGAAAAAAAACACTAATGGCAGTTGGTCTTGCTGCAGTCATGTCAATTCCATTCGCAGCCAATGCGGCTGACTATGTGATTGATACTAAAGGCGCGCATGCTTCAATCAACTTCAAAGTAAACCACTTGGGTTACAGCTATATCAAAGGACGATTCAATAAATTTGATGGTGAGTTTTCTTTTGATCCTGCCAACATCGCGGCTTCTAGCGTTATGGTTAACGTAGATACTCGCAGCCTAGACTCAAACCATGCTGAACGTGATAAACACATCCGCAGTGCTGACTTTATCGATGCTTCTAAATATGCAACTGCGACATTCAAGAGCACTGAAGTGGTTGATAAAGGCAATGGTCAGTTGGAAGTGAAAGGTGATTTGACCCTGCATGGTCAAACTAAACCTATCGTGATCAATGCTGACTTTGTTGGTGCAGGACAAGATCCATGGGGCGGCCAACGCGCGGGTTTCATGGGTACTACACGCCTAGAATTGAAAGATTTCGGTATTCAAGTAATGGGTGCTTCAAGCTATGTTGACATGGAACTCCATGTTGAAGGTGTTCAAAAGTAATCCATTTACATTCTGAATCTCAACTCATTGACTGGCTCAGGTGAGTTGATCAAAAAGCCCCCTAGCATGCTAGGGGGCTTGTTTTGGTTAAGCGACTTATTTCCTAACCAAAATGAGGGAGAAGATTAAGCGCGTGCCAGCTCTTTCTCTTTCACAACATGAACTCGCTCACCGTAAATGGGTCGTAGGGCATCCAACACATCATTGCGTTCTAGAACACCGACAAACTGACCATTTTGTAGTACCGGCAACATATGTGGTTTATTGACTTTTAAGCTTTTAGCACGCTCTTCGAGAGAGAGGGAGCTAAAGCGAGTAGCAATCCCCATGCTTGTAGTTGGGAATAATTGTTCTTTATCGATACAGAAGAATTCAGCCACATCAACCAACTTATCATTCACATCAATTGCGATTACGTCACGCGTCATCAGGTCAACCACTTTCTGATCTTTGCTTGGTAGATAGTCTTGGCACCATAAATCAACCATCACATCATGAGCTGACAGAACGCCAACCAAACGACCTTGAACATCAACTACCGGAGCCGCAGATAAATGGTGGTCGAGTAGGGTGTCGATCGCTGCTGGAGTTGTCATATCAACGCTGAGAGTCACAGGTTGAGTGTTCATCATATCTTTAACGGTAATTGTGTTTTTCATAATAGTTTCCTTGACTGACGTAAGTGCTTGGGTTTCAGTAATGGTGGCAATGTTGGCGGCTTTTAACTGAGGACGACGGTAAATACTCCAGTTCGCTAATCCCACCAGTACTGCGCCGCCGACAATGTTGCCGAGGGTGACCGGAATTAAATTGGCAGTAACAAATTGAGTGACATTCAAATCGCTGTATTGGCTGGCGGAAACGCCGACTTGTTGCCAAAAACTCTCAGGAGCGAAGTTTTGGATCACAATGCCCAGCGGTACCATAAACATGTTGGCGACACAGTGCTCGAAACCGCTGGAGACAAACATGGCAACTGGCATGATGGTCATTGCTGCTTTGGTCATAGCATTGGCAGAACTGAAAGTAAGCCATATTGCTAAACAAACCAGTAGGTTACACAAAACACCCAGTGCAAAGGCTTGTATCACTGTGTGGTGAAGTTTGTGTTGCGCGATATTCAGCGCATTCAATCCCCATTGGCCGTTATCGAGCTGGTAGAGTCCAGCTGCGGTTACCAGCAGCAGTAGAAAAATCGCACCGATGAAGTTACCGACGTAAACCTTGCCCCAGATTGACAACATTTTTCCGAAGCTGATTTCGCGGTTTGCCCATGAAATGCTGGACAACACAGAGCTCGTGAACAACTCGCCACCACAGATGACGATCAAAATCAGCCCCATACTGAACGCAACACCACCCGCAAGGCGACTCAATCCCCAACCAGCAGAAGCGCTGCCTGTGGTGACTGTGATGTAGAACAGAAAAGCCAAACCGATAAAAGTTCCCGCCATAACCGATAGACCTAAAATCATACCGCTGGTTTTTTTGGCTTTGCTCAGCGCGAACTTTTCTGCTTCCGCCATCATTTCTGTGGGTGAAAAGCAGTTTTGATTTTTAGAGTAGGCTGCAGACATATTCGCTCCCCAAACTCAATTTCATGTTTACCTCCGTTTAATCAACAACGCCTGATGCGTTGCTTCGACATCAGATTAGGGGGAGCGGACATTAAAGGTAAAATTGATAATTTTTAAAAACCTCATCAATTATGTTGATAAGGCAGTATGGAGGCGTACAATGAAACCGCTTGCTCATAGGGAGCGAAACGATTAATTAAAAGAATAGGATAGGCAGTGCGGTATTCATTAAAGCAATTAGCGGTATTTGATGCAGTTGCTGATTGTGGCAGTGTCAGTCAGGCTGCGGATAAGCTGGCTCTCACTCAATCAGCCACTAGCATGTCTTTAGCTCAGTTGGAAAAAATGTTAGGTCGTCCTCTGTTTGAAAGGCAAGGCAAACAGATGGCATTAACGCACTGGGGCATGTGGCTTCGCCCCAAAGCAAAACGCTTGCTACAAGATGCTCAGCAGATCGAAATGGGCTTTTACGATCAGCATTTACTCAGTGGTGAAATACGCTTAGGGGCAAGCCAAACTCCTGCGGAACATTTAGTTCCTGATCTCATCAGCATTATTGATAGCGACTTTCCGGAGATCCGAATTTCACTGGGTGTAAAGAGCACCAAAGGTGTGATTGAAGGCGTTCTTGATTATAAATATGACCTTGGCATTATCGAAGGTCGCTGTGACGATAACCGCATTTACCAAGAAGTGTGGTGTCGTGACCATTTAACTATTGTTGCGTCTGCACATCATCCATTTGCCAAACGTGAATCGGTTAGCTTAGCTCAGCTTGAGCAGGCCAAATGGGTTTTGCGTGAGCAGGGGGCGGGTACACGCAATATTTTTGATAGTGTTATTCATCCATTAATCGCTGACTTAGACGTATGGCGTGAATATGAACACGTTCCTGTACTGCGTACACTGGTCGCCAATGGCCCCTATCTGACCTGTTTACCTTATTTGGATGTGGAACGCTTTATCGAGAGTGGATTGCTGGTTGCGTTGAATGTTCCTGAGCTCAATATGGAGCGTACGCTTTCGTTTATCTGGCGAGCAGATATGGAGGAGAATCCTCTTGCGGAGTGTATTAAACGTGAAGGATTACGCATGATGAAAGGCAAACCAAGTGTCTTATAAGCATTATCATATTTTCTGAATCTGTTGATTTATCGGTTGCGTCACCAAATGATTGCAATGGAATGACCACTATTCATTTTAATGTGATTTTAGTCACCTATTGATGCGTTCTATTTCGTTAGCATATCGCCTTGATTCACGAACGCTGAATGACATTCAGCATCATGAGGCGGATATGAGCACATTGTTTGCGATTGCACTGACCACTGGCATTCTTTCCGGCGTTTGGGGCTGGGTTGCTGTTTCGCTTGGCTTACTTTCTTGGGCAGGTTTTTTAGGCTGTACCAGCTACTTTGCTTCACCCAAAGACGGGCTAAAAGGGTTGGGGCAAAGCTTACTGACTAACCTAAGTGGCGTTTTCTGGGCTATGGTGATTATTCATGCTAGCCAATGGGTTGGTTTGGAAATCATCGGTTACGTTGTGACGTCAATAGTAGCCTTTATGATGTGCATTCAAGCGAAAAAATCATGGCTTGCTTATATCCCAGGTACTTTTATTGGTTCTTGCGCCACATTTGCGGCAGATGGTGATTGGCAACTGGTTGTTCCGTCGCTGATTTTAGGGGGCTTATTTGGTTACCTGATGAAAGCCAGCGGACTCTGGCTATATCAAAAGCTCAATCAACCTCGCACCGTTCAAACTGAAGCAGCAAGTGAAATTGCTTCTCGATAGAAAGTAAAAACACAAATTACCCCTGATAATTCGTATCGACAGAATGATTGGATACCGCCACACCTGTAAAGGTGTGGCTTTTTTATTACTCAGTGAAAGAGGTCAAAAGAGTAATAGCCAAAATAGCTAAGTGTTGCCGTTGGCCATTGTGATCACACGTTTTAATGTCCAGCGTAGCAGCACAGGAATACATTCCATTCCGTTAGCTTCGCAATGTGAAACGATAGCCAAAGCCAAATCAGGTTTTGCATGTTTTTTGAGTACCTTAGATACCACTTTTTTAGCGGGAATAGGGTGATCGTGCGGGATTTTAACCAGCTCTTTAAAGAAGTACTCAAAACCGTGCGTGTATAGGAAATGCTCGATGTCTCGATCTGGCAATTCAGTCAGTCGATGGCGTTCTTGATCGTGGCCAAGCAAGCCTCGAACTGTCGCAGAGTATTTTTTTCCCGCAGGGTCGCCATCTGTGACCACATGCCAATCAATTCCAAAAGCGCGAGCCACTTTGATGAGTGATTTCAGCCCAGACTGAGCAAATTCGATGATCTGTACACCTTCGGCTGCCAAGTTATAACCACACTGACGTGCCAATTCGTTAAATAGCCAAACTTCCGTTTCCCCTTCAACGAGCAACCAACAGCGAGCAAACAGAGCGCCAGAACGGTGAAAACGGATATGAAAGCCAATTCGTCGTAATTCATCGCGGCTTAAACTGCGATGGGAAACTCGGGTCGCAATGGTGCGATCGGACTTTCTGACCAATCGACGAATTGAATGTAAAGGCACGGCACCAAGCAAATCACTACTGTTGGTCGTGAGGATTTTTTGCATAGGCAGCAAATCTAAGAAGCTCCATGCGCGTGCTAGATGAGTTGGGTGCAAACGACCTTCAGGATCTTCGATGATCAGAATTGGGCGGGCGCAGCGTCGTAACTCTTTGGGGCCTTTACCTTGCAAATAGGCGTTTAGCAGACCGAGCAGCAGGAGCTTAGTCTGTTTATTTTTAGTCTCATTAACAATTTGACTAAAGCTCTTTTCACTGGAAGAAGCAGCATAAAGCAGGCTATCTCTTTCTCGGCGTGGGTTTTTGCGAGTCTGACTTTTGAATGAGAAGTAGTGCTCAACCAGTGAATTCATTGCGCCAAGACTGCTGCGAATTTCTCCCTTATTAACATGACCCGGTGTGGCCATAAGACGTCGCCAAGTGTTACTGATCCGTTTTTCAACTCGAGCATTCTTACCATTACCGTTCGTTACTGCTTTTTCAAAGCGTCGTGAGTCCTTCAAGCGAATCACAGGATGCAGACTCATTAACTCTTGAGCCAATTTCTCCGAGTGATGTAAAGCAATAGGATTGCCTTCTAAATCCAAAAATGCGTATTGAGTGGTGATGTCGTACTTCACTCGAGAAGCACTGATTCGATAAATGATTTTATGCGAGCCTTGTTCATCCATTTGCCAGATCGGTTTGAGTTTGCGATATCGTCCAGCCTTAGGTTCATGAGGATCAGAGGCACTAAAGACAAGAATGATCTGCAAATGTTGGGTTTGCGGGTCTGCAATTGAATAATCAACATGGAAATCTTGCAAAGCAAACTGGTAGAGGGTTCCATCCGCAGGTAACACCACGGACAACGCATCAAGCAAGGAAGATTTACCCCAAGTGTTTTCCCCAATCAGGGTTGTAATCTCATCAAAGGTCAGTGATAGGCGGCGGATGCCACGGAAACCAGCGATTTCAATTCGCTCTAAATGCATAGGCTGCTCCTTAGATTCCTCAAAAGCGAGCGTGATACGTGCTATCTAATGAGGTTTTCTTTAAGAATAAAGGAAAAACCTAATATAAGCAGGGTGTTAAGCTTTGGTTTTCCTATGAGAAGTCACACTTTGGGTATGAATCATGCTCGGAAAATGTGACACAAGTAATTTAATGTCACTAAAATTTCAGAGAGGTTTCATAAAAGTCACGATTCTGTCATGATCGGTGAGCTAGGATAGGAGTGGATAAGAGAGAAGACGTATGCCTATGAGAAGAAAAAATCAGCCAGCGTCGATCACGTTGGCACACATTAATGACACCCATTCCTACTTTGAACCCACCTCATTACAACTGACCCTTGAACATGAAGCGGATACTCTAAGACCGTTTGTGAGTGCAGGTGGTTTCGCACGTATTGCAACTCGTGTTGCACAGTTACGCGATGATGCACAGCGCATGCAACGCAGCTTTCTATTTTTGCATGCAGGGGACTGTTTCCAAGGAACACTTTATTTTTCGCTATTCAAGGGCAAAGCCAATGCCGACATGCTCAATGCCTTAAAACTAGATGCCATGGCTGTGGGTAACCATGAGTTGGATATGGGCAACTACCCGGTAGCGCAGTTTGCGCAGCGAATTCAGTTTCCATTGTTAGCGGGTAACTGGGATTTATCTCAGGAGCGTGAAAGTAAATCACTGCGCTTAGCAACCAATCCTAAGGTTTACAGCTATAACGCTGAGCAAGGCCATGCGCGCTGGATAGAAAAGGATGTCAATGGTGAGAAAATTGCCATCTTTGGCCTGTCGATAGATAAAATGGCAGATATTGCCAACCCGGATAGCGATACTCCTTTTGTCAATGCCATTGCCACGGCTAAAGCCAGCGTATCAGCAATTCATAAAGCAGGTATCAATAAAATTATTCTGTTGAGTCACTTAGGTTACGAAGGCGATATCGCTCTAGCGGAAGAAGTATCAGGGATCAGTGTGATTGTTGGCGGGCACAGCCATGTATTGCAGGGGGACTTCTCTGCACTTGGTATTGCTAGCCGTGATGAGTACGGTCTACGCATTAACAATACTTACATCGTACAGGCCGGATTGTATGCTTTGACGATTGGACATTGCCAAATTGACTTTGCTGCCGATGGACATGTGACCAAATTTGAAGGCCGCAATGAACTGCTATTAGGCCGACGCATGTTTGTTGATGCCAGCATGAGCGAAGTGCAAATGAGCAAGCGTTATAGTCAGGCTCGGGATGAAGTGGATAACCACCCCAACGTCGTGGTATGCAAGAAAGATCCTGCATTGCATAAATTACTGCAGGAAAAATACATTCCTAAAGTTCGCCAGTTACAACAACAGATCATCGCGCATGCTGATCAAACGTTACGTCATGTTCGTATTCCTGATGCGGAAGGCGGCAGCGAAATCGCACCACTTGTGGCAAAAGCTTTCGTACACGCATTGAATAAGCGAGGTTTGGATGTTCAGTTTGCTATTCATAATGCCGGTGGTGTACGTACCTCAATTTTGCCGGGTTCTATTTCAGTTGCCGATGTGGCAGGAAAACTTTTGCCCTTTGCCGTGCCGATTGGGGTTTATCAGGTGACTGGGCGTGTTATTGCTCGTGCCCTCGAAGGGGCGATAAACAACGCATTAAGTAATGGTGTAGTTGGAACAGGGTCAGGAAGCTACCCTTACTGCCACCAACTGCGTTACCAATACCTTGCCGATAAACCTTTAGGGCAGCGGATCGAGCAGTTGCAGATTCAACAAGAAGGGAAGTGGCAGCCTGTTGATTTTGATGCTTTATATTGGGGAACCTCATCGGCTTATACCATGAAAGGAAAAGAAGGCTATGATGCTTTGTTGGATATGGAGGGCGAGGGCATGGTGACTCAAGTTTCGATGGCCGATGCTTTCATCGAACTTCTCACTGATTGTCCTGGGCTATTAACCCATGAGTCGAATAATGCTTGTGAATGCGTTCATCACTAAAACTGATACTCCCGAACGATTTGCATTGATCAATCAGTTGTAAAGCGTATTGGCACGTAGCTTGCTTTGTTCTGCCTGGTTTCTGCTCAATTCTGCCGAGCAAGAGGGGGAGAACATGTTAAGTAAAGATTGGTTTGACACATTAGTCGTTGTGGCTTGGGTTGGTGTATGGTCCGCCCTGATTTATCTTTTGCCTTTTGCGGGTGTATAGATGAAGCCAAACATAGAAAGGAGCCGATTTTAGTGGCTCCTTTTTTATTGGACTAGACACTCTTCGGACACAGGCATAGAATGGCGGCGTTTGGGGAGTAGTCGCCTTAGGTTTATTTGTCGTCATCACGTTGAGAAGTACTCAACCGGCAAATATAAGTGCTGAAATCAAAGTTCAATACTTCGACGAGACCAACGCATTCAATACTGCATCAGTTGCAGTGATCATTGGTATGCGGAAGGTCTTGAGATTTGGTGACTTACCAAGATCTTCCGTTTTCGGAGGAAATATGTCCCCAATCACTTATCTCGGCTTTGGCTACTTACGTTAACTCTTGTGGCAGTCGATCTCTGGCAGACCCGTGGTGGTAATGTCACGATCAAAAAGGCCGCTATCTGGAGTCTATTCTGGTTCCTTCTTGCGTTTGTTTTTGCGGTAAGCCTTTATTACGGCTGGCAGTGGTATGCTCCCGAAAGCAGTTATAGTGCAGAGAAGGCGACACTCTCGTTTATTACCGGTTATCTGCTCGAAAAATCGTTGAGTGTCGATAACTTATTCGTGTTTGCCATTATTTTCCATCAATACGCAGTGCCAGAACATTTACGCCCTCGTGCTTTGCTGTGGGGGGTGATTGGTGCTTTGGTGCTACGGGCGATCATGATTGCAGTTGGTGCTCAACTGCTCAGTCAATATCACTGGATTCTGTATGTGTTCGCCTTGTTCCTGATTTGGACTGGTATTCAATTGGCACGAGATAAAGGTGAAGAGGCAATCAACCCGTTGCCAGAGCGATTAATTCGCCGCTGGTTTAAAGTGACTGACGATTATCAAGGCAATGCGCTAATCACAAAACAACAAGGCCACTGGTGGGTAACCCCAATGTTCATTGTGATTGGTGTAATCGCCTTTATGGACGTGATGTTTGCGCTTGATTCTATCCCTGCAATCTTTGCAGTTACACAAGAGCCATTTTTAGTGCTCGCCGCTAACGTGTTTGCACTGCTTGGATTACGATCGTTGTATTTTGTATTGCAGGGCATGATGGATAAATTTTTCTATCTTAAACCTGCGCTTGCTTTCATCATGGTGTTTATTGGTGTGAAAATGATGCTAGTGGGATCTCCATGGGCAATTCCAACACCGATCTCATTGTGTGTGTTACTTATTACTATGACGGTTGCCGTTATCGCTTCGGTTCATCGTGAACGGACACGACATAAGCTCATCAGCGAAAAAGCATCATAAACATAGCAAGTTACCTTCTCGTGCTACAGCACGGGGAGGTAAAAATATTTTGGTAAATAACTTGTTAACACATCAGTGATGCATAAATCTTACTTAATAGTTATGCGTAAAAAATGCCTAATATTCGAGCGTTTTGATTCATTTTTGCATATCTAAATTATGCCTTGTTAATACATTGTTTTATTAGTTTAACTAATTCGAAAAGGTAAAATTAGTCATTTTCTAACCGCTAAGTCATTGACTAATATTCACACCAACAAAGTAAGTGACCGATTCAAGAGAGGCTACCATGGCTCAGGCAATGCAAATGGGAACAATGACAGTCCCAACCTCTAAGGATAACAAAACCTACGCGGTTAACTTCAAAGGATTGATTGCTCATCTGCTCGACATTCTGTTTGTAGATAATGCTCCACGTCATTACTACGCCGCTGAAATGTCAGCACACATCCAAAAAGATGTGGGTTTATACCGTTAAGCTAAATGTAAGAGATAGTGAAAAGTCGGCAGTGAGCCGACTTTTTTGTTTCTTGAAGAGCGTGGTTTGCCACGAATATGCTTCAAATAAGAAAAAGCGCCTAAAGCGCTTTTTCTTATTATCTTAATCAAGCTTTAACAAGCTCAATCATCGATTATTTCTTACGGCAGTACTCAGCAATGATGTACATGGTTTGGCCGTTTACTTTGCCTTGAATGTGCTTTGGATCTTCAGTCAGAGCGATACCGCGCACAGCAGTACCTTGCTTGATCACCATGCTTGAGCCTTTCACTGGCAGATCTTTGATTACAGTAACATCGTCACCTTTTTTCAATTCAACACCATTCACGTCACGTGGCTTCTCAGCATCATCATCCATGCCGATTTCTGCCCATTTAGCGGTCTCTTCATCCAGATACATCATATCCAGCAGATCACGAGCCCAGCTTTCTGTTTCAGAAAGACGTTTTAGTTGGCGCCATGCTTGAACCTGAACCGGTTGAACTTGGCTCCACATGCTGTCATTCAGACAACGCCAGTGATTCATATCCACGGTTTCTGGGTTTTCGATTTGTCCTTTACAGGTGTCACAGAGCATCACAGCGTGATCTACAGTGACAAGTGCATGCGGTGCAACCACAAAAGGAGAAAGAGGAGCAGAGGCAGCGCAAAGCTCGCATTGTGATTGACAGCGTTCAAGTAAAGTTGCTTCAGTAGACATAGTACCCACCTTGTAAATAAATGTAAGCGCGTATTATCCATTTTAAGCTCAAAATTTAAAGGGATATTCGGTAATTTCATCCAAATCACTGCATTTCCTCGTCAATATCCAAGCCTAGGGAGGGGAAATTTCTGCTTCCTTTCAAGGCTTTCGGTATAATGCCGCATCATTTGTTGACCACTGGATTGAAATTTGGAACTGCTCTGCATTGATTATTTAGGTAAGCCATTACGACTTGAAGGGACGATGGCTGGTTGGCAGCAACTGTTTTGGAACAACATTCTGGTTGCACAGCGTCCAGCACAAGAAAAGCACCAAGGTGATATTCAGCACCATTTTCAACTGACCCAAGGTGAAAATGTTCTGGATTGCAGTTTAGAACTGGAGCTTTCATGGCAGCCGTTTGAGTTGAAGTACCAAACCAAACTCAACGGTGAGGTTGTTGCGCAAGGCGTTCGTAGTGAAAAAGATATTGAGCGCCAAACACCTTACGAAGCGCCTAAAGCAGAGCGAAGATTCAGTGTTGTTGGATTAGCCTCCTTGGCAATGAAAGCCCTCAAGAGCGCGAAGATGATCAAAGTGGTGATGGCCTCTGCCAGCCTTGCGGCTTATTCATGGTTATTCTCGTTTCAATTTGCTCTGGCGCTGATAGGTTGCTTGGTTTTTCATGAGTATGGCCATGTGAGAGCCATGAAATACTTTGGCATGAAAACCAAAGGGATCTATCTCGTTCCTTTTCTTGGTGGCCTTGCACTCAGTGATGAGAAAATTAATACCCGTTGGCAAGATGTCGTGATCTCAATCATGGGGCCTTGCTTTGGTTTTCTATTGTCACTGCTTTTAGTTGGTGTGTATTGGATCACCGATTCGCCTTTCTGGGCGGCACTCGCGGTATTCAACGCTTTTCTCAATTTGTTTAACTTATTGCCAGTACTGCCTTTGGATGGAGGGCATGTACTAAAAAGCGTGAGCTTTTCGATGAACAGTAAAGCTGGCGTGATTTTGTGTGCGCTGGCTATCCTTGGGGGGATCGCACTCAGTTACAGTTTAGGCTTAACACTGTTTGGCTTTTTACTGCTAATGGGATCGTTGGATATTATTTTTGAGTGGCGACAACGTCATCAAAGCCATCTACTTCCACTTAACCGTTACGCTCAGATTGTGTCTACCGTTTGGTACTTTGCACTAGTGAGTGGTTTGATGGCCATCATCATTGGTTTTGCTTCGAGTGGGGATACTCTGCTCAGTTTACCGTTGTTAATCCTTGGTACTTAGGTCTACACAAAGAAGCCGAATCATTATTGATTCGGCTTCTTCCACAGCTAAATAGATTGCGCGATTAACGCCAGTCATTATCCCAGTAGTCGCGACCTTCTGGTGCATAGGGTTCATCTGAACTAGGAATTTCGTTACCGCGTAACTGATCTAGTTGCTTTTCAAGTAAATTAACCGTGTCTAAATCACCTTCCGAGCAAGCAACATAGATTTCTTGCTCAATAGCTTCGATGCGTTCTCGTGTATTCATCTCATACCTCCTCCGTGTAGCATGGTTGGGATTAATGATGCCAATAGTGCTGACGCATGACTTAACCTTATACTTGACTAAGTGTAGTTCAGCATTCAATAGAGTGGTTCATCTACATTTTGAAAACAAGGAAACCTGACCTAATTACTCTTGATAAGTTCATAGTTTTCCAATAGTTCGTAATCATAAAATGTATCCTTGGACCAGTTTGCATAAATATTTGTGATAGTGTCCGCAAATAATTATTAGTCAATCGAGATTTATTCATGATCATTTTCGACACCGCATCCCTTCTCTACGTAGCTCAGTTTTTAGATAGTCATAGGGTTCATTTGAACGGTAATGTTTACTATGACGACGGTAAAGCAAAGCGATTAGTGATCGATGTGGACAGGATCTATGAAGACTTCGATGTAAGCGGAATGTTCCAAAGGGTGCAATTAGGTTATCGACTGATTTTTTCCGATGCGGAACTGAAGCTATCCATACACGATTCGACGATTGAGTTTTACGAAAAGAAGACCACTTCATTTACTGAGCAAGAATTAGAGGATGATCTTGCAGCTTGGATACAAGCTGGGGTGAATGACTATATGTTCTAATTAACACACATTAGTGAAAGAAAGTGCCCCATAGTGGCTATGGGGCATGGCTTAAAACTAGCGATTTTCGAAACGATTGTAATCCAGAAGTCCAAACTCAATCGGTTGATCTTGGCGATACCATTGATGAACTTTATCACTGAACGACCAAAACTCCGGTGAGCTACGACGTACCGCGAAGCGATCGAGTAGTGAGACGTAATCTTTTTCAGATTTCATGCCTGCAAGGCGCTGATAAAGCTCAGGAATCTGGCTCTCTTTGAGCCTTAAATAGGCTGAAGGATAACTACCAACTACGCCGCGTACCAAAGTCAGATCATCATTTTTCGGATCACGATTATTGTGTTCATCAAACAAGCTGGAAATGTTGGTGTGCGCATTGTTATGGATAAGTGTAAACAATTGAGATTCACCGCTTTCGCTTTCAATCATCAGCATCATGAGTTGTGGAATAGGTAGCAGACCTTCTCCTTGAAGGTGGTCAATTTGGCGTAATGCAAATTCATTTTCCGCTTTAAAACCAGTTTGAGTAATCGCATATCGGTTGCTCAACACAGGTTGAACTTGTGCACGCAATTTCGCAAACAACTCCAATTTTGGGTTATCAGTGGTGTATTTAACACTGGTCGGTTGGTCAAAGGGTTTTACGTTGCGCTGTAAGAAATCGGAAAACTGTACGCTTTGATCTTGGTACCAGCTCGATAGCTCTTGGTGACGAATATCTCGCGGTAGAAGAGCGACAAAATTACTTTCGCCTTCCATACGCAGGAAATCCATAAACATGCGAGTAATAAGCTGGTGCCCAAAGTTTCCGTACACGTCAAAACCAGCCACGAGTAAGTAATGGATGCGCTCAAGCAACGCATAGTCCATCACCCAAGCAGTTTTAGGCGGCTCCCCAACCAATCCTTGCACTACAGAAGCGCTATCAAAATGGCGGAAAATGGTTAAAGCGGCATTTGGATTAGTCCCTGCACCGTCCCAAATAATATCGGTGGTTAGATGCGTCCCATCTTTAAACCATTGATTAATGAACTCAGATTTTGCTTCTAAGTATCGGGTTTGTTGCAAGGAATAGCGAACCCAGTTACTCAGTGGCAGCGCGGTATTTTCTTGTTCAGCAGGCAATTTTAAATTGTCGACTTGAGAGCGATAAAACTCATTAACCTCTGGCAGATCTGCCTTGTCTGGATCAAGGAAGAAAATCCAGAATCTGTCGTTAATTACGTTTAGCGCTAATTGACCGCGACAAACTGGTCCTTTGATAAAGGCCATGACTGTATTTTGCGCGTTATCAAGCAAAAACTTAAAACGTGCTTTCACTGGCAGGTCAATAAAGGCAGACATTGGGTTGGCCGCAATCTGCGGATCGTAACTCGGTAACTCTGCAACTTTGTAGTCGGCATCAATAAACCAAGCTTTCCAGTTTTCAATACGTTGCTGATTAAGAGCAAACGGCATGTGCGTTTTATCCACAATCGTTTCTTGCTCTGGAATCAGGCGATAATAAACTCGCTCGATGCCCGGATCGTCATAAGGACGGCGCGTAGCAATGCGCTTAACCGGTTGGCCTGGTGGAGTCGATGAACGCACTAAAGTGAAGAAGCGTGGACGCTCTTCTGCAGTCTCTGAGAAAAACAGGTGCGATAGGAATAAATGTTCGTATATGTAGCGCGCGGTGAGTTGATTTTTCCGTGCACTGTGATTAAACAAAGCTTCGTATTGATCAACCAGAGTTTGTTCTTGTTTGGTCAGTGGAAGATGCTGATTCATCACGGCACCATCTTGTAGCCAAGACATTAAGGTCGCGTACTCTTTGGCAGACAAATTCGGCATCCCAAACGGCATTCCCCAGTTGGGATTGGTCTGCTCGTAATGATCAAACTCATCAATCGTTGGACAAGTTTGTTCTCTATCAATTGAAAAATCGAAACCTTCCAGTTGATCTTGCTGCGGTAGTGGATGACGATCTTTTTGCATCAACAGACGAGCCATTACGCCCGCATCAAGGTTTGCTTGTGCGGTTTGATCTCGTTCATTGAGAACTGGATGAAAACCGACATCTCGCCACTCTTGCGTAAATTGAGCATCTTCATAAAGGCGAGTAGGGGCCGCAGCAGTAAGGCGAGTACCTTGATAAACCTGAGTTTTAGTCGCACCACGGTCAATACCTTCCGCTGAAGTCATTTTTAACTGGCAAGGTGCATCATAGCAGGCATGGCATACCACACATCGGTTATCGAGTATGGGTTTAACTTCATTTAAGAAATATTGTGCTTGGCTAGATTGCAGAGGAAGTTGTCTTTCTCGGACGCTTTGACTGCCAAACAACTGGTCATAATTGATACCTGCATACATGGCACAACCTGAAAAAAGCGTTACGACAAGCAGAAGAATTGAGGATTTGAAATTCATAATTGCAAAATGAAATAAGACAATGGGTGAATTAAAGCAAAGGAAGTAGGGAGATGTCCAACTTGCGGCACTTTTACAATGTAAATAGGGCAGAAAAGCAAAGAGCCTGACAACGTCAGGCTCTTTAGAAGAATCGAGATAACTCAGGAGCTTATGCTGTTTGCAGTTGCGCGACTTTCTCAGCAGAGATTGGCTTGGTGATCAGCGCGAGAACAATACAAACGGCCATCATGCCAGCTGAAATTGTGTAGGCTAAGGTATAACCGCCACCATGAGTCATTGAATAACCAACAACAGCAGCACCAATAGCGCCACCAATACCCCAAGAGGTATAAAGTACACCGTAGTTAGTGCCGTAGTTTTTCAAGCCGTAAAATTCAGCGGTGATCGATGGGAATACAGCCAGCAAAGTACCGTAACCAACTGCCGCAATAGCAGTACCAATGATTAATGTGAACTCAGAATCAAATGAGGCAAACAGCACCATATTCGCACCTTGCAACAAGAACGCGAGAAGTAGGGTACGTACACCACCAATCTTATCTGACAGGATACCAGCAGCAATACGGCCACCAGAGTTGAAAATGGCCAAAATTGACGCGAGGTAAACTGCGTTTGGCAGATTTGCCTGAACGCTTGCGATGTTCGTGATGTTACCGATGATCATCAAACCAACAGAAGCCGCTAGAGCATACATTAACCACAGAGCATAAAATTGTGGTGTTTTCAGCATGGCTTTCCAGCTTAGGTTTGCTGCTTTAGCAACAACTTTAGCTTCTTGACCCGCTTTCAGTTTTGGTTCAGCCGGTACATAACCCGCAGGTGGATTGTTAATGGTGCAAGCTAAAGGTACAGCAATCGCTAGTACACCAGCACCAAGAATCATGAAACTGGTTTGGATGCCAAGATGAGTGATCAGAGTTGAGGTCAGTGGAGCAAGGTAAATCGCTGCCAAGCCAAAACCTGCCGCAATCAGGCCGTTAACCATGCCTTTCTTGCTTGGGTGGAACCATTTCATCGCTGATGGCGAAAGACAAGCGTAGCCAAAACCGATACCAGCGCCTGTGATCACACCGAAAGTGATGTTGAGCATCAATACAGAAGAAGCAAAACCAGAGGCAATCATGCCAAGGCCTGTCAGGGTAGTACCTAGGATTAGGATATTACGTGGACCCATACGATCTTGCAGAATGCCGGCAACTAAAAGACAGACAGAGAAAGCGATGGTTGCGATAGCATAGGGAGAAGAGGCATCGGCTGCACTCCAGCCAAAGTCTGTAACTAGGGCTTTGTTAAATACGCTCCAGGCATAGAGAATGCCAAGACAAAGGTTGATACAGAAACCCGCCAGCAGAATGCGCATAGCTTTATCAATCTTGCTCATTGTTTGTGATACTCAATTAAAAATTAGGATAGGCAACCCCAGTTACGGGGTATTTGTTCAAAATAACTTTGCAAAATTCAACTCTTTTGGCAAAGCGCGCGGATTATAACCAATACCCTTGTGATTGGAATCACTTTTTTCAGACCAGTAAAAAATAATTTTTGCTTGTTTCAGCATTGTTATGCTTGTGAATAAATACTGTGTTTTTTTATCCTCAGGAAAAAGTTCTCAATTGTCCTGTACCAACAGAAAAGAACGCATCAACCTAACTAAATCGCGTATTGCCAGTGTTTATAATGAATAAATTTCATCATTAAAATCGATGTTATTGTGTTGTTTTCAATTATCACTACTTGATATTGGTGACGGCAAACATAAATCACTTAGTCAAAAAATGGTTAATTCACTTTTTCATCTCTTCCTAAACAATGAAAAAACCTTACCATCGCCCACCTTTTCAATTGCGTGGAGATGATATGAATAAGCAAGCATTAAAAATTGCACTTGTCGCAGGACTAGGTGTGACCTCATTGACTGGTTGTATGGGGCAAATGGCCGCTACAGGGCTGGTTAATAAATTCAACTTAGAAGTTGTTGACAACCGTTATGCACGTGAAGGTTTGTTTTTACTACTTTCGCCAGTGTATGGTTTAACCAGTGCAGCCGATCTGTTTATTTTCAACTCAATTGAATTTTGGACAGGTAAGAACCCAATTTCAGGAAAATCACCTGCGGTTGTTGATATGCCTGCAAACGCGATCATTAAAGTGAATGGCCAATTGGATCGTTCTCTGACTGAGGCACCTTTACAAACCAATGTACTGCCAATCGAAAAAGCAACCATGCAGCAGATTGATCCACAAACTCTGCAAATGGAAGTTACCTATGTTGATGGCACACATAAAGTTTTACGCGGAGAAAAAGGGCAGGATGATGTCTCTTTTTATCTTGATGGTGAACTACTGACTGTCGTGAGTAATCAAGAGCTCAATGCTTACATCGAAGCGAGCCAAATCTAATCGCTTTCTTTACCTCCTGACGACTTACTTTATTGGTAGATTGCATTGCTACCGTAAAAGTCTGAATGGGGGTATAACCTCTCAATTTTGAAGGGATATTTGTATTCTTTCATACTCAATTCCATACTTTCTATCAGTTAATATTCGTGAAAAACTGACAACCTTTTTCCCGTTGGTAAGAATTATCAAGGATATCATGCGGATGGATCATCGCCGTTCACAAAAACTATCACTCATGTTGCTTGTGTTTTGCAGCTTTCTGTTCAGTTCAGTTGTGAACGCTGCTGAGCAAGAAAAACTGATTATTGCAAACTCTAAAGCGTGGAAACCTTATTCCTATATTGATGATCAGGGGAAACCTTCCGGTATTCTGATCGATTTCTGGCTGGCCTTTGGTCAAGTCAACAATGTCGATATTGAGTTCAAATTGATGGACTGGAATGATTCTTTAGAGGCAGTTAAGTATGGTAAAGCTGATATTCAAGCTGGATTAATCCGTTCACCATCAAGAGAAAAGTACCTCGATTTTGGAGAACCCTTGCTCGAAATCGATACACAATTGTATGTTCATCAACGCTTTCTTGGGGAAAAATTGGGGCAGCTGTTGGCTGGTAATTTGGATGTCGCCATTGGCATCGTTAAGGGAGGTTTTGAACAAGAATTTGCTCAAGAGCATTTCCCGCACATCGCGCTAACCGAGTACGTCAATAATGAGCTTTTGATGCAAGCCGTAAACAGGGGAGAGTTGGATGCTTTTATCGCGGATTCGCAAGTCGCGAATTTCTATATTGTGATCGCCGATGGAGCTAAAGAGTTTATGCCGGCACAATTTCTCTATTCAGCCGAACTTCGCCCTGCGGTAGCTAAAGACAATATGAGATTGTTGAACCAAATTGATGAAGGGTTTACACGGCTTACCACGAGCGAAAAAAACCGAATTTTGAGTCGCTGGGTGCACATTGAAACTGTTTATCCCCGATACCTAATACCAGGATTAGTCACTGGTACATTAATGGTCGTAATACTTTATGCGCTGCAATTGCGTCGAACCGTGAGGTTAAGGACGCGGCAACTTGAAGAAGCAAATCATAAGTTGACTCTTCTGTCTCAGACCGACAGTTTGACCGGAATACATAATCGCCATTATTTCTTTAACCAATTAACTAAAGAACGTGACCACTCAAAAAGCCTAACGCTAATGGTGTTTGATATCGATGACTTTAAAAGGATCAATGATACTTATGGTCATGGCGCAGGTGACAGCGCAATCTGCCTTATTACTGCTTGCGTGCGCTCAGCATTAGAGCCTGATATGGAATTTGCCAGAATAGGTGGTGAAGAGTTTGCCATTTTGGTGCACGGAAAAACGTCCGAAGCATCGCAACTGTTGGCTGAGCTTATTTGCCAGCGTATTGCAGAGAAAGAACTGATGATTTCCTCAAATACTTTTGTGACATTAACGATTAGCTTAGGTTGCGCTTTTTACCCTTCACCCACGGAGTCGCCAACACTGCATATGGCAGACAGTTTGATGTATGAAGCAAAAGGTAAGGGCAAGAACCAAGTTGTTTTCCGAGAATTGCTCTGAAAACGCTCTTTTTGTACCCACCGCCACGTTATTTGCTCAAGTCGTAATCAAACAGCATGCAAATGATTAAAAAGGGGTTTTCTTTTCTCAAGAGTGTGGCATATTAGCGACGTCACTTCGATGCGCGGGCATCGTATAATGGCTATTACCTCAGCCTTCCAAGCTGATGATGCGGGTTCGATTCCCGCTGCCCGCTCCACTCATTTTAGAGTGCTGATATAGCTCAGATGGTAGAGCGCATCCTTGGTAAGGATGAGGTCGGCAGTTCGATTCTGCCTATCAGCACCAGCTCTAATCACTCTAAGCAACATTTTCCTTTTGATATATACTTTACTACCGATATTTTTTTGGTTGCGTGGTCATCTCAAAAGCCACCTAAATCCGTACCTAGAGGGACAACTCATGTCTAAAGAGAAATTTGAACGTACGAAACCGCACGTAAACGTTGGTACTATCGGCCACGTTGACCACGGTAAAACAACTCTAACCGCAGCTATCTGTACTGTACTTGCAAAAGTATACGGCGGTAAAGCTCGTGACTTCGCGTCAATCGACAACGCACCAGAAGAGCGTGAGCGTGGTATTACAATCAATACTTCTCACGTAGAGTACGATACTCCAAACCGTC